>NZ_JBFAPA010000042.1:0-1122 GCF_040675465.1 Actinocrispum sp. NPDC049592 | reverse complement strand
TGTACGAGGCCATGACGTTGGTGACGCCGGTGTGGAGCCGGATGGCTGGTGGTTGGTTTCCGGCGGCAGTGTGGGGTCGATGGTAGTTGTAGTGCACATTCCACACCGGAAGAGCGTCTGACCTCTGTTGTTCGCTGGTCCAGGTGCGGGCGTAGAGGAATTCCTCAGCCAGGATCCGGTTGTAGCGTTCGACTTTGCCGTTGTGGCGCGGTGTGTAAGGCGTGATGCGCTGATGACGTGCCCCCAGCCCGTGTAGGGCGGTGGCGAAGTCGCCGGCTTTGTAGCAGGAGCCGTTGTCGGTGACGACCCGGTGGATGTGGGTGACGCCGTGGGCGGCAAAGAACGCCCGTGCCCGGGAAAGGAACGCGATCGCGGTGCGGGCCTTCTCGTCCGGGAGGGCCTCGGTGTAGGCCAGCCGGGAGAACCCATCGACCGCGGAATGCAGGTAGGTGTAGGACACCCGCGGGCCCCGGCCGGTGGCCCGCTTGGACCGCCGTGCCTGTTCGCTGCCGCGGCCGTGGGCGCGCCAGCCGCCGCCGTCGGGGATCCGCCCGACTTTCTTGACGTCGAGGTGGACCATGTGGCCGGGCCAGCGGGCGATGATCCGGCGGGGTGCCCGGTTGCTCTCGCCGGTGGGGTCGAGGAACTTCCGCCGGTTGAGCCCGAGATGGACCAAGTGCCGGCTGACCGTGCGCACCGAGATCAGGGTGCCCTCGCCGGCTAGTTCCAGCGCGATGCGGCGGGCTGGGTGTTTGCCGGATCGGCGGAGTTGTTCGATCCGGACGATGACCTCGGCTGAGGTGGCGGTGGGCTGGTGGTGCGGGACGCTGGGCCGGTCCAGCAGTCCTGCCTCGCCGAACCGGCGGTAGCGGTTGACCCATTTCGAAGCGCATTGGCGGGAGATGCCCATTTCCGCGGCGACGTGGGCGATCGGGCGGGTCTGGCAACGCTGCACGAGACGGCGGCGGCCTTCCACGGACAGCGGGGCGTTACGGTGGAGCACGGACGGGTCTTTCTGCTCGGCGGACGAGTTGGTGGTACTTCTCATCCTGCCGCTGAAAGACCCGTCCCCATCCTCAGGCCCTCACCCGCGTCACCAACCTCATGACCCGCAACACCTAG
>NZ_JBFAPA010000041.1:0-1511 GCF_040675465.1 Actinocrispum sp. NPDC049592 | reverse complement strand
ACCTAATGGGGATTGATCGGCGTGGCCTCCCACCGATTGTGGTTGGTGGGGGTGAGGCTGGTTGCCGAGCCGCTGGCCGGTGAGCACTGTCATCACCTGGAGTGGTTGAGTCCTAGGGTTAGATCGTTGCCCCGGCTGGTGGGTGAGGGTTGCCCGCAGCGCTGATGGGATGTCGTCGCCGCTGAGCACTGATCCATTAGGTTGCCGCCGGGCGCTCTCGGCTCAGACCTGGTGTGTGACAAGAGAAAGGGGCGAGGTGATCGATGATCTTTGTGGGTGATGACTGGGCTGAGGATCACCACGACGTGTATGTGATGGACCAGACGGGTGCTCGGCTGACGGCGCGGCAACTGCCGGAGGGGCTGGCCGGGATGGGGCGGCTGCACGAGTTGCTGGCCGGGCATGTCGAGCAGCCTGACGAGGTGGTGGTGGGGATCGAGACCGACCGCGGCCTGTGGGTAGACGCGCTGACCACGGCCGGCTATCGGGTGTATGCGATCAATCCGTTGGCGGTGGCTCGCTACCGGGATCGTCACCACGTGTCCGGGGCGAAGTCGGATGCCGCCGATGCCAAGGTGTTGGCCGATCTGGTCCGCACCGACCGGCACAACCATCGCCCGATCGCCGCCGACAGCGCGGCTGCTGAGGCGATCAAGGTGCTGGCCCGCGGCCATCAGAGCCTGATCTGGGCCCGCACCCGGCACACCAACACGCTGCGCTCGGCACTGCGTGAGTACTACCCGGCCGCCCTGGTGGCGTTCGACGATCTGTCCGACCGCGACACCCTCGCGGTGCTCGGCCGTGCCCCGACTCCGACCGGGGCAGCCCGGCTGACCCTCGCACAGATCTCCTCGGCGCTACGCCGGGGCGGGCGCAAGCGCAACGTCGAGGCGCGAGCCCGGCAGATCCAGGCTGCGCTGCGCACCGAGCAGTTGAGCGCACCGGACCCGGTCGCCGCCGCGTTCGCCGCCACCACCCGCGCCGCGGTGGGCATCATCGCCGAGCTCAACCGGCAGATCACCGAGCTGGAATCCCAGCTCGCGGACCGTTTTAGGCAACACCCGGACGCCGCCATCTACCTCTCCCAGCCAGGACTCGGTGACGTGCTCGGCGCCCGGGTGCTCGGTGAGTTCGGGGATGCCCCCGACCGCTACACCGACGCCAAGTCTCGCAAGAACTACGCCGGCACATCACCACTGACCGTCGCCTCCGGCAAGAAGCGTGCCGTGCTGGCCCGCCACGTCCGCAACCGACGCCTCTACGACGCCATCGACCAATGGGCCTTCTGCGCGATCAGTATCAGTCCCGGCGCCCGCGCCTTCTACGACCACCACCGCGCCGCCGGCGACCTGCACCACCAGGCCCTACGCGCCCTGGGCAACCGACTCGTCGGCATCCTGCACGGCTGCCTACGCCACCACACCTGCTATGACGAACACACCGCCTGGGCCCACCGCACCCAAGATCACCAAACCGCCGCTTGACAAGCCACGGCCCTGGGATGTCTAACC
>NZ_JBFAPA010000040.1:1637-4835 GCF_040675465.1 Actinocrispum sp. NPDC049592 | reverse complement strand
TGTTTCAGAACCGTACAGTGGATGCGTAACACCTTTGTAGACAAGTCCTCGGCCTATTAGTACCAGTCAACTCCACACATTACTGCGCTTCCATCTCTGGCCTATCAACCCAGTCATCTAGCTGGGAGCCTTACCCCATCAAGGGTGGGAGACCTCATCTTGGAACGAGCTTCCCGCTTAGATGCCTTCAGCGGTTATCCCTTCCGAACGTAGCCAACCAGCCATGCCCTTGGCAGAACAACTGGCACACCAGAGGTTCGTCCGTCCCGGTCCTCTCGTACTAGGGACAGCCTTCCTCAAGTCTCCTACGCGCGCGGCGGATAGGGACCGAACTGTCTCACGACGTTCTAAACCCAGCTCGCGTACCGCTTTAATGGGCGAACAGCCCAACCCTTGGGACCTACTCCGGCCCCAGGATGCGACGAGCCGACATCGAGGTGCCAAACCATGCCGTCGATATGGACTCTTGGGCAAGATCAGCCTGTTATCCCCGGGGTACCTTTTATCCGTTGAGCGACCACGCTTCCACAAGCCATGGCCGGATCACTAGTTCCGACTTTCGTCCCTGCTCGACCCGTCAGTCTCACAGTCAAGCCCCCTTGTGCACTTGCACTCAACACCTGATTGCCAACCAGGCTGAGGGAACCTTTGAGCGCCTCCGTTACCCTTTAGGAGGCAACCGCCCCAGTTAAACTACCCACCAGGCACTGTCCCTGAACCAGATCATGGTCCGAGGTTAGACACCCAATTCGACCAGAGTGGTATTTCAAGATTGACTCCACAACCACTGGCGTGACCGCTTCACAGTCTCCCACCTATCCTACACAAGCCGAACCGAGCACCAATACCAAGCTATAGTAAAGGTCCCGGGGTCTTTCCGTCCTGCCGCGCGTAACGAGCATCTTTACTCGTAGTGCAATTTCACCGGGCCTGTGGTTGAGACAGCCGAGAAGTCGTTACGCCATTCGTGCAGGTCGGAACTTACCCGACAAGGAATTTCGCTACCTTAGGATGGTTATAGTTACCACCGCCGTTTACTGGCGCTTAAATTCTGAGCTTCGCCCTTACGGACTAACCCGTCCTCTTAACGTTCCAGCACCGGGCAGGCGTCAGTCCGTATACATCGTCTTACGACTTCGCACGGACCTGTGTTTTTAGTAAACAGTCGCTTCTCGCTAGTCTCTGCGGCCACACAACGCTCCACGCGCAAGGCGTTTCACGCCACACGGCCCCCCTTCTCCCGAAGTTACGGGGGCATTTTGCCGAGTTCCTTAACCACAGTTCACCCGAACGCCTTAGTATTCTCTACCTGACCACCTGTGTCGGTTTAGGGTACGGGCCACTCGAACACTCGCTAGAGGCTTTTCTCGGCAGCATAGGATCACCCACTTCGCCTCAATCGGCTACGCATCACGTCTCAGCCTCAATGAGTGACGGATTTGCCTATCACTCGGCCTACACGCTTACACCAGTTAATCCACTCACTGGCGGAGCTACCTTCCTGCGTCACCCCATCGCTTGACTACTACCCAATCAGATCCCACGCTCCCCTCAACTCGTCCGAAGACTCGCATCAGTTCGGGTGGTTAGTATCAAGAGGTTCATCATGGTCGCGTTCGCGCGGGTACGGGAATATCAACCCGTTGTCCATCGACTACGCCTGTCGGCCTCGCCTTAGGTCCCGACTTACCCTGGGCGGATTAGCCTGGCCCAGGAACCCTTGGTCATCCGGCGGCAGAGGTTCTCACTCTGCTATCGCTACTCATGCCTGCATTCTCACTCCCACACCCTCCACGGCTGACTTCCATCGCCGCTTCCACGGATGCAGGACGCTCCCCTACCCATCCACACGACTGCACAAAGTTCCAAAGAACCAAGCGGATCACATGTGTGAATGACACAGCTTCGGCGGTACGCTTAAGCCCCGCTACATTGTCGGCGCAGGACCACTTGACCAGTGAGCTATTACGCACTCTTTCAAGGATGGCTGCTTCTAAGCCAACCTCCTGGTTGTCTGGGCGACCCCACATCCTTTCCCACTTAGCGCACACTTAGGGGCCTTAGCTGGTGTTCTGGGCTGTTTCCCTCTCGACTACGAAGCTTATCCCCCGCAGTCTCACTGCCGCACTCTCACTCACCGGTATTCGGAGTTTGGTTGACTTCAGTAAGCTTGTAGGCCCCCTAGGCCATCCAGTGCTCTACCCCCGGTGAGAAACATACGACGCTGCACCTAAATGCATTTCGGGGAGAACCAGCTATCACGGAGTTTGATTGGCCTTTCACCCCTACCCACAGCTCATCCCCCAGGTTTTCAACCCTGGTGGGTTCGGGCCTCCACACCGTCTTACCGGCGCTTCACCCTGGCCATGGGTAGATCACTCCGCTTCGGGTCTAGACCACGCGACTCAACGCCCTATTCAGACTCGCTTTCGCTACGGCTACCCCACCCGGGTTAACCTCGCCACGCAGCACTAACTCGCAGGCTCATTCTTCAAAAGGCACGCCATCACCCCAAAAGGCTCTGACGGCTTGTAGGCACACGGTTTCAGGTACTCTTTCACTCCCCTCCCGGGGTACTTTTCACCTTTCCCTCACGGTACTAGTCCGCTATCGGTCACCAGGAAGTATTTAGGCTTAACGGGTGGTCCCGCCAAATTCACAGCAAATTCCACGAGCTCGCTGCTACTCGGGAACACCACCAAAGGAGATCACGAACTTTCGCTTACGGGACTTTCACCCTCTACGGTGTGGCTTTCCAGACCACTTCAACTAGCCACGTGATTTTATAACTCCTCGACTGCATGGCAGCACAGTCCAGTGGGTCCCACGACCCCGCTGACGCAACCCCTGCCAGGTATCACACGCCAACGGTTTAGCCTCTTCCGCTTTCGCTCGCCACTACTCACGGAATCACGGTTGTTTTCTCTTCCTACGGGTACTGAGATGTTTCACTTCCCCGCGTTCCCTCCACACACCCTATATATTCAGGTGCGGGTGACACCCCATAACGGGTGCCGGGTTTCCCCATTCGGAAATCCTCGGATCACAGCTCGGTTGACAGCTCCCCGAGGCTTATCGCAGCCTCCTACGTCCTTCATCGGCTCCTGATGCCAAGGCATCCACCGTATGCCCTTAACAACTTGACCACAAAGATGCTCGCATCCACTGTACAGTTCTCAAACACCACACCAGACAACC
>NZ_JBFAPA010000039.1:0-18278 GCF_040675465.1 Actinocrispum sp. NPDC049592 | reverse complement strand
TGATGACAGTGCTCACCGGCCAGCGGCTCGGCAACCAGCCTCACCCCCACCAACCACAATCGGTGGGAGGCCACGCCGATCAATCCCCATTAGGTAGCGATCCAGGCGAGGAGGCGCTCTCCCAGTTCGATCAGCCGACGCCGCAGCGGCGCAGCCCGCACAGCGAACGAGGCCTGCTGACGCGCGTACTCGGCCCGCCCGGGAGCGGTCTCGATCCGAACGGGCGAGTACCCGAACGCACTGAGGTCATACGGCGATGCCCGCATGTCCAGCGCCCGGATGTCCGACGCCAGCTCGAAGCAGTCCGCCAGTAGCTCGGAAGGTGTGAACGGCGCCAGCTTGTAAGCCCACTTGAACAGGTCCATGTTGGCGTGCAGGCACCCGGGCTGCTCCAAGTCGACCTGAGCCTCCCGGGTGGGCTGCAGGGTATTCAACGGACGCGCCGGTGCGGTGAAGAACCGGAACGCGTCGAAGTGCCCGCACTTGATCGGCAGCGACTCCACCACGCGGTCGGTGCCCTCCGCACCCAGGCGCAGTGGTTGGTCGTGCCGGATGGACCCCGCGCGGTAGACCATCGCCCACTCGTGCAACCCGAAACACCCGAGCCGGGGCGCCCGGGTCTCGGTGGCCCGCAGCAAACCCACGACGAACGAAACCGAGGCCCGCCGGGTCTCGGTCAGAGCCGCGCGGTCGAGGGTCACGCCGGAAGGCACCGGCACGTACCCCGACCAGTCGAGGTACTCCGAGGCGGACTCCCCGGCCAGCACCACATCGGGTCCGGGATGCCATCGGGTCAGCCGGGCCGGCCGGTACGAGTAGTACGTGAAAAGGAAGTCCAGCACGGGGTGCTTGATCCCCTGGGCCTTGCGCTGCTGGTGCGGCTCGACCCACCGTGCCATCCGGGTGGCATGCGCGTCCCTGCGGGCATGCCACTCCCGCTCGGACAGCACGGTGGTCATAGCGGTCATTATTCGCCGATGTGCGTGCTGTCCCGCACGGTGCCCACGTACTCCTCGACGAGGTCCTCCAGCGCGACCACGCCGAGGACGGTCCCGTCCGAGTGAACCGCCTTGGCCAGGTGGGACTGCACCCGGCGCAACGCGGCGAGCGCCTCGTCCAGCCGGACGTCCGCGGGGATCTGCGGCAGGCCCCGCACCCGGGCCCACGGCAGCGGGGTGTCCGCGTCCGCGCCTGCCATGTCGAGCACGTCCTTGACGTGCACATACCCGTTCAACCGGCCGTCGGACAACCGCACCGGGAACCGGGAGAACCCGGTCGACACGACGGCCGCCTCGATGTCGCCGATCTTGGGCGGGTAGGGCACGGTCGTGAGGGAGTCGATCGGCACCAGGACGTCGGCTACGGTCCGTCCCGCCGAGGACAACGTCTGGGTGAGGCGGCGGTGCTCGGAGTCGTCCAGCAGGCCCTCGCGCCGGGAGTCGGCGATCAGGCTGGCCAGTTCCTCCGAGGTGTACGCCGACTCCAGCTCGTTCTTCGGTTCGACGTGCAGCAGCCGCAGGATGCCGTTGGCCATCAGGTTCAGCAGCGAGATCACCGGGCGGGTCAGCCGCACCCAGCCGACCAGCAACGGCGTCAGCCAGACCGCGGTCCGCTCGGGCGCGGCGATCGCGATGTTCTTGGTGACCATCTCGCCGAGCAGCACGTGCAGCACGGACACGATCAGCAGCGCGATCGCGAACGCGATCCCGTGCACCACCGCGTCCGGCACGCCCAGCGGTTCGAGCACCTGCTCCAGGTAGTGCGCCACGGTCGGTTCACCCAGGGCACCGAGGGCGATCGTGCACAGCGTGATGCCGAACTGGGCGCCGGCCATCATGATCGACGTCTTCTCGGCCGCGCGGATCACCATCCGGGCGCGGTCCACGCCGCGCTCGGCCATCGCCTCCAGCCGGTCGCGCCGCGCGCTGACCAGGGCGAACTCCGCGCCGACGAAGAACGCGTTGAGGCACAGCAACAGGATCGAGACGAGGATCGCCGGGACGCCGCTCATCGCGCCACCGCCGGGGCCTCGTCGGTCTTGGCCACGCGCAGCTCCGCGACGCGGTGGCGGTCCATCCGCATCACCGTGATCCGCCAGCCGCCGACGAACACCTCGTCGTTGACCTCGGGGATCCGGCCCAGCCGCGACAACACCAGGCCCGCGAGCGTTTCGTACTCGCCCTGCGGCATCCGGAACCCGGTCGCCTCGGCCAGTTCGTCGTCGCGCAGCAGCCCGGAGACCATCCAGCTGTCCTTGCCGAGCGGGCGGACCGGGCTGACCTCGCCGCGGTCGTGCTCGTCGCGCACGTCGCCGACGATCTCCTCGACCAGGTCCTCCAACGTCACGATGCCCGCGGTGCCGCCATATTCGTCGACCACCAGCGCCACCTGCAGGCCGGACGAACGCAGCCGGTCCAGCAGGGTGTCGCCGTCGAGGCTCTCCGGCACCGTCAGCACCGGGCTGGCCAGCGACGACATCGGCGTGGTCGACCGTTGCGCGTGCGGCACGCCGAAGACCTGTTTGACGTGCACGATGCCCTGCACGTCGTCGAGATCGCCGCCGTAGACCGGGAACCGCGAGAACCCGGTGCTGCGGGCCAATTCGATGAGCTCGGGCACGGTAGCGTCCGCCTTCAACGCCTCGACCTGCACGCGGGGCGTCATCAGCTCCTCAGCCGTGCGGTCGCCGAACCGCAGCGACCGGTCCAGCAGCCGGGCGGTGCCCAGGTCGAGCGTGCCGTGCGCGGCGCTGGTCCGGACCAGCGAGCCCAGCTCCTGCGGCGAACGCGCGGAGGCCAGCTCGTCGGCCGGTTCCACGCCGAGCCGGCGGACCAGCCAGTTGGCCCCGGCGTTGAGGCCGTTGATCAGCCAGCGCAACGCCTTGGAGAAGCCCGACTGGAACCCGGCGACGTGCCGCGCGGTCTCCAGCGGTCTGGAGATCGCGATGTTCTTGGGCACCAGCTCGCCGAACAGCATCGAGATGAAGTTGGCCAGCAGCAACGCGATCGCCACGGCGAAGCCGTGCGCGGCGCCCGCGGGCAGGCCGATCCAGCCCATCAGCGGCGAGAGCCACTCCGCGATCAGCGGTTCGGCCAGGTAACCGGTGGTCAGGGTGGTGATGGTGATGCCGACCTGTGCGCCGGACAGCTGGAACGACAGCGTCCGGTGCGCCTTCTGCACAGCCTGCGCCCGGCGGTCGGGCTGCCGGCGGACGTGGCTGTCCACTTGGCTGCGGTCCAGGGCGGTCAGGGAGAACTCGGCGGCCACGAAGACCGCTGTGCCGAACGTCAGCAGGATGACGGCAGCGACGCCGAGGACATCGACTAATACTCCGGTCACCGGGCCCCTCCGGTTTCCGGGCGACTATGGCAGCCGGGACTTTCACCCGGCTGGCTACTGCCACCGGGCGACGGTGCGCCGCTCACGAACCAGCTCACTCCTCAACGATCAAAGGTCCACAATCGACCGCTTCCAGTGTAGGGGAGGACGCCGTTCGGGCGCTGGTCATTCCCTACGGACGGGGGATACCCCCAGTGTCGCGGCGCGTTGCGCCGACCGGCCGGAGCAAAGTTCGCCGGGCGGCGGGCGGGTCCTCCGCTGATCGTCCCAACCGATGAACCCGTGACCAGGTCATAACGATCCGGTGTCGGTTTGCAATGGTCATGACACGCTGAGTGACCAAGCTTGACCCTTCCGTGGGTGCTGTTAGCGTTAATTCCGACTGACTAGTAGGTAGCGACTACAGACAGACACAGAGGGCGGAGATCGATGGCTCGACACCGCGCGCTGGCCGAGGTACAGCGCGGCGTCGCGAAGTGGCTGCTGGCGGTCCTGGGCGTGATCATCCTGCTGGTGCTGGGCTGGCTCGGGGTCGGCTGGCTCAACGCCGCCATGGACCGGAGAGCCGCCGGGTCGCAGGTCTGTCCCGAGGGCGACTCCGTGCTGCGGGTCGCCGTCGCCCCGAGCGCCGCCGTCGCCGTCCTGGACGCGGCGAAGCGGTGGAACGACCAGAACACGGTCGTCTACGACCACTGCGTGCGCATCGACGTCGCCGGGCAGGTGACCAGCCAGGTGTTCGCCGGCCTGTCCGGCGAGTGGAACGCGGCCGTGATGGGCCCGCGCCCACAGGCCTGGCTGCCCGAGTCGTCCTACTGGGTCAACCGGTTGTCCGCGGCCAACAACACGCTCGTGGCCTCGGCGCCGGAGTCGGTCGCGACCAGCCCGGTCGTGCTGGCCGTGCCCGAGGAGGCGGTCAAGCCGCTGAGCTCGGGCAACTCGTTCACCTGGGGCGACGTGGCCGCGTTGACCACCGCGCCGGACGGCTGGGCCCGCTACGGCAAGCCGGAGTGGGGCAAGTTCACCATCGGCATGCCCGACCCGAACAACAACGCGGCCAGCGTGCTCGCCCTGCAGTGCGCCATCGCCGGAGCGAGCCCGCAACGCGCCGGACCGGTCACTGTGGACACTCTGACGCTGCCTGCGGTGCAGCAGAACCTCGTCCAGCTCGCCGCCGCACGCCCGCAGAACGTGCCCAACTCGACCACGGATGCATTGGTAACACTGGGGAACTTCGGCAAGGTGCAGGGCGCGCCCTACAGCGCGGTGCCGGTCACCGAGGTCGACCTGTACATGCGCAACCTGGCCCTGGACGGCAAGACCCAGACCCGCAAACCGTTGTACGAGATGGCCGCCCGCGGCCCCAGCCCGGCCGCCGACTTCCCGTTCGTCGGGTTGTCCGGCCAGGGCGTGGATCCCACGCAGCTGCGGGCCGCGCAGAAGTTCCGCGAGTTCCTCAAGGAACCCGCGCAGCAGAAGTCGTTCAACCGCACCGGGTTGCGGGCCGCGGGCGGCGCGGACTACCCGCACGACGCGCCCGGGATCACCTGGGACAGCGCGACGACCAGCCTCGTGCCCGCGGACGCCAACACCACCCAGCAGATCTCCGCCACCTGGAGCAACACCGCGGACGGCGGCCAGGTGGTGACCGTGCTGGTGGATGTGTCCCGCTCGATGACGACCGACGGCGGGGACGGGAAGTCCAGAATGGACTGGGTCAGGCAGGCCCTGCACGGCCTGACCGACCGGATGGCCACCGGGTCGCTCGGCCTCTGGGAGTTCTCCAGGAAACTCGACGGCGACAAGGCCTACAAGCAGCTCGCGCCAACGAGTCCCGCGGTCAGCCAGCGTCCGGCCCTGCACGCGGCCGTCGACGCCCTGACCCCCGCGAGCGCGACGCACCTCTACACGAGCCTGGAAGCCGTGTACCAGTACGCATCGGGCAACTACGCTGACGGCAAACGCAACCGGATCATCGTGATCACCGACGGCCCGAACGACGGCGGCCTGACCTACCAGCAGATCCGCACCCGGCTGCAGGACCTGGCCAAGGGCAAGGGGAAGCTCCCGGTCAGCTTCATCGCGGTGGGCCCGGACCCGAACCAGCAAGAACTTTCCGACCTCGCCAAGGCGACGGGCGGCACGTCTTCCGTGCTCACCAACGCGAAAGGCGTCGACGCCGCCCTCGGCCAGATCCTCTCGGCCGACAGTTAGTCAAACGATACCGCGGTAGCCGGGGAGCTTCGCGACAATTCCGGCACCGCTGGACTGCCGGCGCAGCCGGCGTTTCATCCACGGCACCAGGAACTGGCGGGCCCAGCGCAGCTGGTCGGCGATCCGGGGGTCGTCCGGGATCTCCGCCACGATCTCGGTCACCGCCAGCCGGCGCGGCGGATTGCCGTCCAGTAAACCGATGCACGCCTCCGCGGCGGCGCGATGCCCATCAGGGCCCGGATGCAGGCGGTCCTCGCTCCAGCCGCCGATGCCCGGCGGCATCATCACCGCGAGGTCAAGGCACAGCGCGTCGTGCGTGGCGGCAATCTTGCGGGTGAAGGCGTTCCACAGGTTCAGCCGCTTGACCAGCTGACGCCGCAACGGAGTCGGTAACGGCGTGCCCTGGCCGGGGGTCGGCAGCGTGGCCGTGACAACGGTCGCGCCGGTCGCCGCGAGGCCGCCGATCAGCTTGTCCAGATCCGCTGTGCACTGCCGGAAATCGATGCGCGGCCGGATCAGGTCGTTCATCCCGGTGACCGCGCTCACCAGATCGGGTTGCAGCGCTATCGCGGGCGTCAACTGGGTTTCCAGAATCTGGCGGGTGGTAAGCCCACGCACAGCGAGATTCGCGTACGCCAGATCGCCACCCTGATCGACACGGCGGTCCGCCAGCAAGGCAGCGAACCGGTCGGCCCAGCCGACGAACACCCCATCGGGGCCCGGATCGCCGACGCCCTCGGTGAAACTGTCCCCCACCGCCACATACCGATACTGGTTCACTCGTTCAGCCTAGCCAATTCACCGGGTCGAGTGTTTTTGCCTTGATCACACGAGAAACCGGCGGTCAACGCTGACCGCCGGTCTCGTTTCCCCTGTATTGATAGCGAAAAGGATGGACGCCGGTCCGGCCGGTCGGCACGGGGGCTGACGGCCGTACGGACCGGACCGGCACACGCCAGCCGGACGAGGTGTCGGGAGGGGTGCGGCATCAGCTATTTGGACAACAGGCGTCCAGCCGCGATACTCCGTCCGGTTGACGAGATCTGGTTGTTATCCGGAGTTGTTGGTTCCCCGGTCCCACAAGAGGGTCGAGACGTCCAGCTCGGGGACCTCGTCCCTGGCCCCCACCGCGAACGTGAACATCTGGGCGGCGTCCGGGCCGTTGGTCCACACCACTCGGTACCGGCGGATCTGACGGTCGTAGTAGATACGGACGAAGGTGCCGGACTTGCTGGTCAGCAGGCTGGCCAGGCGCCGGGCACTGCGAGCGCGCTTGCTCATGACAAGTCCTCTGCCGCGCGACGGCGTGGGATTGGTCGTCCCTTGGGTCGTCGTGTTCTGCACGGTAGCCGCCCTCCTGTGCTATCCCTGTGGTACGAGGACACCAATGACCGGGCATGCAAGGGAAGACCGAACGGGACTCACGGTCGGCTCACGCGTACTCACGGTCGGGTGGGTGGAGGCAGCATGGCGACCCAGGACGAGGCCGCGAACCAGGACGTGTTCGTGGGCGAACTGCGCCGCTGGCGGGAGGTGCGCGGGATGTCCCGCACGGCTGTCGCGGTGGCCATGGGCTACAGCCGTTCCTACGTCTCGAAGGTGGAGAGCGGGCACGAGCGCCCCTCCCGGGAGTTCGCCAAGGCCGCTGACGACGCGTTGAACGCCGGCGGGGCGCTGCGGCGTGCGTGGCGTGAGCACGAGGCTCTACGGCCCGCTATGGCCCGTCCGGCACCGCCTGCGGAGCGCTTGCCCGAACCGTCCACCGGCAGCCTGTTCGTCGAGCACGACGACGCCGAACTGCACTACGACGGCCGGGTCTACCGCGCGGTCATGCGGCGGCGCCTGGTGAACAACGGCGCCGACCCGATCACCCGCTACATGATCCGCATCTCGGTGGACCGGTTCCCCGGCGATCCGGACCTGTCCAACGCGCTCTACCGGGACCGGCCGCTGACCTGGGACGAGCTGGAGCTCAAGGCCTGGTACGGGATCGAGCGGACCGAGCCGATGCGCTGGGTGGCCCAGCACGACCGGGACGCGTTCAAGGAGGTGTGGCTGCAGTTCGCCAACGACAGCGGCCATTTCCCGTTGTACCCCGGGCAAAGCGTGTGGATCGAGTACGAGTACACCGTGCGCGACGACAAGTGGGGCAACTGGTTCCAGCGCGCGATCCGGCTGCCGACCAGGCTGGTGTCGATGCGCCTCGACTTTCCCGACCACCTGGATCCGGCGGTCTGGGGTCTGCACACGTCGATGACCGCGGAGTCGATGCCGTTCCGCACGGCCATCGACGAGCAGCGCTCGGGCACCCGCCGGATCTTCTCGTGGACCACCGAGGACCCGCCGATGCACGCGCGTTACCGGCTGGAGTGGCACTTCCGCCAGCGGCCGGCCGCGCTCACCGAGCCGGAGGCCGAGAAACCCAGCCAGGTCATGCGTTCGCTGGGTGTGGTGCAGTCCGACGACCCGATCCTGCACCGGCCCGCGCGGCCGTTTTCCCTTCCGGCGGAAGCGGAAGACGCCAAACGGGTGGTCGCGGAGCTGCACTCCGCCGCCAAACGGGTGGCACACGCGCATACGTTCGGTAAGGGAATGGGCTTGGCGGCCAACCAGATCGGCATCGACCGGTCGGCGGCGATCGTGTTCCCGCCCGGCACCGACGACGTGATCATGTTGCTCAACGCCCGGATCATCGAGAACGGCGAGCACCACGACGAACAGTACGAGGGTTGCCTGAGCTTCTTCGACGTGCGCGGCCTGGTCCCCCGGCCGCTGGTGATCCACGTCGAGCACCAGGACCTCAGCGGCGCGCGCAAGATCACCATCTTCGAGCGCGGGGTGGCGCGGCTGGTCGCGCACGAGATCGACCACCTGCACGGCAAGCTCTACACCGACCGGCTGCCGCCCGGCGCCGAGGCGATCCCGATCGAGCAGTACGGCGGCAGCGGGATCAACTGGCAGTACTGAGCGCGTGCTGCCGTTCCTGGTGCGCCTTGAGCACGGCGAGCGTGCCGACGAGCACCAGGGTGAGGCCGTTGGCGGCCATGACCGGAACGTCCGAGCCGAGCAGCCCGTAGACGAACCACGCGCCGATCCCGGCCGACATCATCAGCAGCCACAGCCAGGACAGGTCGCGCGCGCTGCGCGTCCGGATCGTCCGGATCACCTGCGGAAGGAAGCTGAGGGTGGTCAGCGCACCCGCGAACAGGCCCAGGACGGTCACGGCGAACCCCTCAGTTTGTGCAGTTGCTGTACAAAGGTACGATACGAGCATGGGCGGCGGAATACAAGCGCCGAGGGACTCGCTCGGCCAGGTCCTGCTCGCCCTGCACGAGGCCGGGGGCACCGCGAGCCGGGCGGAGCTGACCGACCGGCTGGGTGTGGGCCGCAGCGTGATGGGCTACCTGCTGGGCGAGCTGGACGACCTCGGCCTGATCACGATCGACCGCAATGGCGCGCGGACGGCCGGCGAGGGCGGGCGGCCCTCGCACCTGGTGACGGTCTCCCCCTCGGCGCCGACGGTGGTCGCCGCGCACATCGACGCGGACACGTTCTCCGTCGGCACGGTCGGTCTCGGTGGCCGGGTGTTGTCCCGGTCGGAGCATCCGTTGCGGAGTCCACATGCGACGGAGACCCTCGACGACCTCGCCTCGGTCGTGTCGTCGTATGTCCGCGATGGCGTACTCGGGGTTGGGCTGGCGGTCTCCTCCCCGGTGCGGACTTCGGACGGGTTCGCTCCGGCGGCGCTGCACATGGGGTGGCCCGGGGTTCCGTTGCGAGAGCTGATGCGGGAGCGGCTTGGCTCGGTTCCCTTGCAGGTGGCCAACAACGCGAACCTAGCAGCGCTGGCCGAGTACCGGCACGGTGCTGGCCGCGGCGCCACTCAACTGCTGTACCTGACCACCGCGCACGTCGGGCTCGGTGGGGCGACGATCAGCGAGGGCCGCCTGTTCACCGGTGCGCACGGGTACGCGATGGAGCCCGGGCACATCACCGTAGACCCGGCTGGCGCGCTATGTCGTTGTGGCTCAACGGGTTGCCTCGAGGTCGAGGCCGATCACCTGGCGCTGCTGCGGTTGCTCGGGCTCACTGACGTTTCGCTGCGGGATGTCGCCGCTCGCGTCGACGCTTTGCTGGCCGCGCCTTCGGTTTCCGTCCTGGAGGCGGTGCGGCAGGTGAACACGCGGCTGGCGATCGGGCTGGCGAGCCTGGCCAACATCGTCGACGCGGACCGGATCGTGCTCGGCGGCACGCTCGGCCGGCTCTACACGCTCGAACCCGGCGTCGTCCGGTCCACGCTCGCCGAACGAGCGTTCCTCACCGACCTCGCGCACACCCCGATCGTGCCCGGTGAGCTGGCCGACTCGGTGCTGCTGGGTGCCGCCGAGCTGGCGTTGCAGCCGTTGCTGGACGACCCACGCGGGGTGCTGAAAAACTGAAGGCGCTTCCGCCGCCGGCGTTTTAGGCTGTGCGGCAACGCGATGACGGAGCCGAGTAGCCGTGGACCGCGTGCGCAGAGAGAGCCGCCGGCAGCTGGGAAGGCGGTCGCACGTCCCGCGGTGAAGACACTCCCGAGTGCGGGGAGGAAATGCCCCGCCGGCCCGCCCCCGTCACAGGGCTTGTCGAGGCCGCCTCCGGGCGGTGAAAGTGCGGTGGCACCGCGAGTTCCCTTCTCGCCCGCACTCCCAAGGGGTCAGCACTCACTTCGCGAGGAGTTGTGATGATCTCCCGTGTCCTGGCTGCCGACCTGCCCTCCAGGGTCGGCCAGCACGTGAGCATCGCCGGCTGGGTGCACCGCCGGCGCGTGTTGAAGTCCGTCACCTTCCTGGTCGTGCGCGACCGTTCCGGCCTGGCTCAAGTGGTCACGACCGGTCCTGGCGTGCCCGAGGAGACCGTGATCTCGGTGTCCGGCCTGGTGGTGGCCAACCCTCAGGCGCCCGGCGGCGCCGAACTCACCTCGCCCGCGGTGTCCTTGTTGTCCGCCCCGTCGGCTCCGCCGCCCTTCGACCTGTACCGGCCTGGGTATTCCGCTACTCTGCCGACCATTTTGGACAACGCCTCAGTCGCGTTGCGGCATCCTTTGCTGCGCGGGCAGTTCGAGGTGACCGCTGCGAGCGCGGCCGGTTTCAGGTCCACATTGGACTCGCTGGAGTTCACAGAGATACATACACCGAAGATCGTCGGGTCGGCGACCGAGTCGGGTTCCTCGGTCTTCGGCGTCTCGTACTTCGGTCGCCGGGCTTTTCTGGCGCAGTCGCCGCAGTTGTTCAAACAGGCGCTGGTCGGGGTATTCGAGCGGGTGTACGAGGTGGGGCCGGTGTTCCGGGCCGAGCCGCACGACACCGGGCGGCATCTCGCCCAGTACACCAGCCTGGACGCCGAGCTCGGGTTCATCTCGTCCCATGTCGACGTGATGGCCGTGTTGCGCACGGTCGTCGCCGGGATGATCACCTCCGCCACGCCCGCTTTGGCCCGGCTTTCCGTTGCGCCGCCCACGGTTCCCGAGGAGATCCCATCGCTGCACTTCACCGCCGCTTTGGAGCTGCTCGGCGACTCGGGCGCGGTGGACCTCTCCCCCGCGCACGAACGGGCGTTGTCGGAGTGGGCGTTGCGGGAGCATGGCTCGGAGTTCCTGTTCGTCACGGGCTATCCGATGGCGAAGCGGCCGTTCTACACCCACCCGGACCCCACCCGGCCCGGGTACTCCAACGGTTTCGACTTGTTGTTCCGCGGCGTGGAGCTGGTGACCGGCGGGCAACGCCTGCACAACCACGCGGACTACCTCGCAGCCCTGGCCGCCCGCGGCGAGGACCCGGAGCCGTATGCGTCCTATTTGGACACTTTCCGGTACGGCATGCCGCCGCACGGCGGGTTCGCGATGGGCCTGGAACGCTGGACGGCCGGGTTGCTCGGGGTGAGCAACATCCGGCAGGTCACATTGTTCCCCCGGGACCTCCACAGATTGAATCCGTAATTCCCATTGACGCGGTCGCCACTCATGGGCAAACTAGAGCCACAAGATTTCACGGCTAAGGAGAAGGTCATGGCACGCACCGCTCAGTCGCAGCAGTCATCTGCTGTGCTGTGGTCGTCCTCGCAGCTTCTCCTGCTATGGCTGCAATCGCAGCTGACCTGCGGCTCTCCGCCATGACGTGACCAGCGTCGTGCGCCAGGGAGCCGCCCACCGGGAAACCGGACCGGGCGGTTCTTTTTATGTGCACGGCTTTGTTCGCGCTGCGATTTTCTCTTTTCAGGCCGGTGAGCTTTGGAAGCGGAACGGATTCCAAACCCGTTACCCGAGGGTTCGATTCCTTCCACCGGTGCGGGAGTGAATGAACAGACGAGCGGTTCTAGCCCAACGGTAGAGGCAACTGGTTGAGGGCCAGTCCAGTCGGGGTTCGACTCCCCGGAACCGTACGCGGGACAGCAAGACAAGCCCCTGTAGCCCAACGGCAGAGGCAACGCGCTCAGAACGCGTCCAGTCCAGGTTCAAATCCTGGTAGGGGCACCACTCCCGGTTGGTGTAACCGGCAGCACACCGGACTTTGAATCCGGCAGCCCAGGTTCGACCCCTGGCCCGGGAGCAACACCACACCAACACCACACCCATGCCCGTTGGTCCAGCCGGCACGGACGCCGGGCCCTGACCCCGGAGACCGAGGTTCAACCCCTCGACGGGCAGCATGGAGGATTGGCCGAGTGGGAAGGCATCCGTCTCGAAAACGGTGGTCGGTGCAAGCCGCGCAGGTTCGATCCCTGCATCCTCCGCCCTCCGGAGACGTGTGTCCGGGGATAGCGCGGCCCACGTCGTCCGATCCATGTTGGGGCACGCCCCCCAAACTCCCGAATGCCGGGCTTCGCCCGGCGTAGGTCGCGCTCTAGGCAGGGGTTGGGTGTCTGGGGGGTTGGCGGGGTGAGCGGCCCTGGCCGGGTAGGCAGGGCCGCTTCTTTTGTTCTGGTCAGAGACCGCCGCGGGTCCAAGGGGACCAGTTGCCGTTGCCGCGGCTGGTGTGCCACCAGTTGCCGTCGGTGCCGACGCAGGCGATGGTGATGTTCCAGCCGCTGGATCGTGCCGGAAGACCATAGCTCGGGTTGCAGGCGCCCTTCATGTCCTGCCAGCCGCTCACGCTTGATGCCGTGGACCAGCGGCTGTACATGTGCCAGTTGGTTCCGATCACGAAGACCTGCGGGTAGTGGTCGGGTTTGACCCAGACCACCGCGTCGATGCCGGTGCCCTTGCAGAAGAACGTGCCGCCCCAGTTGTGGAAGTGGCACCAGCCATCGCTCGCCTGCTCGATGTTGCCCGGTTGTTTGCTGACGGCCGCTACCGTGTCATCTGGGACAGAGGTGGCAGCGGAGGCTGGGGAGGCGACGGCGAACGCTGTGAGGAGACCGGCCGCGAGGGCCGCGATTTTCATCTTCATGGCAGGGATCGTCGCAACGCGACATTGCCATCGGGCTTGCCAAAGTCCTTGCCACGTCAGGCTGGGAGCTGGGCGAGGCGGGACTGGAGAGTGGTGACCTTGGCGGTGGCGCCGAATTCGGTGCAGAGGTCGAGGGCTTGGGTCCAGGCGGCGCGGGCGGCGTCGGGTTCGTCGCGGGCAAGGCGGACGTCGCCGAGCAGCTCGAGGTCCTCGATGGTCATGAACCGGTGCCGGCCGCGGACGTGCAGTGCGATGGCCTGGTCGAGGCGCGTCACGGCGTTGTCGAGGTTGCCCATTCGCAGGTCGATGTCGGCGAGGCGGACGAAGACGTAGCCCTCGCCGACCGAGTCCGAAATGGACCTGTGTAGCTCCAGTGCCTCGTTCAGCAACTCGACTGCTTGGGCGTACTCTCCTTGCAGGGCATGGCATTTCGCCAAGCCCTCCATGCAGTACGCGATACCTTGGACATGCCCGATCTCGCGGTATTGGGTGATCGCGAGCCGGAAGTACCGCATCGCCGCGGGGTTGTCCTGTGGGAGGTTCGGCAGGCCCTCGCCCAGTGTCTCAGCGATGCCGCGTGAGACGAACGCGCTTTCCCCTGGTAGCCCCAGTTCGTCGATGAGGGCCTGTGTCTCGTGCAGTAGTTTCAACGCTGTCTGGCCGTCGCCGAACATGAAATAAGCCCCGGCAAGGCTTCGGCGCGCCCGCACCCGGCCCAGTCCGTCGCCTGCCTCGTCCGCGGCGGTGACCGCGGCCTGCGAGGCGGCCGCCCAGTCCCGCAGCAGACCGTTGTGGTGCTGGAAGGTGTACAGCGTGACCGCGAGCTGCCAGGCGATCCGCGCGTGCCCCGACTCGATCGCCTGCCCGATCCCCATCAACAGCACGCGATACTCGATCGTCAGCCACCGGTACGCGGCCGCGACATCCCGGCATGGCTCTGGAATCACCCCGTGCGGCGCGGGTTCCAGTTCGGTCAGCTGGTGCGGCACGATCATCAGGTTCGCCGCGTGCGCGGAATGCAGGTAGTGCGCCAGCATCCGGTGCACGGCCTCGGCCCGCTCGGAAGGCGAGTCCAGTTCCTGGGACAGCTCCATCCCATACGCCCGAACAAGGTCGTGCAACAGGAACCGCCCCGGCACGTGCTCGGTGACCAGCCGCGTCCGGCTCAGCTCGGCGATCGTGGCCTGTGCCTCGCGCACCGACACGGCCAGCAGGCTCGCGCACGCGGGCGCCGCGGTGTCCGGACCCCAGTGGTAGGAAAGCAATCGGAACAGCCGCGCGGCCATCGGGCTCAACGCCTGATACGACCACGAGAACACCGCCCGCACTCCGCGCTCCGAGTCCAGGCTCAGAGCGTCCAAACCGGACATGAGCTCGGCCGCGATCTCACTGAGGGGAACATCAGGGTACGTCTCCGCCCGCGCCGCGACGATCGCCAAAGCCAACGGCAGCCCCTGACACACCGCGACCATCTGGTCGACGGCTTCGGGTTGTTCACGGCTGCGCAGTGCACCTAGGCGCAGCTCCAGGATCTCGCGGGCCTCGTCCACCGGCACCGGGTTGAGCGTGAACGGCCGCGCACCTTCAGTCGCGATCAACCCCACCAAACGGTCCCGGCTCGTCACGATCACCAGGCAGCTCGACTCCCCAGGCAGCAACGGCAGCACCTGATCGATGTCGCGGGCGTTGTCCAGCAGGACAAGCATGCGTTTGCCGGCCAGGTGACTACGGAACAACGCCGACTGCGCGGACAAATCGGGCGGGACGAGTTCACCAGGAACACCCAACGCCGTCAGGAAGCCCAGAAGAGCGGCGGTCGGCTCGACCGCGAGCCCGCTGGGGTCGAACCCGCGCAGGTTGACGTAAAGCTGCCCATCCGGATACCGCTCGACCAGGTCGTGCGCGAGATGCACGGCGATCGTGGTCTTCCCCGCCCCCGGCATACCGTCCACAGTGACGATGGGAACCGGCGTCCCCTCCCCCAGAACCGCATCGCGCATCCGGGTCAGTTCCGCCTGCCGACCGCCGAAGCTGGGCAGGTCCAGCGGCAGCTGCGCGGGGCGGACAACCGCCAAACCAGCCCGCGGTTCACCCACCTCATGGTCCTGCCGCAGCACTTGAGCGTGCGCGGACCGCAGGTCAGACCCGGGATCGATGCCCAGGTCCCCAGCCAGGCGCTCGGTGATGGCCTGGTACACGTTCAACGCCTCGGCCTGATGCCCCGAAGCGGCCAGCACGGCCATCAGCCGGGCGTGCAGACGCTCGTTCAACGGGTCCGACGGCACGATCCGGCGCAGAACCGGCAAAGCGTCCTGGCCACGGCCGCACCGCAACGCCACCTTGGCCATGTCGTTGGCGGCAGCGACCACCTCGTTGTCGACCGCGGTGAACACCGGTCCGGGCCCCAAACCGTCGGCGCACGGCCCGCGCCACAGCTCGAACGCCTTCCCGTACGTGGCGACCGCGTCGGCGTCGTCCTGGCCGGCGGCCTGTCGGACGCGTTCGCGGAACTCCAGCAGGTCGGCCGACGCGGCGGTGACCTTCAACCGGTATCCGGCGCCTTCCCGGATGAGCCAGCGGCCCGCGGCCCGCGCGGGCAGCGTCGGCTGGAGCAGGCGGCGGAGCTGTCCGACGTGCCGGTGGATGACGTTGACCGCGCTCGGCGGTGCGTCTTCGGCCCACAGCAGCTGGATCAGTTCGTCCATGCTGACCCAGTTTCCGGTCCTGGCCAGCATGATCGCCAGGATCAGCCGCTGCTGGCGGGGGCCGAGGTCCAGTTCCTCGCCGGATCGCCAGGCGCGCACCGGGCCGAGTACACCGAACCGCACTGCCGGGACCTGCTGCACACGACCTCCTCCCACCCAACCGCACTAAAAGATCACTGTTAGTCCACTCGCGCTACTCAGACTTGATACCAGGGCGAATTCCCTGCCGCACGGACAGGGGCCCGAGCCGAGGAGAACCATGAAGATCCGCACGCACTTCGCCCGCGCCGCGGCGATCACCGCCGCTGTGGCCCTGTTCGGGGCCGCGGGTGTCGCATCCTCGGCCGCCAACGCCGACAACCGCCACCCATCCGGGGCAAAACCCACCATCGTCCTGGTCCACGGCGCCTTCGCGGATGGTTCGAGCTGGAACGGCGTGATCGAGCGGCTGCGCCAACGCGGCTACAACGTCATCGCCCCAGCCAACCCCCGCCGCGGCGTAGCCTCCGACGCCGCCTACATCAAGGCGCTTGTGGACAGTGTCCAGGGCCCCGTTGTCCTGGTTGGACACTCCTACGGCGGCCAGGTCGCCACCAACGCCGCGGCGGGCGAGGAGGGCCACGTCAAGGCCCTCGTCTACGTGGCCGCGTTCATCCCCGAGGTCGGCGAGTCCGCAGTGGAGTTGTCGAACAAGTTCCCCGGCAGCACCCTCGGCCAGACCCTGCAGGAAGTCCCCCTCCCAGGCGGCGACACGGACCTCTACGTCAAACAGGACCTGTTCTGGAAGCAGTTCGCCGCGGACGTCCCCCAGTCCGAGGGCAGGTTGATGGCCGCCACCCAGCGCCCCATCGCCAAGTCCGCCCTCGCCGAGCCCTCCGCAGCCGCGGCGTGGAAGACCATCCCCTCCTGGAGCATCATCCCCACCGCCGACAAGAACATCCCCCCAGCCTCCGAACGTTTCATGTCAAAACGCGCCCACTCCAAAACGACCGAAGTCCCCGGCGCCTCCCACGCAGTCCTCGTCTCAGAACCCAAACTAGTCGCCAACACCATCATCGAAGCAGCCCAAACCACAACCCACTGACCACAAGCAACAACACCAACCCCCTGGCCCGGCAGCCTGACCGCCGGGCCACCCCCATGCAACAGCACCAGCGCCTAGGGATGGGGGTCCCTGGGTCAGGCGGCGGTGGGCAGGGGTGTTCGTGGTTGTGGTGGTCTTCGGGCGGAGTTGGTTCTGGGGGTTCGGCTGGGGTCGATGTACGCGGGCGGAATGAACTGCGGGGCGCGGTCGACCATCTGGATGGTCCAGTCACTGCGGTGAACCAACCGATGATGGTGGGGGCAGAGAAGAACGAGATTGTCCACTTTGGTCGGACCGTGGTTGCGCCAGTGGACGATGTGGTGCCCGTCGCAGGCACTGGCAGGAACGCCGCAGCTCGGGAAAGCGCAGCCACCATCCCTGAGGATCAAGGCGCGGCGGATGTGGGCGGGGACAGTGTAGGAACTGACCCCGATGTCCAAAGGCTCGGACTTGCTGCCCAGCACGGCAGGAAACACGTGGCTGTCGCAGGCGATCCGCCGAGCTTCCCTCGCGGTGAGGTAGGTGTCCGGGCCGACGAGGATGCGGTCATCCAACTCCTTGAGCAGATCTTCATAGGAGATGGTGATAGCGACCGGGGTGCGCAGACCGTTCTTCGTGGGCTTGGCCGGGCACTGGGCTGCCATCCGCAAGGTCTCCACGAACGCATCGGCCACGCGCTCGGCCTGGCACCGGTCATCCGTGCGGTCGGAGGGGCGCTGTTCACCTTTCTTGATCACCGGGTGTAGCAGGTGGGCATCCTCGGCGGGCAAGTGGCCGCGGAAGTCAAGGCCACCATCCCGGCGAGCGCGAATGTGCAACATCCGATCGGGCTGCTTGGGTTCCGGATCGGGCGGAGGCGGACCGTCGGGGTCCACGATGTTGCGCACCCTAGTGCCGAAGCGTGCCAACGCGTTCGGGTCGTCCTCGGCGGCCTGAGCGACCATCGTGGACTCAGCCAACGCGAGCTTCTCCGGCTCCAGATCCGGCAAGTCCTTGAGAGTCTTGCGGATGACATCCACAGCCTCGGACCCGATGCCTCCGGCGGCCAGAGCGGCGGAGGTTGCGGGCAGGGCGGGCTCGATGACGGAGCCAGTGGGGGTGATGCTCGGGAACAGCGCTTCGGCCTGCGCCAAGCGGAGTTTGGCTTCCTTGGGCGAGATCCGCAGCGCGTGCACCAGCAGCGCCGCCGGGTTGGAGTAGCCGAGTTCGGTGGCGAGACCTTGGTTGTTCAGAAAGGCCACGAGCTCGAGCTGTCCATGGTGGATCCGCCGGGCCTGAGTCTCGGACGCCTGCAGGGCAGCAACGATCTCTTCTTTTGTTTTACCCCAATAATTTCCACTGCCTTGCATAGCTCCATACTACCGGGCACAACCCACGATTTCAGCGCTGCGCAAGGCCATCACCGATGTGGGTGACCCATCAACGCGAAGCGCAACAGACCCCGCCTTCGTGCCCTGTCCCTCCGGTATGGCCTGGCGCTTGCGCAATCGCATCTGTCAAGTGGGGGCCACAAAC
>NZ_JBFAPA010000038.1:0-24590 GCF_040675465.1 Actinocrispum sp. NPDC049592 | reverse complement strand
CGAGTTGGTGGTACTTCTCATCCTGCCGCTGAAAGACCCGTCCCCATCCTCAGGCCCTCACCCGCGTCACCAACCTCATGACCCGCAACACCTAGTCCAGGAATCGCTCGATTGCGTGGACATAGCCGGTTGGACTGGCGCGATCAGCTGACGAAGAACAGCACGGAGGCGATCAGGATGATGATGGCGGTGCTGCCGTGCATGGCGTAGGCGAGGGTTTTGTTGCCGCGGTACCTGAGGATGGTGAGGGCGTCGCCGATGGGGGTCAGGGCGGCGGCGAGCAGGAGGTAGGCGAGGACCTGGTACTGGCCCAGGGCGAGGGGGATCAGGGCGACGAGGCCGGACACGATGTCGCGGACTCCCTTGAGGTTGAGCCAGGCCAGGCTGCGGCCGTCGGGCCAGGCCGGGAGGCCGAAGGACTTGGCGGTCTTCGCCGGTGCCACCAGGTACTGGACGCCGGCGGTGATGATGCCCAGACCGCACAGAACCGTGATGGCGATGGCCACGTACTGCATGACTTCCTCATTTCCTAGCGCTGCTAGCTTCTAGAGCGACGCTAGCATGAGCGTTGCTCGATGCGCTAGCGGTGCTAGGATTTGTGTCATGGCTATTCAGGAGCGGCGCGAGCGGGAACGGGCCGAGCGGCACCAGCTGATCATCACGACGGCGCGGCGGCTGGCCGAGGCGGAGGGCTGGGACGCGGTCACCACGAGGCGGCTGGCCGAGCTGATCGAGTACAGCCAACCCGTGCTGTACAGCCACTTCGCGGGCAAGGACGCGATTGTCGGCGCGGTGGCGCTCGAGGGTTTCACCGAGCTGGCGGCCGAACTCAACCGGCACCGCGGCCTCGAACCGGTGGTGCGCGCCTACGTGAACTTCGCGGAGTCCAACCCGGCTCTGTACGACGCGATGTTCACCCTGGCCACGCCGTTGGTGTTCGCGCAGGAGGAGACACCGCAGCCGCTCAAGGACGGGTTCGCGGCCATCCGGTCCGTGGTGGAGCCGTTCGCGGGCGGCCGTGACCTGGGCATGTTCACCGAAGTGGTGTGGAGCGCACTGCACGGACTGGTGATGCTCACCCGCGGCGCTCGTCTGCCGGCCAAAGGGCAGAAGGAACGCCTCGCGATCCTGGTCGACCAGATCCAGTCGACGGGTCAGACCGAGGCGTAGACCAGGAAGACGACCTTCCCGTCCGGCGCGTCCAACCGGTGGGCGGTGGCGTCCCGGAACCCGGCGGCCACGGCGGCGGCCTCATCGGCGTCCCGGGGCAGCGGCAGGTCGGCGGCGACCAGCGAGGCGAACTCCCCGGTCGGCCGGAACGAGGAGGCCATCGGCAGGGTGAACGCGATGTTGCCGCCCGGCCGCAGCACCCGCTGCCAGTCGCGTAACGCCGCGCCGCCAAGGAAGTGCAGCGAGGACGCGCACAGCACAAGGTCCACACTGGCGTCCGGAACCGGCGCGGGCACCGCGGGCGCGACCGTCCAGGTGATCCTGCTTTCCGGGTCCTGCACCGCGGACTTCGCGCGCGCCCGCGAGATCATCCCCGCGGACAGGTCAACGCCGACCACCCGGCGGGCGCCGAGGTGCTGGACAGCGGCGAAGGCCGCGGCCCCGGTCCCGGTGGCGACGTCGAGGACCAGCCGGGGACAGGGCGCGTCGGCGAGCCCACTGATCAGTTTCTCGGCGACGACCTGGTGGAACAGGTCCTCGTCGTAGTGGGTGGCGATCTCGTCGAACACGTTCACGCGCCGGATCGTACGACCAGGATCACCCGCTGGCGAAGATGGAACCGACTGTCTCACCGGCGCCTTCCTTCTGGCCGAAACAGTAGAAGTACGGCCGGTCACCGGGAGTGGCCACCGCCGCGATCGACCACGCCTCGGCGGTCACCCCCGGCTTGAGCCGGGCCTTCAGCGCGGGAGTGGTGCAGGCAGTGGCGATCTCGGGCAGCTCTTCGACGGCGAGCTGGGTGGCGGGCATCCTGGCCAGCCAGCCACCGCCGAAGACCTGCCAGTAGTGCGGCTCGTCGCAGGGGCTTTCCCTGGCGTGGGACGGCTTCTCGGCGTCGTTGTTGATGCCGTGGAAACACAGGTCGGCGGCCGTGCAGAACCGGTCGCCGCACGCCACCAGCCTCGGCGGCGCTCCCACTGGGGCCGCGGACGACGGGGACCCGGGTGGTGACGCGACTCCCGGTGAGTCGGGCCCCTTGAACACGAAGATCGACACCACCACGGCGACCACGATGACCACGGCCGCTACCGGAATCGGCCACCACCGACGCCGCCGAGCCTCCGGTGAAGGTGAAGGTGAAGGCGCGGGTGCTGGAGCGGCGACTGCCGGAGGCGCGGTCACAGCACCACGCAGTTCCTCGGCGAACGCTCCCGCGCTCGGCGTCCGCGCCGCGGGATCGCTTGCCAGCGCACGGATCAACGCCGAGTTCAAGTGCGCCGGCGCGTTCGGGACCGGCGCGACCTCGCTCCGCAATGCCGACGTCAGAGCGTCCAGAGACGTTGCGGGCCAAGGGATATCACGCGGCGCGCGGCCGGTGGCGAGCTTGTAGATGGTCGCCGCCAACGAGTACACGTCGGCGGCCGGAGTCGGCGCGCTCCAAGCGAAAGCCTCGGGCGCCGCATATGAGGGGCTCAACGCACCCAGCGTGATGGTCGCCTCCTGGGCGTCCAGGATCGCCGCCAGGCCGAAGTCCGCCAGCTTCACCGCGCCGAACGAGTCGATCAACACGTTGCCCGGCTTGATGTCCCGGTGCAGCACGCCTGCCGCGTGCGCGTGCCCCAACGCGTCCGCGAGCAGCAGCGCCACGTCCAGCACCTGCGCCATCGGCAGAGGTCCTTGTGCGGCAAGCAGATCCGCCAGCGATCCGCGCGCGCACAGCTCCATCACGATGTACGGCCGCCCGTCGGGTGCGATGCCCGCGTCGTAGATCGCGACCACGTTGGGGTGACCGGAAAGCCGGGCCGCCGCCCGTGCCTCGCGCAGGAACTTCTGTTTCTCCGCGTCGGTGTTCAGGATCCGGTTGTCCAGCTTGACCGCCACGTCCCGGCCCACCTGGACCTGACGAGCCCGGTAGACCACCCCGAACCCGCCACTGCCTAACTCACCGACGATCTCCAGCCCCGGAATCACCCGTGCACTCTAGAGCCACGGCAACAGCTTCACGCCGGAGAGGAACGGCAGGGCGCCGGTGTGCTGCAACGCGGCGAGGCCGAGCCAGATCGTGACCAGTGTTATCAATGGCGCCACCACGGCGAGCTCCACCTTGCCGCCGGTCTGCATGCGCATGATCTTCGGCGGGGCGACGGGGTACCAGGTCTTGCCGCCCAACGGGATCGGCCAGAGGATCGGGCAGCCCTGTTCGGTGATGGCGTCGCCGAGGTAGTGCGCGATGCAGCCGATGCCAACGGCGACGCCGCAGGCGGCCGCGTTCGCGGAGGTCTGCTCCGTCCACACCAGACACAACGCGGTCAGGCCGATGGACAACAGCGTGATGAACAGGGCGTCGTTCTTGCCGTCCATCTTGTGCAGGATGCCGCGGATCGCCAGGCCGGCGAACACGAACATCAGCGCCGGCAGCGCCCACTTCTGCGACTGCTGCACGACGACCGTGGTGAGCAGGGCCGCGAGCAGGGCAAAGAACAGGGTGTGCGTGAGGCCGCGGTGGCCGCCGTCGCGGTTGGAGTCACGTCTGGTCCTGGTCAGCCGGTAGATGCCGTGGCTCACCGCGTTGATCCCGCTGGAGAACCCCTGGCTGATCGACCCGAACGTCCGGGACACGGTCGACTGCGGGTGGTCCAGGTCGGGCAGCAGCGCCGCGCCGGTGGCCAGCACCGCCCCGACCACCCAGGCGCGTGGGCTCAGCTCCCCGATCGCGTGACCGGGCAGCAGCGCCGTCACCGCCGACCACACGAGTAAGCCGCTCACGGCGTGCGTGGGTCCCGTGGCCATGCCGAACTCCCCCCTCGAAGATCAACCGGGCGAAGGATAGCGGTTTCCCGGCCCTGACCTGGGGATCCTTTGTGGACGGTGGCGTGATCGTGAAAACCGCAGGTCACGGGGTGCTAACGGCGAGGTCAATACTGCGAAACGCAGTAACAGCACTAGGCCGGATGGGCGCTCACTATCTAGATCAGTCGTCCCCAACCTAGGAGGCCCGGATGGAGCGCATCGTTCGTCGTGCGCTGGCAGTCCTCACGTTGTCCACGAGTGTGCTGCTCGCCGGCGCCACCTTCGGCACCGCTGCCCCAGATGACCCGCCCGTCTCTGGTGACCCGAGGGCGACCGCGATCTCGGGCAACGTGACCACCTGTGCGGGCGCGGGCCTGCCCGGTGTCGAGATCAAGGTGACCTCGCACATCACCGAGAACACCTACATCGACATCACCGCGGTCCCGTCCGGCTACACGGTCACCGGCGTGATCGTGAAGGGCGGCCCGGCGTACAACAAGTACCCCAACCTGGGTGCGTTGCCGTGGAACGACCTGCATGCGCCGCTGGTGCCGAGCGGCAAGCCCGCCGAGATCAGCCACTGGTTCGTGTGCGCCACGAAGGACACGACGACTACCACGACCAAGACCACCACCACGACGACCAAGACCACCACGTCGACGACCGGCACGAGCACGTCCAGCACCACGTCGACCAAGACGTCCGGTGGCGGCTCGTCGGTGACCACGACCACGAAGCCAGTTGTGGTGGCGAACGAGTCCAACACCTCCGGGCTGGCCAGCACCGGCTTCGCGGGCGGCCCGTATCTGCTGGTGGGCGGTCTGCTGCTGATCGGCGGCCTGATCGCGTTGCTGTTCGCGCGGCGGCGGCGCAGCAGTTAGGTCATTCGGTCTCCTCTCCCGGGTGGTCATACGATCCGACCTGAGTGACGGTCGCGACACGGGCGCGAACTCATACCAGTACGCTTGTACCGTTACTCAGAGACGAGACATCCCGGGAGAGGAACCCGATGGCGAAGATCAAGGTCGAGGGGACGGTCGTCGAGCTCGACGGCGACGAGATGACCCGCATCATCTGGCAGTTCATCAAGGACAAGCTGATCCACCCGTACCTGGACGTCAACCTCGACTACTACGACCTGGGGATCGAGCACCGGGACGCCACCGACGACCAGGTCACGGTGGACGCGGCGAACGCCATCGCGCGGCACGGGGTCGGCGTCAAGTGCGCCACGATCACCCCGGACGAGGCCCGGGTCGAGGAGTTCGGCCTCAAGAAGATGTGGCTGTCGCCCAACGGCACCATCCGCAACATCCTGGGCGGCGTGATCTTCCGCGAGCCGATCGTCATCTCCAACATCCCGCGGCTCGTGCCGGGCTGGACCAAGCCGATCATCATCGGCCGTCACGCCCACGGCGACCAGTACAAGGCCACCAACTTCAAGGTGCCCGGCTCCGGCGAGCTGACCATCACGTTCACCCCGGAGGACGGCTCCGAGCCGATCCAGCACGTCGTGGCCAACTACGGTCCCGACGGCGGTGTCGCGCTGGGTATGTTCAACTTCAACAAGTCGATCGAGGACTTCGCGCGCGCCTCGCTGCGCTACGGCCTCGAGCGCAACTACCCGGTGTACATGTCCACCAAGAACACCATCCTCAAGGCGTACGACGGTGCCTTCAAGGACATCTTCCAGCGCGTGTTCGAGGAGGAGTTCAAGGCCGACTTCGACGCCAAGGGCCTGACCTACGAGCACCGGCTGATCGACGACATGGTCGCCGCCGCGCTGAAGTGGGAGGGCGGGTACGTCTGGGCCTGCAAGAACTACGACGGTGACGTCCAGTCCGACACCGTGGCCCAGGGCTTCGGCTCGCTCGGCCTGATGACCTCCGTGCTGATGACCCCGGACGGCAAGGTCGAGGCCGAGGCCGCGCACGGCACCGTGACCCGCCACTACCGCCAGCACCAGGCCGGCAAGCCGACCTCCACCAACCCCATCGCGTCGATCTACGCGTGGACCCGTGGCCTGGAGGCGCGCGGCAAGCAGGACGGTACCCCCGAGGTGATCGGGTTCGCGAACACCCTGGAGAAGGTCGTCGTCGAGACCGTGGAGAGCGGCAAGATGACCAAGGACCTGGCCCTGCTGGTGGGTCCGGACCAGGAGTGGCAGACCACCGAGGAGTTCCTGGCCACGCTGGACGAGAACCTGCAGAAGAAGATGGCCTGAGATCTTGCCGGGGGCCCTGCGGGCTGATGCTCGTGGGGCCCGGCTGTGGTTGCTGATGCGGGCTTGGTCGCGGTGGTATGCCGCGTGGACCGGTGCGGGTGGAGCTCACGTAGGCCTTTGGGTGGGGTGCTGTCCGTGGGGCGGCTGTGGGGGGTTGCTGCTGATGCGCGGGTCGGTGCCGGGTAGGCCCGACTGGGGGCTGTGCTGATGTGGGGCCGCCTGCGGTTCGGGGGCGCGTTGGCTTCCCTGTCCTCAAGGCGATGTCTTGCGGGCGGGCCGAGGTTCCCGCTTCGGGCTCGCGGAGTCGAGATGTGGGGGTGCCTCTTCGGGCCGTGAATGGGGCCGGATGTGTGTTTGGGTCGGCCCTCGTTGAGCCTCCGTGAGTCGTCCGTGAAAGCCTGGACAGCGGACTCACGGGGGTTGGGTGTGGGACCATCACTGACAGTGGTGGTTCGCTGACTCGGTGGGTCAAACCGGGTGGTTCTGCCGGCCAGCGGTTCTACCCGGGAGGCCGATTGCGTTATACGTGGTCGTGGTGAATCGGTGAGCCAGGACGGGAGAGTGGGTCGTCGTGCTGGGACTGCCCAAGCGAACGCTGATAGTGATCGCCGTGCTGGTCGGGGTCATCGTGTTGTATGTCCTGGGCAGCGACAAGCAGAAAGAGGGCGCTGGGGCCGCGCAGGGTGGTGGGGCCGCGCCCGCGGCGAACGCGTCCGCGTGCCGGATGACGGTGACGGCGGACATCCTCAAGGTGCGTGCCGCGCCCGACCAGAAGGCGGCGCAGGTCGGCAGCTACAAGATGAACGCCGAGGTCGACGCCGAGAAGCTGGTGCAGAACGGCTACCGCAAGCTCGGTGAGGGCAAGTGGGTGTCGAACGAATTCGTCAAACCGCTGCAGGGGCGCGACTGCGGGTAGGTAGTCTGCGCGCGTGCTTAGGCTTCTTGGCGTAGTGCTGGTGTTCGGGCTGGTGGCGGGCTGTGCGCAGAAGGTGGACGGGACGGCGCTGCCGATAGCGGACGCGCCATCGACCTCGCGCACATCGAAGCGACCGCCGTTGCCGAGTGGCGGCCGTCCGCCGAGCACCTCGTCGTCCAGGGCCGCGCCATCTGGGGTGTCACTCGATGGTGTGGTGGGCAACTGGGAGGGCACGTACACCTGTGCCCAGGGCGAGACCGGGCTGAAGCTGCAGGTCTCGCAGCCGGAGGGGGACAGCGCGCCGGCGATCTTCGAGTTCTACCCGGTGGGGTCCAACCCGAACGCCAAGGCGGGCAAGTACCGGATGAAGGTCGCGGTCAGCGCGGGCGGGCAGATCACGTTCACCCAGGTGGAGTGGATCGACCAGCCGGAGGGCTACTTCATGGTGGACCTGGTGGTCTCGGGTGAGCCGAAGGACGGCACAATGACCGGCCGCGTGCTGGACACCTCGTGCCAGAACTTCTCGGTCACCCGCAAGTGAGGACACTTTCTTGATCGTCTCGACGGTGAACGTCAACGGCCTGCGTGCGGCCGCGCGCAAGGGTTTCTCCGAGTGGCTGGCGTCCACGCGTGCGGATGTCGTGCTGCTGCAGGAGGTCCGGGCCACGCTCGACCAGTTGCCGACTGACGTCAGCGCGCCGGAGGGGTGGTTCACCGTGCACGCACCGGCGGCGACCAAGGGCCGTGCGGGTGTGGCGATCTACAGCCGGGCCGAGCCCGAGGCGGTGCGGATCGGGTTCGGGGCGCCGGAGTTCGAGGACAGCGGCCGGTACGTCGAGATCACGCTGCCCGGTGTGGTGATCGGCAGTGTGTACGTGCCCAGCGGTGATGTGGGGACCGAGCGGCAGGCGGAGAAGGAGCGGTTCATGGCCGCGTTCCTGCCGTACCTGACCGAGATGGTGGACAAGGCCGCGGCGGGCGGCAACGAGGTGCTGCTCGGCGGCGACTGGAACATCGCGCACCGGGACACCGACCTGAAGAACTGGAAGGGCAACCGGGGCCAGTCGGGGTGTCTGCCTGAGGAACGTGCCTGGTTGGACACCATCGTGCACGACCTGGGCTACGTCGACGTCGTGCGCGCCCGTCACCCCGAAGGACCCGGTCCGTACACCTGGTGGAGCTACCGCGGCCAGGCGTTCGACAACGACTCCGGCTGGCGGATCGACCTGCAGCTGGCGACGCCAGCCCTGGCCATGCGGGTGTCCGAAGCGGACATCGAGCGGGCGGCGAGCTACGGCGAGCGGTGGTCGGACCACGCGCCGGTGACGGTGACCTATTCGGACTGACCTATCTGGACTGAACGAACCACCTGGGGGCAGGATGGACACCAACGAGGCCAAGCGGATCGCGAACACCAACAGCGAACGCCAGCAGGCCGCGGCGATGTACGGCTGGCAGTTCCGGCCGGACGCGCCGGAGCTGTTGCAGCGCTGGAACGTGTTGCCGTTCAACCAGATCGGCGACAAGCGGCTCGCCTTCGGCGTGCTCAGCGGGAACTACCAGGGTCTGCCGTTCACCATGTTCGACTACCACCGGCGGCCGGTCGTGACGACCACGTTCACCCGGTGGACGAACAAGAAGATGAACGAGATGGACACCATCACCATCGACTCGGTGTGGGTGATCCCGCTGCCGGTGGCGTTGCCGCAGTTCACGATCGTGAGCAGCACCGACTCCAACTGGGACACCGAGCAGTACCCGGAACCGCCGACGCACGACCCGAAGTTCAACCGCTGGTACAAGCTGATCGACACCAACCCGCAGGCAGCGCAACAGATCCTTACGCCGCAGGTGATGGCGCTGATGCGGGAACAGAAGCTGCACACGTGGTCGCTCGCGGGCAACGAGCTGCTGTACGTCGAGCACCCCATCTTCGGTCGCACCAAACCGGACGAAGTCGTTGAGGCACTGGGGAAACTGATGGGCCTGGTGTCGATGCTGCCGGTCCACCAGCAGCCGGTGCAGCAACACCAGCAGTACCAACAGCCTGTGCAGCCGCAGTATCAGCAGCCTGCGCAGTACCAGCAGCCGCAATACCAAGCGCCGCAGCCGCAGTACTACCAGCAGCCGCAACCTCAGTACTACCAACAACCTCAGCCGCAGTACGGGTATCCGCAGCCCGGATACCCGTACCCGCCACAGGGTTACCCGCCTAACCCCTACGGTCCTCGCTGAGCCGCGGGAACGCGCGCGGCTCGGCCAGCAGGCGTTCCGCCCCGGCCGGGAGGAACGGCGTGAGTTCGTGCGCGATCTCCCAGCACGCGCGGCCGAGCCGGTCCAGCACCTCCTCACGTTCCGAACCCTTGAGCTGCCAGGGTTTCGAGGTCTCGATGAGCTGGTTCGCCTCGGTGACCGCGTCGACGATCGCTCCGGTCGCGGCCTTGAAGTCGAACACCGCCAAAGCGGAGTCGATCTTGGCGGCCAACGGGGAACACACCCCGGAGGAACGGGGGACACGGGGCGGAGGAAAGGGGGACACGCCGGTGGAGAGGCCGCGGACTCGGTTGAAGAGGTTGCCGATTCCGTTGGCTAGTTCGGTGTCGGCGCGGTCGATGAGGCGGTCTTCGGTGAAGTCGGTTTGGTCGAGGCGGGCCGGTTCGCGCAGCAGCCACCAGCGCACAGCGTCCGTGCCGTACTTGGCCACCAGGTCTTTGGGGTGGGCGCCGTTGCCCAGGGTCTTGGAGATCTTCGCGCCGTCCACCGAGAGGTAGTCGTGCACGAAGATGGTGTCCGGTAAGGGAAGCCCGGCCGAGATCAGCAGCGCGGGCCAGTACACCGCGTGGAAGCGGGTGATGCCCTTGCCGATCACGTGCGTCTTCTCCGCGTTCTGCCACCAGGTGTCGAACTCGCCGGGACCGTCCAGCGCGGTCACGTAGTTGGCCAGCGCGTCCCACCACACGTAGATCACCTGGGACGGGTCGTCCGGCACCGGGATGCCCCAGCCGCCGGACCGCGCCGCCGGGCGGGACACGCTGATGTCCTGAAGCCCGGACCGGACAAGGGAAAGCACCTCGTTGCGGCGGGCCGCGGGCTCGATCCTGATGTGCTCCAACGCTTCCAGCACCTGCGAGGTGTACGCGGACAACCGGAAGAACCAGTTCTCCTCGCTCACCTCCTCCGGCACCGTGCCGTGCTCGGGGCACACTGGCTCGGTCACGAACTCCTCGCAGCCCAGGCAGTACAGGCCGGTGTACGACTTCAGGTAGAAGTCGCCGCGCGCCGCCGAGGCCCGCCACAACCGTTCCACCCCCGCGGCGTGCCGCGCGTCGAACCCGGTGCGGATGAAGTCGTCGTACGAAAGGTCCAACGTCTCGCGCAGCGCTCGGAACCGCTCAGTGTTCCGTGCCACGAAAGTACGCACATCCAGGCCCGCGTCCCGGGCCGCGGTGACGTTCTTCAGCGCGTTGTCGTCGGTGCCGGTCAGGAACCGCACGTCATCGCCGCGCAGCCGCCGATGACGGGCCAGCGTGTCCGCCTGGACGAGCTCCAGGGCGAAGCCGATGTGCGGTTCCGCGTTCACGTACGGGATCGCCGTGGTGATGTAGAAATGAGTCAAGGGACGTCTCCTCGTCGGCCGGTCGGGCCGGGGAGGAGCGGGTCACCCGGCGCGAACCGGGTGGTTGGTGCGGAACTAGCGCACGGCAACGGGCCCCGGGAGGGGGCTCATCATCACCTGCGCCACATTTCGCATAGGTCTAACAGGATACAAGGAGAATGCGTTCATGCCGACCACGTTCCGGGTCTCCACGACGACCCGGAGAGCGCATCCGACCATCCTGGCGGCCCTGCTGGCGATCAACGACGTGCCCGGCGCGGCGATCGTGTACATCGACCCGGGCGAGTACGACGAGTCCTTCGTGATCGGCTCCGAGGTCGAGCTGCGGCCCACGGACGGCCCCGGGACCGTCACCATCAGCGCGTCCGACGGCGTCACCGTCGAGTCCAACGGCCGCCTTGTGCTGTCCGACCTCAAGATCGTCAACCGCGGCCAGGCCGCGGTGAAGGTCAACGCCGGCCAGACGATCATCCAGAACTGCGACATCTGGGGGTACGGCAAGGCGTCCATTCAGGCGTTGTCCGGCAGTACGTTGAAGATGACGGAATGCGTGACGCACAACGGCCGCGTGTCGCTCACCGCCGCCAAAGGCACGCTGGTCCGCTCGGAGTTCCGGGATGCCGCGGACAACGCGATCGCGGTGGTCGACGGATCCGAGGCGCACGTGCGGGACTGCGTCATCGCCAACACCGGTCTGCTCGGCGTCCGCGTGCACAGCTCGACGGCCAAGATCTCCAAGTGCGAGTTCACCGGCACCGGCAGCGCCGCGATCAGCATCGACACGCACTCCTCGGCGACCATCGCGGACTGCCGGATCCACGAGGTGCACTCGTACGGGATCCAGTTCAACCAGGCCAACGGCATCCTCGAGGACACCGTCGTGGTGGACGCCGAGACCGGCATCTGGGCAACCAACGGCGCCCGGCCGACCGTGCGGCGCTGCAAGATCGAGGACGCGCGGGACGCGGGCGTGTTCGTGGACGACCGGGCCGGCGGCGAGTTCACCGACCTGGAGGTGCTCAAGGCGGGCAACGCGGGGTTCGCGGTCGGCAAGATGGGCACGCCCGAGGTGTACGGCCTGCAGGTGGACCAGACCGTGACCGGCGTGCTGATCGCCGAGAGCAAGGGCAAGTTCAGCGCGGTCACCGTGGAGAACTCGGACGTCGGTATCAAGGTCCGCGAGCGCGGCACCGGCGAGTTCACCGACACCCGGCTGAGCCACTGCGAGTACGGCCTGGAGGTGCACGGCTACAGCTCGACGGCGTCGATGGCCGAGTCGCGGATCGAGGACATCAAGTCGGCCGGCGTGTACGTCGGCGACGACGGCCGCGCGACCCTGTCGGACTGCGTGATCGAGCGGGCGCTGGGCGGCGGGATGAACGTCAGCGGCGGCCGGATCACCGCCAAGGACACCCAGGTGATCGAGGCCGGGATCGGCGGCGTGTACGTGCGCGAGAAGGGCTCGCTGGTCGCCGAGCGGCTCAGCGTCACCAAGTCGCACGGGTACGGCCTGTGGGCCAAGAACGAGGCCTGGCTGGACGTGTCGTCGAGCGTGTTCACCGACAACGAGGGCGACGGCGTGCTGGCTACCGACCAGAGCACCGGTCAGCTCATCTCCAGCGTCGTGACCGGCAACAGCCGGGACGTCGTGGTCACGAGCACCGTTCGGGTCGAGACCGAGACCACCAAGCCCGCCATCGTCACCGACACCGCCGCGCTGGCCGAACTGGAGGAGCTGATCGGCCTCGCGGCCGTGAAAAAGCAGGTCCGCACCCAGGTGAACCTGATCCGTGTCGGCCAGCAGCGCACCAAGGCGGGGCTGCCCGCGCCGGAGACGAGCAGACATCTGATCTTCTCGGGACCGCCCGGCACCGGGAAGACGACGGTCGCCCGGCTGTACGGGCGGATCCTGGCCGGGCTCGGTGTGCTGGAGAAGGGCCAGGTCATCGAGGTGTCCCGGGGCGATCTCGTCGGCCAGTACCTGGGCTCGACCGCGGACAAGACCCGGACGACCTTCGAGCGGGCGGTCGGCGGGGTGCTGTTCATCGACGAGGCGTTCGCGCTGTCGCGGGTGTTCGGCGCCAACTCCGACTTCGGCCAGGAGGCCATCGACGAGCTGGTCAAGCTGATGGAGGACCGGCGCTCCGAGGTGGTCGTGATCGCCGCGGGGTACACCGACGAGATGAAGTCGTTCCTGGACATGAACCCCGGCCTGAAGTCGCGGTTCTCCCGGGTGATCGAGTTCCCGCCGTACAACGCCGAGGAGCTGACCTGGATCTTCGAGCACCTGGCCGGCAAGAACCACTACGAGGTGCACAAGGACGTCCGAGGCCTGGTGCAGGGCATGTTCGCCCGCCAGGATGGGCACGGCAACGCCCGGGATGCCCGCAACCTCCTGGAGGCCATGATGGAACGGCACGCCGAGCGCCTGGCCGACATCCCCGACCCGACGCGCGACGAACTGCTGTGGCTGTTGCCGTCGGACTTCCCGGACGACGCGGATCACAGCTGAAATGACCGACCTGCTCCCGTAGGGTTGTTCGGTGGCTATCGAATTGATGTTGACCCCGCGTGAGCCTCGCCCCAGTGATGCGGCGATGCGGCGGGCGTTGCGCCGCGCCAGCGATGGATCCACGCTGGACGTCACCGAGGTAGCGGTGCTGTTGCAGGCCCGCGGTGCGCAGCTGGACGAGCTGATGGCAGCCGCGGCCCGGGTCCGGGACGCGCACCTGCGCGCCGAAAACCGTGTGGGAATAGTCACCTACAGCGGTTCCGTGTTCATACCACTGACTCGGCTCTGCCGTGATCGTTGTCACTACTGCACTTTCGCCACCGTTCCGCACCGGCTGCCGGCCGCGTACCTGGAGCGCGACGAGGTGCTCGAGATCGCCCGCCAGGGCGCCGCGGCCGGCTGCAAGGAAGCCCTTTTCACGCTCGGTGACCGGCCAGAGGATCGCTGGCCACAGGCCAAGAAATGGCTCGACGAGCGCGGCTACGACTCCACTTTGGACTACGTCCGCGCGATGGCCGTGGCGGTCCTCGAGGAGACCGGTCTGCTGCCCCATTTGAACCCCGGAGTCCTGTCCTGGGAAGAGCTGTCCCGGTTGCGACCGGTCGCGGCCAGTATGGGCATGATGTTGGAAACCACGGCCCACAGGCTGTGGAGTGAACCGGGGGGCCCGCACTATGGCAGCCCGGACAAAGAGCCGGCGGTCCGGCTGCGCGTCCTCACAGATGCGGGCCGGGTCGCCGTGCCGTTCACCACGGGGATCCTGGTCGGCATCGGCGAGAACCTGACCGAGCGCGCCGAGTCGCTGCTGGCCATCCGCGGTATCGCCCGCCAGTACGGGCACATCCAGGAGATCATCGTCCAGAACTTCCGCGCCAAGCCGGACACGGCGATGCGCGGCATGCCCGACGCCGACCTGCACGACCTGGCCGCCACCGTCGCGGTCGGCCGGCTGCTGATGCCGCCGGGCGTGAGCGTCCAGGCGCCGCCGAACCTGGTCGGCGACGAGTTCCAGCTGCTGCTGCGGGCGGGGATCGACGACTGGGGCGGCGTTTCGCCGGTCACGCCCGATCACGTGAACCCCGAGCGGCCTTGGCCCGCGCTCGATGCGTTGCGCGAGCAGACCTCGCTCGCCGGTTTCGAGCTGCGCGAGCGTCTGCCGGTGTATCCGCGGTTCCTGCGCGGCGCGCCCGGGCAGTGGACCGACATCCGGATCTCCGAGCACATCTCGGCGGTTTCGGGTGCGGACGGGCTCGCTACCGATGTGCACCCGGTTGGCCGACCTTGGCAGGAGCCGGACGGTGGGCTCGACACCGTGGGCCGCGCCGACCTGCATTCGACGATTGACACGACCGGGCGGACTTCCGACCGCCGAGGTGACTTCGACTCCGTCTACGGCGACTGGGAGGAGTTGCGCAAGCAGCTGCCGAAGGCGCCCGAGCGGCTCGCTTCGGACGTGAAGGCCGGTCTGGCGCTGGCCGAGTCGAATCCCGGAGCTTTGCTGGACCCGGCCAATGCCGATCTGGCTCTGGCCTTGATGACCGCTGATGGTCCGGCGTTGGAGACGTTGACTTCTCTCGCGGACGCTGCCCGCCGGGAGGCGGTCGGCGATGACATCACGTATGTCGTCAACCGGAACATCAACTTCTCGAACGTTTGCTATGTCGGCTGCCGGTTCTGTGCGTTCGCGCAGCGGGAACGGGATGCCGACGCGTACCGGTTGTCCGTGGACGAGGCGGCCGACCGGGCCCAGGAGGCGTGGAACGACGGCGCCACCGAGGTGTGCATCCAGGGCGGCATCGACCCCAAGCTGCCGGTGACCTACTACGCGGACCTCGTGCGCGCGATCAAGGCGCGGGTGCCGGGCATGCATGTGCACGCGTTCAGCCCGATGGAGATCGTGTCCGCGGCGTCCAAGGCGGGCGTGAGCGTGCGGGAGTGGCTCTCGGACCTCAAGGAGGCCGGGCTGGACACCATCCCCGGCACGGCCGCCGAGATCCTCGACGACGACGTCCGGTGGGTGCTGACCAAGGGCAAGCTGCCCGCGTCGACGTGGATCGAGGTCGTGTCCACCGCGCACTCGCTGGGGATCCGGTCGTCCTCGACGATGATGTACGGGCACGTCGACCACCCGGGGCACTGGCTCGGGCATCTGCGGACCCTCGCCCAGACGCAGGACGAGACGGGCGGGTTCACCGAGTTCGTGGCGTTGCCGTTCGTGCACCGCAACGCACCCATCTACCTGGCCGGTGTCGCCCGTCCGGGGCCTTCGCGGCGGGACAACCGGGCGGTGCACGCGATGGCGCGGCTCGGGCTGCACGGGCGGATCCACAACATCCAGTGCTCGTGGGTCAAGCTCGGCGAGGAAGGCACTGCGGAGATCCTCAACGGCGGCGCCAACGACGTGGGCGGGACGTTGATGGAGGAGACCATCAGCCGGATGGCCGGGTCCGAACACGGCTCCGCGCGCACGGTCAGTGAACTGGAGACGTTGGCGGCTCTGGCGGGTCGTCCCGCACGACAGCGCACGACTACATACGGCACGGTAGCCACTGCCGCACGTTGATCCAGGTCACAGCAGTGTCCCGATTCGGTGCGGTCTTGATCAACACCCCGCCGAATCGGGACGCCCGAACGAGCGATAGCCTCTCGCACCGCAAGCGAGTGTGGCGGTTCGAACCCCGATACTTGACACACTCGGTAGCTTTTTCTCGGCTCGTTGTCCCTCGATTGGGGGACGCCCAGACCGTCGTGCGGCGCAGGAGGCGAACCAGTGCGTAACCGGGTGGCTGGCAGCAGGACCCGTTCGCTGGTAACGACAATCACCGTGGCCACCCTCATGGTGACCACAGCCACCGCAGCAGCCGCCCAGGACGGCAGCACGCTGGAAAGCAGCATGCCGATGAACATCGCCGGCCCGCTGGGGATCATCGTGGCGGCGGTGGGGCTGACCGGTTTGGTGCTTGGGCTGGTGCGGTTCCTGCGGAAGTCGGCTGCGGATCGGGTTGCGCCCCGGGCGGTGGCGACTCCGGTTGCTGAGGCTGCTGCTGACCCGGCTGTGGCGCCTGTTTTGGACTCTGAGCCTGCTCCTGCCGCTACTGCTTGAGCTTTTGAGCGCCCGTTGGCGCTGGATGCCGCGGTGGGCGCTTCTTATGGCTGGGGCGGCGCGTGGTGGTTAGGAGGCGCCGGGATGGACCCCAAGTTCAGCGCTGCACCACCCGCCCGGGTGGGTGGTGGATAGGATTTGGGGGTGTCTAGTGCTGCTGGTGGTGGGATGCCGCGTCCGAGGGTGTTGTCCGGGATTCAGCCGACGGCTGACTCTTTTCACCTAGGGAACTATCTGGGTGCGGTGCGGCAGTGGGTGGCGATGCAGGAGACCCACGACACGTTCTACTGCGTTGTGGATCTGCACGCGATCACGGTTGAGCACGACCCGAAGTTGCTGCGGGAGCGCACGCGGGTGTCGGCGGCGCAGTTGCTGGCGCTGGGGATCGACCCGGAGCGGTCCACGTTGTTCGTCCAGAGCCAGGTTCCCGAGCATCCCCAGCTGTCCTGGGTCATGGAATGTATGGCCGGGTTCGGTGAGGCCAGCCGGATGACGCAGTTCAAGGACAAGTCCTCCCGCCAGACGATGGACCGCGTCAGCGTGGGTCTGTTCACCTACCCGATCCTGCAGGCGGCGGACATCCTGCTGTATCAGGCCAACTTCGTGCCGGTCGGCGAGGACCAGCGGCAGCACCTCGAGCTCACTCGGGACCTGGCGCAGCGGTTCAACACGAGGTTCGGCAAGACGCTGACCCTCCCTGAGGCGTACATCCCCAAGGACACCGCGAAGATCTACGACCTGCAGGACCCGACCGCGAAGATGTCCAAGTCGGTCCCCGCGGGTGTGGTCGAGCTGCTCGAGGACCCGAAGAAGGCCGCGAAGAAGATCCGCTCCGCCGTGACCGACACGGGCCGGGAGATCGTCTACGACACCGAGAACAAGCCGGGGGTCAGCAACCTGCTGGCCATCTACTCCGCGCTCACCGGCCGCACCATCGACGACCTGCAGACCTCGTACGAGGGCAAGGGGTACGGCGACCTCAAGAAGGATCTCGGTGAGGTCGTGATCGAGTTCATCACGCCCGTCCAAGCCGCCGTGAAGTCCTATCTGGACGATCCGGCCGAGCTGGACAAGGTGCTCGCGCGCGGCGCCGAGCGGGCCCGCGCGGTCGCGAGCCGGACCCTGGCGGATGTCTACGATCGGGTGGGATTTCTCGCCTGATCTGCGAACGGTGCCCGCGCTGGTTACCTTCAGAAGGTGGCCGGGAAGGTTCAGCAGTACAGGGACAAGTGGCCGTGGCTCGACCACTTGGTGCGGGCCGGTGAGGCCTACTCCGAGCGCTACGGCAGCCAGTTCGCCGCGGCGATCACGTACTTCAGCGTGCTGTCGCTGTTCCCGCTGCTGATGATCGCGTTCGCGGTCGCCGGGTTCATCCTGGCGGCCCAGCCCGAGCTGCTCACCGAGCTGAAGAACGGCATCACCAAGGCGGTCCCCGGGTCGCTCGGCGGCACCATCAACGACATCGTCGGCACCGCCCTGGACTCCAAGGGCACGGTCGGCGTCATCGGCCTGGTCGCCGCGCTCTACTCGGGGGTCGGCTGGATGAGCAACCTCCGCGACGCGCTCACCGCGCAGTGGGGGCACGAGCGGAAGTCGTTGCCGCTGTTGACGACCACGCTCAAGGACCTGCTCGCGTTGGTCAGCCTCGGCCTGGCCCTCGTGGTCAGCTTCGGTCTCACCGCGGCCGGAACCGGCCTGGGCAACCTGCTGCTGCGCCTGGTCGGCCTGGAAGGCGAGAGCTGGGCGAGGTTCCTGCTGTTCCTGGGCACACTGCTGCTGTCGGTCATCGCGAACTGGCTGGTGTTCCTGTGGGTGCTCACCCGCCTGCCACGCGAGAAGGTCGACGTCCGCAGCGCCATGAAGGGCGCGCTCGCCGCCGCGATCGGCTTCGAGATCCTCAAACAGCTCGGCGCGATCTACCTGACCAGCGTCACCAGCTCGCCCACCGGCGCCCTGTTCGGACCGGTGATCGGCCTGCTGGTGTTCGCCAACCTGGTGGCCCGGTTCCTGCTGTTCATCACCGCATGGACGGCGACGGCTAGCCCCGAATCGGCGGTATCCGGATCGTCATCTCAGGGTCGTCATGCGGCCCGTCCGGACGGGAGTACCGCCGCCGGATCCGCCAGACCAGGAAACCCAGCACAGTCACCGCGGACAGCGACATAGCGACCGTCGGCAACGGGCCCTTGTTGTTGTCCACCTTGGCCGGCGCGCCCGTCGCGAGCACACCACCGGTGGACTCGCTGCCGTTCTCGCCGGTGGTCTGAACCGAGGACGACCCCGGCGGTGGGGCGCTGGACAGCTTGCCCACGGGCGTGAACTTGTTCTTGTACAAGCCGAAGCCCCACGTGAACAGGTGCCCGCCCTGGTCGGCCATCCGCACCGGGGCCTGCTCGCCGCGCATCAGCACCACCACGAGCCGGTGCTCGCCCTGCTTGGCGCCACCGAGATAGGTGTGCCGCGCGTCGTCGGTGAACCCGGTCTTGCCGCCCAGGAACCCCGGGTACACGCCCAGCAGCTTGTTGTCGTTGCTCACCTTGAAGCCGGGTTTGCCGCCGAAGCCGGGCATGTCGATCGTGCGGGTGCTCACCGCCTCGGCGAAATCCTTGTGCTTCATGGCTTCCTTGAAGAACACCGCCAGGTCGTACGACGAGGTCATCATGCCCGGCCCGTCCAGCCCGGACGGGGTGGCGACCTGGGTGTCCAGCGCGCCCAGCGACTTGGCCTTGGCGTTCATCTTGGCGACGGTCTCCTTGACCCCGCCCATCTGCATGGCCAGCGCGTGCGCACAGTCGTTGCCGGAGCGCATCAGCAGCGAGAAGAACAGCTGCTGCACGGTGTACTGGCCGCCCGCGCCGATGCCCACGCGGGTGCCGTCCTGGTTGGCGTCCTCCTGGGTACCGGTGACGACCGTGTCCATCTTCAGCTCGTCCATCACCACCAGGGCCAGCAGCACCTTGATCAGCGAGGCCGGCCGCTCCCGCGCGTGCGGGTCCTTGGCGCCCAGCACATCGCCGGTGTCCAGGTCCGCCAGCACCCACGAGGCCGTCGTGACGTCCGCGGGCGGCGCGGCGGCGCCCTCCGGCGCGATGATCCCGCACGAGCCCATCTTCTCGCCGCCGACCGGTTTGTCCGGCACCGGCAGCGGGCCGGGCGAGGGCTCGCCGGGCTTGGGCTTCTCCGAGGTGTCCACGGGCGGCGGCGGCGCCTGGTTCGGGCAGCCCGCCGCCGGCTGTGCGGCCGCGCTGAACGTGGCCGGCAGGACCAGGCTCAGGGCGGCAAACAGGACGGCGACAAGTCGCCGGGACGTCACGACCACAAACCCAGGTTAGGGCGTAAGGAGATGGTCAAGTCAGCGGGCCTGCTGCGCTCGCAGCCGTTTGGCCCTGGCCATCTTGCGCCGCATGGTCATCAGCAGGGCGATCAGCACGACCACCCCGGCCGCGATGGTGATCGGCAGGCCGAAGTTGCCGAATGCGGACCGCGCAAGCGTGCTGTTGCTCTGCGCGGTCTTGTCGATGTTGCTCTGCGTGCTGGTGTCGCGGCTGGTCTTCACCGGCTCCACGGTCGCGCCCAGCTTGCCGACCGGCTCGGTGTGCGCGGCGATCAGCGAGAAGCCGTAGGTCAGCAGCGACGCGCCCTGGTCCCACGGCTGCCTGTCGGACCGCATGATCGACACGATGACGTGCTTGCCGTCCTTCTCACCGCTGCCGACGTACGTGCTCTTGGCCGCGTCGGTCAGGCCGGCCTTGCCGCCGGTGGTGCCCTTGAACGCGTCGGCCATCTTGTTGTTGTCGTTGGGCCGCGTGAGTTCCTTCTTGCGGTTGCCCTGGGGGTGGATGACCACGTTGGCCGCCCCGGTTGCCTCGGCGAACTCCGGGTTGCGCATGGCCTCCCGGTAGATCACCGCGATGTCGAAGGCGGACGTGCTCATCCCCGGCTGGTCGCCGCCGTTCGGGTTGACCGCCCGGGTGTCGAAGCACTTGAGCTCCTTGGCCAGCGCGTTCATCTTGCGCACGGCCTCATCCGGGCCGCCCAGCGCCCGCGCGATCGCGTTGGACACGTCCGAGGCGGAGGTGACGATCAACGCCCGGATCAGGTCGCCGGTGATGTACTTGCCGTCCGCGACCAGGCCCACCTTGGACAGCTTCTGCTGGGTGTCCTCCTTGGTCGCCACGATGATCGCGTTCGGGTCGAGCTCACGCAGCGCGACCATGGCGAGCAGCACTTTGATCGTTCCGGCCGGCCGCTGCCGGGCGTGCGGCGCATATGCGGCCAGCACGTTGCCGGTGTCCTGGTCGGCGATCACCCACGAGGCGGCGGTCAGCTTGTCCGGCGGCAGCGGGGCGTTGGGCGGCAGCACCGTGCCGCAGTCACCCATCCGGTCGCCGCCGACGGCCTCGTCCGGCACGTCCAACGGGGGCAGCGGGTCGCCCTCGCCGTCGTTGGGCACGTTCGGCGGGTTCACCGCGGTCGGGCACACGGCGGGCGCCGGCGGCTTGCTGGAAGTGGACGTCGAGCCGGGCGTGTTGCGGCCGGACCCCTTGGGTGTGTTGGACGAGCTCGAGCTCCCGCCGCTGGGCGGCTGCTTCGAGTCGGTCTGAGCCGCGCTCGCCGCCGGGGCCACGACGGCGAACGTGACGGCGGCGGCGACGCTGAGACACAGGTTCACTACGCGGGCCAGTTGCCGATCTCGTTCGGGCACACCTGCAGGCTAGTCACTCGATCGTGATGTCGGTCGGGCGCCCCGCCGACCGGGCCGCCCGGCAGCACGGTAAAGCGTGGGCGAATAATGCCGGTGCGTCTGTTTTGCCATGTCCGCCGCGCACTGAGGAGATCGTTCGTGGACTTCGTCCGGCACCTGCTCGTGTTCCTGCACCTGCTCGGCATGGCCCTGCTGATCGGCACGCTCATGCTGCAGCTCAAGGCCGGCAAGGACGCGCCGCTGAACAAGGGCTGGCTGCACGGCTCCGCGCTGCAGCTGGTCACCGGCATCGCGCTGATGCTGCTCGCCCCACTGACCCACCAGGACTACAACCACGTCAAACTGGGCGTGAAACTGCTGGTCCTGGTGGTGATCGGGGTGCTCGCGGTGCTGTACGTGACCAAGGAGCGCGCACCGAGGTGGCTGCCGCAGACCCTGGGTGGCCTGGTTGTCCTGAACGTCGGCCTCGCGGTGTTCTGGGCCTGATCGGGCGATCACGAAGTTTGCATGCGGTAATCACAATAACCCTACCTATGGAGGTATTCGCTCAATCGAGCTAGTTCGTACTGTCCATCCCGTCGAGAGCGGTACAGAGGCGATCACTCTGTGTCCGCAGGTGCACGGGAGGGCAAGTGCAACGAAGAACAACCGTCGGATTAGCGCTGGTCACAGCGGTCGGCTTAGGCCTGGGAGCATTGGCGGCGCCGGCGAGCGCCGCGCCCAAGGCGCCCGCTGTCCAGACCGAAGCCGAACCGGCCCCGGTCGACCACGACCTGCCGAACAAGCTCGAGGACAAGCGCCGGGCGCTGCGGCAGGAGGCCGTGGCGGACGTGCTGTCCGGCAAGACCAAGGTCGAGCAGAAGGGCGCGAGCAAGGTCGCCAAGGTCGGCGCCCAGCCCGCTGACGCGGCCAAGGGGTACGGCAAGAACCAGCGGGTCGACCAGTACGTCGAGCTGGCCCGCGAGAAGACCGACAAGATCTTCGTCATCCTCGCCGAGTTCGGCAACGACCGGGACCCCGCATACCCGGACCGCGACACCGACCCGAACACGGCCGGCCCGACCCGGTTCGACGGCCCGCAGCGCAACCAGATCGACGCGCCCAACCGTGCGGTCGACAACAGCACCATCTGGCAGGCCGACTACAACCGCGAGCACTACCAGCAGCTGTACTTCGGTTCCGGCCCCGGCGTCGAGTCGGTCAAGACCTACTACGAGCGCCAGTCCTCCGGCCGCTACTCGGTCGACGGCGAGGTCACCAACTGGGTGCGGGTCAAGTACAACGAGGCCCGCTACGGCCGGTCCAACGGCTTTCCCTGCGCCGGCAGCATCTGCAACAACACCTGGGACCTCATCCGCGACGCGGTGACCCAGTGGGTGGCCGACCGCAAGGCCGCCGGTGCCACCCCGGAGCAGATCAAGACCGAGCTGGCGTCGTTCGACCAGTGGGACCGCTACGACTACGACAACGACGGCGACTTCAACGAGCCGGACGGCTACATCGACCACTTCCAGATCGTGCACGCCGGCGGCGACCAGGCCGACGGTGACCCGTTCCAGGGTGAGGACGCCATCTGGAGCCACCGCTGGTACGCCTACCCGACCTCGCCGACCGGCCCCGCGAACAACAAGCGCGGCGGCAGCCAGATCGGCGACACCGGCCTGTGGGTCGGCGACTACACGATCCAGCCGGAGAACGGCGGGATCAGCGTGTTCGCCCACGAGTACGGCCACGACCTCGGCCTGCCGGACCTCTACGACACCTCCGGTCCCGCGTCGGCCAACGAGAACGGCGTGAACTGGTGGTCGATCATGTCCCAGAGCCGCGTGTCGGCCGCGGGCGACCAGGGCATCGGCACCCGGGCCGCGGACTTCGGCGCCTGGGAGAAGCTGCAGCTCGGCTGGCTGGACTACGAGACCGTGGTCGCGGGCCAGGACAAGAAGCTCGACCTCGGCCCGCACGAGTACAACAGCGCCAAGGCACAGGCCGCGGTGGTCGTGCTGCCGGACAAGCAGGTGACCACGCAGTACGGAAAGCCCTTCGCTGGCACCAAGATGTATTGGAGTGGACAAGGTGACAACCTCGACAACTCGGCGGTCCGGGACCTTGACCTGACGGGCAAGACGTCCGCGTCGCTGTCGCTGAAGGCCCGCTACGACATCGAAGCGGACTTCGACTACCTCTACGTGCAGGCGTCCACCGACAACGGTGCGACCTGGACCTCGCTGGACGGCACGGTCAACGGTGCCGCGTTCCCGAAGGACGGCTCTGGTGCCCCGGCGCTGACCGGCACCCAGAACAACTGGGTCGACGTGTCCGTGCCGCTGACCTCGATCGCCGGCAAGAAGGCCAAGCTCCGGTTGCGGTACGTCACCGACGGCGGTGTCGCCCCGGCCGGCTTCTTCGCCGACGACATCTCGGTGACCGCCGACGGCGCCAACGTCTTCACCGACGGCGCCGAGGGCACGACCGCGGGCTGGACCCTCAACGGGTTCAAGACCACCACCGGCACCGAGGTCGCGCTGTTCGACAACTTCTACATCGCGTCGAACCGCACGTACCAGTCGTTCGACAAGTACATGCAGACCGGCCCGTACCACTTCGGCTACCCCGACAAGCCCGACCTGGTCGACCACTTCCCGTACCAGGACGGCCTGCTCGTGTCCTACTGGGACACTTCGATGCCGGACAACAACTCGAGCCAGCACAACGGTTCGGGCCTGATCCTGCCGGTCGACGCCAACCCCGAGCCGATCTACAACCTGCAGGGCCAGCCGTGGCGTCCGCGCATCGCGGGCTACGACGCGCCCTTCTCGTTGCAGAAGTCGGACTCGTTCACCCTGCACGCCTCCGGCCGCGCCAGCTACGTGCGCGGCAAGGACGCGCAGCCGCTGTTCGACGACACCAAGAAGTACTGGTACGCCGAGCAGCCGACCGCGGGCGTGAAGCTGCCCGCGGTGGGTGTGAAGATCAAGGTGCTGTCCCAGGAGGGCACCTCGATGAGCATCAAGATCTCCGCCAAGTAGGTCCTGGTCGCTGAGGGACCCCGGACGTTCTCGTCCGGGGTCCTTTCGCGTGTCTAGGATCCCGGCATGACACAGTTCTTGGTGCTGCTGGTGGGCAAACCACCGGCGGTGGGGGCGCAGGACGCCGTCACGCGGGAGTACAACGCCAAGTGGATGGCGTGGATGGGGGACCTGGCCGCCAGCGGGGCTCTGCGCGGCGGCGCACCGCTGGTGTGGGGCGGTCGGACCGTGGCGAAGGAGTCGGTGACCCCGCTGGAGATGCAGTCCATGGACGTCGGCGGCTACCTGGTCATCGAGGCTGCGTCAGCCGAGGCGGTGGCCGAGATTCTGCAGTCCTCGCCGAGTATCCAGATCGGCGGCGAGGCGATCATCCGCGAGTGCGTTCCCGTCGGCTGAAACGCCAAAACCCCCTCGTGCGTGGTTTCGGTCGTTCCAACGACCACAAAGATCGACCAAAGGGGAGGGAATGGCGCAGGCTCCCACCGCCGAGATCCTCCGGCTGGTATCCACCGGCGCGGCCTCGTCCCG
>NZ_JBFAPA010000037.1:0-27442 GCF_040675465.1 Actinocrispum sp. NPDC049592 | reverse complement strand
CACCGGCGGCAGCCGGACCTCCCTGCCGCGCCACCAGACCCTGGGCGCGGTGGTGGAGTGTGGCCTGCCCGGCCACGTCCCCGCGCCGGTCACTACTCTGGTCACGTGGAGTTACGACACCGGCGAACCGGGCATTCCTCGGAAAACGCCCAGGTTCCGGTCGCCCGGGACCGGCGGAATTCGCCGCCGGAATTCCACGATTTCTTTTCCCGGAACACCGCCGAACGGGCGATGCTCAATTGTTATCCGGGGCCGCTATGAGCGGTTACCCGGAAGCGGAACCACTCCCCTGGCCGCAACGGCGCGTACTGACCGAACCATTGGTGTTCCACTCCAGGCCCGGTGCGCTGGCCGCCGAGTTCGCCCGGCTGATGGCGTGTTCCGATGACGCCGACGCTTTGCTGGCCGCCCTGGACGCGGTCAACCACCTCAGCGGGCACCCGCACCTCGCCGCCGCGTTCGCCCCGCTGGTGCCCGCGGCGGCCGCCAGACAGACCACCGGCGTGGTCGACGAGCTGATCACCACGCTGGTGCTGGGACTGGCCGGCGAGGACGTGGTCGTTCCGCAACGCGGCAAGGGCTGGCTGCGGCCGTTGCGGCACCGGGTCAGCAGCCTGCTGCGCGGCACGGCGACCCCGGTGTCGGCGGCGACGCACCGCGGCGGCTGGCTGGACCCGATGGTGTTCGTGCAGCGCATGCTCAACAACCCGGACGCGCCACGCGATGACGTGATCGACGCGTTGCTGCGGCTGGCGCCGGACAACCGGCGGGAGGCGTTCCGGCTGACCTCCGGGCTGAGCGGGCCCTACGCGCATGCCGTGTTCTACGCGCTCGGCGGGTCGGTGGACCTCGCGCCGACGTGGGTGAACATGGCCGCCGCCCGCGCCCGCCGGCCCGACGCGTTGTGGACACTGGCGAAACGGTTGCCCTGGCTGGGACTGCGGTACGAGACCGAGCTGGAAGGGTCCATCCGGGACACTCCACATCGGATGGTCGCCTCACCGTACGACGTCGACCGGGTCGAGGCCGACGTGGCCTCGTTCCTGTTGCACACTCCCGAACTGCGGTCCGGCCCGGCGGAACTTGCTCCGCTGCAGTCCTATCTGGACCACCCTCAGGTGCCGGGACCGTCGGGAGCCGCGCTGATCGCGGTCGCGCTCGCCTCCCCCGACGACGAACTCGCCCAGCTGGGCATCGACATCACGTTGACGCTGTTCGACCGGCGGCTGCTGGGTCCGCGCAGGCTCGGGACCGCGCTGCGGCAGCTGGGGGCCGACCGGGACCGCGTGGACACCGTTTTGGACGTTGTGGCGATGGAACACCCGGACGCCGTTGCCGAGCTGGTACCTCTGTTGCGCCAGATGGCGTAGTGTCCTGACGACCGTTTCAGGGTACCCATGTACGGGGTCTCGAGAGGCGGTGTTCGTGGTGAAAGGTCGCTGGGTGCGACGTGCGATCCTCGGCGTGGCAGTGGTCGCCGTGATCGCGGCGGTGCTGCAGCTGGTGGGTCTGCTGCCGAAGCTCAACCCGTTCGAATCGTCCACAATAGACCGTAGCCAGCCCGCGGTGCTGCAGGCGGTGCGGGACCTGAGCCAGTACCACGCGGCGGCCGGGGACTACCAGGTCGTCATCGACATCGAGAAGGACATCAAGTTCGTGCCCTCGTCGATCGCCGGCACCCGGACGCTGTTCGTGGCGGCCGGTTCGGTGGACGCGTTCATCGACTTCGGCCACCTCAACCAGGACGCGATGGTGGTCTCCCAGGACCGCAAGTCGGTCGAGATCACCCTGCCCCCGGCGCAGCTGGCCAAGCCCAGCCTGGACAACAACCGCAGCTACATCTACAGCCAGGAACGCGGCCTGCTCGACCGGCTGACCGCGTTGGTGGATCCACCGCAGCAGCAACAGTTCTACGTCGCCGCCGAGCAGAAGATCGCCGAGGCGGCCCAGCACTCCGGCCTGACCGACCGCGCCAAGAACAACACCAAGATGATGCTCACCGGCATGATCCAAGGCCTTGGCTTCGCCGTCACCTTCCACGAATCCCAGGACTAAACCCCCTCGCGTGTCCCACATTCGCAGCCCCCGTGTCCCACACTCGTGGCCCCCGAGTTCCACATTCGTCCGGCCCGGCGGGGATTTCGGGGGCCGTGAACGTGGGACACGGGGGCGGTGAATGTGGGACACGCGGGGGTGGGTTAGCCGGTTTTGGTGAGGGTGTCGGTGGAGTCGCGGTCTTGGCGGCCGTCCTGTGGGGTGTAGTCGTGGTGGATGCGGACGGTCATCCGGTTGCCCGACATGGTGATCGTGATCGTCCGGGTGGCGAACCCCTGGTCGTAGAACGCGTGCAGGGCGCCGCCGGAGAAGGTCGCGGTGGCGTTCCCCCAGTCGCACAACGGGGTGCAGGCGCCGAACACCCGCAGGGTCGCGCTGGTCGCGGTGGGGTTGCTCAGGGTCAGCTTGGCCACGTCGCCGGTGCTCGGGTCGACGTTGCTCCAGTTGCCGATGAACGGCTGGACCGGTGACGTCGAGGTGAACGTGGCCCGCACGGTCTTGGGACCGTCCATTGTGACCGAACAGGCCCCGGCGCCCGTGCACGCGCCCGCCCACGAGGTGAACCTGAAGTTGGCCGCCGGGGTCGCGGTCAGCGCCAGCACCGTTCCCTGGTCGACGACGGCCGTGCAGGTCCCCGGGCAGGTGATCCCCGGCCCGGTGATCGTCCCGCCGGTCGGCGCGGCCACGGTCAGCTTCGCCTTGGGTTTCTCGTTGACCTGCAAGCTCACCGCGGTCGTCGCCTGCTGACCGTCGGGCATGGTCGCCTGGACGCTCACCTGGAACGTCTTGGCCGTGCCCCAGTGGTGCGAGGTCATGACGGTGCCACTGTTCGTGCCGTCACCGAAGTCCCAGTGCGCGCTGCGGGGCGCGACGTTGGTGGTGGCGCTGACGTTCAGCGTGATGTCCTCGCCGACCATCGGGGTCGCCTTGGACAGCGTGATCTTCAACGTCGGCGGGGGCGGCGGCTTGCTCGGCTCCGACGGCGGCGGCTGCGGCGGTTCCACAACCGGCGGGGGCGGCGGCTCGGGCGGGGGCGGCGGCACCGGCGGCACGGTGACCTGTATCGATGGCGGCGGCGCGGACGGCGGCGGCTGGGTCGCCGGTGGCGGGGTGACCGGCGGGGTGACGGGTGGGTTGACCGGCGGAGTCACCGGGGTGGTGGTCGTGGTGTCCTTGGGCGGCAACGGGTCTTCGCCGCCGTGGGTGGTCAGGCCCTTGGCGGGGTTGGCGATGTCGTACTTGGCCGCGGGCACCACGCCGCCGCTGAGCTGGATCACCCCGGCGCGGTCGGACGCGGGGTCGTTGAAGAACACCACGTTGTCCCGGTTGAGCAGCTGGAACTGCGTGCGCGGGTCGAGCACCTGCGACTTCGCGACCACGTTGTGGCTCTTCAGGTCGATGATCCAGACCTGGCCCGCGGTGTAGTCCGGCACGAACACCCGGTTGCCCGCCTCGACCGGCGTGCCCAGGTTGCTGCCCGCGTTCAACGGGACCACATCGCCGCACTTGCGCTCGGCGATCTCGCAGATGATCAGCACACCCCGCGAGGCCACCAGGTAGACGCGGCCGCTGTGCGGGGATCCGCTGACCGTGACCTTGTCGTCGTTGCGCACGCCGAGGTCGAACGGCGTCCCGGCCGTGCCGGTGCCGGGGTCGACCGGGACGGCCTGCCGGGTGCTGGTGTTGATCACCACCGGGCGGCCGTTGGCCATGGTCATCACGCTGGTGCCGGGCGTGGTGACATTCCTTGTGCTGCTGCGCTTCTCGTGGTCGAACCGGATCAGCTCACCGGTGGCGTTGTCGATCAGCCAGAGCCGCCCCGCGTCGTCCACCGTGGCCGAACCCGGGGTGAGCTGGGTCGACAGGGTGCCGAGGTCGCCTTGCCGGGCAAGCGTTTTCGGGTCGGCGGTGGCCACGATGCCCCGCCTGGTGTCGATCATGTACACCGCGTCGCTCGCGGCGAACGCGGTCAGGCCGAGGCCGGCGTCCGGGATCGGCGCCGCGGGCTGGCTCATGTCGAAGGTGGCGCCGTCGACCCGGCGGATGGTGCCCAGCGTGTGGTCGATCGCGTACGCCGTCGACCCGTGCTGCACCACCTCGATGGCGTTGCCTGGGGCCGAGACCTGCAGCTGGGCAACGACTTCGGCGGACGACCCGTCCAGCAGGGTGAGCTGACCGACCTTGGCCGACGGCAGCCACGCGGCGCCGGACAGCAGCCGGACCGACTGGGCCTCCTGCCCGGATCCGAACATGACGGCACCGGCCACACCGAGCGCAGCGACGCCCACTATGGCCAGCCGGGTCCAATACCGGCGAGCAGCTGCGAGGCTCACCCTCACGCGATCACGTCCAAGCCAGGTCGACATTGCGAGCTTAATGTCCTTCCCACCAGGAAGTCCTGCCCTTTCAGGCAGAACAGCGTTACCCGATTCGTCCGGTCATCGGGATGGAGCCGTTCGTGCCGCGCTGACCTGCGCCGCCGTCTCGTGGGAGAGTGGCGGTATGCACGTGGGGATCCTGGGGCCGCTGTCGGTGACAGCGGACGGCACATCGGCCGAGATCGGCGGTGTCCGGCTGCGCGTGCTGCTGACCAGGCTGGCGGTGGCGGTTCCCCGCGTTGTCACAGTGGACGAGCTGGCCGACGCGTTGTGGCCGGAGGAACGCCCGGCCGACCATGTCAGCGCGGTGCGGACGCTGGTGTCGAGGCTGCGCCGGTCGCTGCCGGACCCGGAGGCCGTCAAGTCGGCGCCCGGCGGATACCGGCTGGACCTCCCGGTGGAGTCCGTCGACGCGCTCTGGTTCGACCAGTTGGCCCGCTCCGCCCGGCGTGAACTCGCGAAAGGCGATCCCGCGGCCGCGGCCGGACTCCTGAGGACCGCGTTGAAACTGTGGCGGGGACCGGCGTTGGCGGACGCGGCCCGGCACGAGTTCGCGGTCGGCTACATCGCCGGACTCGACGAGGCACGGCTCACCGCGATCGAGGATCTCGCCGAAGCAGACCTCTACAGTGGACAGTCCGATGTGTCCGGTCTGGCCGAGCTGGCCGCCAAACACCCGTTGCGCGAACGCTTGCAGGGCCTGTTGCTCCGGGCGCTCTCGCTCGAAGGGCGGCACGCGGAAGCGCTTGCCGGGTACGAGGAAGTCCGGCGGCGCCTGGCCGAGGAGCTGGGCGCGGACCCCGGCCCCGAACTCCAGCAAGTCCACCAAGCCCTGCTGCAAGGCCCACCGGCCAAGGAAAAACCGCGCACCGGCAACCTCCGGCTCGCGCTGACCAGTTTCATCGGCCGCGCCAAGGAGGTCGGCCAGGTCGGGAAACTGCTGGCGGACAACAGGTTGGTCACCCTGGTCGGACCGGGTGGCGCGGGCAAGACCCGCCTCGCGACCACAGTGGCCGCGGGCCTGGCCGCCTCGGGCGGGGTCTGGCTGGTCGAGCTGGCGCCGGTGACCGACCCCAGCGAGGTCCACCTGGCGGTGCTCGGCGCGCTCGGCCTGCGCGACGCCCGCGGCACCGAGAAGATGACCCGCGACCCGATGAGCCGCCTGGTCGACCTGCTGGCCCGTCAGGAAACCGTGCTGGTGCTGGACAACTGCGAGCACGTGGTCGCCGCCGCGGCCCAGCTCGCCGAGGACCTGCTCAGCCAGTGCCGCCAGCTGAAAGTCCTGGCCACCAGCCGCGAACCGCTCGGTGTCTTCAGCGAAACCCTTTGTCCCGTAACGCCGTTCGCGATCCCGGGCACTGACAGCACGCTTGCTGAGGCCATGGAGAACCCGGCCGTGCGACTGCTCGCCGAACGCGCCGCCGCGGTGCGCCCCGGGTTCGAGGTCACCGGCGACACCGTCGGCGCGGTCGTCGAGATCTGCCGCCGCCTGGACGGCCTGCCGCTGGCGATCGAGCTGGCCGCTGCCCGGCTGCGCACGTTGACCCCGGTCCAGCTGGCCGAACGGCTGGACGACCGGTTCCGCCTGCTGACCGGCGGCAGCCGCACCTCGCTGCCCCGCCACCAGACGCTGAACGCGGTCGTCGCGTGGAGCTGGGACCTGCTGGACGAGGAGGAACGCCGGTTCGCCGAACGCCTCGCGGTGTTCCCGGCCGGCATCGCGCTCGACGCCGCCGAGCAGGTCCACGGTGACACCGCGTTGAGCCTGCTCACCGCATTGGTGGACAAGTCGCTGCTCCAGGTCGTCGACGGGCCCAGCCCGCGCTACCGGATGCTGGAGACGATCCGCGAGTTCGCCCTGGCCCGGCTGGCCGACCGGGGCGAGGTCGCGGCGGCCAAAGCCGCGCACATGGCGTACTTCCTGAAGCTGGCGGAGCAGGCCGAGCCGCACATCCGCGGCCGGGACCAGCTCGCCTGGGCCAACGTGCTGACCGCGGAACGCGACAACCTGGTGGCGGCGCTGCACTTCGCCGCGGCCACCGAGGACGCCGACACCGCGATCCGGATCGCGGCCGCGTTGTGCATGTTCTGGACGATCCGCAACACCCGCGCCGAGTCGGTCGCCTGGCTGGAGCTGGCGCTGAACGTGCCGGGCGAGTCCCCGCACGACGGCCGGACCCTGGTGACCGCGATGTACCTGGTCAACAAGGCGATCGCGGGCGGCTACGACCGGCTGGAGGACATCGTCGAGCCGTTCAAGGCCATCGTCGCGGAGGCGGGCACGGATCCCGACCACCCGATGCTCGCGCTGCTGGAGCCGATGCTCGGCCTGTTCATGGACGACGTGGACTACGGCGTGGACGCGGTGGACCGCAGGCTGGGACACCCCGACCCGTGGACCCGCGCGGCGCTGTGGATGCTGCGGGCGAACATGCTGGAGAACGAGGGCGACCTGGCCGGGCTGCGCCGGGACATGCCGATCGCCATCGCCGGGTTCCGCGAGGTGGGCGACCGGTTCGGTCTGTCGCAGTCGCTGACCTCACTGGCCGACGCCCAGCTCTACTTCGGCGAGCCGGACGCGGCCATCGAGGGCCTCGAGGAGGCCGTCCGGCTGCTGCACGAGCTGGACGCGGACGACGTGGCCGACCACGAACGGATCCTGCTGGCGTCGGCGTGGCTGCAGAAGGGCGACGCCGAGCGGGCGCGGACCCTGCTGGTCCAGCTGACCGCCGACATCTCGCCGACCTACACGGCGGCGTTCGCCTGGGCCGCGCTCGGCGACCTCGCCCGACGCGACGGCGACTTCGAGGAGGCCGAGCGCTACTACGCGGTCTGCACGTCCGCTGTGGAGAACGCGCCTTTCCTGTCACCGCAGTTCCGGGCGTTGCAGGGGGCGGCGCTGGCGCTGCTGGCGGTGGCGCGCGACGAGCCGGACGCCGCCCGGCAGCACGTCGACACCGCGATCAAGTGGGCGATGGAGGCCAGGGACATGCCCGTGCTGGCCCGGGTCGGCGTTTCCGCGGCGGTCCTGCAGGCAGGCCTCGGCCTCCAGGAGGTCGCGGCCACCACGCTCGGCGCGGCCGCCCGCCTGCGCGGCGCCCCCGACCACCACAACCCCGACATCATGGCTCTCGTGGACCAGTTGAGAACCGGGCTGGGCGGCGCCGCGTACGACGCCGCCTATGCCACCGGCCTGGCGATGGACCGGGCCGGGGCGATCGCTCAGGTGCGGCGCCGGTAGGCCCGGACCGCCAGCGGCGCGAACACCGCCAGGAACCCGGCCGAGGTCGCCAGCGTCCACACCACCGGCCCGGTCACCGCGCCGGTGCCGAGCATGAGCGCCCTGGCCATGTCCATCACGTGCGCGATCGGGTTGATGTCCACCCACGTGTGCAGCCACCCCGGCAGCGTGTTCGACGGGGTGATCATGTTGGTGCCGAAGGTGAACGGGAACAGCACCATGAACCCGATGCCCTGCACGGTGCCCGGCTCGCGCACGAGCATGCCGACCCAGACGAACAGCCAGCTGACGCTGAACGCGAACACGACCGTCAGCAGGCACGCGGCCAACGTCGGCAGCAAGCCCCCGGCGAACCCGAAACCGAGGATCGCGCCGAACCCCAGCAGCGACGCGATCGCCACGACGTACCGGATGAAGTCGCCGAGCACCGACCCGATCAGCGGCGCCGACCGGGCGATCGGCAGGCTGCGGAACCGGTCGAACACGCCCTTGCCGATGTCGCTGTTCATGTTCACGCCGGTGGCCATGCCCGCGAACATCACCTGCTGCACCATGATCGCGGGCAGCAGGAACTGCAGGTAGGCGTCGGTCGACCCGGACACCGCGCCACCGAGCAGGTACACGAACAGCAGCACGAAGATCAACGGCTGCAGGGTCACGTCCAGCAGCTGCTCCGGCTGCCGCAGTGTTTTGGTCAGACTGCGCCGAGCCAGCGCGATGCTGTGCCTCACCAACCCGAAAGGCAGTCCCGCCTCCCCGGATTTCACACCTTTGGTCGCGTTGGAGAGGAAAGGTTGCGACTGGTCTCGTACATGTGGCTGGGTTGCGTCACGTTCCCCTGAGGTGCGGTTGGGATGCACTCGGCCTGATCCCGGATGTGGTGTCATGCTGCGGCCTCCTGTTCGGTGTGGCGGCCGGTGAGCGTGAAGAAGGCGTCGTCGAGGCTGGGCAGCCGCAACGACAGCTCGGTGACCGTGATCCGTTCGTCCGCCAGCCGCCGGACGACCTCGGTGAACGCCGCGTCGCCGTCGACCGGGACCGTCAGCACGCCCCGGCTGGGTGACTCGGACTCACGCCCGGCCACGGCCTCCAGCACCCGGGCCACGTCCGGCAGCCGGTCCGGGTCGAGCGGGCGGACCAGGATGGTCTGACCGCCGACGATCCGCTTGAGCTCGCCGGGTGTGCCGTGCGCGATGACCTTGCCGTGGTCGATCACCGTGATGTCGTCGGCGAGCGCGTCGGCCTCTTCGAGGTACTGCGTGGTCAGCAGCACCGTGACACCGTCGGCCACCAGCGACCGGATGATCGTCCAGACGTCGTCGCGCTTGGCCGGGTCCAGCCCGGTGGTCGGCTCGTCCAGGTAGATCACGTCCGGCCGGCCGACCAGGCTCGCGGCCAGGTCGAGCCGCCGCCGCATGCCCCCGGAGTACGTCTTGACCTGCCGCCCGGCCGCGTCGGTCAGGTCGAAGTCGGCCAGCAGCTGCTTGGCGCGCAGCTTCGCCTGCGGGCGGCGCAGGTCCAGCAGCTCGCCGATCAGCACGAGGTTCTCCAGACCGGTCAGGTCCTCGTCGACGGACGCGTACTGCCCGGTCAGCCCGATCAGCCGACGGACCTTGGCGGCGTCCTTGACCACGTCGAGCCCGCCGACGCGTGCGCGGCCGCCGTCCGGTCGCAGCAACGTGGCCAGAATGCGCACCGCGGTGGTCTTGCCGGCCCCGTTCGGCCCCAGCACCCCCAGAACGGTGCCCTGCTCAGCGGCGAGATCGATGCCCGCGAGCGCGGTCGTCTCGCCGTAGCGTTTGACCAAGCCCTCGGCTTGGAACGCGAGGCGCATGTGCCTCCCCTTTCACTTCAACTGGGGGAAGGCTCGCCCGCGGACATGTCAAACGCGGCTCAAACGCATGTCATCCGCCGTGATACACGAACTGGCCGAGGCCGACGGTGAACAACAGGATGCCGTAGAGACCGTGCTCGATGGTGGTGGTGAGCAGCGAACGGCTGCGCTGGTAGCGCAGTGCGAACAGCACACCGCCCACTGTGGACGCGATCACCGCGAACCAGTTGTGGAAGAAGATGTGCGCGAACCCGAAGCTCGCCGCGCTGGCCACGATCGTGCCGGCCGGGCCGAACGCACGGCCGTAGCGCTGGAACAGGAACGCCCGGAAGATCAGCTCCTGCGGGTAGGCGCTGAACAGCGGATACGCCACCATGATGACCGCCCACAGCACCGGCTGGGTGCGGGGCAGGCCGAACAGCAGGCTGGAGTCGTACACCAGCAGCCCGGCGATGGCCGCGACCCACGCGATCACCCACAAGGTGAGGATCGGCCGCAGCTGGGTCCTGATGGCTTGCGGCCGCCACAGGTCCTGCCGGTCGAAGGCCGGCTGGCGCAGCAGGTACACGAGCGCGCCCGCGCCCAGCACGACGAGGAACGGGATCGGCGACACGCCACGCGCGAACGTGATGAAGGCCGCCACGGTCACGAAGAACAACACCAGGTACTCGGCCACCAGGTACACCCGGCGGCCCGCGCTCAGATCGCCCGCGATGACGGCCATGCCTCAACCGTAATGAGGGTTGCTGAAAACTGGCTCAGCCAATTCTGGTTAGGCTTGACACATGTCCGAATGCGAGTCCTGGTGAGGCGGGGCCTCACCCGAGGCCTGATCCTCGCCGCCGTCCTGTCCCTGTTGTTCGGCGTCCCGTGGTGGACGATCGTGGGCGAGCCCGCCTGGCCGACCGCCGTCACCGTGATCGGCACCGTCGTGTTCGCCGCCGCGCTGCTGGCGTTCCCGGTGCTGATGTACCAGGGGCACAGCAAGAAGGCGCGGGACTGGGCCGCCCGGCTCGGCGACAGCACGCTCGGCGCGGTGTGGGTGTTGTTCGTCTGGTCGATCATCGGCCAGGTGGCCTCCCTGGTGCTCCCGTCGACGGTGGTCGCCGTGTCGGTGCTCGCGATCTCCGCAGGTCTGCTGGTGTGGGGGTACACCGAGGCGATGCGGGTGCCGCGGATCCGGCGGACCGAGGTGGAGATCCCGGGTCTGGGGCCGGACCTCGACGGGACCCGGCTGGTCGTCATCTCCGACACGCACTACGGCCCGATCAACCGGGTCCGGTGGTCCGAGCGGCTCGCGGCGGCGGTGAACGCGCTGGAGCCGGACATCGTGGCGCACGCGGGTGACATCGCCGACGGCACCGCGGAGCGCCGCAAGGAGCAGGCGGCTCCACTCGGCACTGTCCACTCCGGACTCGCCAAGGTCTACGTGACCGGGAACCACGAGTACTTCAGCGAGGCCCAGGGCTGGGTCGACCACATGGAGAGCCTGGGCTGGGACGCGTTGCACAACCGGCACGTGGTCGTGCGGCGCGGTGAGGCCAGGCTCGTGCTCGCCGGGATCGACGACTACATCGCCAAGGGGTCGGGCGAGGAGGGCCACGGCGCGGACATCACCCGGGCGCTGGCCGGTGCCGATCCCACCCTGCCGGTCGTCTTGCTTGCGCACCAACCGAAGCAGGTCACCATCGCCGCCGATGCGGGCGTGGCGTTGCAGATCTCCGGGCACACCCACGGCGGCCAGATCTGGCCGTTCCACTACCTCGTCCGCGTCGACCAGCCCTCGGTGCACGGCCTGACCAGGCACGGCCCGGCGACCCAGCTGTACACCACCCGCGGCAGCGGGTTCTGGGGACCGCCGTTCCGCGTGTTCGCCCCGAGCGAGATCAGCCTGCTCACCCTGCGCGTTCCCAGATGACGGCGGCCCCCGGCCGGTTTACGCTAGGTGAACCGAATACCAGTCCGGGGGTGAGCCGGTGTGGATTCGAAGACGACGAGCCGGCGCTGTCGGGCAGGACGACCTCGTACGCCGGCTGACCACGCTCGCCGAGGTACTCGACCGCGCCATCCTCGCGCAGCCGAACGCCGAGGAGGTCATCAACGAGTGCTGCCGCCCCGGCGAGACCCCCGCGGACGTGGCTCGCCGCGGCGGCCGGGTGATCAGCGAGTTCGCCTACCTGCACGAATCGGTGCGGTCCCTGTTCGGTCCGCAACCGGGTTCCCTGCCGTCGCGGATCGCGGAGCTGCTGCTGTGGCACGCGGAAACCGTTGAGGAGTGCCTGAAACTGGCGTTCCCCCGGTTCTGGAACCCCGCCGCGGTTCGCCACGGCCACACCCACCGCGGTCTGGGCGAGCACGGCCGGACGTTGCGCGAGTCCCGGGTCGCCGTCCAGATGTGGATCGACACACTGTCCGATGTGGACGGTTCTGGCTAACGCACGCCGCCGGTGATCGATGCATTGGGCATGGCGCTGTCCCCGGTTGAGCAAATGATCGTGACAAACGTCGAACGTGGGGTCGTGACTGACCTGACGCGCGATTCTGACCGTACGGTGTCCGCCGAGTTCCTCCGCGATGTCATCCGTGGCAAGCACGTCTCGGAAGCGGACCCACAAGGTCTCAGGCTGTGCGGCGCTGTCGTCTGCGGACGCCTCGACCTGGCCTGGATCAACGCTTCGACCCCAATCGAACTCTGGCACTGCCTCCTCGACTCGGGAGTGGACGCGCAGCACGCGAAGCTGCCAGCGCTCATCCTGGAAGACTGCGAGCTCAGCCACGGTGACTCCCCCGCGTTGGATGCGACCGGACTGGTCGTCGGCGCTCTGTCGTTGCGACGGTCCGTTCTCACCGGCTCCACCCCTCAGGGCGCCGTGCGGCTGATCGGTGCCCGGATCTCAGGACAGCTGGCCTGCACTGGCGCGCGCATCCGCAACGACAGCGGACCCGCGATCTCGGCTGACAGACTGCGAGTCGAAGGCACGGTCTTCCTCAATGAAGAATTCCGGGCCGAAGGATCCGGATCATCAAGCACAATCCGACTGTCGGGCGCGGACCTCAGTTCGCTTGACTGCACAGCTGCGATAGTGCGCAACAACAACGGCCCCGCGCTGTCAGCGGAGTACCTGCGGATCGCTCGGACCTTGTTTCTTGACGGACATTTCGAGGCTGCCGGTGAGCACGCGGTCGTGCTCAACCTCGGCGGCGCAGCGATCACCGGGCGATTGGTCATCATCCCGGACCGGCTCGTCAACACCACCAACCCCACTGCGCTGGTGCGGCTGACCGACATGACCTACGCCAGTGAGCCCGTGCGGGTGTCACGAGACGAATGGCTTGGGCTGTTACGGCACGGCACTCCCGAGTACGCGGCGCAGCCCTATCAGCACTATGCGGCCGCGCTCCGCTCGGCCGGACATGACCGCGAGGCTCGGCAGGTGCTGATGGCACAACGCCGGGACCAGATCGACCGTGCGTTGAGTGGCCGCGCCGAACGTCTGTGGGCACGGCTGACCGGGTTGGTTCTCGGGTACGGGTATCAGCCTTGGCGGGCGTTGATCGGGCTCCTGGCTGTGGTCGTCTTGTCGGCTGTACTGGCTGTTGTTCTTGGTGGGCGGGGGGCTTTGACTCAGGTTCGCGGGTCTGGTGGGTGCAGTGTGATCGATCAGGTCGGGGTTGGGCTGGATGTGGGTTCGCCGTTGGTGAGTACCGGTGCTCGTGCGCGGTGTGATGCCACGAACACCGGCGCCGGTCAGGTTTTGACGTCTTTGGGGTGGTTGTTTCGGTTGCTGGCTTGGGGGTTCGCGACTTTGTTCATCGCCGGGTTCACCGGGGCGGTGCGCAAGACCTAGGCCAGCAGCTTGAGCGGTTGTTCCAGGGTGTCGACCAGGGCGGCCATCCATTGCGCGGCAAGGGCCCCGTCGATGGCCCGATGGTCGACCGACAACGTCAGCGCGAGCCGGGTCCCAACGCTTATCTGTCCGTTGTGGACAGCCGCCACTTCCTTCGCCGCACCCACAGCGAGGATCGCGGACTGCGGCGGGTTGATGATCGCCGAGAACTCGTCGACACCGTACATCCCCAGGTTGCTGATCGTGATGGTGCCGCCATCGAGATCCCGTTGGTTGAGCTTGCCCTCATCCGCCTGCCGCGCGAACTCCTTGACCTGCCGCGAAATCGCGCTGGGCGTCGCCTTGTCCACACCCCTCAGCACGGGCGTGACCAACCCCTTTTTCGACGCGATCGCCACCCCGATGTCCACTGTGGAGTACTTCCGCATGGCCTGCTCGGTCCAGATCACGTTGGCATCCGGCACAAGCAGGTGGGCGTTCGCAACTGCCTTGACGACCAGGTCGTTCACCGAGATCTTGACCGGCGTCACCTCGTTGAGTTGCTTGCGCAGAGCCAAAAGCGCATCGGCTTTGGCGGCCCGCCGGACATAGAAGTGCGGGATGTCCCGCTTGCTCTCGGTGAGCCGCCTCGCCACCGCCCGCCGCACCCGCGAATGCGGAATCTCCTCGAAGCCGGTCCGGACCGGACGTGGCGGTGCCGCCTCGGCGACCGGCGCCGGAGCAGGAGCAGGAGCAGGAGCAGGAGCAGGAGCAGCCTGAGCCGTGGCGATGGCGTTGTCGACGTCCCGGCGGACAATCCGCCCATCCGGCCCGGTTCCCTGCACCCGCTCAGCAGGAATGCCGGCCTCCTTCAACAACTTCCGAGCCAACGGACTGACGAAGATCCTCCCAGCCGAGGAAGAAACGTCCTGCGCCTCGCCATTGCTCCCACCCGGCGCTACTGCACCGCCTGGCCTGACCGTCACACCACTAACCGGCGCCGCGGACTGCCCGACCGGCGCTCCGCCGACCAACGCTGGAGCAGATCCGGCTCCAGCAGCAGAATCGCCCCCGGCCAGCCCACCCCCGCTCGACGCAGCCGCACCACCACTCACGCCCAGCTCGGCCAGCACCGCGTCGAGGTTCGCCGCTTCGGCCTCCTCTCCCAACACCGCGATCGGGACGCCGACCTCGACGTTCGTCCCGCCCGGCACGAGTGTCCGCAGCAGCACGGCGCCGGTCTCGGCCTCGATCTCGACCGCGGCCTTGTCGGTCTCCAGCACGACGAGGGGATCCCCGGCGGCGAAGCGGGTGTTCTCGGGGATCAGCCACTCGGTCAGCAGTGCCGAGGTGGCCCCGGCGGCGACTTCGGGGACGCGCAGCAACATCGCCATGTCAGGTTCTCCTTGGTGGTGGGGTCAGTACTCGGCGATGTGGCGCAGGGCGGTCACGACTTCCTCGGTGCGGGCGGTGGCGGCGCGTTCGAGGACCTTGCTGATGCTCGGGGAGGCCTCGCCGCCGGTGACCCGCCAGATGGGCGCGTCGAGCCAGTCGAACAGGCGCCGCTGGATCTCGTCGGCGAGCCAGCCGCCGTAGGAGGTGCCGCGTGCGCCTTGTTCGACGATGAGGACTTTGTTGGTCTTCCTGACACTGGCGGTGATCGTGTCCCAGTCGAGGCTCGCGCGGTCCAGCCAGCGCAGGTCGATCAGGTCCGCCGCGATCCCCACTTGTTCCAACGCTTCCAGGCAGTGCCGGACCATCGACAGGTACGAGATCACCGTGACGTCATCACCGACCGACCGGAGAGCCGCCTTCCCCACCGGGATCCGATAGTCCAAATCGGACACCGGCCCGACGCCCGAAGAGGTGTAGAGGTCGACGTGTTCCAGAACCACCACAGGGTCCTCACAAGCCAACGCCGTGTTCATCAAACCCACGTAGTCGAACGGGTTCGAAGGCGCCACGACCCGCAGACCGGCCGCGGTAGTGAGGATCCCGGCGGGGTCCATCGAGTGCTGCGAGCCGTACCCGGTGCCGGCCGCGAGCTTGCTGCGCAACACGAACGGCACACTCCCGTGCCCGCCGAACATGTGCCGCGCCTTGGCGATCTGGTTGAACAGCTGGTCCGCGGCGACCCACATGAAGTCGGCGTACATGAACTCGACCACCGGCCGCCCACGCCCGTCGATGGCCATCCCCCCACCCAGGCCGGCGAAGGCGTTCTCACTGATCGGCGTGCCCAGAACCCGGTCGGGGAACAACTCCAGCGCGCGTTTGGTGGCGCCGTTGGTGCCGCCCTTGAGCCGGTGCACGTCCTCGCCCATGATCACCACGCGCGGGTCGGTCTCCATCCGCCGCGCCAGCACGTCGCTGACCACGTCGATGAACCGCCGCTCGGCCAGCTCCCCGGAGAACCCGGAAACCTCCTCGTACCGGCTACCGTCCAATTCGGACAGATCGCCGCGGACCCCGACGTCCACGAACCCCGGGTCCGGCCACGCGGACGCCTTGATCCGGCGCTGCCCGGGTTTGCCCGCCGGATCGGCCTGCAGGAACGAGTCGCCGATCTCCCGCAACGTCTTCACGACCTCGTCGTGGAAGACCGACAGCTGCGAGGCGGTGGCCAGCGAGCGCCGCAGGATGTGCGACCGCAGCAGCTCGATGGGGTCCCGGTCGCGCCAGGCCTGCTCCTCGGCCTTGCTCCGGTAGCCGAACGCGCTGCCCGGGTACGGCCCGTTCTGGTGGAAGTACCGGTACACATCCGCCTCGATGATCGCCGGCCCGTTGCCGGCCCGCATGTGCTCCAGCGCCTCGGTCATCGCCAGCTGCACGGCGAGTGGATCCATTCCGTCCACCCGCCAGCTCGGGATGGCGAACCCGGGGCCGCGCGCGGACAGCCGGGTCTCCGCTGTGGCGTCCGAGACGTGCGTCGACACCGCGTACATGTTGTTCTCGATGAAGAAGCACAGCGGCAGCTTCCAGGCCGCGGCCAGGTTGAACGTCTCCAGCACCGACCCGATGTTCACCGCGCCATCGCCGAAGTACGTCACCGTCACCGCGTCCGTGCCGGCCCGCCGCTGGTTGAACGCGAACCCGGCGGCCTGCGGCACGCCCCCGCCGACGATGGCGTTGGTGCCCATCGCCCCGGCGGCCTTCCACTGCAGGTGCATGGATCCACCGCGGCCGCCGCTGTACCCCTCGGCCAGACCGCAGATCTCCGCCAGCGTGCGCCGCAGCACCGTCCGCACCTCGTCGGTCAACGAGGGCAGGCCGTCGCCGGGCAGCACGTGCGTGAACGCCTTGGCCAGGAACTGGTGGTGGCCGCGGTGTGAGCCGTTGACGAAGTCGTCGCTGCGCAACGGCAGGACAGAGCCCACCGCGCCGCCCTCCTGACCGATGCTGGCGTGCGCGGGCCCGTGCACCAGGCCTTCCGCGGCCAGCTCCAGCACGTACTCCTCGAACGCGCGGATCCACGTCGCCTGCCCGAACAACCCGAGCAGCAGGCCGGGCGCGGCGGCGTCCCAGTCGGCCTCCGTGGTGGTCAGCGCGGTCCACGGCGCGGCCGCGGCCAGGGTCTCACGGGTCGGCATGCGCGCTCCTCAACGAACCAAATGGATCCATTTTGCGGCTTCGATAGCGTACTATCCGAGAAAACAGGGTCGAAAGCAAGCCAAATGGATACATTGGAGGCGTGATGCCCATCCCGGGACTGACCCGCGCGGACCACATCGGCATCACCGTGCCGGACCTCCAGCAGGCCAGGGAGTTCTTCGTGGACGTGCTGGGCTGCGAGTACATGTACAGGCTCGGGCCGTTCCAGGACGACGGTCACTGGATGAGCGAGCACCTCGGCGTCGACGACCGCACGGTCATGCGCGAGCTGCACTTCTTCCGGCTCGGCGGGCAGGCGATCTTCGAGGTGTTCGAGTACTCCGCCCCCGGCCAGCGCACCACCCAGCCGCGCAACAGCGACATCGGCGGCCACCACATCGCCCTGTACGTCGAGGACATGGACGCGGCCGTGGCCGACCTGCACCGCCGCGGCCTGACCGTGCTCGGCGAACCGACGGCCAGCAAGGGGCCGAGCGAAGGGCAGCGGTGGGTGTACTTCCTGTCGCCGTGGGGGATGCAGTGTGAGCTAGTGTCCTATCCGAACGGCAAGGCGTTCGACCACCACCCCGAGGCCTTCGCCTAGTGTCCACGCGGAGAAGGGGACGGTAGTGGCCGAGGGGTCGAGCGTTGCCAGCCAGCGGATCGCCGAGAAGCTGCGGGAGAGGATCCTGGCAGGCGGGCTGGCCCCCGGCGCCCGGATCATCCAGGACGAGCTGGCCGAGGAGCTCAACACCAGCAGGCTCCCGGTCCGCGAGGCGCTGCGCATCGTCGCCTCCCAGGGGCTGATCACGTTGCGCGCCAACCAAGGCGCCTGGGTGACCACAATGGACATGCGCGAGTGCGACCTGACCTACCGCATCCGCGAACGCCTGGAACCGTTGCTGCTCAGCGAGTCCGCCCCCGGCCTGACCGAGGGCGACATCGCCGAGCTGACCGCGCTGCAGGACGAGATCGAGCAGACCCAGAACGTCGAGGACTTCCTGGTGCTCGACCGCAGTCTGCATTGGACGGTCTACCGGCACCACAACGCCGGGGAGCTGGCGTCGATCGTGGCCCGCCTCTGGGACACCACCCAGCACTACCGCCGCGCGTTCACCCGCCTGGCCGGCGAACGGCGCCGCTGGATCATCAACGCCGAACACCGCCTGCTGATCCAGGCCCTGCGCGAACACGACCACCGCTCGGCCGAACAGGTTCTCGAACTCCACATCCGCCGCACCCGGGTCGAACTCGCCGACCACCCCGAAGTCTTCGCGGGTCAGGTGGTCTGAAGGGCCGCGAGGCGGTGGGTGGTGAGCAGCGCGGTCACGGCTTCGGCGTCGTGGGCGCGGGCCGCGGCGAGGATGGCGCCGTGTTCGTCGTGGTTGGCGTGGCGGTGCGCGGGCAACGTGAGGAACGCGGCGCGGTAGTGGTCCGAGCGGTCCCAGAGTGAGGTCAGCACGCGCAGCAACTGGGGTCCGCAGCCGGGTTTGAGCAGGGCGAAGTGGAACCGGCGGTCGGCCTGGAGGAACGCGATCACGTCACCGGCCGCGTCGGCGGCGTCCATCTCGGTCAGCGCCGCGGTCATCTCGGCCAGCTCGGACTCGCCGACCTTGCCGATCCCCTGCCGGATCGCCATGCCCTCCAACGCCTCCCGGATCGAGCAGATCTCCAGCAGGTCCTCGCGGCTGTACTCGCTGACGAAGAACCCGCGGCGCGGCGCGAAGACGACCTGACCCTCCCCCTGCAACGACTTCAGCGCCTCACGCACCGGGATCACCGACACACCAAGCCGTGCGGCCAGCGTCTCCTGTGGGATCTGCGAACCGGGCGGGAACTCACCAGTCAGGATCAGCTCGCGGATCTCCCGGAACGCGACATCGTGGGCGCTCACCGCACCCCGGGACTGAGTCATGGAGGTAGTAAAACACCAAGGGTCTTGTATCTTCAATCTTATAAGATCTAAGATCCAGCGCATGGGTCTCCTGGGTGCACCGAAGAACATCGAGAACTTCGTGGCCGGCCGGTTCGTCCAGACCGGGAAGACGTTCACCAAGCACAGCCCGGTGGACGGGACCGTAGTCGGGCGCGTTCACGAGGCCGGCCAGCAGCTGGTCGACGCCGCGGTGCGGGCCGCCCGCGCGGCGCTCGACGGGCCGTGGGGCGCGAGCACGGTCCCCGAGCGGGCGGGGTTGCTGCGCCGGATCGCCGACCGGATCGAGGCGCGGTTCGAGGACCTGGTCAAGGCCGAGGTCGCCGACACCGGGAAACCGTTGACCCAGGCCAGAACACTGGACGTGGCACGGGCGGTGACGAACTTCCGGGCGTTCGCGGACACCATCGCGGCACACGGCCTGGACTCGTTCATCACCGAACTGCCGGACGGCCGCCGGGCGCTGAACTACGCCGTGGGCAAGCCGTTGGGCGTGGTCGCGGTGATCGTGCCGTGGAACCTGCCGCTGCTCCTGCTCACCTGGAAGGTCGCACCGGCGTTGGCCTGCGGGAACGCGGTCGTGGTCAAGCCGTCGGAGGAAACCCCGTCCAGCGCCGCGGTTCTGGCCGAGATCATGGCCGAAGCCGGTGTCCCTGAGGGTGTCTACAACGTCGTGCACGGGTTCGGGCCGGGATCCGCGGGCGAGTTCCTGACCACGCATCCGGGCATCGACGGCGTCACGTTCACCGGCGAGTCGGCGACCGGCTCGGCGATCATGCGGGCGGTGTCGCCGCGCGTCCGGCCGGTGTCGTTCGAGCTGGGCGGGAAGAACGCCGCACTGGTGTTCGCGGACGCCGACCTGGACAAGGCGATCGACGGCCTGGCCAGGTCCACGTTCACCAACACCGGCCAGGTCTGCCTGTGCACGGAACGGATCTACGTCGAGCGCCCGATCTTCGACGACGTCGTGGCCGGTCTGAGCGCCGCCGCGCAGGCGCATGTGCCGGGCCATCCGGAGGATGCCAAGACCACCATGGGACCACTGATCTCCGCTGGTCACCGCGAGAAAGTCCAGTCCTACCTTCGGCTTGCCGAACAGGAGGGCGCGAAGGTGGTGACCGGCGGCGGGGTTCCGCTGTTCGGCGACGCACGCGATCACGGCGCCTGGATCGAGCCCACGCTCTGGACCGGCCTCACCAACTCCGACCGGACGGTGCGCGAGGAGGTGTTCGGGCCGGTCGCGGCGATCATGCCGTTCGACTCCGAAGAGGACGCGATCCGCTTGGCCAACGACACCGACTACGGCCTGGCCGCGGCCGTGTGGACGACCAACCTGGAACGTGGACACCGTGTGGCGCAACGGATGCGGGTCGGGCTGTCCTGGGTGAACACATGGTTCCTGCGTGATCTGCGTTCGCCGTTCGGTGGCGTGGGCCTGTCGGGCATCGGACGCGAGGGTGGGACGCACTCCCTACACTTCTACAGCCAGCCCACCAACGTCTGCGTGCACCTGTAGATGATCGCATTGGCCGAGAACATACTCGCCGTCCAGCGCCAGCTCGGGGTGTTCCAGCCCGACTTCGGCGTGCTGACCGACCGGATGTGGTTGGCTCAGGAGCCGGCGCGGCGATCGAATCCGTTGCGGGCCGGGCACATCGTGCTGTCGGGTGCGCTTGGGCCGGTCGTTCCGGTGACCGCGCCCGGGGTTTACCGCGCTCGGCTGGCTGGCCTCGGTGAGGTCCGTGCCGTGTTCACCGCTCCTTCGGAGGTTGCCCCGTGACGCTCTCCGCGCTCGCCCAGACGCTGTTCGAAGCCGATTCGCGGGCCACCGCCATCCCCCAGCTCGGCGAACTGTCGCTTGAGGACGCTTATGCGGTTCAACGTCTTGTCGTGGACCTGCGCAACGAGCCACGAACCGGCGTGAAGCTCGGTTTTACCAGCCGTGCCAAGGCTGTCCAAATGGGAGTATCGGATCTGATCATCGGCCAGCTCACCTCGGGCATGGCCGTTGCCGACGGTGGCACGCTGGATCACAGCCGGTTCATCCACCCTCGCGTCGAACCTGAGGTCGCCTTCCTGGTGAGCGAGGGACAGGTAGTCGGCGTCGCCCCAGCGTTGGAGATCATCGACTCCCGGTACCAGGACTTCCGGTTCAACCTCGCGGACGTCGTGGCGGACAACACCTCCGCGGCCGCGTACGTGCTGGGTCCTTGGCAGCAGCCAGGTGTGGAGATCGGCGACCTCGGGGTTGTGCTCGAAGTCGACGGCGCCGTGGCGCAAACCGGTTCCACGGCAGCGATTCTCGGCGATCCCATGCGCGCCCTGGACGCCGTCACCCGCTTGTCCCAGGCTTTCGACATCCCAGTGCCCTCGCAGTCGGTCGTCCTCGCCGGCGCCGCCACCGCCGCAGTTGCGCTGCCACCCGGGTCCTTTGTAGAGGCTCGGATCGCCGGCCTTGGGCGGGTCACAGTCACCAGTTAGGAGACAGCCATGTCCATCCCCGCGGTGTTCAACTTCCAGAAGTGGGTCGCGGAGCACGAGCACCTGCTCAGGCCGCCGGTGAACAACAAGCAGATGTGGGAGCGGACCGGCGACTTCATCGTCCAGGTGGTCGGCGGCCCCAACCAGCGGACGGACTTCCACGTCGACCCCTACGAGGAACTGTTCTACCAGATCAAGGGCGACATGCACGTCAACGTCATCACGCCCGGCGGTCCGCAACGGATCGACATCCGCGAGGGCGACCTCTGGCTGCTGCCCCGCAACACCCCGCATTCGCCGCAACGACCGGAGCCGGGCTCGATCGGCATCGTGGTCGAACGCATCCGCGAGCAAGGCACCCTGGAGAAGTTCCAGTGGTACTGCCCCGCCTGCGGATCCCTCGTCCACGAAGCCGAACTCCAGGTCACCGACATCGTCGTGGACCTTCCGCCGGTCTTCGAAGCCTTCTACGCCAGCGAATCCGCCCGGACCTGCCCCTCCTGCGCCACTATCCACCCCGGCAGATCCGCTGTGTGACATACCCTCGTGAGTGGTTGTACCGGGTAGAACCAGTACAACCACTCACGAGGGTTTGGGCTGGGTCAGGGCACGCGAGTCAGCGTCCGTCCGAGCACCGTGCGGATGTGCACCTCGACGAAGTCGCGAAGGTACGGGGACGCGGCCATGGCGTCGAAAACCCCTGCCAGGGCGGGATCCGGGGCACCGGTGAGGTGGACGATCCGCCAGCGGTTGATGGGGTCGTCCTCGTCGCCCTCGACCCAGTGGTCCACATGGAACAGTGGCTGGCGGGTATCCGCCGTCAGGACCTCGCCGTCCGGTGTCGTGAAGTCCGGCGCGCCGATGAACACCACCGACTGGCGCGCGGGGTCGAGGTGAACGTGCTCGATGACGAGGCCGAACGTCTCCCGCTCCTGCCACAGGCGCTGCGTGGACACCCGGGTGAACTCGTTGTCCACTCCGGACTCCCACTTGCGCGCGCTGTCCGGCCGCACCGCCGACGGGATGTAGAAGTCCGGCGCGGACGCCTTGCGGACCTCCATGTCCCACAACATGGTCCGGGTGTAGGTCAGCGGCGGGTCGACCTTGTAGTGGTCGCGCAGCACTTTGTTGATGTGGACCGGCGGCAGGTCGGTCTTGGTGTACCTGGGGTCCGACCAGGCACGGTCGAACTCCGCCACGAGATCCCCAGCGGTCACGGCTCCTCCGAACGAACGACCAGCGAATTTAGTCACTAATCTTGACTAAATTCAGGGTAGCCGCGACCGCCGCCACGGGCAAGGAAGCTCAGCTGTGTTCTTCCAGCACGGCCAGCACCGCGCGGACCGCGGGCGAGAGCCGCAACGCCACCACGGACAGGCTCCAGGACAGCTCGGCGCCGGCGATCGGCCGGACCACCATGCCCTCGGACACGCAGGCGTCCGGTGCCACCGCCACGCCGATGCCCGCGTCCACATAGGACTCGGCCAGCCGCAGGTCGGCCACCTCGGCGACCACGTTGCGCCGCACATCAAGGGCGTCGTAGGCGCGGTCGATCACCATCCGCGAGCCGAACCCGCGCGGCGCGTCCACGAAGTCCTCGTCCTTGAGGTCCATCAGGCTCAGCTCGGCGCGGTCGGCGTACCGGTGCCCGGGTGGCAGCACCACCACATACGGCCGCTGCTGGATCACGCGGGTCACCAGCCCGCCCAGTTCCGAGCGGGGCAGGTCGACCATGGCCAGGTCCAGGCTGCCGATCTTGACCTCTTCCACCAGGCCGAGCGAGTTGCCCGCCGAGACCGTCAGGCGCACATCGACCTGCGGGTGGCGTTCCTTGAAGACCGCGACCGTCTTGGGCAGGTCCACCGCGCGGCAGCCGGTCGTCGCGATCCGCAGCCGCCCGTGCAGCCCGCTGTCCGGCAGCCGCACCGACAGGCGGGCCCGGTCGATGGCGTTGAGCGCGGCCTTGGCCTCCGGCAGCAGGCTGACCCCGGCCGGAGTCAGCGCGACCCGCCGGGTGGACCGCTCGAACAACGCGGTGTCCAGCTCCGACTCCAATGCGCGCACCCCGGCCGAAACTGTGGACTGCCCGGTGAGCAGCCGTTGTGCGGCGCGGGTGAAACTCAGCTCCTCCGCCACCGCGACGAAGTACTCCAGCTGCCGTGTCTCCACTGACGATCACCCCGTATTTGGTCAAGAGTGATGACAATACTAGGTAATTACTAGATTTCTGGCACTGGCAAGTCCTCGTCATGAAACGACCAGACTTTGAATGCATGACACACGCCTGCCATTGCACGGAAGGGACCGCGGTCTCTACCGTCGATTGGTCAATCGAGATGACCTTCTTGAATTTTACCATGCCTTGACCGAAGGTGGAGACGGCCATGACTTATCAAGTCGGATACCTAGTCGGAAGTCCGTCCGGGCAGTCCGCGGAACACCGTCTGGCCAGAGCTTTCGCACGGCTCGCGCCGCACGCCGACTTACAGCTCACCGAGCTGCCGATCACCGATCTGCCGCTGTACACCCGGGACGGCGAGGAGGCCGTCCCACCGGCGGCCGCGACCCTGAAACAGGCCGTGACCAGCTCGGACGGGATGCTCTTCGTCACGCCGGAGTACAACAGGACCATCCCCGCCGCCCTCAAGAACGCCATCGACTGGACCGCGGGCGAGCTGGACGGCAAGCCGTCGGCCATTGCCGCAACCGGCTCGACCGAGGCGGCTCAGCGACATCTCCGGGACATTCTCACGGTCACCAACTCGCCCGTGCTCGACCAGCCCGTGGCCGAGTTGCGGGCATTCACCGAGGAAGGCGAGCCGGGCGACGATACCAGTGCCGACTTCCTCATCGCGTATCTCAGTGCATTTCGCGACCTGATCAAACGCAAGGTGGGATAAAACACAGATCCCCGGGGGAAACTCCGCAATTTCGGGAGAGAAACAGCAATCCTGGGACGGTTTTTCGCGCACTGAAATGTGCGCGCCGAACAACAGTGCCTCGGCCGGGGCCGGACGGCAACGGCGCCCAGCGGGGATCGGGCAGCCGGGCGCCGGCGAGTTCGAGGTGCGTGCTGAGGATCTGGTACTCGTCGCACGCGGCGGTCAGGTGCGCGAGGTCGCGTCGGTCGCCGTGGCGAACGCCGCCACGGCGGCGTCGATGGCTCGTTCGACGGTGGCGTGACTACTTGAGCACCCGCAAGGTGATGGTGGTGCCGTCGGTCCCGATCACCTCGAGGCGCACCTTGGTCCCGCCCGGATGGTCGAACAGCCGCACGCCGTCGCCGAGCAGCACCGGGGTGATGGCGACCAGGATCTCGTCGAGCAGCCCGGCCTCGATCAGCTGCCGGGCGACATCCGCACCGAGCACGCTGACGTCCTTGTCCCCCGCCGCGGCCTTCGCGGCCGCGAGCGCGCCGTGAAGATCATCCACAAAGGTGACGTTCTCGACCGGTTCGGCGGGGATGTCGTGTGTCAGGACGATGCTCGGGCCGGTGTACTGACCGCTGTAGGCGCCCTCCTGGTCGGTGCCCTTGTTGGGGTCGTCACCGCGGAACGTGCGGCTGCCGATCAGCAGCGCGCCCACCTTCGGCGCGAGCTCGCTCTCCTGCGCCCCGCCGCCCATGTACTCGCTCATCCACGACATGTCCCCGCCCGGCCCGGCGATGAACCCGTCGACCGACATGGCGCACTGGTACTGAACCTTCCCCATGTGCCCCAACCTAGTCCGGATGGCCGCGGCCGAAAGTCGGGAGGGGCACAGCGGCTAAGCCATAACCGGGCAATGCGCAAGTCCGGGCCGTTAACAGGCAAAAACGTGGCGTTGTCCGCATCGGTGGCGGGCTTCAAGCTTTTCCGGGACCCTGCAGTTGTCGTGGAAAGGCCGCGCGATGAGACCCAGACCGCTAGCCGCATTGTTCGCCGTCACCCTCGGATTAGCGAGTGTGACGCTCAGCGCCAGCCCCGCGGTCGCCGCGGCCTGTGGCGACCAGGTGATCGTGAACGGCGGATTCGAGTCCGGCACCAGCCCGTGGACCCAGACCAGCGGGGTGATCTCGGCCGCGACCACCGCACAACCGGCGCACGGTGGATCACAGATCGCGTGGCTGGACGGGTATGGCAGCACGCATACCGACACGTTGTCGCAATCCATCTCGCTGCCCGCCGGCTGCAGTTCCGCGACATTGACCTACTGGCTGCACATCGGCACCAAGGAAACGACCACAACGACCAAATACGACACTTTGGTCACCCAAATCGGCTCCACGACGGTCGCCAGTTATTCGAACCTGGACAAGAACACCGGATATGCCCAGCGCACGATCGACGTGTCCGCGTACCTCGGCCAGACGATCACGCTGAAGTTCACCGGTACGGAGGACTCCAGCCTGGCCACCGACTTCGTGCTGGACGATCTCGCGCTGACCACCGCGGGCGGCTCGGGCAACCAGAACCCGTCGGTCACCAACCCCGGCGCGCAGACCGGCACCGTGGGCCAGGCGGCGAGCCTGCAGATCCAGGCGTCCGACCCGCAGGGCGACACGCTGAGCTACTCGGCGAGCGGCCTGCCGGCCGGTCTGTCGATCAACGCGAGCACCGGCCTGATCTCCGGAACCCCAAGCACCGCAGGCAGTTCGACGGTCACCGTGACCGCGTCCGACCCTGGCGGGCACACCGGTTCGGCCGGCTTCGGCTGGACGGTCACCCCCGGCGCGTCCGACGGCACACGCACCCCGGTCAGCCCGAACTACACCGTGAACCTGACGTCGAACACGTCCGGCGACACCTGGACCGGCACCGAGTCGGTGTCGTTCACCAATGCCTCGACCACCCCGTTGAACGAGGTCTACCTGCGGCTGTGGGACAACTACCACGGCTCGTGCCCGTCGACCCCGATCACGGTCACCAACGTCACCGGCGGCACGGCGTCACCTCTTTCGGTGAACTGCACCGCCATGAAGATCACCCTGCCGAGCCCGCTGGCCCAGGGACAGTCCGGCACGATCGGGTTCAGCCTGAGCATCGTGGTCCCGTCGGGCGCGGACCGGTTCGGCCACGACGGCCCGAACAACTTCCTCGGCAACGCCCTGCCGGTGCTCGCGGTCCGGGACACCTCGGGTTGGCACCTCGACCCGTACACCAACAACGGTGAGTCGTTCTACGCGCTGATCAGCAACTTCGACGTGACGCTGGTGCACCCGACCGCGCTGCAGACCCCGGCCACCGGCACGTCGACCGAGACGAGCAGCGGCAGCACGACCACCACCCACGCGACCGCCACCAACGTGCGCGAGTTCGCCTGGGGCGCCGGGCCGTTCAGCAAGATCAGCGGCACCTCCGGCAAGGGCTTCGTGATCAACATCTACTCCGTGAGCGGGATCAGCGCGAGCAGCGCCCAGTCGATGCTCACCGTGGCGCGCAACGCGATCGACGCCCACTCGACCCGGTTCGGCGACTACCCGTACGGCGAGGCGGACGTCATCCTGGACAACAACTTCTGGTTCGGCGGCATGGAGTACCCGGGCTTCATCCTGGACCTGGTCTCGTCCACCGCGCTCGCGCACGAACTGGGCCACCAGTGGTTCTACGGGATCGTCGGCGACGACGAGTACAACTCCCCCTGGCTGGACGAGGGCTTCACCGACTACGCCACCGACCTGTTCAACGGGATCACCGGCACCGGCTGCGGCATCACCTGGCAGTCCTCGGCGGAGAAGCTGACCAACTCGATGGCCTACTGGGACGCGCATTCGTCCAGGTACAGCACGGTGATCTACGGGTACGGCAAGTGCACGTTGCACGACCTGCGCCGGCTGATCGGTGAGACGGCGATGGCCAACCTGATGAAGTCGTACGCCCAGTCACACTGGTACGGAGTGTCCACAGTGGCCGACTTCAAGGCGGCGGCACAGGCGGCGGCCGGGTCCATCGACCTGACCTCCTTCTGGGCCTCGCACCGCGTCGAAGGCTGACACCCGCTCGTGAGTGGTTGTGCCGGTTCTCACCGGCGCTGTTTGGCGAGTGCGTCGAGCACCTGCCCGGCAGCGGTGTCTCGGCTTGCGAGGACGCTAAGGCGATTGCGCCAGAACTCTCTGATGACTTG
>NZ_JBFAPA010000036.1:0-35199 GCF_040675465.1 Actinocrispum sp. NPDC049592 | reverse complement strand
GTTGGTGGGTGTTTGGAGTTTGTGGGTCGGGTGGATGGTCAGGTGAAGGTGCGTGGTTTTCGGGTGGAGCTGGGGGAGGTGGAGGTTTGTTTGCGCGGGCATTCGGCCGTTCGTGACGCGGCGGTCGTGGCTCGCAGTGACGGTGACGGGGGTACCCGGCTGGTGGCATTTGTGGTGCCGTCGGATGCGGATGCGGATGCGGATTCTGGGTTGGTAGGGGTTGAGGTTTTGCGGGGGTGGGTGGGGGAGCGGTTGCCGGGTTACATGGTGCCGTCGGTGGTGGTTTGGGTGGATGAGTTGCCGTTGACGGTGAATGGGAAGGTTGATCGTTCTGCGTTGCCGGATGTTGGGGTTGAGCGTCCGGTGTTGGGTGTTGGTTTTGTGGGGCCTCGGTCCGAGGTCGAGGTGTTGGTTGCGGGTGTGTGGTGTGAGGTTTTGGGGGTGGACCGGGTTGGGGTGCACGATAATTTCTTTGATTTAGGTGGGCATTCTTTGTTGGCTGCTCGGGTGGTTTCGCGGTTGGCGCGGACTGGGTTTGATGTGTCGTTGCGGCAGCTGTTTGAGTTTCCGACGGTGGCGGGTTTGGTGTCGGAGTGTGGGTTTGGGGGCAAGTCGGGTGTGGTTTGTGGGCGGGTTGCTCGTGAGTGGGTTGAGGTGGATGCGGTGGGTGGTGGTTTTGGGGGTGGATGGGTTTTTCCGGCGTCGGCTGGTCAGCGTCGGTTGTGGTTTTTGAGTGGGTTGGGTGTGTCGGGGGCGTATCACGTGCCGGTGGCTGCCCGGGTTGTGGGGCGACTGGATGTGGACGTGTTGCAGGCCGCGCTGGATGTGGTGGTAGGGCGCCACGAGGTATTGCGGTCCGCGGTGGTGAGCGTGGCTGGGGGCAGCGCGGCAGGGCTGGGTGATGGGGTGGTTCAGGTTGTTGTTGCGGGGGTTGGGGTTCCGGTTCGGGTGGTGTCGCTGCCGGGTGCGTCGGTGAGGGTTGAGCCCGTGGCGGATGGGTTGGTGGGAGATGTGCCGGAGAGGTCGGTGGCGGGTGCGTCAGGGCTGGCGTCGGTGCTGGGTGATGAGGTGGCCGGGGTTGTTCGGGAGGAGGTTGCTCGGCCGTTTGATCTTTCGGTTCCGCCGTTGGTGCGTTGTCTGGTTGTTGAGGTGGGTGCGGACGAATGGGTTTTGGTGGTTGTTTTTCATCACGTGGTTGCTGATGGGTGGTCGTTGGGTGTTTTTGTTCGGGAGTTGGCGGAGTGTTATGAGGCGGGGTTGGCTGGGCGTGGGCCGGAGTTGCCGGAGTTGCCGGTTCAGTACGGTGATTACGCGGCTTGGCAGCGCGATCTGGATGTTTCCGGTCAGCTGGAGTTCTGGCGTGACCAGCTGGTTGGCGTGCCGTCGCTGGATCTGCCACTCGATCACGCACGGCCGAAGTGGTCCGAGTTCGCCGGTGGGCTGGTCGAACGCGAGATGCCCGTCGACGTCCTTGGCCGGCTGACGGATCTGGCGCGGTCGTCGCAGGTCACGTTGTTCATGGTGCTGGTGGCCGGGTATGTCAGCGTGCTGTCGCGGCACGCGGGTCAGTCCGATGTGGCCGTGGGGACGCCGGTCGCGGGCCGGGACCATGAGGACTTCGAAAAGCTGATCGGGTTCTTCGTGAACACCGTGGTGCTGCGGACCGACCTGTCCGGCGAGCCGTCGTTCCGCGAGCTTCTCCAACGAGTCCGCGCGGTGTGTCTCGACGCCTTCGCGCACCAGCAGGTTCCGTTCGAGCGGGTGGTCGAGGAGTTGGCGCCGGAACGCGAGCTGAACCGGACCCCGTTGTTCCAGGCCATGATCGCCTACCAGGACACGCCACCAACCCGGAGCGAACTGGACTGGACCCAGATTCCGGTCCACACCGGCACCTCGAAGTTCGACATCACGTTAACGCTCGAAAACACGGACGGAGGCCTGAAAACCCGGCTCGAGTACAGCGAGGAGATCTTCGAGAAAGAGACCGCCCAGCGGCTGCTCGACCATTTCCACACCCTCCTCGCCTCGGCCGCCGAGAACCCCGACACCCCGGTGACCGAACTCGACATGCTCGACCAGGCCGAACGCGATCACCTGGCCAGACTCGGCACCGGCCCAGAAATCAACTTGGAGCAAGGCCACCTCCACGACCTGATCGCCGCGCAGGCCGAGCGACGCCCAAATGCGGTCGCCCTGGAGCACAACGGCCAGCACATGACCTACCGCGAACTGGAGACCCGGGCCAACCAACTCGCCCACCACTTGATCGCCACCCACCACGTGACCGTTGGTGAACGGGTGGCGGTGGCGATGCCGAGGGGCATGGAGATGGTCGTCGCGCTGTTGGCCGTGCTCAAGGCCGGTGCGGCGTTCGTGCCGCTGGATCCGTCGTACCCGCCCGCCCGCATCCGGTACATCCTCGAGGACGCCCAGGTCGACACCGTCATCACCACCACGAACACGGTGCCCATCGACGACCGACAGGTGGTCGTCCTCGAAGAGGCGACGGGGCGGCCAGAGTTCCCGCCTCGATCGGGTGCCACGCCCCAGGACCTGGCCTATCTGATCCACACGTCTGGTTCCACCGGTCAGCCGAAAGGCGTCGCCATCTCGCACCACAACCTGACCGGCATGATGGCCTCGCTGCTCCACCGGATCGAGATCGGCGAAGCCGGCCGATGGGCCTCGGTGACCACGATCTCCTTTGACATAGCCATTCTTGAGCTGTTCCTGCCCTTGCTGGCCGGCGCCCGCGTCACCATCCTCGACCGCGCGGACGCGATGGACGGCAGGCTGCTGGCCCGGCGTCTCGCCGAGTGCGGCGCCACGCACATGCAGGCGACACCCGTGACGTGGCGGTTGCTGCTGGACGCGGGCTGGCGCAGCACCGACCGGTTCACCGCGCTGTGCGGCGGCGAGGCCCTGCCCAAGGATCTCGCCGCCGACCTGCTCACCGCGGGCGTCACCTTGCTGAACATGTACGGCCCGACCGAGGCCACCATCTGGTGCACTTCGGCGGAGATCACCGGCCCCGCCCGGATTTCCATCGGTTCCCCGCTCGGAAACGTGCGCGTTTTTGTGTTGGATGGTGGGTTGGGTGTGGTTCCGGTGGGTGTGGTGGGCGAATTGTATGTGGGTGGTGTCGGAGTAGGCCGGGGTTATTGGGGTCGTGGTGGATTGACGGCGGAGCGGTTTGTTCCGGATGGTAATGGGAGGAGGTTGTATCGAACGGGTGATTTGGTGCGGTGGGTCGATGGAAGTTTGGAGTTCATCGGCCGGGCGGATGGCCAGGTGAAAGTGCGTGGTTTCCGGGTGGAACTGGGGGAGGTGGAGGCCCGTTTGCGCGGGCATGGCGCTGTCCGCGATGCGGCTGTCGGTCAAAGTGATGGTCGGCTGGTGGCTTTCGTGGTGCCGTCGAGCACCAAAGTGGGTGCTGATGTGTTGCGTGAGTGGGTGGCGGAGCGGTTGCCGAACTACATGGTGCCGTCGGCGGTGGTGTGGCTGGACGAGCTGCCGCTGACGGGCAATGGAAAGGTGGATCGTTCGAAGCTGCCGGACGTCGGGGCAGGGCGTCCCGCGTTGGGTGTGGGTTTTGTGGCGCCTCGATCCGAGACCGAGGTAGTGGTCGCGGGTGTCTGGTGTGAGGTGCTGGAGGTTGACCGTGTCGGGGTACACGATAATTTCTTTGACTTGGGCGGGCATTCTTTGTTGGCTGCGCGGGTGGTGTCACGCCTGTCGCAGGCGGGTCTCGATATCTCGCTGCGCGAGCTGTTCGAACAGCCCACCGTGGCCGCCGTCGCGAATAACAGCAGACCGGTCGTCGCGACCAGGTCCATTGTCCGAAAACCACGCGTTCCGCACGTCGAGGACTCGCGGTAATTCCGTTCTACTGATTCCGGGAGCGTTCCATGCCAGAAAATGGTCTGCCTGACCTGACCGCGCTGTCGCCCGCCGAGAAGCGCGAACTCCTCGGCCGGTTGCTGGCCCAGAAATCGGCTCGGTCCAACCTTTCGCTGGAGCAGCGGCGGCTGTGGTACCTCCGCCACGTCGACCCGTCCGTGCCCTGGCACGTCTCGCTCGCCTTCCGGGTCACCGGCGCGCTCGACCGTGCGGCACTGCAGCAGTCCCTCGCCGAGGTGGTGAACCGGCACGATGTGCTCAGGTCGACCTTCGTCGAGGTCGACGGGCGGCCGTTCCGCGCGCTGTCGGACGCGGTCTCGCTCGCGGTGCCGCTGATGGATCTCTCCGATCTCACCGACGCCGAGCGGGCGACGCGGATCGCCGAGATCGCTACGGCCGAGCGCGGCACGGTTCTCGACATCGCGACGGCGCCCCTGCTGCGCGTCCTCCTGGTGCGGTGCGCCGAGGACGACCACATCCTCGTTGTCACCGGTCACCAGCTGATCGTCGACGAGCGGTCCACCATGCTCGTGGTCCACGAGCTGTTCGACTGCTACGCCGAGTACGCCGCGGGCGGCACGCCCCAACGAGGACGTGACGAGCGGTTCGTCGGTCTCGTCGCCGCCCAGCAGGAATGGGTCGGCGGTGAGGAGTATCAGCAGCAGCTCGAGTATTGGCGCCGGAGTGTGGTGGGGGTGCCGTCACTGGACCTGCCGACCGACCGCCCGCGCGGCGCGACCCGGGAGTTCCAGTGCCACACGGTGATCCGCGAGCTCGACAGCGAACTGCTCGCCGACATCGAGCGACTGGCGGCCACCGCCGGATGCGACACGAACGACGTCGTGCTCGCGGCTTATGTCGCCGTCCTGTCCCGGTACGCGGGTCTCTCGGACCTGTCGGTCGGCTGCGGAACGATCGCCTTGCCCGAGCATGCCGACGTCGTCGGACCGTTGCACAACACGTTGCCGTTGCGGTTCTCGCCGACGCGTGATCTGTCCTTTATGGGCTTCCTCGAGCAGGTGCACACGGTCGTCGCTGGTGGGAAGGCGCATGGCCGGCTTCCGTTCGAGCAGATCGTCGAGGAACTCAAGCCCCGGCGCGACCTGACGCACAACCCCTTCTTCGAGGTCGCCTTCGAAGGGGAACCCCTCGCATGGACCCGATGGACCGGCGGCGGGCTGACCGTCCTGCCGGTGCACGCCGGCAATGGCTGGACCCAGTTCGACGTCACGCTGTCCAGCCGCGTGCACACCAGCGGCCTGACCCTGGAAGCCGCCTACGACAAGGACATCCTCGACGAGTCGACCGTGGCGGTGATGCTCGACCGGATCATCCGGGCGGTGCGGACGGCCGCCGCCGATCCGGACCGCGCCGTCGGCGACCTCGTCGTGCTCGACGAGTCCGAGCGCAGGAAGGCGGTGGTCGAGTTCAACGACACCGACCGGCCGTATCCCGCGGATCTGTGTCTGCACCAGCTCGTCGAGCAGCAGGCCGATCGGACGCCGGACGCGTTGGCAGTCCACTGTGGACAAACGGAGCTCACCTACCGCGAACTCGACGGGTACGCCAACGCCGTCGCACTGCGGTTGCTGGACATGGGCGGGCACCTCGAATCCGTGGTGGCCGTGCTCGCGGAGCGGTCGGCCGGATCGCTGGTCGCGCTGCTGGGCGTGCTCAAGGCCGGCATGGCCTACCTGCCGATCGACCCGTCCTATCCCCGCGAACGGCAGCAGGACATCCTCGCCGATTCGGGCGCCACAGTGCTGATCGCGGGACCAGGACAACCGGTGGACGCCCTGTCCGCCGAACCTCAGCGGCTCCGCGTCGACCTCGCCGAGCTCGAACCGGTGGCCGAGCGTCCGCAACCGGTGGGCCGCCTCACCCCGGACCATCTGGCGTACGTGATCTACACGTCCGGCTCCACCGGCCGGCCCAAGGGAGTGGCCGTCTCGCACCGCTCGATCGTCGGCTCGACGGCGGCCCGCTGGGAGTTCGAGGCCGACGGCCTGCCGGAGCGCTACCTGGTCTTCGCCCCGTTGTCCTTCGACGCCGCGGGCGGCGGCGTCTACTGGACCCTCTCGCGGGGCGGAACCGTGTACATGCCAACGGAAACCGAGGTGCACGATCCGCGGCTGCTGCGCGATCTGGTCGCCCAGCACGAGCTGACGCACGTCGACGGCGTGCCCGCGCAGTACAGCGTGCTGCTGGACATCCAGGACCAGCTGGAGTTCCCCGCCCTGCGGATGTGCATCACCGCGGGCGACGTGTTGACCCCGTCGTTGGTGGCGCGGCATTTCGCGGTGAATCCGGGTGCGAGTCTGTTCAACGAGTACGGGCCGACGGAGGCGACGGTGTGGGCGTCGACGCATCGGTGTGGTGTGGGGGATGGGTTGGGTGTGGTGGTTCCGGTGGGTCGGCCGGTGTCGAATTGTCGGGTGTTTGTGTTGGATGGGGATTTGGTGCCGGTGTTGCCGGGGTTGGTGGGTGAGATTTTTATTGGTGGTGTGGGGGTTGCTCGGGGGTATGTGGGTCGTGGTGGGTTGACGGCGGAGCGGTTTGTGCCGGATCCGTTTGGTGGTGGGGGTCGGTTGTATCGGACGGGTGATCGTGGGCGGCATCGGGTGGATGGGGTGGTGGAGTTTCTTGGGCGGGTTGATAAGCAGGTGAAGGTGCGTGGTTTCCGGGTGGAGCTGGGCGAGATCGAGAACGCCATCCTGAGCCAGCCGGGGGTGATCGACGCCGCCGTCCTGCTGCACGACGGTCCCAGCGGCGAACCCGTCCTCGCCGGGTACGTGGTGCCCGCCAAGGGCGCGAACGCCTTCGGCACGGCCGAGATCGGCCGCGCTCTCGCCCGCCGCCTGCCCGACTACATGGTGCCCGCGACGCTGATGATGCTCGACCGGATGCCGCTCACCGAACACGGCAAGATCGACCGCGACGCGCTGCCGAAACCCACGTTCGACAACAAGGACCACGTGGCACCGCGGACCGCCCTGGAAGCCAACGTCACGCGGATGCTGTCGGACATCCTGGGCGTGCCGAACATGGGCGTGACGGACGATTTCTTCGCGCTCGGTGGCAACTCACTGCTGGTCGCCCGGCTGGTCGCCAGGATCAGCCGCGAGTACGACATCGACGTGCCGGTGTTCGAGATCTTCAAGCTGCCGTCCGCCGAGGGTATCGCCGGAGTGATCGAGAACGCGGTCGCCGTGCGCAGCGGCGCGGTGGACAGCGAAGCGGCGTACGCGTTCGACCTCGCCGAGCTGAAGGCGGAGATCCAGCTCGACCCGGACATCGATCCGGCCGGGCTGCCACCGGCCGGCTTCCGTGCCCCGCGCCATGTGCTGGTGACCGGGGCGACCGGCTACGTGGGCGCGTTCATCGTCGCCGAGCTGATCGCCCGCACCGACGCGACCGTGCACTGCCTGGTCCGGTCGTCCGACCCGGAGTCGGCGGTCGAACGGCTGGACGAGCGGCTGCGGCACTTCCGCATCGACCTGGGCGATGCGCGGGAACGGGTGCGCGTCGTGCACGGCGATCTCGCCCAGCCCCGGCTGGGGTTGTCGCCGGAGCGGTTCGACGAGCTGGCCGACACAGTGGACGCCATCTACCACAGCGGCGCGGTGGTCAACTTCGTCTTCCCGTATGACGCGCTCAAGGCCACCAACGTCGGCGGGACGGAGGAACTGCTCCGGCTGGCCTGCCATCGCCGGATGAAGGCGTTCCACCACGTGTCCAGTATGGACGTTTACCTGGCCTCCGGTGCCGAACGCCCGTTCCTCGAGGTCCCGCTCGCCGACGCGCCGCCGCGCATCCCGGACGGGTACCCGCGCAGCAAGTGGATCGCCGAGGGCCTGGTCGCGATCGCGGGCGAACGCGGGCTGCCGGTGAGCGTCTACCGGCCCTGGATGGTGATGAGCCATTCCAGCAGCGGGGCGTCACACACCACGGACTACTTGCTGGTGTCGCTCAAGGGTTTTCTGGAGCTCGGCGTGCTGCCGTCGTTCGACGAGGTGATCAACGCCTCGCCGGTGGACTACGTCGCCGCGGCCATCGTGCACGTCTCCACCCGGCCGGACTCGCTCGGCGGCATCTACCACGTCGGCAACCTGAACCCGGCGACCGCGAACGAGACGTACGCCTGGGTGAAGTCGTTCGGCTACCAGCCCAACGTCATCGACTTCGATGTCGCCCGGGCACAGGCACTCGAGGTGGAGCAGGACCACCCGCTCTACCCGCTGACGCCGATCATGCGCAGCGCCCCGAAGGAACACCCGGCCCTGGACATCAGCGTGCAGCGGTCCCTCGATCCGTCGGTGGAATGCGCGAACACGCTGACCCACCTGGTGGGCAGCGGCATCGAGTGCCCGCCGATGAACGAGGAACTGGCGCACTCGTGCTTCGCCTACCTCGTGGACACCGGGTTCCTGCCCGCACCGACCGGCCCGCGGGTGGCCGAGCCGTCCGGCACGCACTGACCCTGCCGCAGACCAAGGAGAACGTGATGGCCCTGTCCATCGGCGAACACGAGTATGCGGCGTGGCGGTTGCGCGGACCGCTGGACGTGGCCGCGCTACGCCGGCGGCACAACGCCTTGTCGGTCGGCCTCAGCATTGTCGACCTCGGCGGATCCGGTGAACCCGTTGTGCTGACCGAGATCTGCCGGTCGCTGGCGCGGGACCACCGGCCGGTGACGGCGGGGCACAGCACGTTGTTCCAGGTCGGTGCCGACGACCACGTTCTGGTGGTCGCGCATGCCGGTGAAGGCACGGGCGGACTGGTGGCCGGCGAGCTGGGGCGTGCCCTGCTCGACGGCCACCATGGCCGGCCCGTTGCCGAGATGCGATCACAGGCATTCGCGTACATCGATGTGCCAGGCGTGAACACGCACGTGGGTTCGTTGGTGGCCGAGGTCGAGGGCGGTGACTGGTCCGGGGTCGCCGCCCAGCTCAAGGCTGCACCGGCGGAGGCGGTCGACTTTCTCGTTGCCGGTACCGCTGCCGTGGTGGGCCGGGACCTCGGCGAGTGCGAAATCACTGTGGACATCGGGAAAGGACCCGACCTGCCCGGTACCGACTCGCTGACCCGGCTGGCGATCGGCTGGAGCCCGGACGAACCGCTGGCCGATCTGGCCCGCGGTCTGCGCGACGGCGGCGCGGGTGAGCCGGGTCCCGCCGAAGTCCTGATCTCGATCGGCCAGGACGTGGCCTTCACCGTCGGGTCCCTTCGGGCGGAACCGGTCGAGCTTCCCGCGAGGGCGGCCGGACATCGGCTCGCCGTGCGGTTGCGCCTGCGGCCCAACGGGGTCCGGATCAGGATCGACTTCGACACCCGGCATCGTGACCGGGAAGGCGCGCTGCGGCTGGCTCGTCGCTTGTGGACGGTCTGGACGACCAGCACGCCCGAGCTCCCGATCCGGGTGCTGACCGGTCTGACGGCGCTCGAGCGGCAGCAGGTCCTGGTCGACTGGGCCGGCCAGGACGAGCCGTATCCCAGTGACAGCTGCCTGCATGAGCTGATCGAGGCCGCGGCACACCGGAACCCGGCGACGGTGGCGGTCTCTTGTGGACCGGTCGCGGTGACCTATGCGGAGCTGAACGACTGGGCGAACCGGGCCGCTGCCCACCTGCGGGCTCTGGAGGTCCGTCCGGACACCGTGGTCGGTGTCGTTGCGGCCAGGTCAGTGGAGGCCGTGGTGGGCATGCTCGCGATCCTCAAGGCCGGTGGCGCTTTCCTGCCCCTGGACCCGCAATCGCCGGCCGAGCGCCTCCGGTACCAGATGGACGACACCGGCGCTGTTGTCGTCCTGGCCGCGCGGGACCACATCGCCTCGATGGCGGCCGCGATTCCCAAGGCCACCGTCGTGTCCCTTTCGGACTTTCAGGAGGGGACCGATGGTGTTCCGGACGTGCCCGCGGGCTGCCGGCCAGACCATCTGGCGTACGTGATCTACACCTCTGGATCCACCGGCCGTCCCAAGGGTGTCGCGGTCTCCCATCGCAACATCGTGCATTCCAACCACGCCAGGCATGTCCACGACGAGTTCCCGGAACGGGTCCTGATCACCAACCCGCTGACGTTCGACGGTTCGGCGAGCGGCCTGTACTGGGCGTTGACCGAGGGCGGGACGGTGCTGATCCCGACGGACCAGGAACTGCTCGACCTGAAGGCGGGCAGCGACCTGATCCGCGCCACCCGGGCCACGCACCTGCACACCATCGCCTCGGTGTACTCGGTCCTGCTCGACTACGGCCACGAAAGCACCTTGCGGCTGGTGAACGTCGGCGGTGAGGTCCTGCCGCCGTCGTTGGTGGCGCGGCATTTCGCGGTGAATCCGGGTGCGAGTCTGTTCAACGACTATGGGCCGACGGAGGCGACGGTGTGGGCGTCGACGCATCGGTGTGGTGTGGGGGATGGGTTGGGTGTGGTGGTTCCGGTGGGTCGGCCGGTGTCGAATTGTCGGGTGTTTGTGTTGGATGGGGATTTGGTGCCGGTGTTGCCGGGGTTGGTGGGTGAGATTTTTATTGGTGGTGTGGGGGTTGCTCGGGGGTATGTGGGTCGTGGTGGGTTGACGGCGGAGCGGTTTGTGCCGGATCCGTTTGGTGGTGGGGGTCGGTTGTATCGGACGGGTGATCGTGGGCGGCATCGGGTGGATGGGGTGGTGGAGTTTCTTGGGCGGGTTGATAAGCAGGTGAAGGTGCGTGGTTTCCGGGTGGAGCTGGGCGAGATCGAGAACGCCATCCAGCGCTCCCCGGACGTCACCGAGGCCGTCGTCCTCGCGGAGAACGACGGAGTCAACGAGTGCAGGCTTGTCGCGCACGTGGTCCTGCGAGATCCGGATGCGCGGTCGGTATTGCGGGAGCACCTCGCCCAGGTCCTGCCGAACTACATGTGTCCGCACGAATTCGTCTGGCACAAGCGGCTGCCACGCAACCACAACGGCAAGGTCGACGCCGCCGCCCTGTCCTCGGCGCACGCCAAGCGGGCCATCCGGCAGCAGGACGGCACCTCGGTCGACCAGCTCGCCCTGGCCGATGTGGACGCCTTGTTGCGAGAACTCAGCTGACCGAACGAGAACCTGGATCGGAGCAGGAACGTGCCAGAGATCTTGACGTACACAATGGACGAACAGGACGCCGCCACGGTCGAGGACACCCTCACCCGGCTGTCCGACGGCTGGCCGGCGGACGACTTGCGACAGTGGACCCTGCTGCGGCGGGCGATGACGACGCTGCCGGTCGGGCTCGCCGACTTCCTCTTCGAGCTGCGCCGCGACGAGTGCTCGGCGGTGGCGATGATCCGTGGCCTGCCCGTGGACGACGATGTCGTCGGGCCGACGCCCGCGCACTGGAGTGAGCGGGACGTGGGCGCAACGGTGCGGGAGGAGATTTTCCTGCTGCTGATGGCGCACTGTCTCGGCGACGTGTTCAGCTGGCGAACCCTGCAACAGGGCAGGCTGGTCCAGGACGTGCTGCCGATCCAGGGCGAGGAGCAGCAACAGAGCGGGCACGGGACGGTACAGCTCGCCTGGCACACCGAGGACGCCTTCCATCCCAACCGGTGCGACTACCTGTGCCTGCTGGCCATCCGGAACCACGACGAGGTGCCGACGACGATGGCCACGATCGACGACGTCTTCCTCGAGGAACGCCACCAGGCCGTGCTCCGCCAGCCCCGGTTCCTGATCAGGCCGGACAACGAGCATCTGCGGCACATGGCGCCGACCTCAGTGGCGGCCATCGCGCAGGACCCACCGCGTTGCGCCGTCCTTTTCGGAGCGCCCGACCGGCCGTATCTGCGGGTCGATCCGGTGTTCATGGGCACGGTGCCGGGCGACACCGAGGCGGCGGAGGCCCTGGCGGCCCTCATCGGTCAGCTCGAGGACTCGTTGCGGCCCATCGCATTGCATCCCGGTGACCTGCTGATCGTGGACAACATGCTCGCGGTGCACGGCCGCAGCGAGTTCAAGGCACGCCACGACGGCACCGATCGGTGGCTCAAGAAGGCGATCGTGACGAGGGATCTGCGTGCCTCCCGGCATCTCCGCCATTCCGTGGCCTCCCGGGTACTGCACTGAGTTTCGCGAACAGGACGGTGGCGATCAGCATGCTGATCCATGTCAACGGCACGGACCACGAGGTCGCGCCGGGGGACTGGGAGACTCTCGCGGAGCTGCTGCGGGACCGGCTCGGACTGACCGGTACCAAGGTGATCTGCGGTACGGGCGCGTGTGGAGCGTGTGCCGTGTCGGTGGACGGGAAGGTGCGGGCCGCCTGTCTGGTCCGTGCCGCTTCCGTTGCCGGCAAACAGGTCCGTACCATCGAGGGAGTCGCGGTCGACGGCCGGCTCAGCCCTGTTCAGCGAGCCCTGGTCGAGGCCGACGCGATCCAGTGCGGCTACTGCACTCCCGGCATGGTGATGGCGATCGAGGCCGCGTGCGGTCGCGGACGCGGCGAGCCGTCCACCGCCGATGCCGGGATCGCCGCCCGGCTGGCGGGCAATCTCTGCCGCTGCGGAACCTATCCGAGGATCATGGCCGCCCTGCGGGCCGACGCGGGCGGTGGATCGTCCGCCGGTCGCGTCGATGCGGTGGCCAAGGTGACCGGAGCCGCTTGCTATTCAACCGACGTCCGGTACGACGGGCAGCTTGACGGCGTGATCGTCAGATCCACTGTCCCGCACGCGATCGTCGAAAATCTCGACTTGGCGCCCGCCTTGGCATTGCCAGGTGTCCACGGGGCCATCCGGTTGCTGCCACCTGACGGTCTGATCAGGTACACCGGCCAGGAGATCGCGGCGATCGCGGCGGACGATCTGGCGACCGCCCAACGAGCGGCGGAGGCCGTGCAGCTGAGTTACCGGACTTTGGACGCCGTCATCGAATCTGCCGCGGCGCGGCAGGACGGGGCGGAGATCCTCTACAAAGGACGGTCGGACCGGCCGCCGCAGGCCGACGAGGGTTCCTTGATGCCAGTGGGGCGCCAGGGCAACGTGTGGGGGCCGGCGCGGACGGCAGGCCGTCGGCGCGCAGCGCGCAGGCGTGTCTCGGCTGCGGCTCGGCGTGCTGGAGACGTTGTCGTGCAGGGCGTTTGGCATTCGGCGAAGCAGACCCACACGGCGATGGAACCACATTCATGTGTAGCGGCGTGGCAGGGTGACCGGCTGATCGTCCACATGTCGACCCAGGCTGTCCGCCGGATGGCGCGCTACATCGCGCGTCGCTGGGAACTTCAGGAAGACCAGGTGGAGGTCCACGCCGAGTTCGTGGGCGGTGCCTTCGGCGCCAAGCAGGAGCTGTCACCGGAGACGGTCGCGGCCATCGAGCTGGCCCGGGCCTGTGGGCGGCCGACTCGGGTCGTGCTGTCCCGCCTTGAGGAGCTGAGCGTCGGCGGGTACCGGCCGGGGTCCACAGTGGAGCTGACGCTGGCCGTGGCCGCAGACCGCTCGATCACCGCGTTGACTGCCCGTGCGTGGTCGGACGCCGGTTGTGCGGTATCCACGAACGTCGCCCGGCAACTGCGCGGGGTGTACCCGAAGGCGTTGCGAGACCTGTCCGATTTCTCGGTGGTGACCAACGCCCCGCCCGGCAAGCCGTTCCGCGGTCCCGGCGGACCGCCTGCCTACTGGGCGCTGGAGCAGGCTGTGGACGAGGCGGCCGGCCGTCTGGGCGTGGATCCGGTGGAGCTGCGCCGCGGCTGGGACCGTGATCCGGTCCGGAAAGGCTTGTACGATTGGGCTGTTCAACAGACGCCTTGGGCGGAGCGGGATTCAACGTCCACTGGCAGATGGCGACGTGGTTGGGGGTTCGCGATCGCGAGCTGGCACCACTATGTACAGACCGACAGCATCGTCGATGTGTCCTGTCAGGACGGTGTGGTGACGGTGAAGGTGGCCACTCAGGACATCGGCACCGGAACCCGCACGCTGCTCGCCGACACGGTCCGCGGACTGCTTGACGTGCCCCAGGACCGGATTCGGGTGCATGTCGGGGATTCGAGGCTGCCGCGAGGCCCGTTCAGCGCCGGAAGCAGTGCGACTACATCGCTCGTGCCGGCCGCGGTCGCCGCGAGCACGGAGCTGCGGTCACAGCTGGCGGCCTTCGCGACGCGTGAATTCGGTCTGCTGGAAGTCGTTCCCGCAGCGGAGCTCCTGCGCCACCGAGGCGGTGCGTTGACCTGGGCGGATGTCCTCGACGCCGGTCCCAGCCTGTCCGTCCGGGGACGGCGCCCGCGCGACCGGGGCGGGTACCGGTTCCCCAGCTTCCTCCTGCGTGGCTTCGCGATCGGACGCGCGACCCCGTCCGCCGCGCAGGTGGTCGAGGTCCTGGTGGACACCGAACTGGGGCGTATCAAGGTGGAGCGGGTTTTCTGTGGGGTCGCGGCCGGCCGGGTCTTCACCCCCACCATGGCGGCGAGCCAGTGCCAGGGCGCGGTGATCCAGGCGCTGGGCATGGTCCTCGCCGAGGAGCAACGGGTCGATCCGGTCACCGGCCTGGTCACCACAACGGACTTCGGCGGATACGTGATCCCCCGGCTCGCCGACACACCGGACATCGCCGTGTCCTTCCTCCCCGGCGGCTTCGACCATGTGGCGCAAGGCGGCGCGGGACTGGCGGAGATCGCCGTCCTGCCGCTCGCGCCGGCCGTCGGGAACGCCGTTTTCGCGGCCACCGGGAAGCGGCCCTACTCGATGCCGATACCGCCTGCGTTCGCCCTGGGACGGACACCATGATCCACGAAGCACAGACACTGGCCGACACGGCGCACGCCGCCGAGTTCCTGGCCGGGGGCACCGATGTTCTCGTCCGCGCACGCATGGGCCGGGCTGCCGAGAGGGTGGCCGACATCGGCCAGATCGCTGGACTGGACCAGCTTGACTGGTCGCCCGGGTGTCTCCGGATCGGCGCCTTGGTCACCGTTGAGCGCCTGGCCACCGATCAAACCCTTCGATGCGAGCACCCGGCGCTGGCCCACGCGGCGGAATCGCTCGCCACGCCGATGGTGCGTTCGGTCGCGACCGTGGGAGGCAACCTCCTGCAACGTGTCCGATGTGGATACTTCCCCAAGCCGCACGTCCGGTGCTTGAAGAGTGGGGGCGATCGGTGCCACGCCCGCACGGGTGACCACACCAACGGCGTGTGCTTCGACTTGGGGCCGTGCGTAGCCCCTCATCCATCGACCCTGGCCGTCGCCCTGATCGCCCATGACGCCGAAGCGGAGATCTGGCCGCGCCGCTGTGTCCCGGTGGCCGACCTGTACTCGACCGAATGGTCACCGGACCGTGAACATCGGGTCGCTCCAGGCGAAGTGCTGACCGGTCTGTTCGTCCCCGCCGCCCCGCCCACCTCGATGACGGCGTATCTCAGGGTCGGCGCCACTCACTTCGGCGGCTGGCCCGCCGCGGAGGTCGCGGTCCGCGTCGTCGGCCGTGATCCGGTCCGGCGCGCGGTGGTGGTCGCCGGTGGTGTCGCGCCGATTCCCCTTCGCCTGCAGTCGGTGGAGGACTACCTGGTGGGCCGCCGGCTCGATATCGAGACGTGTGCACAGGCCGCCGCGACGGCCGGTTACGAGGCCACTCCGTTGCCCCGCACCGAGTACAAGGTCGAGCTGCTTCGCCGGCTGGTCCGGACCGTGCTCACCCAGCTCGTTCAGCGACCGACTGAGGAGGAGTCGTGAAGCTCGACGCCCACAGCCTGCGCGCGATGGTGCCGGCGCTGCCGCGCAGTGCGTGGCGGATCCTGACGGCCGACCTGTTCTCCAGTCTCGGCACCGGCCTGACCATGCCGTTCCTGATGATCTACCTCACCGAGGTCCGGCACTTCAGCCTGACCTTCGCCGGTCTGGTGCTGGCGTTGGAAAGCGCGGTCGGCATTCTGCTCGCCGCGCCGGTGGGTACGCTGATCGACCGGGTGGGGGCGGGCCGGGTGTTCACCCTCGCCCTCGCCGTGACCGGCGTGGCCACTGCCGGCCTCGGCTTCGCCACGCAGCCGTGGCACGCGGTCGTCGCGGTCGTGGCGCTCGGCGTCGCGAACCCGGGGATGTGGGCCGGTTTCCCGGCCCTGATCAGCGAAGTCGTGCCGGAGGACAAGCTCGGCACCGTGTTCGGCCTCAGCTACCAGGTGATGAACGTGGGGATCGGGCTCGGTGGCGTGCTCGGCGGTGTGATCATCGGAGTGGCCTCGCCGGAGTCCCTCGGTCTGCTGTTCTTCCTCGACGGTGCGACCTTCCTGGTGTTCACGGCTGTGCTGTTGATCGGCGGTGAGGGACGCCGCGGCCCGGCCCGCACCGGTCCATCCACTGTGGACTCCGAGTCCACCGGCCTCAAGTCCGGTTACCGTGCCGTGCTGAAGGACCGGGCGTTGTTGTGGGCCACCGGGATCAACAGCATTCTGGCCCTCGCCGCGTTCAGTCAGATAACCTCGGCCTTCCCGGCGTGGGCGGTCGGTCCGGGCGGCGCGCCGGCGGCCGCGGTCGGATATGCGTTCGCGGCCAACACGATCGTAGTGATCATCGCGCAACCGGTGGTGCTTCGCCTGAGCCGGGGCCGAAGGCGTACGTCGGTCACCGCCGTCGGTGCGGGTTTCTTCGCCCTCAGCTGGGTCATCGTCGTGCTGGCCGGTGCCGCCGATTCCGCTACGGTGGCGGCGATCTGCGTGATCCTCGGACTCGCGGTATTCGCTCTCGGTGAAGTCGCCTTGTCGCCGTCCCTGCCGGTCGTCGTCAACAGCATCGCCACGGATGAGCTGCGCGGCCGCTACAACACGGTTTTCCAGCTCTCCCGGCAGATCGGCGGTATCGGTGGCCCTGCCGTCGCCGGTGTCGCCATCGCCGGGCAGTTCGCGACCGCGTACATCCTTATCCTCGCCGGAGCCTGCCTGGTGGCGGCCATCGCCACGAAACACCTGCGGACCTTGCTGTCGGACAAGCACGACGGCCTGGACGGAACACCGGAGCGGCGGGACAGCGACGTCGAAGCACCTACCGCCGGTTGAGTGCGCCCTTTCCCTGACGGCTTGGGAGGTCCCTATGTCCTTGCGTCCCCCGCTGAAGATCGTCTCGCCCGAACACCTGCCGCGTGATCGCATCGACCTGCACAGTGACGGCGAGTGGCTGCGTGAGGTGGTCCGGCCGGTGCTGGACCCGTCGTCCCGCACGGATCCGTCCACCGCGATCGCGGCCGTCCGCCTTGCCCTGGACCGGATCGGCCCTGGTTCCGACGCGCCGACGACGGTGCCTGGAAGTGCCGAACAGAACGTGGTCGACGCCGTCTTCGGCATCCACCGCGTCGCCGGGCATGGCGTCGAACCTGTTGCCCGGGCGGTGCTTGCGGGCTGTCTGCGTCTGCTCGGCGAGGTACTGGAAACGGGAACCGAGATCGAGCCGTCGGCCTGGCGGCGGTTGAACTCCGGGCTGGACACCATTCTGCGGTTCCTGATCCAGGAGGACCGTGGTGGGGCGGTCGTGGCCGGTGTCGCGTCCGTGCCAGCGGACCTGCGCGCCGATGATGCCGCCATCCGCCGGTGGTTTCGAGGCCATCACGTGTTCTTCGCGATGATCCAAGGGCTGGTGGTCATCCTCAACTGCTTCACCGAGGACATGAAGCGTCGCGATTGGACGGTGGCGGGCGAGACCCTGGACCGGGCCACCACCGTCCTGTGGGGATCGGAGGCGGCCTTGCGGTTCACCGCCGACTTCCAGGCCGGGTCGTATCTGCGGGTGATCCGCCCGCTGCTGGTCCCGCCCGCCGCTCCGGGCGTGGCGAGCGGTCTGCACCTGCGCGACCACTACTACCTGATGCGGATGTTACGCACGCTGCGGCCGGTCTTCCGGTCGCTGCCACCGCAACTTGTGGACCACCATGAGGCTTTCCGCGCGGCGGTCGATGGCACTTATGCCAGCCATCGGTACATCTGCGAGCGGTTCGTCGGCGACGACCGGTCGAGTCTGCTGGCGGGGGATCGCTCGCGGCGATCGGCGGTGAGCGTGCTGGAACAGTTCCGCCGGTACCGGCTGGCCGATGTGTCGCCGTCCGCTGGTGACGAGAATGACCCTGGAGTGTACTGGCATGACTGACGATCTGGACCCGGCAGTGGACACTGTGGACCTGCTCACCCGAGTACAGCTGGCGGCTCAGGACTATCTCGCGTCCCTGCGCCACCGCCCGGTGCGTGACCTCGCCGCGGAAAAGGCACTGGCAGGCCTGGAGTTTGAGCTGCCGTCGGCCGGTCTTGGCGGGGACGCGGCGATAGACCGGATGCTGGAGATCGCGGTCCCGGGCGCGATCGCGTCCACCGGGGGACGCTTCTTCCACTTCATCGTCGGCGGATGCACGCCCGCCGCGCTCGCCGGGGACTGGATCACGTCGCTGCTCGACCAGAACGCGGGCGCGTGGGTGACCTCGCCGCTCGCGACCCGGTTGGAGACCGTTGTGCTGGCGTGGTTGAAGGATCTGTTCGGCCTGCCCGGCTGGGGCGGCGTGCTGGTGACCGGTGGGACCGCGGCGAACCTCGTGGGACTGTGCAGTGCAAGGCAATGGTGGGCCGACCGGGTCGGGATCGACGTGACCGCGCGAGGACTGCACGACACGCAACGGCTGGTCGTCGTCTCGGGTGGGTATGTCCACCCGAGTGTCCACAAAGCACTGCAGATCATGGGCCTCGGGACGGACTCGGTGCGGGTCTGTGCCAAGGATCCGGCCGGCCGGGTGGACCTGGACGCGATCGCGGAGACGCTCGCGCGGACCGGTCCCGCCGTCATCGTCGCCACCGCCGGTGACGTGAACACCGGCGACTTCGACCCGATCGACCAGCTGGCCGACCTCGCCGAGCGATATGGCGCGTGGCTGCATGTCGACGCCGCCTGTGGGGCGTTCGCGGCGCTGTCGCCGGACACGGCGCCGCTGCTGAACGGACTGGCGCGAGCGCACTCGGTCGCCGCGGACGGGCACAAGTGGCTCAACGTCCCGTACGAGAGCGGTTTCGCCTTCGTGCGGGACGGCGACCTGCTGCGGGCGTCGTTCCAGGCCCCGGATGCCGGTTACCTGAAGGGATCCACGGATCCGCACACCAATTTCGGCTCCCTGGGGCCGGAGGGGTCCAGGCGCGCGCGGGCCCTGCCGATCTGGGCCACTTTGGCCGCGTACGGCCGGGACGGCTACCGCCGGATGGTGGAGCGGCATCTGGAACTCGCGCGGTACTTGGGCGAGCGGGTCCAGCAAGCCCCGGACATGGAGCTGCTCGCGGACGTGACCCTCAACATCGTGTGCTTCCGCTTCCGGCCGGCGGGGCTGTCCGAGTCGGCGCTCAACGGGATCAACGCCGCGCTCGGCATCGCGTTGCTGAGTGACGGCAGGGTGTATGCGGGAACCACGACCTACTGCGGCCGCACGGCTTTGCGGCCCAGCATTGTCAGCTGGCGGACGACCAAGGACGACATCGACCTGTTCCTAGACGTGGTCCGGGAGCTGGCGGACGAGTTGATGGGCTGACCGGGTCAGCGGACCACACTCAGCTCCAGGCCGTACTCGTCCACCGGCAACGGCACGCTGATCTCGAAGCCCGGCCCGCGGACGAGGTCGAGGTACGGCGCGACCTGCTCGGCGAAGGCCGGGTAACGGGTGTCATGGGCGAGCACGACGCCACGAGGCGCGAGACAGGCCTGCCAGGCAACGAGAAGATCGTGGTAGACGGCTTTCCGGCGGTGCGGGTCGTCGGCGTCGACGAGCAGCAGCTGCCACGGCTTGATGGCGGGGATGGGGTTGCGTGCGTCCCTTGTCTCGAAGGTCGCGCCGGGGGTGAACCCGGCGGCCTCGAAGTTCTGCCGGGCCGCCGCCGCCGCGCCCTCGTCGATCTCGATGCCGATCGCGAGATCACCGTCGTAGCAGCGGTATGGGCCGAACCCGGGGCCGGCGAGGTAGGCGAACAGGTTGCCCACGTAGGTGCCCAGTCCCGCGAGCCGGGCGGGCTGTGTGCAGGCGGCCACGCCGAACAGGACTCTCGCGGCGACGGGGGACAATGACGTCGCGGGGATCCGGAAGTTCTCCCGGATGCTGGCGTGGGTGCGTGCGAACAGGTCCCACAGGTCGTCCGGAGGGGGCGGCAGCACACCGCCGTGGACGCAAACATCGAGCATGTCCTGCGCGATGCGGTCCGCCGCGTTCTCGTCAACGGCTTGGGCGGTCACAGCGTCTTCAACCGATCGGTCCAGAACGGGGTGATGGCGCGGCCGTCGATATCGGTCACGCCGTATTCGCGGGCGACGTCGATCACTGTCATCGTTTTCCCGGTGTGCCGGATCACGCCGGGATCGGACGCCAGGGCCGCGATCGCGCGGCCGACGAATTCCGGCGATTCCGTGCGGTCCGCCTCGGCGGGGGTCAAGTCCATGCTTTCCGTCCTCATCCAGCCGGGGGACAACGCTATCGCGGTGACGCCGTAGGGGCGCAAATCGTGGGCGATGCCGAATGCCATTCTGTTGATCGCCGTCTTGATGACGTCGTAGAAAAGATGGCGATGATACGATTTCCCGATCGCCCACGTCGTGAGGACCACGAGGCCACTTCCGCCCTCGCGAAGCAGCGGCGTGCCTTCGAGGACCGTGGTGAGGTGGGATTCCAGGCCGGCGTTGAGCATGAGTGACCAGTGCTTCGGGTCCAGCTCCCAGTACGGTTTCGACTCGACGTCGATCTCGTAGCCGCCCCACGCGTTCACGACGAGGACGTCCAGCCGGCCATGATCACGCCGGACCCGGTCGAAAAGCGCCGAAGTCTGCGCCCGGTCGACGTGATCGCACTGCACCGGTATGCCTTTGCCGCCACCGCGCGCGTCCACCAACTGAGCGGTTTCCTCAATGGTTTCCGGCCGCCCGGTCGGGGACCCGCTGTGGCGGCTTGTCCGGCCCGTCAGGTACACATCCGCGCCGGCCTCGCCTAACGCCAACGAGATTCCCCGTCCGGCGCCCCGGCTGGCACCGGTCACTACCGCGACTTTGTCCGCAAGTATAGGCAAGCCGACTCCTGCTGGTCGTTTGTAGTACGGCATTCTGCTCACAAGCAGCGATGACTGGCAACGGGCGGGCAGACAAATCCCGCGCGCTGCCAGACCTCCAGCCGGTACCGTGTGAGCGCGCCATGCGGAAGCCTTGGCGCGTGGGTGAACTCGAACCGCAGCGGCTTGTCGTGAGAAGAGCGTCCGGTGCCTGAGCGTGCGATGTATGTCGTCATGGACGACGACGGCTGGCTGCGTTTCACCAGCCGGTGGCGTGCCCCGAAACTGGACCTGGATCTCATCGGCGGTCCGGTCGCCGCGCTCCAGCGGATCCGCGACCAGGAGAAGACCTACCGCTGGTACAACGACACCTGGTGCGAGGCCGCCGCCTTGATCGACCAGCCGAACAAGATCCTGTTCTTCTTCACGAGACACTGCGAGGATTACGCGCACCGGGCCGCCGTGCTCTCGACCCTGGGCCTCACCTGGCCGGCCTGGGATGTGCGCTGGGCCTACGACGGCATTGCCGACATCCGCGCCTACCTGGGCCTCGAGTACAGCGAGGCGCCCACCGGCCACGCGTTCATCGAGCCGAGTCCCGCCGAGGGCGGCATGGACCAGTTGGTGAGCGTGACCCGCGAAGACGGCACGACCGACGCGTACGGCTTGGAACTGCCCGTCACCGAGATGCTCACCTGCGGCCCGGACTGCGCCGACCTGCTGCCGGCGAGCGCCAAGGTCACCGCCTGCGAGTGGATGCCCAGGTCGGGCGTGCACATCGACCACAGCGCCAAGACCATCGGCGTCTGGACCATCGATTCGTTGAGCGGCCTCGCGGACGCGGTGGCCTGGCCGGGCTGGAAGGTCGAGATGTGGGCGGACCGGTACACCGAGCAACTCGACCGGTGCGGGGTGACCGTGCCGGACTGGAGCCTCGCGGACGGCCTGCGCACCCTCGCCGCCCGGGTCCGCAACGGAACCGACCTGCACCATTCCGAACCCCGCTGAACCGGGCGGCGGCTGACCAAGGCCCGAGGCGGCGGAATCGCCCTGGCGAACGTGAAAGCCTCGGCCACGGCGGGTTATCGTCCGGATCATGGTCGTGATTCGCTGCCAGTGGGCGGCTGGTTTTGTACGAGTGTCGGCTTGAGCTGGCTCGGATTCTGCTGGCCGATCATGATCGGGATCTGGTTGCGACCGCGAGCGTGGCTTCGACCCTCGCCGGACCACATCTGGATGTCGCCCGACCGAGCATGAGCCTCGGACCTCAGCCGACGTGATGCGCAGATCGCCGCCACCGGCGATTTGCGCATCACGGTTGTACTGATCGTTACTGCCGGATGCTGGCAGGAATCGAGCGTATGGCGAGCGACTGGAACAGCGGGCGCGAGCCACCCGTTTTGAACGGCGATCCGGGGGCCTCCTTCAGCCTGCCGCCGGATCCGATCGCGAACGCGTGCACCAGGCTCTTGTCCTGGACGTTGGCGAACACGTCCCGGCCGTCCGGTGTGATGGCGACCGACGAGGTGCCGAAAGAGGGGACGGGGGAGTCGGCGGCCGGCGTGAGCGAGCCGTCCGCGCGGATCGTGAAGCCGTACAGACCGCCGAGGGGCGCGTCGGTGTCGAAGTTGGCGCAGACGTACAGGTGCTGCCCGTCGGGCGTGACCTTGAGACCTACCGCGTCCGGCACGAAGGGCCGCAACCCGGGTACGGGCGTCAGCGAGCCATCCTTGCCGACCCGCAGCCCCCACACGTTCTGCGCGACGTTCGAGGTCGCGTACAGCAGGCCGCCGTCCGGACTCATCGTGATCCCGTAGCTGGCCGGTCCGACCTTCGCCACGTCCCGCCCGGGTTCCTCGAGCGAGCCGTCCGGCAGCACGGCGAATCTGGTGATGACCCGCGGCGGGCTTTCTTCAGTCTCCTCCGCGTCCGCGTACGACAGGTAGAGGAAGCGCCCGTCCGGGGACAGCACCGTCTGCTTCGGATGGTCCGAGTTGGTTTCGAATGCCCTGCGGGGGCCGGGCGTCCCGTCGAGGCCGATGTGGTACGCCGAAATGGTCCCGTTGCCTGTCCCGTCGCCGGTCTCAGTGACGTACAGGGTGCGGCCGTCGGCCGAAAGCGTTGCCCCCCACGGCTCCTTCCCGGTGTCGAGGATGAGCGGGTTCGGCTGCAGCGCGCCCCGCGCTGCCACTCGGAACACCGCCAGCGTGCTCGAGTCGCTGTTGACGACGTACACGGTGGCGCCGTTCGGGGCGACGGCGATGCCTCGTGGGGTGCAGCCGGGGCCTGTGCGCTCCGGGGTGCAGCCGCCGGTGGACACGGGCGGGCCCAGGAGCGTCAGTTCGCCTTTCGGGCCGATCGCCATGGACGAGACGTCACCGGAGTCCGCGTTGGTGACGTAGAGCACGCCGGAGGGTGGCAACACCGGGTCTGCGGCGGCCTGGGTCGGGGCGAGCGCCGGGACGCAGAGCAACGCGGCGGCCAGGACGGCAGGACCCGCTCTCATGAATACGGATGACACGAGTCTCTCCTTCACTCCTTGAGGCTGATTTGATGACACCCTCATGGGCGTGCCGTCCCGTGCCATACCGTTCCCATGGGCTGGAGCTGGCGGGCAAATCGATGAGAAGAACAGCCCGACAAACCGCCGAGAAACCGATGACAGGCCCAGGTCAGCCGCACGGCGGACGACAAGACCACCGAGAAACCTACAAACGCCATCGGTGGCGACGTGTTCTGGGACACCAGCGCGGGACCTGACACCGGGTTCGCGTGCGGCGGCGACGGCGGCGACAGCCTGACGCTACCCGCCGATTACACCCTCCCGCCCAGCTTCACCCCCGGTGGCCTGCGCTTGCCGAAAACCTCGTCCGTGCTGGTCAGGGCCTGTCCGCGTCTGTATCAGTTCCGTCGGCCCTCCAGGCCAGAGTCGCCATGGCGAAGGATGATCGGCCGTGCTGCGCGACCCGCGACACGCGAGGCCAGGAGATTGACGCAGCGTTGCGCTTGCCGGAAATGTGCAGCGACCCCACGGTCAGAACCACGGGGATCGAAGATGTCGGACTGAGGACGTCTATTTGGCCATCAGCGAGGGCTTTTCCATGGCCATCCGGTCGTCAAGCGAAAAGTCATCGCTGCACGTCAAGCTGCATGATGGTGCTTGTTGATCAGTCCATGAGGACGTTTGGTCGATGAGGCCATCGGGTTGACGTTTCCTTGGCCGACGTCATGCAGGAGCAAGGTTGTTGTCTCCAGGTTGCTTCGGCGGACTGGAGGGTGGTTGTGGCGGACAGACTGGTCGAGCCTGATGACGGTGTCCTTGTTCGGTGGTCGAAGACTGCTCGTCGGCGTGCGCGATCCGTGCGGGCGCACGGCAGGGGAGGGTTGAGGTTTGCGTTTCTGGGCGCACGTCCACAGTGGACTATCAGGATCCGGTGTCGTCGTTGGCGTGGCAGCGCGAGGCTGCTGAGTGTGTGATTGCTGGTCGCGGGCGGATTGTGGCGGAGTTCTTTGACGTAGGGCATTCGCATCGACGGCCATGGCATGATCGTCCTCAGGCGCGAGCGTTGCTGGAGGCCGTGCGAGCACCCGATCGTGGGTTTGACGCGATTGTGGTGGGGGAGTATGAGCGGGCGTTCGCCGGGGACGAGTTCGAGCGGTTGGCTCCGTTGTTCGAGCGACATGGGGTGGAGATTTGGCTGCCGGAGACGAACGGTCCGGTAGAAGCGGGAAGTGTGTTGCACCGGGCATTGGTGACGGTGTTGGGTGCGCAGTCGCAGCGGGCGGTGTTGCGGGCTCGGCATCGTGTGCTAGGTGCGATGCGAGTGCAGGTGGTGGAGCAGGGGCGGTATCTGGGTGGACGTCCGCCGTATGGGTATCGGTTGGTGGATGCGGGGCCGCATCCGAATCGCGCGACAGCCCGGTGGGGTCGGCGGCTGCATCGGCTGGCGCCGGATCCGGTGGCAGCGCGCCATGTGCGGTGGATGTTCGAGCAACGGTTGGCGGGTCGGAGCATGGCGGGTATTGCGCGCGAGTTGAACGAGCGTGGTGTGCCGTGTCCGTCCGATGTGGACAGGAAGCGGAATCGTCATCGATCGGGGGAAGGGTGGACGTTGGGGTCGGTGGCCAGCATCCTGGCCAACCCCCGGTACACCGGGCGGCAGGTGTGGAACCGGCAAACGACGGATCACAACCATCACACACCGGCTGGGCAGCGACGCCCGGTCTATCGGTGGAATGCTCCACAAGACTGGGTCTTCTCGAAGAAGATCGTGCACGCCGTGTTGGTCAGTGAGGAGGACTTCCTTGCTGTGCAGTCGATGCGGGCTGCTCGGCCAACCGGTGGGGGAGGTGTGCGGCGGTATCAGCTGTCCGGTTTGGTGCGCTGTGGGGTGTGCGGGCGTCGGATGGACTTGCACTGGGTGCATGGCCGTGCCGGGTATCGATGCCGGCACGACCAGAACAGTTGTAAGCAGCGACTGCCGGACGCCTCGAAGATCCTCTATGTCCGTGAGGATGTGCTGGTCGCCAGGATCGCCGCCGCGCTTGCTGATCAGGGCGTGACCGAAACGCTATCGCCAGGGGGTCTGCTGCACGAGTAGGTGACAGTGGTAGTCACGCAGCCTGGCTGGCTGGCGTGGTCATGATTACTTCGTACTCGATCGGGGTCAACCGGCCGAGGGCAGCCTGGCGCCTGTGACGGTGGTAGGTGCGCTCGATCCAGGTCACGATCGCGGTCCGCAGTTTCTCGCGAGTGGTCCAGGTACGCCGGTCGAGAACATTGTTCTGCAGCAACGCGAAGAAGCTCTCCATGGCCGCGTTGTCGCCCGCGGCGCCGACCCGGCCCATCGACCCGGTCAAGCCGTGGCGTGCAAGGGCACGGACGAATTTCCTGGAGCGAAATTGCGATCCGCGGTCGGTGTGGACCACGCAACCGGCGATCTCGTCGCGTCTCGCGACGGCGTTGGTGAGCGCGGCGACGGCGAGACGGGATTTCATCCGGGAGTCAATGGAGTAGCCCACGATCCGGTTGGAATAGACGTCCTTGACCGCGCAGAGATACAGTTTCCCTTCTGTGGTGCGGTGTTCGGTGATGTCGGCCAGCCACAGCCGGTCCGGCGCGGTGGCGGTGAAGTCGCGGCGAACCAGGTCGTCGTGGACCGGGGGGCCGGCCTTCTTGCCGTTGCGGCCGCGTTTCTTGCCGAACGCGCTCCACCAGCCCATGGACGAGCAGATCCGCCACGCGGTCCGATCCGCCATCGACACGCCGGCGTCGCGGGCCTCGTCGGCCAGCAACCGGTAGCCGAACTCCGGATCGTCGCGGCGCGCGTCGAACAACGCATTCGCCCGATACGCCCGCTCGAGCTCGGTGGCGGTGACCGGCCGGGCACGCCACCGGTAGTACGGCTGTCGAGCGATGTTCAACACTCGGCACGTCACCGCGATCGGAACACCGTCCGCAGCGAGCTCGGTCACGAGCGGGTAGAGCCTTTTCCCGGCAGGTTCGCCTGCGACAGATACGCCGCCGCCCGGCGCAGCACCTCGTTCTCCTGCTCCAGCAACTTGATCCGCTTACGCGCCTCACGCAGTTCCGCCGACTCGGCTCGGCTTGCACCGGGCTTGGCGCCTTCGTCGATCTCGGCCTGGCGCAGCCACTTGAACAACGTCATCGGGTGCACCCCGAAGTCCTTGGCGATCTGCTCGACCGTTACACCGGGCTCACGGTCACGAGCGACCCGCACGACATCGTCGCGGAACTCCTGAGGGTAGGGCTTGGGCACAGCGACATCCTCCCAGCTCACCATCACGGCAAGCCAACTCAGATGTCACCAATCCGTGCAGCAGACCCCCGGCTTCATCGACAATCAAATCTCGGTTTGTGTGAAGGTCGCGTGACACAGTCCACGAAGGACCATTTCGGGCGGGCGGTTGCGTGCCACAAGCCAGGACTCGAAGATGTCCGCTGCTGGCGTAGCGGCTTGCTCAATGGGTCCGAGCCACCACCACCCCTCCATGTTCTCGAGGCGCCAACGATCGCGTCCGCTGTACAGCGTGATTGGTCCGTCGCCAGAACGCTCGTAGAGCACGACTCCTTCCTGGTCGGCGAACTGCTGCCAGTGCATGTTCTCGACGATCACGTCGATTTTCTCGGGTAACGGCCAGGGAGCGAGTGCCCTGGCGTATATGGACTGCGCCAGTTCGCCGAGTTGCGGGTCAGCGGCGAATCGCAAGTCTGCCTCGGCTATGACGTGCTCGAAGTAGCGCCGGGCTTCGGCCAGCGCGGGTGTGTCATCGAGACGCATGCCAACCTCTACGCCCCCCGTCAGGCCAAGGTCGGTAAGAAAGTTGGCGGAGAACAATGCCCCCCGTGTGCCGTCGGCAATCACGCCCTTGGCGTGGTTGAGGCTGTCCGGCACGATCTCGACGCCTGCTTCGGCGAACGCACTGGCCTCCGCACGCGCGGCGTGAACGTTGTTGCGGCCGCGCAACAACATTCGTACGCGGACCCCACGGTCGATTGCCCTGCAGACCGGGTCGAACAACAGCTTGGGCTCTGCGGGCGTCTTTGGCAGGGCATGGGCCATATTGGCGATGCTGAACGTGGCCAGCATCAGGTCGGCCTGAGCATTCTCGACTGTTTCGTACAGTGCTTTCGCGATGGATCGCTGGGTCGACCGAGTCCAGATCGGTCCGTTGCCGTCCGGTTCGGCCAGTGTGATGTGGCTGGTCGTGGCCTCGCCCAGATGCCGGTCGGCCACTGTTGGAGTCTCGTGGTGTGGCGGCATGTCCCACTTGCTTTCCTGCCACAGTCGGGCGAACAGCCGCGCCAGACTGTCCACGAAGGACGGATTGGAGACTACGACGCCATTCTCGCCGACGTTGTCGAATGACCTCGTTACCAGATTGGCGCTGGAGACGAGCGCCACCTTGTCGTCAACGACGACGAACTTCGCATGCATCCCTTGGTATCCGCGGACATAAATGCCACGTTTGGTTAGCTCGCCGAAATTGCGGTACTCCGTCTGCTCGTCGATGGGAGTGGCGTCGTCGACCTTGTTGATGGCCTCGTCCAGCCCCTTGTTGTCCAGCGCCGAGAGTACATATACTCCGCCGCGCAGGCGATCGGCTGCGCGCATCAACGCTTTCCGGACTTCGGTGTCGCCCAGATAGAACGTGCCGACGAAGACCTTGTCACGAGCGGTGTCGAGCATCTGGATCAGCTCCAGCCCGATGGACGATCCGCCCCCCGCGTAGGTCCAGCAATGCCTGGTCTCAGCGTCACGATCGGCTCCGGACGCGGTGAAGGGAGTGCGCTTCTTAGCTGGGTTGCGGAGGAAGTAGCCGCCAGGGACAACCCGGTCGGCGAGGTTGATCGTACTAGTCATAGTCGAAGTCCCGGATTGTCCGCATCGCGTAGATGTGACGGTAGTGGTGGTTTGCCCACAGGCGTTGCATGACTTCGGCCTCGGTTAGGACGTCGTCGGCAAGGCCGTAACTGGAATTCGCGGCTTCGACGGCGCGAGCGACGGAATCCGGCTGCACCTTCGCCAGATCCGTCTCGCTGACGGCACGAATCGCTTGATCCAAGGCGAACACTTTACTGGCGGCATTGTCAGCGGGCACAAAGTCGGTATTTACCACGACTTCGTTGGTACTGTCCTGAATCAGCAGCGAAGCAGGCTCACTGAGTGCGATGCCGGAGTCGGACGCTGACTGCGCGGCCGCGCAGTCAAGCTCGTAGGACCAGGCCATTGGTCCTGTCCGTGATGCGGTGACGAGCCCGCCGCCCGATTGCCATGCCTCACCTGCTGAACCTGCGTGATCGAGGAGTTCTCGCCACTCTTCGGCTTGGCCGGTGGCGGCGGGAATCATGCACTTGGCGGCTCGTCTTCCGTCGCTGTCGAACACGTCGAGGATCAGCGTGGTCGCATCCTCCCGAGTGCGGACGTGTCCGCGGCACCGATACGCCGGACACCAGTCAGACACGATGTCATCCCCGGCATCATCGGCCACATCAACGAGTTCCATGCCTGCGGGCAAACCGGCGACATCACCGGCGCTGATGCGATCACGGATCAGCTGCGCCCGGCTTTGCCCGCCGATGAACGTCGGGAGGGGCGCCGGATCGGTCTTCCTGACTTTGTGCAGATGCGGTGGATCCGGCCGATGACCGGGGGCGAACGCCACCATGTCGTCGGTGTAGGGCAGATAGAGAAAAGTCAGGGATGTCGGGCGTCGTTCGGCGACGCTGCGGCGGTCAAGTGCCTGCCGGGCATTGAACTCGTTTGCGTAATAGTCCAATCCGTCCACTCGCAGTAGGTCAAGGCCGCTGAGCCGACCGGCGATCCGGGTGATGGCGTCTCGTGGGATGCCGGTGATCTCTTCGATGTCCTCGACCCGTACCGGAGCGATGGCCAGCGCGGCCTCCACCACGAAGCGGTCGACAACGGTGAGTTCCTCGTAGACCAGGTGAATCACCGGAACGGACGGCCACAGCAGCATCGGCACGATGGCGTCCGACACCACCACGCTCGCTCCCCGTGGCACGGGAACTGGGGGAGTCCATGTGTACCCGATCAACCGAACCGCCGGATCAGCTGGAAGTTATCATCGGTCTTGAACAGTTCGAACAGGTTGGCGTAGAAGGCTTTCGCCTGGTCGGTCGCGCGTAGCCGGCGGAGTGTCCGGCCGTGGCCGACGAGCACGAGCGCACGGCGGGCGCGTGTGCACGCGACGTTGAGGCGCCGGAGATCCTGCAGCCATTGGCCGTAGTTCGGCCCGAATCCGTCAATACTGGCGCGGGTGAAGCTGAGCATGACGAGGTCGCTCTGCTGGCCCTGGATCCGGTCGATGACGTCGATCACCTCCCACTGCAGCATCGGCAGTTTCATCGCGAGCAGGCGCCCTTCCAGCGCCCTGGCCTGGGCTTGGTAGAACGCCAGGACGCTGACCGTGATCGGAGACCGGAGCGAGTTGTTGAATATCCGGCACGCCTCCACGATCCAGTCCTGCTCCCGCTTGTTGGTGAAGCCATGCCCGGCTTCCGATTCGCCGGCGTCCTCGTAGTGGCTGGTGTCGAGCAGCGTCGCCGGGCGCTCGAAGATGGCAGGCAGGACAAGCGGCGTGACGCCGGCCGCAGCCAAGTCGCCGTCCGGTGGCGACTTGTATTGCCCGTCATAGATCGGTTCGTTCACGATGCGCGCCAGTGGCGAGATCATCCTGCGCTGCCACACCAATTGCTGCCGCAGTTGCTCTCGGCACGATGTCACAACACGTTCGAACAGACTCTGCACGAGGTAACGGCGCATCGCCCGCAAGAGCAGTTGGTCGTTGTCACCGTCGCCACCTTTGGCCTGGCTGAATCGCTGATAGGTTTCGGTAAACCGGGCGCGGAAGATCGACAGCCACTGACCGGAGGACTCGAGGTCCCTCGCGAATTCCAGCACTGACCGCTGCCGGAAGCGCCGCTCCTTTTCGTCTTCTTCCCAGATCTTAGCCAAATGGCCAACTGCGTCCTCCATTGTTTCCGCCGCGCCGCGGTCAACTCGGTTCAGCGCGATCAGAGCGTGCAGGAAATGTTCGTCCTCTTGGTCGACGTAAGGTGGGAGTTGATGTTCGTCGCCGACCAGGACCCATCGCCGTGCCTTGATCGCACCGATCAGGAATTCGCTCTCGGTGACCCGGCTGGCCTCGTCGACAATCAACGTGTCGTAGTCGGTGTGCCGGACAATCTGGCTGCCCCAACCGACAATGCCTTTCGTTGTCGCGCACACCAGGTTGGTGGCGCGGATCAGCGAATGCTTGATGTCCTCAGCGAACTGCTCGTCCGAGCGGTCGGCCACCAGTTCCCGCCATCGCGCGTCGAGGCCGGGCAGCCAGTCCAGCACATGGCGGCGTCGCTGCAGGCGCTTCTGCTCGGCGGCAGGGTCCGCGACGCCAAGTTGTCCGACAAGCCTGTCGCGCCGTTTGATCACTGCCTCAAGCTCAGCCCGGCGACGCGTCAGATCCCTCTGCGCGGCGTCGGATTCAGCGGTGAATCGCTCGATCTCCGCGCCTGCCCAGATCTTCGCGTCATCGAGCCGTGCCGCGGCTTCGTCGTGGCGCTCCGCTGCGGTCGTCTGTCCTTGGGCACGACGATTCTGCTCAGTTGCTGCATCCGATAATCGAGCAACCTGGCTGCGGACGACTTCTTCCACGTTGCCGGAGAACCATGGGCCTGGTCTCCATATCGTCGAGCGGGCCGAGCGTTTCGAAACAACCGAATCGATGAAGTCGTACAGCGCCTGCCCAGCTAGGCGTACCAGCTCAGGATCAGTGGTGACCAGGGCGGCCGACGCACCGATCTCTGCCAACGCACTTTCGAACTCGCGCAACACGCTGCGGTACCGGCGCTCCGCACGTTCCCGTACGGTCGCATGGGATTCTCGTGTGTGCTGCAAGGTACGTTTCTCTTGCACGCCAGAGCGAGCGAGCCGGTCGTGTTCAGAGACCGCAACACGCCAACGGTTCTGCTGCTCCATCAGTACCGCGGTCCACTGCGTTGCGGCCTGCTCAGCCTGTACCAGGGTTCGTCGCCACCGTGCCACCTTCCCTAGGCCGAGTCGCTCGGCGAAGCGACCGAGCCCGGTCTGTTGTTCCAGTGCTTGGTGAAATCCTGTCTGAACGTCAGTCAGGTACTGCCTGGCTTGGTTCGTGCCTTGATATACCTGAGCCGTTGTGCGTTCGGCTGCTGCTTTGGTTTCCTCTGCCTGCCGCATTCGGGCACCGTGATTGGCCGACCATGCATGCAGCGCGTTGTCTGCGTTCTGTACGTCCCGCCGCGCGTCGGCTACACCTTGCGCTGAGGCAGCCAGCTCGCGGCCCGCGTCCCGAAGCCGAACCAACCCAGGGCCGAACTCGGCACGCACGTCGGCGTGAGCTCGTGTGGCGTCATCGGCGAGCGTGGTCGCGTCATCTCGTTCTCCGAGACGCTCGGCCAGTTCGGCCTCGAGGTGCGCGATCTCGGTCTCGGCCGCGACCTCCCGGGTGTGAAGTCGTTCGGCTGCACCGGTTCCTGCCTGCGCGGCCGCACGAACTGCGGCGATCGCGACTTCGCCGAGCTCCAGCACCACGTCGAGTTCAGCGAACTCTGCTAGTCGCGTTTGGACAGTACTGGCTTCGCGTGCCCAGCGGGCGACCTGGCCATGATCGGACGGGCGCGCGATCCGGCCGGCCAGCTCGATGCCGACGTTGGCCGGCAGAAAGGCGTGTATGTCCTCATCGACTTGGTCATCGCTCCAGGTGATCCGCAATGGCCGCAGCCCTGGTTTTCGCCCGACACGGCCGAGGACCTCGTCCACCGCGACATGCGTTGGCGCCAGCAGCAGCACACGCTCGCCTCGCCCGACGAGCTGGCGGACGACCTCGCAGATCACCTCGGTCTTGCCGGTGCCAGGAGGGCCCTGGATGACAAAAGCATGCGGACTGCGTACCGCACCAGTGACCGCTTTGCGCTGCTCTTCGTTGAGGACTGGTGACCCAGGATCGTCGTCGCAGTAGAACACCAACGGCGGCGCCGAACTCGCCGGGAGCACCAAATCCTGCGGCTGGCACAACAGACGGGCCAAGTCGTCCCACGAACCTTCGATCTCGCCGGCCCGGAACTTCGTCAGAGCATCGGCGTTCTGCCGCATTCCGAACGGCCGAACGATCGAGACGGAAACCTCCTCGCCTGCTTCGAGCACCCAGCCACGCGGCTCGACGATCTCCAGGCGGTCGCCCCGAGCCGATGCGACTGACGTGTTGTATCGCTGATCGTCACCGCGTACGAGTTGCACTCGCTTGTTCCGGAAAAGGCTTACGTCACCAGAGCTGGATTCAACGACGATGCATGGACGGCCATTACGCCGCCTGCCTCGTTCTGGCAGCACAATGCCGGAGATGGTGTCCTCGGTCTTCTTCTCCGGCCGCTGCTCGAGAACAGCGACCAGAGTTTCCAGCTCGCCATACTCTCGCAACACACTCCGTTGCAGCTGACCGTGCGAGCGTAACTCGGTTTGTTCCTGCCTCCTGCGGTGGCCATTGTTGTTCAGTCGTCGTTCACGCTCGCGCAGAGCACGCTCGATCTCGCCGAGATCACAAGGACTTTCCGCTTGGTGGCGGCGCAGTATCTCGAAGGACACCGCGCTCGGCAGAATCCTGCCGTGCCGCGGAACTGACCGGGATTCGTCGATGTTGAGGACATTGGCGAAGAGCTCGCCGGTGGTGTTGCCTGGTCTGTTTTGGACTCGTAACTCGAACTCGGTGCCGCCCAGCCGGAACTGGTCCCGGCGGAATCGGTCACGAGTCAGCCAGGCGCCAGCCAGCAGGTCGTTTTCGACTTCGCGCAACGGTCGCCGGTCGGGCAGTGTTAGCGTCCGCGGGTTGTAGCTCAGAACAAGTTCGCCAATGGGAAGGGTGCGCAGCTGATCAGCCCAGTCGTCCGGCGGTGTGACGGGCATCGGGCTACGCCTCGGACACGAACTGCAGCGTCTCGATCCGGTCGTCGACGTTCTCAGCGGGTTCGTGTAGCCGCCAGTACGCGCGCAGGTTCAGCAGTGCGCGTTTCCTCAAGTCATCGCATTGTTGCCGGTTCACTGACTCCTCGCCGTGCGCCAGCACGGACCGGTTCCTGGCGTCGACGAGGTTTCGCACGTAGCCGACGCCTTTCAGATCGGTGATCTTGGCTGCAGAGAGCATTTCGTCACCGATCACGTGCAACAGAATCATCGCGTCGACTAGTGCGACCTTCCACGGCAGGACCGCTTGCCGGTCGACAGCGAAGATTTTTGCCGCTACATCCGTGAAGCGGCGGCCAAGCTGGTTCACATCCTCATCCGGGCCGATCAGCAGTGTGTAGTCAGGATGCTCGAGATCGAAGCCTTGATACTGGCGCCGCATCCGCTCGGAGAAGCTCTTCTCAATCGTGCGGTAGAAGAGCAATGCGGCGAAGTCGTACCGGTCCAGCCGCAGATAATGCTCGCCGAGCAGGAAGAAGTTCAGCAGTGACGCGGAGCCGTCCCTGGTCACCAGCGCCTCGACGAAATCAAGCTGTTCGGTCAGGCGCCGTTTGGTCTCGGGCCGTACCTGCGAACGTGGATCGGAAAGCCGCTCGCGCACCCGGCTGGCGACTTGTCCGACGCTGTTCGCGTCCAGATCACACCAGGCCTGGTAGAACGCGGCGAGATCGCCCAGGAACCGGGCCCGGGCCGGTTCCGACATCGACTCGCTGAGCTGCCCGAACCGCGCGGTGGCGCCGGAGTACGCGCCGGAGCGGAACATCGCCAGCGCGGACTCCATCTCCTTGTCCCCGAACAACGCGGTCGGGTTCGGCAGAATGCACAGCCGCTCTGTGCCCGGCAGTGCCTGACGCATCTCAGGGTCGTAATCGCTGTCGATGTAACACATCTTCAGATCGAGCTGAGAGGCGGCGAGTGCGGCACCCGCGCTCATAACCTTCTTGCCGCCGGTAATATCGATGATCGCTTTAAGCGCCGGTCCACCAAGATGACGCGGGCCAACGGCCTTCCGCACGATCTCGTATATCCCGATCGGGTCGGCTGGCTCGCAGTACACCACCTGGATCTGCGAGAATGCCAGCCGGTCACGCAACTTCTCGTGAATCACGTCGACTTTGGTCCTAGTGTTCTCCGACGATACGACAAGCAGTCGCGTTGGCTGCAGCAACTCGAACGCGAGCAACGTTGTTTCTGGTGAGAAGCCCGACAAGCTTACCAGGAGATCAATGGCTGGCCGTTCCACCCCCGACGAGTTCTTCCGTGCCGCTACGACGACATCTGCATACAATTCAGTGAGCCGGTACTGAGTTGCCTGCGCTGCGGCTGTACCTTCGCCGTAACTCTCGAGCCCTCGGAAAATCCGCCGCATATAATCACGCTTCTGCTCAAGCGTCGCCATTGTTACACAGACCTCAATATCGTCGTGATCGTCGTCGAGGTCAGGCAGCTTAGCGGACGTGTCGGTGTTGTGGGGCTAAAACTGCATCCATACTGGCCAGTATCGCGACTACGTTCGAGAACATCGTTCTGAATGGATCACGGCATAGGGAAGCAGCTGATGCTGGCCGCGGTGTCGTCTCCGAGCGTCATGAGTGCTGAGACTCTGTCCGGACTGGTCAGCGAGCGGAGTGCTCTTGCGCGGTGTGGTGCACGGTGCGTCGATCAGGTGACAAGTAGTGATCATCTAGTGCCGCATCAAGCAACGTTGGCGTTGTAATCGCGTCGCGTGGACGTGGCGATCGTTGATGGTCCAGGCTTGGCCGCTGGAGGTGGTGGTCG
>NZ_JBFAPA010000035.1:0-36328 GCF_040675465.1 Actinocrispum sp. NPDC049592 | reverse complement strand
ACCGGATGCTCGGCGCGGCCCTGGAGGCCGACCCAGCGCCGCCCCGGCCCGATCGCCCAGCAGGCAGTGAGCGGCGCCGGTCGCGTGGTGCGGAGCGCGGATGACCGGCTTTCGGCGACCGAGCCCTGTCCGAGCGGAGCGAGGACCAACAAACACCGTGCGGATGACCGGCTTCCGGCGACCGAGCCCCGTCCGAGCGAAGCGAGGACCATCAAATACAGAAGCCCCGCACGGGAGGGAGGTCCGTGCGGGGCTTTTGTATGTGTCGTTGCTACGCGGTGCGGCTGCGCCGGCCGCGGAGCTCTTCGAGTCGCTCGGTGAGCAGGTCCTCGAGTTCCGGGATGGTCCGGCGCTCGAGCAGCATGTCCCAGTGGGTCCTGGGGGGCTTGACCTTCTTGGGCTCCGGGAGGGAGCCGTCGATCATCTTGCTTTCGGTACCGTGGAGGCGACACTCCCAGGTGGGGGGGATTTCGGCGTCGTCCGAGAAGGGCACCTCGAATTCGTGGTCCTTCGGGCACGCATACCGAACCGTACGTCGGGGCGCGAGGTCGTGGTTGCGGTCGGTCTCGTAACTGACGGCACCCAGCCGGCTTCCACGGAGAACACGGTCGGCCATGGCGGTGTCCTTTCGTTCGGCTCGAGGCGACGAGCCAGGGTGTTGCTCACTGTGCGCAACGACGGAACGGGCCGGAAGATTCCCTCTCTTCCGGATCTCGTCGCTCACAGTGACATGCTTCACCCGTCAACAACAGCTTCCTCCTAAGGGAGGGAATCGGCGCGGGAAAGTGACGCGTTATCCCTCAATCCACACCAACATCTCACCCGATTGGAGGAGCTAGCTAACGGGTCGTTCCAACTTGCTGAGGTACCCGGTGGTGAAGCTCCCCAAACGAGGCTTCGGTCACAGGGTCTTTGGCTGACGGATAGTAGTTGTTCGGCTTCGAAAACGGATCTTTTACCGGGTCACTTGCTGCCGCTGAGGCTGGCCGGGACGGTGTTGCCCGCCGCGGTGATCGCCTTGTGGACGTTGACCTTGAGCAGGATGAGCAGGCCGGCGACGAAGAAGACGATCAGGCTGACGATGGCGATGCGGTAGCTGCCGGTGTTCTGCAGGGCGAGGCCGAACAGCAGCGGGCCCAGTGCGCTGGTGCCGGAGCTGGAGACCTCGTAGAGCGAGAAGAACTCGGCCTCCTTCCCTCGGGGGATCATGCTGGAGTACAGGGAGCGTGACAGCGCCTGGGTGCCGCCCATGACGATGGAGAGCAGCATCGCGAGGATGTAGAACTGGACGGCGCTGCCCGCCTGGAGGAAGTAGGCGGCCACGACCACGCCGATCCAGACCACCAGGCTGTAGCTGATGACGCGCTTGGCGCCCCAGCGTCCGGAGAGCCTGCCGAGCAGCAGGGCTCCGCCGAAGGCGGCGAACTGGACGATGAGGATGGCGGAGAGCAATGTCTCGTCGGACAGCAGCAGTTCCTTCTCGCCGTAGTCGGCGGCCAGTGCGGTGACCGTGGAAATGCCGTCGTAGTACACGAGGAATGCGACGAGGAACAGCAGGGATTGCGGGTAGGCGCGCAGCTTGCGGAACGTGTCGCCGAGCTCGCGGAATCCGGCGGTGACAACGGATCCCTCGATCTTGCGCTCGGGGCGGGAACGGGGGAGGTTGCGCAGCAGGAAAACCGGGATGAGTGCGAAGATCGCCCACCAAATACCGGCACTGGACAGGGAAACCCTGGCAAGCAGTGCTTTGTCGTCGATCATGAACGAGAAGACGAAGTTGAGCGCGAGCAGCAGGCCGCCGCCGATGTAGCCGGTGGCCCAGCCGATGGAGGAGATCTTGTCGCGCTGGTCGGCGTCGGCGAGGTCGGACAGCAGGGAGTTGGCGACGACCTTGGCGGCGCTGTAGGTGAGGTAGGCGATGATCAGCAGGATGGAGCCGAGTTGCCAGTCCTTCTCGCCGATGAACCACATGGCGGTGACGCTGAAGGCGCCGAGGTAGCCGAAGGTGAGCAGCATGCCGCGTTTGCGGCCGGTGCGGTCGGCGATGGCGCCCATGACGGGCAGGACGATGAACAGGGAGATGCTGCACAGGGAGATGACGTAGGTGAACAGCGAGCCGGGGGCGATGGGGATGCCCAGGACGTGCAGCCTGCCGTTCTCGCCGACGGCGTTCTCGGCGGTGGAGGGTAGGTAGCGGCTCATGAAGACCGTGATCACGGTGGCTTCGAACGTGTGGCTTGCCCACGCGTAGCCGTACCAGCCGAGCCGTTGCCGGCGCAGCTTGCCGCCTGCTTCCGGCGTGGTGAGGACCTCTGTCATGGCCGCCTTCCGGCAAGATCATCTGCTCATCGGGTTGCGGGGACTGTACTGGTAGCGGCCGGGGTGGCGGGCACTTCGGTCCATTCCGGTGCCGGTGCGGTACCGAAAATTCATCTGGATGGGCCGCGACCTGCTTGTTCGTCGCCGTGGGGCGGATTTTGGGGCAGGTCGATAGCAAGGTGGGCGGCGGTTGGCAACGGGAGGTTCGGGCGGTGTGGGGCTGGTGCTGGGCGGGCGTGGTGTCCGTTTCCACCGTGTGAGTTACATGTGAGGCGCGTGGGGCTGGGGTGTCCTAGCGTGGCTGACCATGATGAAACGGCTGGTCATGGCTTTGCTTGTGGTCGCTTCAGTCATCACGGCGCTGCCTGGAGGGGCGGCGTGGGCGGATCCGCCGGTGTCGAGCTGGGCGCGGTTGCGGCAGTGTGAATCGGGTGGGCGGTATGACATCCACAACGGCAAGCACTACGGGGCGTACCAGTTCACGTTGCCGACGTGGCGGAGTGTCGGCGGGACGGGCAGTCCGCATCTGGCGTCGGCGGATGAGCAGGACTACCGGGCGTTGTACCTGTACCGGATGCGTGGCTGGCAGCCGTGGGGTTGTGCGCGCAGGCTCGGGTTGACCGAGGACCGGGACGCGCGCAGCAAGCGGGTGCCGACGTATGCGGAGTCCGCATACATCTGACAGGTAGGACGTTTCGGTCGATCCGGGTTCAGACGGTCCTGGGCACCGGCCAGACGCCGCGGGCGCGCAGCACGTCGCGCAGGACGCCGGGCTGGTCGGTGACCAGGCCGTCGACGCCGAGGTCGAGCAGGCGGTTCATCTGGGCGGGGTCGTCGATGGTCCAGACGTGGACTTCCATGCCGCGGCGGTGGGCGGCGCTGATCAGGCGGCGGTCGACGACGGTGAGCATGCCTTGGCTGACCGGGACCTGGGCCATGCGGCCGCGGATGGCGCGCCAGGCGCGGGGTGCCCAGAGGCGGCCGGCGGCCCAGAGGGCGGCGACCGAGCGGGGGCCCATCGAGGTGATCAGTTTGGGGCCGATGCGGCCGCGCAGGCGTTGCAGGCGGGAGTCGGAGAACGAGGCGAGGCAGACCCGGTCCAGGGAGTTGGTGCGGCGCAGGAGTTCGGCGACGGGTTCGATCGCGGAGTCGGTCTTGACGTCGATGTTGAACCGGGCGTCGGGCAGCTCTTCCAGGACGTCCTCGAGGCGGCTGATCGGTTCGCGGCCGCCGATGCGGGCCTGGCTGACCTTGCGCCAGGGCAGGCGTGCGACGATACCGCGGCCGTCGGTGGTGCGGTCGAGTTCGTCGTCGTGGTGGACAACGACGACTCCGTCGGCGGTGGCGTGCACGTCGGTCTCGATGTAGGAGTAGCCCTCCTGCACGGCGCGGCGGAACGCGCTGAGGGAGTTCTCCATGCCGCTGAGGTCACCGAGGTGCCAGCCGCGGTGGGCGAACGCGCGCGGGTACGGTCCGGCCAGGTAGTCATGGTCCTGCACGCTATTGATTGTGTACCGGCGGCGTGGCGTATGGGTGGCGAGACGATGGACAGATACGGTCGAATGTCATGACGGTGGTTACCGGGGGCCGGACCGACCCGATCTTTTCCGGGCGTGGTGAGCCGCGGCACTGTGGCTGGTGTGGGCGCAGGCTGCCGGAGGAGGACCGGGTGGGGCGGCCGCGGCGCTATTGTGCGCAGCCATGTCGGCAACGTGCTTACGAGCGGCGGGCGGCGTTGCAGCGCAGTGGGCTGCCCGACGACGCGGTGGTGTTGTCCACCGCGGAGCTGGCGGATCTGCAGGACCGGTTGTTCCAGCTGCGGTGCGCGGCGGAGGATGTGGTGACCGCCGCGGCGGACGGGGCCGACGCGGCGGAGCTGGGCAGGCTGGCGGCGCAGATCCTGCGTTCGGCCGATGCGCTGGAGCGTCTGCGCTGAGGTGCGCGGTCGGCTACGCTTCGTCGCGACCTGCGTTGTCGAAGTCTGGTGGGCCGAGAACCTGCGAGGGTGTTAGTGAGTGACGACAGCGCCTCAGTGGGCGAGGTGCTGGCGGCCAGCGATATCGCGTTTGCCGTCACCGACCAGCGGTGCCGGGTGAAGTGGGTGAACCCACGGATGGCCGCTTTGCTCGGGTTGTCGCCCGAGCAGAGTTCCGGCCGGTCCCTCCCGGCGTTGCTGGCGGGTGCGCCCGAGTCGCCGAGTGCGGCTGATGTGGTGGTCTCGTGGCGTTCCGGCGACGAGCACCGGTGGCTTGAGGTGTCGTGTTCCGCGCTGCCGTCGGAGGATCTGCTGTTCCGGGCGGTGGATGTGACCCGGTGGCGGGATCAGGAGCTGCGGGCGGCCAAGCTGGGGCACCGGCATGAGGACCTGTTGCGGATGGTGGAGGAGGACCCGTTGACGGGTCTGCCCAACCGCCGGGCGCTGACCCGTGAGCTGGAGCGCCAGCTGGCGCTCGGGGTGCGGGGTGCGTTGCTGCTGCTGGATTTGGACAACTTCAAGGACATCAACGATCTGCGTGGGCATCCGGCGGGTGACCGGGTGATGTGCACGCTGGCGAACCTGTTGCGGGACCGGTTGACCGATGGTCAGGTGGTCGGGCGTCTGGGTGGGGACGAGTTCGCGGTGGTGCTGCCGGGTGCCGATGAGCGGGAGGCGGTGGCGGTCGCCGACCGGTTGCGCACGGCGGTGGCGGCGATCCCGTTGAGCGGTGGGTCGGGCGGGACGCGTACGACGATCAGTGCCGGGGTGGCGCGGTTCGACACGGGGGAGTCGTGGCAGGCGATCCTGGCCAACGCCGACCTCGCGTTGTACGCCTCGAAGGCCGCGGGCCGCAACCGGGTGACCGTGTACGAGCAGGGCCACTACACCGATACCGCGTTGCGGGTGTCGGTGCTGGACCGGTTGCGGGGTGCGTTGCAGGACGGCGGGTTCGCGTTGCACGCGATGCCGATGGTCAAGCTCGCCTCCGGCCGGGTGGTGGGGCACGAGCTGTTGTTGCGGCTGGAGGACAACAAGCATCCGCGGCTGGGGCCGGGGGAGTTCCTGCCCGCGGCCGAGCGCAGCGATCTCGTGCTGGACATCGACCGGTGGGTCGCGGGCACGGCGATCGACGCGTTGGTGGAGCACCCTTACCCTGGGTTGCGGTTCAACGTGAACGTGTCGGGCCGGACACTCGAGGACGAGGACTTCGGCGACTTCGTGCTCGACCGGATCGCGGCCGCCGGCGTCGCGCCGGGCCGGCTGGGGTTCGAGATCACCGAGACCGCGGCGGTCACCAACCTCGACGCCGCCCGCAGCCTCGCCCAGCAGCTGCGCGCATCCGGTTGCCGGATCACCTTGGACGACTTCGGGTCCGGGTTCGGCTCGTTCGTGCACCTCAAGCAGCTGCCGATCACCGGGTTGAAGATCGACGGCGAGTTCGTGCACGGCATCGACTACGGCAGCCGCGACACCGTGCTGGTGAGCGGGATCGTGGACATCGCCCGCGGCCTGGGCCTGTCGGTGGTGGCCGAGTGGGTCGAGCGGCCGACACAGGTGCAGGCTCTGTCGCGGCTGGGTGTGCGGGTGGCTCAAGGCTTCCACCTCGGCCGTCCCGAGCCGTTGAACGCGTTGCTGGCGCGCCCCAACGTCGGCGGCTGGCCGCAGCGGCCGCAGTCGATGGAGGAAGCCGCCGAACGCGCCCGCGCCGAGAACGCCTAGCGGGTTCGCCAAACACGTGACCGGGCGCCGGGCTGCCAGCAGTCCGGCGTGACGTCCGAGCCAGAGTTCCAGGCGCAGGCGCACCTGGCCGCGGCGCCTGCTGGCGCGACAAACATTTCACTCTCCCCCTTGTGAAATCAATTCGCCATCGACAGGTCGACGGATCTCGATATCCGCTCAGAACCTAACTATGTGTTTCCATTGAATCCCGTCAGGCCTTTCTGTGCTGTTCGGTGTGGTATCAGCATGGCCTTGGGATCGGAGTGCGGGCAAAATTTCCGACCAAGTCCGATCATCGCAGGTCAGGCGCTTGGCTTGAGGTGTGGTGCAGTATGGGAGGTGTTCGCCGGTACCGATGAGGAGGGCCTGTGACCATCGTCCGTTCGGCGCCGTTCGGTGAACCCCCTGATCCCGGCCGTCCCGATTCCCTCGCCGAATTCGCCCCACGACTGCAGGCGCTCCGGGAATGGTCGGGTGTGCGGCTGCGGGCATTACCGGCGCTGGTCGAATCGGAAATGGCGGCCCGGGGTGTGCCGCGTCATGAGGTCAGATGCGCGTATGGGACCGCCCGCGAGATGTTCCGGCCCAGCCCGCAGCGCTACAACGAGACGCTGCTGTTCGACGTCGTGCGGGCGCTGCTCAGGACCGCGCACCCGGCGCCTGAGACCCTGGAGCGGCAGGTCGGCTGCTGGCGGGAGAGCTACCACCGGGCGCGCGGGTCGTTCCCGGAGACGGCGAGGTTCCCCGGGTTCACCGTCGGGTCATTGGCCACCAGCTGCCGGATCCTCGAAGGCGACGGCGAACGCGCGATCAGCGAGGACGCGGTGCGCGTCACCGTCACCCCCGAAGAGGTCTCGCTGCCGCCGGTGGTCGAGCACCTGCGGGCCGGGATCATCAGGGAACAGCACCGCCGCAAGACCGCCGGCCTGGACTACTACTGGCCCGCGCCGCGGTACGCGGTGCACGACTTCGTGGTGACCCGCCGCGGCCCGCACGAACTGCCCGAGGTGACCCTGCACCTCAAGTACTCCGACTACTACACGTTCATCGCCGCCCAGCAGCTCGACAAGCCGCTGCCGGACGGCAACACCTTGCGGGGCCTGTATCTCGCCGGCCGCGACCCGCGCGACGTCCCGGACTTCATGCGCTCCAGCTTCGGCCTCAACGTCGCCGTGGTCACCGCGGACGGGTGGCTCGTGGTGTCGCGGCGCAGTTCCCGCGTCGGTGTCGGCAAGGACGTCTGGAACTCCTCGGCCAACGAAGGCCTGCAGCGCGCGCTGGACTCACCCGACGGCCGTGCGCCCAACCTGTTCCGCGCCGCCGAACGCGGCGTGAAAGAGGAACTGAGGCTGCGGCCCGACCAGTACGACCTGAGCCTGCTCGCGTTCGCCGTGGTCACCTCGAACTCCCACTGGTGCGCCCTTTTCCTCGCGCGGCTGCGGCGCATGACCCGCCAGGGGTTCGAGGAGAACCTTGGCCGCGGCGTGCAGGACGCCTGGGAACACCAGGGCTTCGACTACGTCCGCTTCGACCCCCACCCGGTCATCACCTACCTGTTGCGCCCCGACCGCCGCGAATCCTGGGCCCCCGCCGCCCCCGCCCTGTTCTACCTGTCGCTCGTGCACGTCCACGGCCAGCAGCGCACCGATCACGCCGTCGACGAACTGAGCGACCCCGGCGCGGACGTCACCTACCGCGGCTGACCACGCCTCGCGGCCTACTCAGAACCGTTATGTAGGCGCAACCCTACGAATCATCCCGGATGTTCGCGCGGGCCGGGTGTCGCGCGCGGGGCGGCGGTGCCAGGATGTTGGGCATTTCCTGACGGAGGGACCGGGGGATGGGTGTGTCACGGCGAGCGGCCGGTGCTGGGCGGCGACCAAGGCCTGGTCGGCCGGCAGGGCGTGCCGCTCGCGTGCCGTCACTCGTCCCGGTGGAGAATTCACCTGATCAGGGAGTGATTTCCCGTCTTCGGGGAGACCCGGCGCTCACCCGCATGGCGGATTGTGGGCTGGACATATGGGTGCCCGTGAGGGCATGCTGCCCGCCAGGCTAAGTTGGTACAGACCAATGCAACAAAGCTGCATCTTTGTGTTGACTTCTGCTTGAAACTGCCGGAATAGTTGCACATCCGCGCAAGGCAGGTGGAATCCTGCCTTGTCAAAAGCTCCATAGGTGGTGACTGGATGCGATCGATGTTCGACGGTACGCGACGCACTTCCGCGATCGTGCTGGGCGCGGCCGTCTCGCTCGTGCTGGCCGGCTGTGGCTCGTCCACGGACAGCGGCAACGGCGGCTCCGGCGGTGCCGCACCCGCCGGGGACGACGGCAAGCTCGTCGGCGAGCAGGAGTACATCTCCGCGCCCTGCCCCGAGGTGGGCGTCAAGCCAAGCCAGAAGGAGTTCACCTACTGGTCCATGTGGACCAAGGACGAACCGCAGGGCCGGGTGCTGCAGAAGGCCTTCAAGTGCTTCGAGGAGAAGGCCGGCGTCAAGGTCAACGTGCAGTGGCTGGGCCGCAAGATGCTCACCCAGAACGTCGCCCCCGCGCTGAACACCGACACCGTGCCCGACCTGATCGACCAGGACATCAGCCAGGTCAAGGCCGCGGTCGTGGACGCCGGTGGCACGCAGGGCCTCGACGACGTGCTGGCGATGAAGACCGGTGAGGCCGGGGACAAGACGGTCAAGGACGTCATCCCCAAGGAGCTCTACGACATCCCGCAGAACAAGGACAAGGACGGCAAGCTCTTCGAGATCCCGTACGAGGTCCTGTCCAACGGGTGGTGGTACAACAAGAAGAAGGTCACCGACTTCAAGGAGCCCAAGACCACCGAGGACCTGTTCGCGTTGCTGGACAAGGCCAAGCAGGGTGGCGGGGCGATCGCGCAGGACGGCGACATCGACTTCTACAACGCCTACTTCTTCACCCAGATCGCCGAGCGGTACGTCGGCGCGGGCGGCATCCAGAAGGCCGTCGACGACAAGACCGGCGCGCTGTGGAAGTCCGAGCCGGGCTTCCTGAAGGCCGCGCAATACGTGGAGAAGCTGGCCAAGGGCGGCTACTTCATCGACGGCTGGGACGCCGGCAAGTTCCCGCAGATCCAGCAGCGCTGGGCCGACGGTGACGCCGCCTACCTGTTCGTCGGCTCCTGGGGCCCCAGCGAGACCCGCGAGTACCTGGGCAAGCAGGGCGGCGGCACGACCATCGACTACGGGTCGTTCCAGTTCCCGAAGCCCGCGGACGCCACCCACGACACGGTGGAGTTCCTGCCGATCGGCTGGGCCGTGACCAAGAAGGCCAAGAACCCCGACGCGGCGAAGGCGTTCATCGCGTACTTCTCCAACAAGGACCTGGCCAAGGGCATCCCGGCGGTGGCCGACAACCTCTCGCCGCGGCCCGAGCTGCCGGTGCCCGACGACCTCAAGCAGATGAACGCGGCGCTGACCGACTCGAAGAAGGAGAAGGTCGTGTTCATGGACTCGATCGACTCCCTCTACGGCGGCAACTTCGTCAAGAACGCGTTCTACCCGCTGAACAACGACCTGCTGAAGGGCAAGATCACCGCCCAGCAGTTCATCGACGGGATCGGCCCGAAGACCGCGGACTTCTGGAAGTCCCAGGGATGACAGCCCAGCTGTCGTCGCCGCCTGCCCTCGGCACCACGCCGAGGGCAGGCGGCGGCACCCCCGCCGCGCACGTCGCCCGCCGCAAACGGCTGTTCTGGCCGTTCCTCATCCCCACCCTGGTGCTCTACGGCGTGTTCCTGATCGCGCCCACGATCGCCACCGTGGTGCTGAGCTTCTCCTCGTGGAAGGGCGCCGGTGACACGCCGGAGTTCAACGGCTTCAAGCAGTACGGCCAGATCTTCGCCGACGAGGGCTTCCAGCACGCCTTCACCAACACGCTGATCTACATCGCCCTCGGCGGCATCGGCACCTTCGTGCTGGCGTTCCTGTTCACCATGGTGCTGCGCGACATGCGCGGCAACCGCATGGTCCGCGCGATCCTGTTCTTCCCGAACATCGTCGCGCCGGTGGCGCTGGGCATGTTCTTCGGCGTGGTCTACCGCTACCAGCCCGGCCGCCAGGGGCTGGCCAACTTCCTGCTGGAGAGCATCGGCATCAAGGGCCAGAAGTTCCTCGACGCCGACACCGTCACCTGGGTCGTGCTCGGCTCGATCATCTGGGCCTCGTCCGGGTTCTACATCACCATCCTGATGGCCGCGGTCGACCGCATCCCGCCGTACCTGTACGAGGACGCGTCCATCGCCGGCGCCTCCCCGTGGCAGAAGTTCCGCAACATCACCCTGCCGCTGACCTGGGACGTGGTCGGCATCGCCGGGGTGCTCTGGACGATCAACGCGGTGAAGATCTTCGAGCTGGTGTTCGTGATGGCCGGATCGGGCACCTACGCCCCGCCCATCCACACCTGGACCCTGGGCATCTTCGTGTTCGACCGCTCCTTCGGCGACACCCCCGCCTACGGCACGGCGTGCGCGTGCGCGGTCGTCATGATCGCCCTGGTGTCGGTGTTCGTCGTGGCGCTGCGCAGGCTGCTGCGCCGCGAGGCGATCCAGTTCTGAGAGGCCCGACGTGACCGCAGAAACCCTCACGCCCGCAGCCACCGACACCCCCATGCGCAAGGCCCCGCGCCGCCCCAAACCCGCGCCCGGCGTCAAACGGCTCTCGCCGCTGCGCGTCATCGGCATGACCGTGGTGTGGCTGTTCACCCTGTTCAACATCATGGTGCTGTACTGGCTGATCGCCGCGGCGTTCAAGACCCCGCTGGAGATCTTCCGCAACCCGCTGTCGCTGCCCAATCAGCTGTTCGTCTCGGGCCGGCCGTTCCGCAACTTCATCTACGCGTGGGACACCGCCGAGTTCGGCACCGCGTTCCTCAACACGGTGATCCTGGTGGCGGTCTGCTCGGTGGTGATCGTGCTGATCTCCGCACCCGCCGCCTACGCGCTCTCCCGGCTGGGCGTGCGCGGGGCCGGCCCGCTGACCGGGTTCATCGCCATCGGCATGGGCATCCCGTTCCAGACGGTGATCATCCCGCTGTTCATCGTGCTGGCCAAGATCAAGCTCACCAACAACCTGTTCGGCCTCGGCGTGCTCTACGTGGCGCTGTCGCTGCCGTTCACGGTGTTCCTGCTGACCGGGTTCTTCCGCTCCCTGCCCGACGAGCTGGAAGAAGCCTCCGCCATCGACGGCGCCTCACCGACCCGCACGTTCTGGTCGATCATGCTGCCGCTGGCCCGCGGCGGCCTGATCACCGCGCTGATCCTCAACGCCATCGGGTTGTGGAACGAGACCCTGCTGGCGATCGTGTTCCTGCAGGAGAACGCGAACTTCACCCTCTCGCGCGCGTTGTTCACCTTCTACAACGCCGCGGCCTACCAGTCGGAGTACGGCGGGCTGCTCGCGGGCGTGGCGATCATCGTGCTGCCCATGCTCGTGCTGTACATCCTGTTGGCTCGACGGATCATCACCGGCCTCACCCTCGGCGCCGGGAAGTAGGGAGCACCACAAGATGGCTACGGTCTCGTTCCGGGGCGCGACCCGGTACTACGCGGGCAACGACAAGCCCTCGGTCGACCGGCTCGACCTCGAGGTGGCCGACGGGGAGTTCCTCGTCCTGGTCGGCCCGTCCGGCTGCGGCAAGTCCACCACCCTGCGGATGCTGGCCGGGCTGGAAGGCGTCGACGAGGGCGAGATCTGGATCGGCGACAAGAACGTCACCGACATGGAGCCCCGCGCCCGCGACATCGCGATGGTGTTCCAGAACTACGCGCTCTACCCGCACATGACGGTGCACGAGAACATCGCGTTCCACCTCAAGATCGCCAAGATGCCCAAGGACCAGCGCGACGAGCGCGTCCGCGAGGCCGCCAAGCTGCTGGACCTGGAGCAGTACCTGGAACGCAAGCCCGCCAAGCTGTCCGGCGGCCAGCGCCAGCGCGTGGCCATGGGCCGCGCGATCGTGCGCCAGCCACAGGTGTTCTGCATGGACGAGCCACTGTCCAACCTGGACGCCAAGCTGCGGGTGCAGACCCGCACGCAGATCGCGTCCCTGCAGCGCCGCCTGGGCACCACCACCATCTACGTCACCCACGACCAGGTCGAGGCCATGACCATGGGCGACCGGGTCGCGGTGCTGCGCGACGGGCTGCTGCAGCAGTGCGACACCCCGGTGGGGCTGTTCGCCAAGCCCCGCAACGTGTTCGTGGCCGGGTTCATCGGTTCCCCGGCGATGAACCTCATCCCCGCCCGCGCCGAGGACACCGGCGTGCAGCTCGGTGGCGCGACCATTCCGCTGACCCCCGCCCAGCGCGCCGCGCTGACCGGTCCCGAGGTGATCGTCGGCATCCGCCCCGAAGGCTGGGACCTGGTGTCCCACGCCGACGGCCTGACCGTGACCGTCGAAGCGGTTGAGGAACTGGGCTCCGACCAGTATCTCTACGGCTCCTCGGAGGTCAAGCTGGTCGCGGCGGGGGAGAGCGTCGAGGAACGCGAAGCCCCGCACCCGGTGGTCATCCGCACCCCCGGCATGTCCGCCCACCAGCGCGGCCAGCAGCTCGGGGTCCGGCCGCAGCCGGGCGCGGTGCACCTGTTCGACAAGGAATCCGGGGAACGCCTGCCGGACTGAGGTTTCCGCGGACGCTGTAGCCGGTCGTTCGGGGGCCGGCTACAGCTTTTCCCACACCGACACGTGTTTCGTGCTGTCGTGCGTGAACGGCTCACGCCGCCAGCCCGCCCACCGCTCTTTCAGTCGCATCCCGGCGATCCGCGCCATCAAGTCCAGTTCGGACGGCCACACATACCGCAGCGGGATCGAGAACCTCCGCCCGTCCTTCGGCCAGTAGTGGTGGGAGACCAGCGACTGCGTCACCGTGTTGAACTCGTCGAACCCCAGCCGTTCCGCGCTCACCTTGAACGCCCGTACCGTCTCACCCATCGGCAGCCGCCGCAGGCTCGGCACCCCCACCTCGATCACGAAACACCCGCCGGTCTCCAGCTGCGCGGCGACGTTCTGGAAACACGCCACCTGCGCGTCCTGCGTGGTGAGGTTGCCGATCGTGTTGAACACCAGGTACGCCAACCGGAACGTCCGTCCCACCTGGACAGTCGCGAAATCCCCGATCGTGACACCGATCCGCTCGCCGCCGGGCTTGGCCCGCATCCGCGCCACCATCGGCTCGGACATGTCGATCCCATGCACGCCAACACCTCTGGCGCTCAACGGCACCGCGATCCGGCCCGTCCCCACGCCAAGCTCCAGCGCCTCGCCGTCACCCGCCAGCCCGGCCAGGAACTCCACCGCCGGATCGACCGCCTCAGGCGCGAACATCTCCGCGCTGGCCTCGTCGTACCGCCCGGCCACATCCTCGTCGAAGTACCCCGCAGTCACCCATCCGACCCTGCCAGCCCACCGGCCCGCGCCGCCAACGGTTTTCCCCGCTACAGTCGCGACACGTGGAGCCGGTGACCGTCATCAGGGACAAGACCGTACGGGCCGCGGGTGTACGAGCCGGTGAGGTCATGGCCTACGACTGGACCTTCCGGCTGCACGGCGCCACCCACACCCAGCGCAGCTTCGTCCTGCTCGACGACGGCATCCAGATCAACCAGCCCGTCCTGTTCCCCTCGCGGCAACGCGGCTGGTGGTACTGCGACCTCGTCACCGTCACCGACAACGGTGACACCGTGCACGTCGACGACATGTGGATCGACGTCATCGTCGGCCCGCCCGACCACCCCTACCGCGTCCTGGACCTCGACGACTACGCCGACGCCCTCACCGACGGCCGCCTCACCCCCGCCCAGGCCGCCGATGGACTGCGGCGCGCACAACGGTTCCTCGACCGCCGGCTCAACCGCCGCCACGACACCACCCGGACCTGGCCAGACTTCCCGCCACCCGCGGTGCTGGACCTGCTGACCGCGGACCTCACGTCCCCGGATCCCACCGCGACGACAGCTCCCGGTCCTCCGGCGCACGACCCGGAAGCACGCTCGACGACACCCGGATCCCGTCCAGCAGCAACGCCAGATACCGGCCCCGCAACTCGCGTCTCCGGGCCTCATCGCCGATCGTGACCGCCTCGACCATCTCGAAGATCAACGCCATGTCGTTGACGTTCACATCCGGCCGGATCACCCCGGCCTGCTGGGCGCGTTCGAAGATCCGGTCGTTGAGCGTGCCCGCATACGCCGACGCGTGGTACAGCTCCTCGCTCGGCGTGAACATCCCCGCCAGGTGCCGCACCAGCGAACTCGACCGGGTCGCCACGATCCCGGCCATGAACCGCTCGAACACCTCCCACGGATCACCCTCATCGGTGACCGCCGCCTCCGCGACCGCCGTGTACTGCGCCAGACCGTCCGCGCACAACTTGCGCAGCAGATCCTCCTTCGACGGATAACGCCGGTACAGCGCGCTGATCCCGACCCCCGCGTGCTCCGCCACCGCCGCGATCGGAGCGGACGGATCCGCGAGGAACACCTCCCGCGCCGACCGCAGGATCACCTCATCGTTGCGCGCCGCCTGCGCCCGGCGCCCGCTCATCGGCTTCGTCATGACACCCACCCTACCACTTGAACGGAATACTTCGTTCCGCTACAGTCGGAACGGAACGATTCATTCCGCAACTGGGAGGCTCCCGATGACCGCCACACTCGACACCACCACAACCGCAGCCCCACAGGCAGCCACCCAGTCAACGCGGACCGCGTCAGCGACGGACACCACCAAGCCCGCGCAGAACCCGCAGCTGACTCAGAGCACCGAGGTGCAGACGGCGCAGCACGGCGTTGAGATGCCGCAGGCCGCGGAAGCCGCTCAAGAAACAGCGCACGGCGCTCCCGCGAAGTCGGTGCGCAGGTGGCTGGCGTTCTCCTCGGTGGTCGCCGTGACGGTGATGGACCTGCTCGACTCGACCGTGATCAACGTGGCCGCCCCCGCGATCCACGGCAGCCTCGGCGGGTCGCTGGCCACCATGCAGTGGATGGCCGCCGGTTACACCCTCGCGTTGTCGATCGCGCTGCTGGTCGGCGGCCGGCTGGGGGACATGTTCGGCCGCAAGCGGGTGATGATGACCGGCGCCGCCGGGTTCACCCTCGCCTCCTTACTCGCGTCCGCCGCCTGGTCACCAGGGATACTGCTGGCCGCCAGAGTGCTGCAGGGCGCGTTCGGGGCGGTGATGCTGCCGCAGACGTTCGGCATCATCCGCGACCTGTTCCCGCCCCAAGAGATGAAGAAGGCGTGGGGCGTGTTCGGGCCGGTCATGGGCCTGTCCGCGGTGCTCGGCCCGATCCTCGGCGGCCTGCTGATCGACGCCGACCTGCTCGGCACCGGCTGGCGGATGATCTTCCTGATCAACCTGCCCGTCGGCGCCTACGCGCTGACCATCGCCGCCAAGCACGTGCCCGTCTCCGCACCCGCCGACCGCCGCTCGCGACTGGACCTCACCGGCGTGCTGCTCGCCGCGACCGGCACCTTCCTCCTGCTGTTCCCGCTGGTGCAGGGCCGCGACCTGGGGTGGCCCAGCTGGATCCTGATCATGCTGGCCGCCTCGCTGCCGACCTTCGCCGCGTTCGGTGCCCACCAAGTCCGGCGGGCCCGCGCCGGACGCACCTCGCTGATCGAGCCGGGCGTGTTCCGCAAGCGGTCGTTCGCCGCGGGCGTGCTGTTCGCCATCGCGTTCACCGCCGGCATGGGCGGCCTGATGCTGACCGTCGGCCTGTTCCTGCAGATCGGCCTCGGCTACACCCCGCTGCACGCCAGCCTCACCATGGCGCCGTGGGCGATGGGCGCGATCGTCGGCACCACCATCAGCGGCGCCCTGATGACCCGCCTCGGCCGCACCCTGCTGCACATCGGCCTGGCCGGCATGACCATCGGCGTCCTCGGCTTCTACGCCATGTTCCAGCTCGCCGGGGAGAACATCGGCACCCTGCACTTCCTGCTGCCCAACCTGATCGGCGGCATCGGCATGGGCATGATCTTCACCCCGATGTTCGACATCATCCTGGGCGAGGTCGCCGACCGCGAGGTCGGGTCGGCCACCGGCATCCTGCAGGCCGTCCAGCAGCTCGGCATCTCCCTTGGCGTGGCAGTGATCGGCACCGTCTTCTTCGGACTGCTCGGCCCGACCGTGCTCAACTCCCTGCACGCCGCCGGGATCGCGGCACTGACCACGGCGGGACTGCTGACCGGCACGTTCCTGATCGGGTTCCTGCTCCCTAAGCACGCCGCCGTCCGCTACTGACCCCAGTTTCCCACTAGCGCCACCAGGACCGTCCTGGTGGCGCTAGTGCATGTCGACCGCCACGCCTTTCGCGATCAGTTGCGCCGCAACGGAACCATCGATCGACGCGTGCACCGTCCGCAACCGCGGGATCCCCAGCAGCGGCGCCCAGTCCTTGACGCCCCGACGCGACTCGATCGTGATCTCCTCCACCGCGGGCAACTCGGTGAGCGGAGCGAGATCGATCGGCGAGTGCAGGCTGCCGATGTCGATCCGCCGCACCCACGAGCAATTGCCCGCCACGCGCACCGATCACACGTCAGGATCGCGGGGGAGACCTCCTCGTGCCCACCAGCCGGGGCCAGCATTCCGCGGTGCATCTCTTGCGCGCAGCCCAGTCGCCGTCGCGGGGATGTCCGGGCCGGTCAGGATCTGGCCGGCGATCGCGTCCAGAAACACCTGCTTGCACCGGACACCCACCTTGCGGGTGGTTCCGGTGCGACTGGCCAGCGGTGGTCCGGGGCGGCGCGTTGCCTGCGTTACCGGCGGTCGCAGTCGCGGCGGCGATAGCGTTCCAGGGCTTCGGCCGCACGGTCGGAACCGGCTTCCTTGGCCTCGCGCAGGAAATCCGGCAGCATCTTGATCACCGTGAGCAGCCCGGCACCGCCCCCGGCAGCCGTCAGATAGTCGGCCACCCCGAGCGAATCCGGTGCGGGGGTGCCGGGAACGCGTTCCAGTTGGACGTCCTGCGCGAGGCTCAACGTCCGCTGCAACGACAGCAGTTCGGCGTTGTCGGAGATCCGCAGTTCAAGCCGGTCTTCATCCCGCATGCGTCCAGCGCCTTCCGGTTCAGCGGATGGCCATTCGGATATCGCCCCGGCAAACGGCCGCCCTACACCACGCAAGCCGGTTACCGAGCCGCTGGTATCCCGCGGCCGGGCATCCCCTCTTGTAGGGAGCGTGGGACAGGAGTAATCCACAGGCACGAGGGGGAAACTGATGATGGATGCATTGTCGCTGCCGGTCGGGCGGCCGGACCAACGGTTGATGAACAGAAGCGGGTCCAACCGGACGTTCGCCGTGCGCTGGGGCGGCTCGACCTGGGACAGGATCCAGGAACGCTAGCCGCGCAGACCAGGACCAGGGACGACTTCCACCTCGCTGACCGGGATCGCGCCATGTTCCTGGCACACGGGCTGCTCGGTCACCAGACCGCCGCAGCCGATGTGCCGTGACAGCCGCGGCGGCCCATCGGGATTCGGCACATTGCGGTCGCCCCACTGCATGAGCGCCAGGATCACGCCCCGCAACTCACGCCCCCGGTCGGTCAGCACGTACTCCGCGCGCACCGGCTTCTCCGAGTACTCGACCCGGCGCAGGATCCCGTGCTCCACCAGTTTCGCCAGGCGGTCGGACAGGATGTTGCGGGCGATGCCGAGGCTCCTCTGGAACTCCTCGAACCGGCGCATGCCCAGCAAAGCGTCGCGCACGATCAGCAGCGTCCACCGCTCGCCGACCACCTCCAGGCTCCGCGCGACCGAGCACACCTGGTCGGAGTACGTACTGCCCAACATGCGGGCCACTCTACCTGCTTGGTTGCGTCACGCAACGCCCTATGTCTAGTCTTCCGTTTCATGATGCAACCCACTGAGTGGCGGTGACCGGCATGGCCCGGCACTGGAAGGTCCTGATCGTCACCTCCGTGGCGGTGTTCATGGCCCTGCTGGACGTCACCATCGTCAACGTCGCGTTCCCCGACCTGCGGCACGACTTCCCGGACACCCCGCTCAACGGCATCTCCTGGGTGCTCAACGCCTACAACGTCGTGTTCGCCGCCGCCCTGGTGCCCGCGGGACGGCTCGCCGACCGGGTGGGCCGCAAACGGATGTTCCTCGGCGGGCTGATCCTGTTCATCGCCGCGTCCGTCGCATGTGGACTCGCCCCGACCGTGCCGTTGCTGGTGACCGCCCGCGTCGTGCAGGCGATCGGCGCGGCCACGATCCTGCCGACCGCGCTCAGCCTTGTCCTGCCGGAGTTTCCGCCCGAACGCCGGGCCACCGCGGTCTCACTCAACACCGCGACCGGTGCCATCGCGGCGATCGCGGGCCCGACCCTCGGCGGCGTGCTGGTGCAGTGGCAGGGCTGGCGGTGGGTGTTCTTCGTCAACCTGATCATCGGCCTGATCGCGCTCATCCCCGCCCGCCGCCTGCTCAAGGAGACCGAGCGCGACACCACCAGCCGCTGGCCGGACGCCCTCGGCGCGCTGCTGTTCACCGCCGCCGTCACCGTCCTCGCGCTCTCGCTGGTCAAAGCCCAGGACTGGGACACCGCGATCACCTACGGCGGATTCGCTGTGGCCGCACTGCTGTTGGCCGCCTTCATACTGCGCTCCGCCCGCCACCACACCCCCGTCTTCGAGCTGAACCTGTTCCAGGTCAGGCAGTTCTCGGTCGCCAACGCCGGCTCGTTCGCGTTCAGCGTCGGCTTCTACGCGCTGCTGCTGTGCAACGTGCTGTTCCTGACCAGCGTCTGGCACTTCACCGTGCTCGACGCGGGCCTGGCCGCCACCCCCGGTTCGATCATGGCCACCCTCACCGCGCCGATCGCGGGACGGCTGGCCGACCGGTTCGGCCCCAGGGCCATCGCCATCCCCGGCGGCCTGATGTTCGGCCTCGGCGCGCTGCTGCTGGCGTTGCGCACCGGCACCGAACCGGCCTACCTCACCGAGGTCTTCCCCTCGCTGTTCCTCACCGGCGCCGGAGTCGGGTTCACCCTGCCCGCGTTCAGCAGCGCCGCCGTCTCCCGGCTGCCCGCCGACCGGTTCGCCACCGGCATCGCCATCACCTCCGGCTTCCGCCAGATCGGCGCCGTCGTCGGCATCGCCGCCCTCGTCGCGATCGTGCCCACCGGCGGCTACCACGGCGTCTGGTACATGATCGCCGCCACCGGCGCCCTGGCCGCCCTCGCGGGACTGGCGCTGCAACCCCGGCAGAATCATCCCGGCACCGACGTGTCGTTTGCCGCCCGGCCCGTTCGTAGCCAGGGTGAGAGCCGAGATGAGAGGACAACGACACCGTGGAGCACCAGGAGAACGTGAGCGCCGTGCTGACCGTCGCCGTGCCCGCCGCGAAAGTCTTCGCGGTCCTGGCCGACCCGGCCCAGCACTCCGCCATCGACGGCACCGGCTGGGTACAGCAGTCCGTCGACCGCACGCCGCTGACCAAGGTCGGCCAGATCTTCCGGATGGGCATGTACCACCCCGGCCACCCCGACCGGCACTACCGCACAGCCAACAAAGTCGAGGTCCTCGACCCGCACCGCAGCATCGGCTGGCAGACCAGCGGGGACCGGGACGACGACGAAGACCTGGAGTTCGGCGGCTGGATCTGGCGCTACGACCTCGTCCCGCTCGGCCCGTCGGAAACCGAGGTGACCCTGACCTACGACTGGTCAGGCGTGCCGCAGTTCCGCCGCGCCTACATCCACTTCCCCCCGTTCGGCCCCGACCACCTCGCCAACTCGCTGCGGCACCTCGCCGAACTCGTGGCCCCGGCACCGTGCTGATGCGCGTGGCCGGCCGGAAGCCCGGCCGGCCACAAGGGTTCTAAGACGCGCGCAGAGCGTCGATGACCCACTCGAACGCCGGCACCGCCGGCGGGCGCTGCGGCCAGCCGTTGATCGTGCCCAGCAGCGACCAGTACCGCTCCACCCGCCGGTCGGAGAACGTCGCCAGGGTGTCGGCCAGCTCCAGCCGCTTGTCCCGCGGCGTGGACTCCGGCACGATCCGGGCCAGGATCTCCTGCCCCTCAGGCGAATCCGGCGCGATACCGGCCTCGAGGGCGGCGCCCGCGTGCTCCACCACCGAGGTGGGGTCCATCGGCTCGGCCCGCGGCGCCGACCGCGCCCCGGCCGTGGCCATCTCCCGCACCCGGGCCTTGAACGACGGGTCGGCCACCAGCCCGGCCAGCTCGATCCAGGCGTCCACCTGCTCGGGCGTCGGCTCGTCGGGCAGCTCGGCCGGCATCGTGCGCATGCCAGTGGCGATGTGCGCGCTCTCTGGCCTCGGCTCGACACCCGCGAACGCCTCATCGACGAACTCGTCGATGATCCGCTGCCGCTCCTGCGCGGACAGCTTGGCCAGTTCGTGCATCAGTTTCATCTCCTCGGTCGTACTGCCACGGTCGGCCACCGAACTGAGCACCGCCCGCCGCAACCGCAGCGTCCGGATCTCCGCGTCCAGCGCGCGCACATGCGCCCGGGCCACATCGGCCACGGTCACCTGCTCACGCAGCACCCGCTCCACCGTGTCCAGGTCGATACCCAGCTCACGCAGCGTGCGCACCAGATCCAGCCGGGCCGCCGCCTCGGCGTCGAACATCCGGTAGTTGCCGCTGGTCCGGCCGGCCGGGGGCACCAGGCCCAGGTCCGACCAGAACCGCACGGTGCGCACCGGCAACCCGGTGGTGCGGGCCAGCTGCCCGATGGAGAACAGTTCGGTCACGGCACTCAGCCTCAACCTTCCAGCGACTGGAGACTCAAATTCATTATTTCCTCGGACTGACGGTCGGTGGTTAACGCGGCGCGCGCACGTCAGGGTGTAGGGGATGCCTGAGACCCCTTGGAGAGAGGCGATAACGGCCGTGCGACACCGCGCCATGCAGGTCCTGACTCCCGGCGCCGGATTCACCCTGACGTATGTCGACACCCCGCAGCCCAGACCCGGGCAGGTGCGGGTCACCGTCGAGGCCTGCGGGGTCTGCCACTCCGACGCGGCGATCACCGCCGGTGACGTCCCGCACGTGACGTTCCCGCTGGTCACCGGGCACGAGATCGCCGGCCGGATCGAGGCCCTCGGCGACGGCGTCACCGGGTGGGGGATCGGTGACCGGGTCGCGGTCGGCTGGTACGGCGGGGACTGCGGCTACTGCGACGCCTGCCGGGGCACCGCGGTGATGTGCACGGAACCGCAGATCCCCGGCCTGGCCTACGCGGGCGGGTTCGCCGACTCGGTCACCGTCCCGGCAGCGGCGCTCGCGCCCATCCCCGACGTGCTCTCCTCGGCCGAGGCCGCGCCGCTGGCGTGCGCGGGCGTCCGGGTGTTCACCGCGCTGCGCCAGAGCGCGGCCCGGCCGGGCGACCTGGTCGCGGTCGTCGGGCTCGGCGGACCCGGGCACCTGGCCCTGCAGTTCGCCGCCACCATGGGGTTGCGCACCGTGTCGATCGGCCGCGGCCACGGCGACGCGATGGCCGCCCTCGAACTGGGCGCCGACATCTACCTGGACACCAAAACCGACGACGTCGGCGCCGCACTGCGCGACCTCGGCGGCGCCGCGGTGATAGTGGCCATCCCGACCAACACCATGATGACCTGCGCCGCGATCAAAGGCCTCGCCGAGGGCGGTCAGGTCATCGTGCTCAGCACCACCGGCACCACCCTCGGCCACGCCCTCCCCGGCCCGAAACTCGAGTTCGGCCACTGGGGCGGCACCGCCCACGACACCCGCCAGACCCTGGAGTTCGCCGCGCGCAACGGTGTCCGGCCCTGGGTCGAGCAAATGCCGCTCGAACAGGCCGGCACCGCGCTCACCCGGATGGCCAGCGGTCAGGCCCGCTTCCGCATGGTCCTCACCACCACCTAGACGTTCGACAGGAACGCGTCCAGCACCCGCGTGCCGAACCGCAACCCCTCCACGGGCACGCGTTCGTCCACACCGTGCGCCATGGCCCGGTAGTCGAACCCCTCCGGCAGCCACAACGGCGCGAACCCGTACCCCGGGATCCCCAAGCGGGCGAAGGCTTTCGCGTCCGTGCCACCGCCCATGCAGTACGGCACGACGACCGCGTCGGGGTCCTGCGACCGGATCGCGGCGGCCATCGCGTCGAACCAGGGGGAGTCCACCGGGGCCTGGATCGCGGGCATCCGCGCCACGAACTCCCGCTCCACCCCCGGCCCCAGCAGGGAGTCCACTGTGGACAACAGCTCCGCCTCGGTACCCGGCAGCGTACGGGTGTCCACCTCGGCGATCGCGGTCGAGGGGATCACGTTGACCTTGTAGCCGGCTTTCAGAACGGTCGGCCTGGTCGAGTTGCGCACGGTGTTCTCGACCAGGGGAGCGGCCTTGCCCAGCCGCGCCAGCGTGCCGTCCACATTGGACAGATCCACCGCCACGCCGAGCGCTTCACCCGTGCGCTCGAGGAACGCGGTGACGGCGGGCGTCAACCGCACCGGCCACTCATAGGACGCCAGCCGGTCCAACGCCCGCACCAGCTTCACCACGGCGTTGTCGTCATTGCGCCGCGACCCATGCCCCGCACGCCCCGACGCGGTCAACCGCAGATGCGACGTGCCCCGCTCGGCCGTCCCCACCGGATACAACCGCACCGGCGCGCCGGAAGCGTGCCGCACGTGATAGGTGTACCCGCCGGACTCGCTGATCGTCGCCCCGCAGCCCTCGAACAACCCCGGATGCTCCTCCACCAGCCACTCGGCGCCATCCGCGCCCGAGTCCTCCTCGTCGGCCACGAACGCCAGCACGATGTCCCGCCGCGGCCGCCGATCAGAAGCCGACCAGTCCCGCAGCACCGTCAGCACCATCGCGACGAAGTCCTTCATGTCCGTCGCGCCACGGCCCCACACGAACCCGTCGGCGATCTCCCCGGAGAACGGGTCCCGCGACCACTGCTCCGGATCGGCCGGCACCACGTCCAGGTGGCCCTGCACCAGCAACGGCGGCAGGCCCGGGTCCGACCCGGACACCCGCGCGACCACGTTGCTGCGGCGCGAGGTGCGCTCCAGCACCTTCGGGTCCAGCCCGGCCGCCGACAACACCGTCGCCACCAGCTCGCCGGCCTCCCGCTCACCCGCGGACCGCCCGCCGCCGTAGTTCGTGGTGTCGATGCGCACCAGCCGGGAACACAACTCCTCAACGCTATCCATAAACACCCTCCACGGCGCCCGCCGCGATGGCGGTCACCACCTTGAACGCCTTCATCGCCTCGGTCATCGACGGCGCGTCGAACCGCACCCGCCGCACACCCGCCAGCTCCACCGTCGGCACCACGGCGGCCGCGTGCGCCAGATGAGTCGCGTCGAAGTCGACCTCGATCCGGTGCGGCGCCACATGCGCCGCGCCCCGCCCGGCCAGCTCCATCGAGTTGGCGGCGGTGAACCGGATCATCTCGGCAGTGCGCCGCGGCGGCACGCAGATCGCCGCGTACCGGCTCACGCACTCCTTCACCGCGACTACCCGCGCGGCCGGAACATAATCAAGAGCGTCCTCACAGGTCTTGTCGTCGCCGGTGACCAGCAGCACCGGCACCCCGTGCTCGGCCGCCAGGGCGGCGTTCAGCCTGCCCTCGCTGGCCCGCACCCCGTCCAGCCACACCCCGGTGATCGAGTTCTCCAGGTAGGTGTGCGCGAGCACCCCCTCCACCCCGGCGCCCGCGTGGTACCCGAGGAACACCACCCCGCCCACCCCGGAGTCGATGCCCTGCATCATCGACAACGGCTTGTGCCGGCCGGTCAGCATCGACGCCCGCGGGTCCAGCTCCTCCAGCAGCAGGTTGCGCTGCGAGGAGTGCGCCTCGTTGACGAACACCTCGCTCGCGCCGCCGTCGAACAGCCCCTCGACACAGGCGTTGACGTCCCCGGTGAACATCCTGCGCATCCGCTGCCACTGCTCGGTACCCGGTAGGACATCATTGGTGTAGGTGACGCCGGTGGCGCCCTCCATGTCGGCTGAGATCATGATCCGCACCAGGCCCACCGTAGGCCCTATGGTCACGTCTTGGCACGATCTGCCGGTACTCGTTGACTTCTCCTGCCGCTAGATGGTTATTTCTTCGCATTCACGCAGGAAGAGGTGGTTGACCGTGCTGGTCAGAGGGTGGCGGGCAGCAGTGCCCGTCCTGGTGGGTGCCCTGGTAGCGGCCCCGGTGATGACGCCGCTCACAGCCGGAGCCCAAGAAAGCAAGACACTGCGGGCCGGGGTCACCCAGGACCTCGACGCGCTCAACCCGTTCATCACCATCACGCGCATCGGGACGGACCTGACCAGGCTGAACTACGAGTACCTGACCACCTACGACCCGGCCGACTACCACCCGGTGCCGGCCCTGGCGGAGAAGTGGGAGACCTCGCCGGACAAGCTCACCTGGACGTTCACCATCCGCCAGGGCGTCAAGTGGTCCGACGGGCAGCCGGTGACGGCCAAGGACCCCGCGTTCACGTTCACCAAGATGATGACCGACAAGAACGCGGCCACCGCGAACGGCAACTTCGTGCAGGGCTGGGAGTCGGTCACCGCCCCGGACGACAGGACCCTGGTCATCAAGACCAAGGAACCCCGCTCCACCATGCTCGCCCTGGACGCCCCGATCGTGCCCGAGCACATCTGGTCCAAGGTCACCGACTTCAAGGCCGAACCGCCGCTGCCGCTGGTGGGCAACGGGCCGTTCATCGTCCAGGACTACAAGGCGGGCCAGTTCATCAAGCTCAAGGCCAACAAGGACTACTGGCGCGGCGCGCCCAAGATCGACGAGCTGGACTTCGTCTACTACAAGAACGTCGACGCCGAGGTCCAGGCGCTCAAGAAGGGCGAGATCGACCTGATGAGCCGGCTCGTGCCGGCCCAGTACGACGCGCTCAAGGGCGACCCGAACATCAAGCTCAACACCGGAGCGGGCCGCCGGTTCAACGAGCTCCTGATCAACCCCGGCGCCACCGCCGCGGACAACCAGCCCATCGGTGACGGCAACCCCGCGCTCAAAGACGTCAAACTTCGCCAGGCCATCGCCCTGGCGGTCGACTCCAAGACCCTGGTGGACAAGGTCTGGGGCGGCTACGCCGTCGAGGGCTCCGGCTACATCCCGCCCGGCTTCGCCGAGTTCCACGCCGACATCAAGCAGAAGTTCGACCCCGCCGCGGCCAACAAGATGCTCGACGAGAACGGCTACCCCAAGGGCCCGGACGGCATCCGCACCGACAAGCAGGGCAAACCGCTCAAACTGCGGCTGCTCGGGCACGCCGAGACCAACCTCGACGAGCAGGGCTCCAAGTACATCACCGGCTGGCTCAAGGACATCGGCATCAGCGTGGAACCACAGCTGGTGAGCGACCAGAAGGTCAACGACGCCACCACCGCGGCCACGTTCGACCTCGCCTTCTCCGGCTGGAGCGCCAACCCCGACCCGGACTACGTGCTGTCCCTGCAGACCTGCGCGGCCCGCCCGAACGCCGACGGCAAGGGCGCCACCCCCGACTCGTTCCTCTGCGACCCCGAGTACGACGCGCTGTACGCCCAGCAGCTGGCCGAGACCGACCGCGCCAAGCGGATCGAGATCGTCAAGAAGATGCAGCAGGTCCTGGCCGACCGGGCCAGCCTGGTCATCCTCGGCTACGACAACCCGCTCGAGGCCTACCGCGCCGACAAGTGGGGCCCGTTCACCACGCAGCCCTCCTCCGGCGGCGTGATCATGAACCAGCAGGGCTACTGGGGCTACTACAGCGCCACACCCGGCAAATCGACCGAGGCCGCGAACACCACCGAAGCCGGTGGCGGCAACACCGGCCTGATCGTCGGCCTGACCATCGGCGGCGTCGTGGTGATCGCCGCGGCGGTGCTGATCGTGGCGCGGCTGCGCCGCCGCGGCACCGCCGACGAACGGGAGTAGTCGTTGACCGACTTCCTTGTCCCCTCTGAGGAAGCCATCGTTGAGGCTCCGTCGCCCCGCAAGGGCGGCGGAGTCCTCCGCTATGTGCTGACCAAGATCGGCGGCGCACTGGTCAGCGTCGCCCTCGTGGTGGTGTTCGGGTTCCTGCTGTTCCGGGTCATGCCCGGCGACCCGGTCACCACCATGACCCGCGGCGTGCCGCTGTCGGGCGCCCAGCTCGACCAGCGGCGCCACGAGATGGGCCTGGACAAGCCGCTGCCCGCCCAGTTCGTGGACTACCTGGTCAACCTGCTGCACGGCGACTTCGGCCAGTCCTACGCCTACAACGCGCCGGTCGGGCACATCATCGCCGAACGCATCGGCCCCACCGTCCTGCTGGTCGGCCTCGCCGCGATCCTCGCCGCCGCCCTCGGCCTGTGGCTTGGCGTGAAGTCCGCCTGGCACCGCGGCGGCCCGTTCGACCGAGCCAGCGTCGGCACCGCCCTGGTGTTCTGGTCCTTCCCGGCCTGGTGGCTCGGCCTGATCCTGATGATGATCTTCGGCGGCTGGTTCCCCAGCGGCGGCATGCAGTCGGTCGACAGCCCCACGGCGCTCATCCCGCACGCCCTGGACGTCGCCCACCACCTCGTCCTGCCGCTGGTCACCCTCGTGCTGGTGATCTACGGCCAGTACCAGCTGGTCATGCGCTCCTCACTGCTGGAGGAGATGCATTCGGACTACCTGACCACCGCCCGCGCCAAAGGCCTGCGCGACGACCTCGTCCGCCGCCGCCACGCCGTCCCCAACGCGCTGCTGCCCACCATCACGCTCGTGTTCATGCACCTGGGCCTGGTGGTCTCCGGCGCGATCACCGTCGAGGCGGTCTTCTCCTGGCCCGGCCTGGGCCAGCTCACCGCCGAGGCGCTCAAGGTCAAGGACCTCCCACTGCTGCAAGGCATCTTCATCGTGCTGGTGCTCGCGGTGGTCACCATGAACCTGATCGCCGACGTCCTGCTGCGAGTCTTCGACCCCAGGGTGCGTGCCTCATGAGCAGGGAACCTTCCTTCCCCAACGCAACCAACACCTTGAAATCCGGAGAGGCGGAACCATCATGACCTCACCGGTGTGGGCCCGGCGTCGTGCGGCGGCGGGCAATGTCTGGCGCGAGTTCCGGAGCAACCGCGGCGGACTGATCGGGCTGGCGATCCTGCTGCTGTTCATCCTCGGCGCGGTCTTCGCGCCGCTGCTGGTCCCCGAGGCCGCCCTGGACGTCACCAAGGCCACCGGCGGGCGGCTGCAGGCCCCCAGCGGCGACTTCGTGCTGGGCACCGACGAAAGCGGCCGGTCACTGCTCGCGCTCGTGCTGTGGGGCAGCCGCGGATCGCTCGTCGTCGGCCTCTCGGCGACCCTGCTGTCGGTCGTGATCGGCACCACCGTGGGCATCCTCGCCGCCCACTTCGGCCGGTGGGTCTCCGCGGTGCTGATGCGGCTGACCGACTTCTTCCTGATCCTGCCCTCACTGGTACTGGCCATCGCGCTGGGCGTGGTGCTCAACGGCGGCCTGGGCACCATCGTGCTCGCGATCGGCCTGGTGTCCTGGCCGACCGGCGCCCGGCTGGTGCGCGCCCAGACCCTCTCGGTCGAGGCCCGCCCCTACATCGAACGCTCCCGCGCGCTGGGCGGCGGCCACACCCACGTGATCTTCAAACACGTGCTGCCGTCGGTGCTGCCGCTGGTGTTCGTCAACATGACCCTCGCCGTGGGCACCGCCATCGTCGCCGAGTCGACCCTGACGTTCCTCGGCCTGGGCAACCCCAACGACGTCACCTGGGGCACCGTGCTGCACGCCGGCCAGGCCGCCGGCGCGGTCACCTTCGGCGCCTGGTGGTACATCCTGCCGCCCGGCGCGGCCATCGCCCTGGTCGTGCTGTCCTTCACCATGGTCGGGCGCGCCCTGGAGACCGTCCTGAACCCGAAGCTGAAGGAGCGCCGGTGAGCACCCCGGTACTGCAACTGCGCGACCTGCGGGTCACCTATCCCGGAGGCATGCAGGCGGTCAAGGGCGTCGACCTGACCCTCCCGCCCGGGCAGACCCTCGGCCTGGCCGGGGAGTCCGGCTGCGGCAAGTCCACCCTGGCCATGTCCGTACTGCGGCTGCTGCCCAAGGACGCCGAGGTCTCCGGCGAGATCCTGCTCGACGGTGAGGACACCCGCACGATGAGCTGGGGACGGCTGCGCGCGGTGCGCTGGGCCGGCGCGTCGATCGTGTTCCAGGGCGCCATGCACGCCCTCAACCCGGTCCGCCGGATCGGCCAGCAGATCGCCGAACCGCTGCGCATCCACGCCAGCGTGCCGCCCGGCAGGATCACCGCCCGGGTCGCCGAACTGCTCGCCGCCGTGGAACTGCCCATCGACAAGACCGAGGCCTACCCGCACGAGCTGTCCGGCGGCCAGAAACAACGCGTGATGATCGCGATGGCACTGGCCTGCGAGCCGCGCCTGGTCATCGCCGACGAACCCACCACCGCCCTGGACGTGATCGTGCAGGACCAGGTGCTCAAACTGATGTCCAAGCTGGTCACCGAGCAGGGCATCGGCCTGGTCATGATCAGCCACGACCTGTCCGTGCTCGGCTCGGTCTGCGAGCGGCTCGCCGTGATGTACCAGGGCGAGATCGTCGAACTGGGCACCGCGGACACCGTCGTCGGCGACCCGCAGCACCCGCACACCCAGGCGCTGGCCGCCGCGTTTCCCACCATCGGGGACGTCGCCTCACGCTACGCGCCCGCCACCACCAACCCGGCCGGCCTGCCGCAGAAGACCGTGCCCGAACTGGGTGAACCTGTACTGCGCACAGAGGACCTCAAGGTCGACTTCCGGCGCCGCGGCGGCGGCTGGACGCACGCGGTCAAGGACGTGAACCTCGAAGTGCGGCAGCGCGAGATCGTCGCCCTGGTCGGCCAGTCCGGATCCGGCAAGACCACCCTGGCGCGCACGATCCTCGGTCTGCAGGCGTCCACGAGCGGCCGGATCCTGTTCGACAGCAAACCGATACCCCGCTCGTCCAAGGGCCTCAAGGACTACCGCCGCCAGGTCCAACTGGTTCTGCAGGACCCGACCAGCGCCCTCAACCCGCGGCACAGCGTGTACGAGTCGGTCGCCGAAGGCCTGCGCATCCACCGCCTCCCGGGCGACGAGCGCGAACAGGTCGCCGCGGCCCTGGAAGCGGCCGAACTCCGCCCGGTCGAGCGATACATGCCCGTTCTGCCGCACCAGCTCTCCGGCGGGCAGCGCCAGCGGGTCGTGATCGCGGGCGCCCTGGCGCTGCAGCCCCGGCTGCTGGTCGCCGACGAACCGGTGGCCTCGCTGGACGCCTCCGTGCGTGGCGAGATTCTGGCGTTGCTGCTGCGGTTGCGTGCCCAGCTCGGCCTCGCCGCCCTGGTGATCACCCACGATCTGGGACTGGCCTGGAACATCGCCGACCGCGTCGCGGTGATGTACCAGGGCGAGCTGGTCGAGGTCGGTGAGGTGGAACAGGTTCTACTCGAACCCCGGCATGCTTACACGAAGTCACTGCTCGCGGCGTTGCCGGGCCTCGCCCGTCTGGCCTAAGAGGTCCATACCAAATCCGGCCATACCGTGGTGGCGGATCTAGCACGACAGATCGTGACCAGCACCACGGGTGGCCCTGCAAGCACAGGTAGAGACGGTGTGTAACCTCCAAGACGCCATGGCCACCACCACAGATCCGGCGCCGAACCTGGAAACCACCTTGGGTGCTGACAACGCAGAGACCGACCAGACCCCGTCTGGCACAACAGCGACGGGCATGCCGGTGCGGACGATCGCACTCGGCACCCTCGGCACCTTCCTGATCCTGATCACCGCAGTCGGCGCGGCCGGGATCCTCGTGCACGACCCGGTCCTGGGCAACGGCCCGCTGTCCTGGATCCGGTACGGCCACGGCAAGATGCTCGCCACCGCGATCCTGTACATCGGGTTCGCGCTCGTCGTGTGGGCGTGGGTGCGCCTGGGCCGCCACGTACTGGCCGGCCGCGTCAACGCCCGCGCCGTGCTGATCGCCGCCGTGTGCTGGATGATCCCGCTGATCTTCAGCCCGCCGGTGTTCACCCGCGACGTGTTCTCCTACCTCGGCCAGGGCACCCTGCCACTGCACGGCTTCGACCCCTACCAGGTCGGCCCGGCCTCGCTGGAGAACATCCCGGACATCTCGCAGAACGTGCACTCGTTCTGGCAGACCACCCCCGCGCCCTACGGCCCGATGTTCATCCTGCTGGCCAAGGGCGTCGCCTCGATCACCGGCGCCAACGCCATCCTCGGCGTCATCCTGATGCGGCTGACCCTGGCCATCGGCCTGGTCCTGCTGATCTGGGCACTGCCCGGGCTGACCCGCCACCTCGGCGGCAAGCTCCCGGTCGCGCTCTGGCTCGCCGTGGCCAGCCCGATGACCGTCATCCACCTGTTCGGCGGCCCGCACAACGACATCCTCATGGTCGGCCTGCTCGCCGCGGGCACCTTGTGCGTGCTCAACCGCAAACACGTCCTCGGCATAGTCCTGGTGACCTTCGCCATGGCCGTCAAGGCCTCCGCGGGCGTGGCGCTGCCGTTCCTGATGTGGGTGTGGGCCAAACACCTGCCCTCCACCTTCTGGCGCAACTTCGTCCGCGCCTGCGCCAGCGTGTTCGCCCTCGTCATCGGCACCTTCGCCCTGGTGACCGTCGCCGCCCAGGTCGACCTCGGCTGGCTGCCCGCACTCAGAGCCCCGGCGATGATCGTCAACTGGATGTCGCCGCCCACCGCGGTCGGCGAGTTCCTGCACTGGGTCGTCGCGTTGTTCTTCAACGTCTCCAAGGACCCGTTCATCGCGGTCACCCGCGCGATCGGCATCGCCCTGCTGATCTTCATCATCGTCAAGAACTGGTGGGCCTCCCGCGAAGGCGGCGCCGAGGCGGTCAAGCGCATGGCCATCGCGCTGCTGGCCACCGCGGTGCTGTCCCCGGCGACCCTCCCGTGGTACCTCACCTGGGGCTTCGTCATCGCCGCCGCCCTGCCCTGGAACCCCCGCCGGCTCCCGTTCGTCGTGGGCCTCGCCGTGTTCCTCGTGCTCACCTACTCCCCGGCGGGCGAGGACCAGCTCTACAACTACCCGTTCATGGCCGGCGCCATCCTCGTGTCCATCCTGGCGGCCAAGTCCCTCACGATCATCGACCCGATGAACCTCTTCGGCCACAAACGCCCCGCCCTCGTCGACGTCGGCCCCGCCCCGAAACCCGCGGCCCCCGAACCCGACCCCGACAAGGACCCCGCCGTCAGCTAGTGCGCTGCCCGTGAACGTTGACCGGTCGTGACACGCCGGTCAGCGTTCGAGGGCGGGGCTCACGTCACCAGGCCGTGGCGATAGGCGTAGACGACCGCCTGCACCCGGTCGCGCAGATCCAGCTTGGTCAGGATGCGCGACACGTCGGCCGAACTGCGCGCGCAGACCCTCGCGGTCTTCCACGGCGAGAACCCGGAAAAGCTCATCATCACCGACGGGGAAGTCCGGTCCGCGGGCAGCATCCCGGTGGAAGTGGTCCAGCACGGCCAGCCGTACCTCGCCGCCATCCCCGACTACGGGACCGCCCTGGAGCAGGCGTGGGCCGACGGGCAACGCAAATGGCTGGGGCTCTCCAGCCGCAGTGCCTTGAGCACCGCGGCCACCAGCGGCCACTACATCTACGTCGACCAGCCCGACGTGGCGGTGCAGGCCATCCAGCGCGTCATCGCCCAGGCCGGAGCCTAGCGAGGGTCCGGCACACGCCTGGCCACGTCCGCACGGCTGGGAATCAGGCCAGGCGGCCTGATTCCCAGCTTGACACCTTTGGGTGGTTCAGAGCCCGTATCGCTCAATCCGGACGCCCGGATGTCGATGATCTTGAATCGCCCGGGTGCCGAGAGGATGTTGATGACGCGGACTGTGCTCGACGTGCCGTACCGCGACGGGGTCTCGACGGGGAGCCACCGGATGGCGGTGCCGCACGGGTTGCGGGAAGAGGAACTGATCGCCGCCACCGCCACGTTCCTGGCCCGCGCGACCGGCGTGCCCGATGGGGTGGTGGGGCTGCTGCGGCCGGGGTCGTGGGTGGTCGCGATCGGGCCGGCCGACTTCACCGACTGGATGAACGGCACGCTGAGAGCCGACCCCGCACGCGGCCTGCCTGTCGTGTTCGAGCTACAGGCCGACCTCAGCCAACGCGCCCCCGCGATCCCCGGCGCGGTCCTGCTGGTGCGGATCAGCTCCAGCGGCCACTGCGAATGGCACGTCACCCTGCCCGCCGAGGCCGCGATCGCGCTGCACGAGGAGTTCGGCGCCTTCCTCGACGAGATCGGCGGCCGCTGCGTCCACCAGATCATCGCCGCCCACGCCGGCACCAGACCGGACGCGCCCGCGGTCAGAGGCGCCGACGGCACGATCACCTTCGACCACCTCCACGACCGCACCACCCGCCTGGCGGGCGCGCTGGAGAGACACGGCATCAGCCCCGGCGACCGCGTCGGCATCCTGCTACCCAGAACCACCGACCTCGTCGTGGCCGCGCTCGCGGTGATGAGAACCGGCGCGGCCTGGATGCCGCTGACCCCCAACCGTGTCTGGGACCTCACCAGACAGGCCAAACTCGTCCTCACCGACTCACGGCTGACCAGACACGTCCACGGCGTGCCCCGCGTGAAGATGGACCGGCTCCGGCTGGCCACCGTCACGCCGGGAACCGACCACGCCTGGCTCTCCCTGCCCGCCACCGCCGACAAAACCCACCAGCACTTCGTCGACGGCCTCGCCGGGGACGAGGTGTTCGGGCCGCTGTCGCTGGGGGAGACCGCGCATCTGCTGCCCCTCGAAGTGCGCCGCGCTGGGTGACCGACCCTGCACACAGGGTTGCCGATCTTGGGTGTTAGGTTGCCGCGGTGCAGTCGAAAACCCGCACCATCGGCCGGGACGGCCCGTCGTTCATCGAGGTCGCGCGCCGCGCCCAGATCGTGGAGTGCGCGATCGACACCATCGCGACCCTCGGCTACGCCCAGGCGTCACTGCACCAGATCGCCGAACGCGCCGGGATCTCCAAGAGCGTGATCTCCTACCACTTCGCCGGCAAGGACGAGCTCATCCAGCAGGTGATCGACGACGTCAGCGCGGCCGGCGCGGCCGCGATGTGGCCGCGCGTGCAGGCCGAGACCACCTCCGCGGGCATGCTGCGCGCCTACATCCACTCGCACATCGAGTTCATGCGCACCCACCCCAAGCACGTCGCCGCGGTCACCGAGATCTTCACCCACTACCGCAGCAAGACCCACGAAGCCGCCGCCACGCCCCTGGAGGAACGCCTGCGCCAAGGCCAGCGCGACGGCGAGTTCCGCGAGTTCTCCCCGCGCGTCATGGCCTGGACCATCCGCGCGGCCATCGACGAGGTCGGGCGCCGCTTCGTCGCCACGCCCGACCTCGACCTCACCGAGTGCGCCCGCGAACTATCCGAGACGTTCGCGCTGGCCACCAACCGTTAACGCCCCGAACGGGTGGTCCTGCCAGATCAGCCGCGACGCCTCCTCCGGATACGCGGCGACCTGCGGCACGGTGTCGAAGACCCGAACCAGGCGCCGGGCGTCGTACAAGGGCCAGCCGGGATCACCGGTGTGGGCGAACGCCGTCCACGCCGAGCGCATCTGCGCCGACAATCCCTCCGCGGACGGGTCGCCGTCGATCAGCATCGCCGCCTGGCTGCCACTGAGATTGCCGAACACCAGCGGCACATCCAGGCCATGACAGGCTCCGAGGGCACCGCCCATGCCCGGCGCGGGCCAGGTCAGCTCGTACACGTAAGCCCGGCCGCCGCCGGCGACCTGCGCCTCGGCCAGAAACAGCGAAGGCATCCGGAATATCCAGTCCGAGTTGACCACGTCGTACAGCTCGTCCGGCCCCGCGTCCGGGAACGCCTCCCGGTACTGCACGGCGCTGGGCGCGTAGACCTCCAGCGAGGTCGCCGCCTGCTCCTCGGTGACCTGACCGAGCACGCCGTGGATCAACGCCAGCAACCGGTCCTCATGCCGCGTGTGCCCGGCGATCAGCTCGATCTCCCGCCCCGCACCGGAAGCCAGCGCCTCCCACGGCGTCGCGGGCAGGACGTCGCCGTCCACGACCGGCGCGATCGGGATCTGCTTGTGCGCGGCCGCACCCCACCGGTCGATCCACTGGCCGAGCTTGGCGGTGAGCGTGTCACCCGCCCTGGGCAGCTCCAACGGGTCCACAGTGGACAAATCGGCCACGGTGGGCCGCAGCCCCAGTTCCCCCGCCAGGACACCGGCGATGTCGGCCGCGAGCTCCGGCGTGAAGAACGGCCCGGGCACGCTCTGCGCGATCGCGCGGCGGAACAACCCGGCGGCGCGCGGCATCGCCAGCAGCGCGGCCACCGACCCGCCACCCGCCGACTGACCGAAGACCGTCACCTGACCGGGGTCGCCGCCGAACGCGCGGACGTTGTCCCGCACCCACTCCAGCGCCGCGACCTGATCCAGCAGGCCCCGGTTGTCCGGCGCGCCCTCGATCCGCGCGAAACCCTCAACGCCCACGCGGTAGTTGAACGTCACCACGACCACGCCACCCTCACGCGCCAGGCGGGCGCCGTCGAACTCGGGCTGGCTGGACATGCCGACCATGTAGCCGCCGCCCTGGATCCACACCATCACCGGCAGCCCCGCACCCGCACCAGGGTCGGGCGACCACACGTTGACCGTCAGCCAGTCACCGTCGGCCTCCTGCAGCTTCTCCATGCCGAAATGACCCGCCTGGGGCGGCGGCGGACCGAACGACACCGCCTCGCGCACCCCGTCCCACGCCCGCACCGGTTGCGGCGCACCGAATCGCAGCGCACCCACCGGCGGCTCCGCGAACGGGATGCCACGAAAGACCGCCACGCCCTCCTGTTGGGTACCGCGCACTGTCCCGGCCGCCGTGCGGACCTCGGTCATCGGATTTCCTTTCTGGGCAACGCCATCAGCGAGGCAGATCCTCCAGGCCGGTGCGGGCGCGGCGCGAGCCATTAATCGCGGCCCGCCCGACCGGGACCCGAGAGCCGCCCTTTCGGCCGCGGCCGAAGCAATCGGCACGCATGATGGACCCATGACCGCTCCCGACCTGGCCCGGCTGGCCGCGTTGCTCGCCGACGGCACGCGCGCGAGCTTCTGCCTGTCCCTGCTGGACGGGCGAGCCTGGACCGCGGGGGAGCTGGCCCGCAGCGCCGGAGTGGCCGCCTCGACCGCGACCGAGCACCTCAACCAGCTGATCACCGGCGGCCTGCTGGTCGAACACCGCCAAGGCCGCCACCGCTACGTGCGCCTGGCCGACACCCGCACAGCCGAGCTGATCGAGACCATGGCCGCGCACATCCCCTCCTCACCCACACCGGTGAAAACCCTCAAAGCCGCAACCGTCGCCGACGCCCTCGCCAGCGGACGCACCTGCTACGACCACCTCGCCGGACGCCTTGGCGTGCGGGTCACCACCGCGATGGTCGACCGCGGCCTGCTCGGCGGCGAAGGCGGGTTCAGCCTCACCGACCCGGGCGCGCGCTGGCTGACCGGCCTGGGCATCGACGTCGAGAGCCTGCGCCAAGCCCGCCGGCCGTTCGTGCGCGAATGCGTCGACTGGACCGAACGCCGCCCGCACCTCGCCGGCGGCGTCGGCGCCGCGGTGTGCGGACACTTCTTCGACGCGGGCTGGATCACCCGAACCGGTACCCACCGCGCGGTGAAACTGACCGCCCCCGGCCGACAGGCCCTCCGCGAAGAGCTCGGCATAACCTGACACGATCTGACAGGTACCGCCGGGCAGGATGTGCGCCATGAAGGTCACCGCGAAGTTCGAGATCACCGCCTGGGAGAACACCGCCTACGAAGAGCCCGACGAAGGCCCGCCGCTCGGCACGGCGAACATCACCAAGACCTACACCGGCGCCGTGGAAGGCACCGGCACCGTTCGGATGCTCGCCTGCCAGGCCGGCGACAAACCCGAGGACGGCGCCGGGTACATGGCCCAGGAACGCGTCGTAGGCACCCTGGAAGGCAAGAAAGGCAGCTTCGTGCTGCACCACGGCGCGGTCGGCGACGCCGAGAACATGAACCAGTACGGCTACATCATCCCCGGCAGCGCGACCGGCGAACTCAAAGGCCTGAAAGGCACCTGCGTGGTCAACCACGGCGTACTGGACCTGAACTACACGCTGTAATAGTGGTCCTCGCTTCGCTCGGACGGGCTCGGTCACTGGAAGCCGGTCATCCGCGCTCCGCACCACGCGACCAGCGCCGCTCACTGCCTGCTGGGCGATCGGGCCGGGGCGGCGCTGGGCGTGTTGCGGAGC
>NZ_JBFAPA010000034.1:0-48208 GCF_040675465.1 Actinocrispum sp. NPDC049592 | reverse complement strand
CCACACCTGCTATGACGAACACACCGCCTGGGCCCACCGCACCCAAGATCACCAAACCGCCGCTTGACAAGCCACGGCCCTGGGATGTCTAACCCACCGGGAGGCAACACTGCACGCTGATCACCCAGCATCGCGCCCTCATTCGGCCGACACACCCGCCCAACGCAAGGCAAGCTTTGCCGTCGAACGCATCGAGACAGAGCCGATGACCGCGCGCCACCGAAACGACGCGGTGACCACAATGGCGGCGCTGATCACCGAATGGAATAACGCCCGACAGTCCACATAGCCGCAATTTCTAATGACAGCCATGAGGCTTGAATTGATATCATGAGCCCATGGCAATGTTCAATTCAACCGCCGCCAGTGGCATGCTCTTAACACGCCACTGCGCGGCGTTTCGCCGTAACTGGGGGACATTCTTTGGCCAAACGTGCGACCAACAAACGAGTGCGCCAAGCCGCCAGCATTGAGCTCGGCGAGGACGTTCGGGTCGGTACCTACACCCGGCGCAGCACCGACGAGGACAACCAGCCCTACTCCATCGACGTCCAGGACGAGCGATTAGATTCCTACGTCAACTCTCAGCCAGGCTGGCGCATCGTCAAACGCTTCACCGATGACGCCTCCGGCGCCACGACCGAACGCGACGGCTTACAGAGAGCCCTCAAGGCCGCCCGCACAGGACTCATCGACGTCTTGCTGGTCTACCGGGTGGACCGGTTCTCCCGCAACCTGCGCGACATGGTCACCCTGCTGGACGAACTCGACATAGTAGGCGTCGTATTCCGGTCAGCCACCGAACCCTTCGACACCTCCACCCCAATGGGCCGCATGCTCGTGCAAATGCTGGCTATGTTCGCCCAATTCGAGCGCGACACCATCGTCGACCGCGTCATCTCGGGAATGGAGAAAAAGGCCTCCAAAGGCAAATGGAAAGGCGGGCGACGCCCCTTCGGCTACACCGTCGACAAAGACGCCCAGCGCCTTGTTCCGTTTGAAGACGAGGCCGCCATCGTGCGCCTCATCTTCGACCTCTACACCCGCGACCGGATCGGCTCCAACGGCGTCGCGGCCATGCTCACCGAACGCGGTCACCGCACCACCACCGGCAAACCCTGGTCACCTCAACAAGTCCTGCGCGTCCTGGCCAACCGCATCTACCTCGGCGAACTGACCTTCCGCGACATCACCGTCACCAACACCCATACCCCGATCGTGAACGGAGACATCTTCGGCCAAGCACAACGGCTCCTCGAACAACGCGGCGAAAGCATGTCCCACCGGGCCGCCAGCAGCTCGGACTACCTCGCCACCGGCCGCGTTAATTGCCCGAATTGCGGCAAAGCCATGATCGGCACCCGCGCCACCGGCCGCAACAGGACCTACCGCTACTACACCTGCTGGACCCTGGCCCGCTACGGCCCGACCAAATGCGACTTCCCGAGGCTCAACGCGGACGCCCTGGACGCGGCCATCCTGGACGCCGCGATCAGCTTCTACCGCAGCCAACAGGACCTCATCGCCGACGCTGTCGCTGACGCCCGCCAGCAACACGACAACCACCACGGCTCGCGCGCGGCCGAACTGGCCGCCGTCGAAGCCAAGCTGGCCCAGACGACCGCGAAAATCGACCGCTACCTCGACGCCTTCGAAGACGGCACCATGACGCCCGAGGACACCCAGGACCGCCTCGCCCAACACCGGGCCACCCAGAAGCAACTCCGCGCCCGACGCGACGAACTCCGGCTCGAACTGGACACCCAACCCACCGTGCCAGACGGCGCCACCCTCAACGAGGTCAGCCAGCACATCAACAAGATCATCACCGCGGGCAACACCAACCAACGCAAAGCCCTGGTAGAGGTGCTCATCGCCCGCATCAAGATCACCGGGCCAGACCGAATCGTGCCCGTGTTCCGCGTACCCCAGCCCACCTACGACGAAGAGGTTGAGACAGAGCTATCTGTCCCAACCTCTCATCATCAGGTGGTTCGCACACTGACACATTTGGTGGAGGTGCCGGGAATCGAACCCGGGTCCTCTGTCGCCTCGACAGGACTTCTCCGTGCGCAGTTCACAGTGTCTCTGCTTGGCCCCACCGGTCACGTGAACTAGCCGGTGTGACGGGCCCAGTCGCTGTGGGTTTCCCTACCAGGCCCCGCGACCGGGACTGGCGGTAAGCCTCCTAGCTGATGCCAGCGAACCGGGCCGGAGGCGGTCCCGGGCTGACAGACTCCAACTGCTGCTTAGGCAGCGAGCTGGTAGTCGGCCTGACTCTTGGTCTCGGCGCTTGTTTTTTTGCGGCGACGCTTGAGGTGGTCTCTCGCCTGCACCTGCACGCTTCTCCTGACTCAACGTCCAGAGTCGAAACCGTTCACCCCCTGGTTGTGGTTGTTCCGGTAAGCATAACGCGTGGGCCCGGGGGCTTCATTCCGGTTATGGGGTGGGGTCAGCCCTACCTGAGGTTGGGCGGTCTGCTCCATCGTCTTGGGTGGTCGGACGCGGGATGCTGTACGCATGACGACCGAGGTGGAGCAGGTGGATGGGCGGCGGCATCAGCCGAACCCGCTGGGGACGAGTGTCTACCTGCTGGTCAGTTTCATCACGGGCGCGGTGGCGTTCTGGGCGTCGGTGGCGTTGTTCGCCGCTGGGGTCGGTACGGCGGTCGTGTGGGTCGGGTTTCCGCTGATGATGGTGGCTGTCGGGGTGTGGCGGGGGTGGGCGCGGTTCGAGCGGCGGCTGGTGTCGGCGACGCTGGGGTTCTATGTCGCGACGCCGTACCGGATCCGTCAGAAGGGCCTGGTGCGCTGGTTCCGCGGGTTGATGACGGATCCCGCCACCTGGCGTGACCTGCTGTATCTGGCGTTGATGTTCCCGCTGGGGCTCGCTTCGGTGGTCGTTTTCACGGTGTTCTGGTCGGTCGGTGGTTATCTCGGCACGGTGGCCATCTGGTATCGGTTCGTCGGGGACACGTTCGTGCTGGTCGGCGGGCCGCGGGGGCCGGCGTACGTGATCGACTCGTGGGATGACACGTTGATCCCCACGATCGCCGGGTTCATGGTGTTGTGCCTCGCCTGGGTGGCGAGCAAGTGGTTCGGCCGGGTCCGGGGCCGGCTCGCGGTGGCGTTGCTGGGGCCGAGCAAGGCGATGATCCTGGCCGCCGAGGCCGCGCACCTGCAGGCCAGCCGCGCCCGCGGGGTCGACGCGGCGGAGGCCGAGCGCCGCAGGATCGAACGGGACCTGCACGACGGCGCCCAGCAGCGCCTGGTGGCGGTCGCGATGAGCCTGGGCCGCGCGAAGACCCGGATGGACAACGACCCGGAGGCCGCGAAGGCCCTGATCGACGAGGCGCACGCGGACGCCAAGCAGGCCGTTGCCGAGCTGCGCGACCTGGCCAGGGGCATCTACCCGGCGGTCCTCGGTGACCGCGGCCTGGACGCGGCCCTGTCGTCACTGGCGGCGAAGGCTCCGGTGCCCGTCGATGTCACGGTCGAGCCGAGCCTGTCGACCGACCAGCGCCCGCCCGCGGCGGTCGAGAGCACGGCGTACTTCACCGTCGCCGAGGCGCTCACGAACATCGCCAAGTACGCCAACGCGACGCGGGCGTCCGTCGACGTGCGGCGGGTCAAGGACCACGTCGTCGTCGAGATCACCGACGACGGCCACGGCGGCGCGACGACCCGGCAGGGCGGTGGGCTCGCCGGCCTGGCCGACCGGGCTGCCACGATTGACGGTGTCCTGACCGTCGTCAGCCCGCCAGGCGGGCCAACTGTCATCAAGGCGGACCTCCCTTGCGCGTGGTGATCGCAGAAGACTCCGTACTCCTCCGGGCCGGCATCGAGCGGCTGCTGGCCGACGAGGGCATCGAGACCGTGGCCGCCGTCGAGGACGGCGAGAGCCTGCCCGCTGTGCTCGCCGAGCACAAGCCCGATCTGGCCATCGTGGACGTCCGCATGCCGCCGACGTTCACCGACGAAGGCCTCAAAGCGGCGCTGCGGGCGCGCGAGCAGACGCCGAACCTGCCCGTTCTGGTGCTGTCGCAGTACGTGGAGGAACGGTATGCCGTCGAGCTGATCTCGGCGGGTGCGGGTGGCGTGGGGTACCTGCTCAAGGAGCGGGTGGCCGACGTCGCCGAGTTCGTCGACGCCGTGCGGCGGGTGGCCGGCGGCGGGACGTGCATCGACCAGGAGGTGATCTCGCAGCTCATGGCACGCGGACGGCGCAATCCCATCGACGCGCTCACCCCACGGGAGCGCGAGGTCCTCGGGCTGATGGCCCAAGGCCTGTCCAACATCGCCATCGCGCGCAGCCTCACGGTGTCCGACGGCGCGGTGGAGAAGCACGTGGGCAACATCTTCGCCAAGCTCGGCTTGGAGCCCAGCCAGGAGGAACACCGGCGGGTTCGTGCCGTGCTGGCCTACCTCGACCGTCGCTAGTGGGGTTACCCCCACCGCAAGACTGGAGCCCACACCCGTGATCTCCCCGCCTCGGAACGGAAAGCTCTTGTACAGCAAGGGAATTCCATTCACGAGGGGGCGGCACGGTGTCGCGACGAGATCCTTTTCTTGATGTGGTACGGGTTCTGGCCATCGTGCTGGTGGTGTTCCAGCACTGGCTGGTGCCCGTCCTCGGCTGGACCGGCACCGAGCTGACCACCGGGAACGCTTACGCCACACCGGGTTGGTGGGTGCTGACGTGGGTGGGCCAGGTGATGCCGTTGGTGTTCTTCGCTGGTGGCGCGGCGAACCTGCTGTCCCTGCGGTCGCACCGCGGACGTGGCGGCACGGTCGGGGAATGGGTGTCGAGCCGCGTGCACCGGTTGGCGATCCCGTTGCTGCCGTTGATCGCGTTGTGGCTGCCATTGCCGCATCTGTTGGCGTCGCTGGGGGTGCCGGAGCAGCCGTTGGGCATCGGTGCCGCTGTCGTCGGTCAGCTGCTGTGGTTCCTCGCGGTGTATGTGGCCGTCATCCTGGCGACCCCGGTGATGCTCAAGGCGCATGAACGCTACGGGCTGCGGGTGGTCGCCGGGCTGGCCGCGGTGGCGCTGCTGGTGGATGCCGTGCGGTTCGCCGGGATCGGCATGGCCGGGTTCCTCAACGCGCTGGTCGTGTGGCTGGCCGTGCACCAGCTCGGCTTCCACTACGCCGCCGGCAAGCCGGTGACCAGGGCCGGAGCCGCAGGTCTGGCCGTCGGTGGGTTCGGGCTGACGGCGTTGATGGTCGCTTTTGGACCATACCCGCTGAGCATGGTCGGCATGCCGGGTGCGCCGGTGTCGAACGCCGGTCCGCCCACCACCTGCCTGATCACCCTGGGCGTCGGCCAGATCGGTCTCGTGCTGCTGGCCAGGCCGTTGATCCGCGCCCTGGCCGCCCGTCCGCGGGCCGCGAAGGTGCTGACGTGGGTCGGCGCGCGGTCGATGAGCCTGTACCTGTGGCACATGTCGGCGATGGTCGCGATGGCCGGAGTGTGGACGATCGGATTCGGCTACAGCACGCCCGCTCCGGGCAGCCTGGCGTGGTTCGCGGTCGTTCCACTCTGGATCGGTTCGTGTGCCGCGGTGCTGTACGGGCTGCTACGGGCGTTCGGCCGGTTCGAGGCACACGCGCCCGGCCCGTTGGCGATCCAGCCGCACGCCGTCCAGGTCGCGATCGGGGCGGCCATGGTCGCGGCCGGCACGCTCGGCGTCGCCGCCACCGGGTTCTTCCCCGGGAACAACACGGTATCCACTACCGCGGCAGTGTGGGGCGCTGTCGTCCTCAGTGGACTCGCGGTGACCCGCTACCGGCTACCGCAGATCAGCCTGGTCCGTCAGGCCTAGCAACCGGGCGGGGGTGTCGTGCAGCACGGCGCGCAGGAAGCTGTCGCCGAGCTGTGCGTTCGCCTCCGCCCATCCGGCGATCGCGTCGATCTGGCGCGCGTACTCGTACGGGATGTTCGGGAAGTCCGTGCCCAGGGCGATCCGGTCAGCGTGGCCGGCCAGCCTGGAGATGAACCCATCGGGCAACGGATCGGTGAAGTCCACGCCGACCATGGTCGTGTCGATGTGCACGTTCGGATAGCGTTCGACCAGGTCAAAGGCCAGATCGAAGTCGGGCATCCCGGCGTGTGCGAGCACCGCGGTCAGCCGCGGATGCCGCTTGAGGACCTCCTCGAACACGTCCAGCCCGGTGAACGCACCCGGGCGCGGACCATGTCCACAGTGGATCACCAGTGGCACGCCCGCCTCGGCGATCAGCCCCCACGAAGTGTCCAACTCGGACGCTCGCGGGTCGTACGCGCCGACTTGGACGTGTGCCTTCACGCACCGGGCACCGTCGGCCAGCGCGCGAGCCAGGTACGTCTCGACGCCGGGCTCGGGAAACAGCGTCGCCGTGGGAACGGCGCCGGGCGTGCTGGCGGCGAAGTCGCGGACCCAGTCGTTCAGCCACTCGGCCATGCCGGGCTTGTGCGGGTACACCAACGGCGCGAACGCGACCACGCCGAGGCCGTGCAGGATCCGGACGCGTTCGTCCTCATCGAACCGGTAGTGCACCGGCCAGTCCATGCCGTAGTGCTCGCGCGCGTTGTCGAAGTACGCCCACACCTTGCGCAGCACCGGTTCCGGCAGGAAGTGCACATGCAGGTCGACCAGGCCGGGCAGGCCCAGCCCGGCGACCCACTGGGCTACGTCGCCGTCCCTCACCAACCGCCGCCGCGCTTGCGGGCCCGGCCCGCGGCCCGCGTGATCTCCCGCTCGGCGTCCCGTTTGGCCAGCGCCTGGCGCTTGTCGTAGGACTTCTTGCCCTTGGCCAGGGCCAGCTCGACCTTGACCTTGCCGTCCTTGAAGTACATCGACAGCGGCACCAGGCTCAGGCCGCTCTCCTTGGTCTTGCCGATCAGCTTGAGGATCTCGCTGCGGTGCAGCAACAGCTTGCGGCGCCGGCGCGGCTCGTGGTTGGTCCACGTGCCCATCTCGTACTCGGCGATGTGCAGCCCCCGCAGCCACACCTCGCCGTCGTCCACCGTCGCGAACGAGTCCACCAGTGACGCACGCCCGAGCCGCAGGGACTTCACCTCGGTGCCGACCAGCGCGATGCCGGCCTCGTAGGTGTCCACGATCTCGTAGTCGTGCCGCGCCTTACGGTTCGACGCGATCACCTTCTGACCACGTTCTTTTGCCATGACGGAAACCTTACGTCACCGCACCAAGCCGTTAAGTGCGGACGTAGAGGCGCAGCGTGGCGTACCCGGTGACGGCCGAGATCAGGATGGCCACCGCGAGCAGGATCGGCGAGATCGCCACGATGTCACCGAACTCCACCGGCGGGATGATGTTGGCCTTGATGGGTTCGGCGAGTACATCGTCGATGAACAACAGCTTGCCGCCGATCAGGCCGCCGATCGCCAGCAGCGCACCGACCACGCCGGCGACCACCGCCTCCAGGAGGAACGGCAGCTGCGTGTACCACCGCGTCGCGCCGACCAGGCGCATGATCCCGACTTCCGTCCGCCGGGTGAACGCGGACACCTGGATCGTGTTGGAGATCAGCAGCAGCGCCGCGATCGCCTGGACCAGCGCGACCACGAAGGTCGCGTTGCGCACCCCGTTGAGCACACCGAAGAACCGTTCCAGGAAGACCCCCTGGTCCTCCACCCGGTCCACCCCTGGCTTGCCGGTGTAGGTCTGGATGATGACGTTGGCCCGGTCCGGGTTCTTCAGCCGCACGTGGAAGTTCGACGGCAGCGACTCCTTGCGGGTCAGCTGCAGCAGCTCCGGCTGGCTCTTGAAGATCTGCTGGAACCGGTCGAACGCCTCGTCCTGGCTCTCGTACTTGACGGACTCGACGGCCGGGTCGCTCTCCAGGTTGGACTTCAGGCCCGCGCACGGCTGGTCCGTGCAGCCCTTGTCCGGCCAGACCGCCTTCACCAGGAAGACGTTCACCTCCACCTTGTCGCCGTAGTCCGCCCGCATGTGGTCGATCATGCGGACGACGAGCAGGCCGCCCCCCAGCAGGCCCAGCGAGATCGCGGTGGTCAGGATCATCGCGACGGTCATCGTGATGTTGCGCCGCAGCCCATTCACGACTTCGGTCAACACGAAACTGAAACGCATCGGGGTGGGGTTCCTCGGGTATCGGGGGTTACTTAGCGGCCTACGCCGTAGACGCCGCGCGCATCGTCGCGGATTACCCGGCCATAAGCCAGTTCCACGACTCTGCGCCGCATCGAGTCGACGATCGAGTGGTCGTGGGTGGCCATCAGCACGGTCGTGCCGGTGCGGTTGATCCGCTCCAGCAGCAGCATGATGTCCTGGCTCGTGTCGGGGTCCAGGTTTCCGGTCGGCTCGTCGGCCAGCAGCACCAGCGGCCGGTTGACGAACGCGCGCGCGATCGCCACACGCTGCTGCTCGCCACCGGACAGCTCGTTGGGCATCCGGTTGGCCTTGCCGTCCAGGCCGACCAGCTCGAGCACCTCGGGCACCACCTTCTTGATGGTGTGCGCGGGCTTGCCGATCACCTCCAGGGCGAAAGCCACGTTCTCCGCCACCGTCTTGTTGACCAGCAGTCGGAAGTCCTGGAACACGCAGCCGATGGACTGGCGCAGCCGGGGGACCCTGCGCCGGGCCATCCTGGTGATGTCGAAGTTGGAGACGTAGACCTTGCCCTTCGACGGCACTTCCTCACGCAGCAGCAGCCGCAGGAAGGTGGACTTTCCTGACCCGGACGGGCCGATCAGGAAGACGAACTCCCCCTTGTCCATGTCCACCGTGACGTCGTCCAGCGCGGGGCGGGTCGACGTCTTGTAGGTCTTGGAAACATGTTCAAGCCGGATCACGGTCGGCGAGTCTACCCACGACCGTTATCCGGCTGTTGCATTGGGGAGGGTAACGACTCTCAGTTAGTCCTCCGCCACCGAATTCCGGCCTCCAGGAAACCGTCGATATCGCCGTCCAGAACCGCGCTGGGGTTGCCCACCTCGTAGTCGGTCCGCAGATCCTTGACCATTTGGTAGGGGTGCAGGACGTAGGAGCGCATCTGGTTTCCCCAGCTAGAGCCGCCGTCGCCCTTCAGCTCGTCCATCTTGGCCTGCTCCTCCTGGCGCTGCCGTTCGAGCAGTTTGGCCTGCAGGACGACCATGGCGGAGGCCTTGTTCTGCAACTGAGAGCGTTCGTTCTGACACGACACGACGATGCCGGTGGGTATGTGCGTGATGCGTACCGCGGAGTCGGTGGTGTTCACGCCCTGCCCACCGGGGCCCGACGAGCGGTACACGTCGATGCGCAGCTCCTTCTCGTCGATCTCGACGTGGTCGGACTGCTCGACGACCGGCACGACCTCGACGCCGGCGAAGCTGGTCTGCCTGCGGCCCTGGTTGTCGAACGGCGAGATGCGCACCAGGCGGTGGGTGCCCTGCTCGACCGACAGCGTGCCGTAGGCGTACGGGGCGCTGACCTTGAAGGTGGCCGACTTGATGCCCGCCTCTTCGGCGTAGGAGGTGTCGTAGACGTCGGTGGCGTAGCCGTGCCGCTCGGCCCAGCGCATGTACATGCGCAGCAGCATCTCGGCGAAGTCGGCCGCGTCCACACCGCCGGCCTCGGAACGGATCGTGACCAGCGCGTCACGCTCGTCGTACTCGCCGGACAGCAGGGTGCGCACCTCGAGGGTGGCGATCTCGGAGCGCAGCTTGGCGCGCTCGGCGTCGGCCTCGGCCAGGCTGCCCGCGTCGCCCTCGTCCTCGGCGAGCTCGTAGAGCACCGGCAGGTCGTCGAGGCGCTGCCGCAGTTCGGAGACGCGGCGCAGCTCGCCCTGCTTGTGCGAGAGCTGGCTGGTCACCCGCTGCCCCTGCTCCGGGTCGTCCCAGAGGGTGGGGCTGGCGGCCTGCTGCTCCAACTCGGTCACCTGAGCGCGCAGCGCGTCGAGATCGGTCACCGCCTCGATGCTCTTGAGCGTGGCGGAGAGATCGGTCAGGTCTGCTGCGACGTCCGGGTTCACGGCCAAGAAGGTTACGTCAGACCGCGTGCCGGTGCGTTGCCGGTCGGCCATTTTCGACCGACCGGCGTGTTGTCTCAGTCCTTCGGGACCGAGTCGAGCAGCTTCAGCGCGGCGCGGGCGCGGGATGCCGCGAACTCGCCGAACGCCTTCACGTAGTTGTCCTCAGTGTTCTTGGTCAGGTTGCGGGCGTCTTCCAGTTCGGCGTTGTAGGTCTGCCGAGCCGAGTCGACCAGTGCGCTGCGCTGTTTGGCCGTCAGGTTGCCGGCGTGCGCCAGTCGGAGGATCAGCGGGCTGCGCAGGTGGTCTGGACCAGGCTCGGAGGCGAGCCAGGTCTTGAAGGCCTTCTTGCCCGCGGCCGTGATCAGGTACTGCTGACTGGACCGGGGGCCCTGCTTGCCGAGCCGGACGAGGCCGGCGTCCGCCAGTGCGGGAAGTTCGCGGTAGACCTGGCTGCGCGTGACGCTGAAGAACGCGCCAAAGCGCTCACGGGCCACCGCGACCAGCTGGCCACCCGTCTTCGGGCCGTCATGGAGCAAGCCGAGCAATGCCGCGGCTGTTGCGTTCAATTCAGACACGTAACCACCGTGCCATGAATTCCGCTCGCTGTCCACAATGAACAGGTGATCTGTCCACTGTGGCTACTCGTCACCCGGATGTCGCAACTACACCCGATTGGCTCAGTACCCCTTCTGCCGCACCCACTCCGACCAGGCACGAAGCCATTCGTCCTGCTCGGTCATCAGCTCGGCGTGCCAGCGGCGCAGCTCCGCGTCGTGGTCGCGGGAAGTTCTTTCCTGATGCGCGAACGGGTCGGGCGCCCAGGTTCGCTGCGAGGCCCACACCGCGCGCCATGACTCCTGTGCGGGGCGGCTGAGCAGTTCGGTGCGCATTCCGGTCCAGTACAGGAGAGTCTCGGTGATCGCGGCGTCGCGCAGCCTTCGGTTGGCGAACCATCCGGCTTTCTCCTGCAAACGGCCCAACTGGTTCACCAGAATGGTCACTGCCTCGTTAGCGTCCTGTCTGGACTGATCGGCGAGGTGCATCTGCGCCCGTACGGCGGCTTCCCAGAGTTCACCGTGCTTGCGACCATTGGCACGCAGCCTTGGGGGACGGCCTTGCCTCGCCGCCGCTTCGAGTTGGAGGCTGCGGGCGAGTGTCGAGTCGATCAGCGATCGGTGCGCGGTGGCGACATCGAAGGGGCGCTCCATGATCGGCATCGTCGGCGGGTTCGCGCGCAGATCGCGGATGTACTCCCTACGCCCGCGAAGGAAAGTTTCGAGGTTTGGCACGGCCACCAGATGGGTAGCGGCCAGTTCCCACTCCCTGGCAACGACGATCACGTCGGAGTCCTGGTGCCAGCAACGCGCGGCCCACATCCGGCGGCGGGTGCGCAGCAGCGACGCGGGGCGCGGTGTTCCGTTCACCACAACATGTGCGGGCACCGGTTCGCCGTCGACGGGCCCGTTGTCGTCCATGCTGTCGAGGAGGTTTTCCAGGAACGAGCGGAGGTCCGGCGGGCTGGGCCTGCTCTCGTGCCAGCGCGCGGTGTGCACCTGCACGAGCGGTCCGCTGGGGCGCATCAGGTCGCCGTAGGCGAGGCCGATGCTTTCCACGACGCCGTTGCTGACCTCCGCCTCGCCCAGTAAGCGCGGGTGCGGCGCGGGCTCGGCCATGCCGAGCAACGGCAACGAGCTGGCCCGTACGAGCCGCTCATACTCCGCCTCCTGCCGGGAAAGCAGAGCCTCCATCTCCGGTGAAGGGGGCACGAGCTCCATGCGCCCAGTGTGCCAGCTCGGCCACGAACCGAACACGCCCCCGCGCCGTCCGGCCGCAGATCATCGGCCAACGGCCCCGACCGGCTACGCAAAGTATCCATCGGTGACGCAAACAACCCACTCGCCCAGTCCACAAAGGACCCCCTCCGTCCACACCACACACAAACCAAACACCCCACCCCCACAAACTCTCACTCCCCCAACCCACACCCGACTCCCCAGCCCCAAAGCAAGCCCCCAACAAGCCCAACCACAGAACACCCAACCCCCACCCAACCAAGTTAGTTACTCCCCCGCACCCACACGCACAACAACCCACCCCACTCCAACATCGCTCCACCCCCACCCTCAAACCCAGCCCTCACCAATGCCTCACGCCCCGACACACAGACCCAACCCCGCCCAACCCCCACACCAACGCAACCCCAATCACCCCGCCCCTTGACGCTGAGACCCCCGTCCATCCGAAGGCCGAAAGGCCGCCCCTCGCCGAGCAGAGCAGCAGCACCCGAACCTGCTCGCCGTCACGCACATTGTCCAAGATCACCAGACCGCCCACCACGTAAAGCGCGCACTCCGCGCACCCCCAACCCGAACACCACCCCCTCGCCCCGCCCAGCCCCCGCCCCAAGGCTGCCCCGGGCTACGCGCGCCCCCGGCTTCGCGCTTCGCCGTCCCCCCGCTTCGCGCTCCGCGCTCCGCGCCGCGGCGCGCCAGCGCCTGCGGCGCACGTGGGGGGTCTGGGGGGCTCGGCCCCCCAACATAATGCGAAGCGGACCCAGGGAAGGTGCAAAGCACCGACCAAGGGTCCGCCATCCGCGTAGCGGGGACAGGATTTGAACCTGCGACCTCTGGGTTATGAGCCCAGCGAGCTACCGAGCTGCTCCACCCCGCGTTGTGTCTTCAACTGTACATGGGGGCGCGAGTGGTTTTTCAGGGGGGTGGGTGTCTGGAAAGGTGGGTTTCGTGTCATTGCGGTCATGCCCTGGTCGCGTGACCATGGGGGCATGGGGAAGCTGGTGTTGTTCCCGGTCTACGACGGGCTCCAGTCGCTGGATCTGACGGGTCCGCTGGAGGTGTTCACCGGTGCGTCGCGGTATCTGGGGCGGGACTACTACTCGGTGCTGACGGCGTCTGTCGGTGGCGGTCCGGTTCGGACTCACAGTGGGTTGTGCATCACGCCGGATGTCGATCTGCTGTCGGCTCCGCCGGCGCACACGATCGTCGTGCCGGGTGGGTTCGGGACGCGGGGTCCGCAGCCGGAGATCGTGGCTTGGTTGCGCGCCAACGGTCCTGGCGCGTCGCGGCTGGTGTCGGTGTGCAGTGGGGCTTTTCTGCTCGCGCGGGCGGGGCTTCTCAATGGCCGCAAGGCAACCACGCACTGGTCGGTGTGTGACGCGCTGGCGGGGGCGTTCCCTGAGGTCGATGTGGACCCGGAGCCGATCTTCGTCAGGGACGGCAATGTGTCCACTAGTGCGGGGGTGACGAGCGGGATCGATCTGGCGCTGGCGTTGGTGGAGGAGGATTTGGGCCGGGATGCGGCGTTGACGATCGCGCGGCATCTGGTGATGTTCTTGCGCCGCCCGGGGAATCAGACGCAGTTCAGCGCTCAGCTGACCGCGCAGGCCGCAGAGCGCCAGCCGCTGCGCGAGGTGCAGCAGTGGATCACTGAGCATCCCGCGGCGAAGTTGTCGGTGGACGCTCTCGCGGAACGCGTGAACCTCTCCCCGCGGCAGTTCGCCCGCGTCTTCACCGCGCAGACAGGCATGACCCCGGGCCGCTACGTCGACCGCGTGCGCCTCGAAGCGGCCAGACGGCAGCTGGAGGACTCCGAGGCGGGGATCTCGAAAATAGCGAAGTCCTGCGGGTTCGGTACACCGGAGTCAATGAGAAGGGCGTTCATCCGGACACTGGGGGTGTCTCCGGCTGAATACCGGCGAAGGTTCTGAAAGGGGTCAGAGTGAAGATCGCAATCCTGTTGTACGACCGCTTCACGGCTTTGGACGCCGTCGGACCCTATGAGGTTCTCGGCCGTCTTCCCGAGGCGGATCTCACGTTCGTCGGGGAGGAAAAACGCCCCTACCGAACGGACACCGGCCGTCTCGCGATCACGGCGGACGCCACCCTCACGGAAACGCCGGAGGCGGACATCCTCCTGATTCCGGGAGGCCCGGGCCAGTCAGACCTGATGGAAGACGGCCCGGTGCACGACTGGATCCGCGCGATCGACACCACGTCGACGTGGACGACGACGGTGTGCACCGGTTCGCTCATCTTGGCTGCTACGGGCCTGTTGAAGGACCGTAAGGCGGTCACGCACTGGCTGGCCATGGGGCAGTTGGGGAAGTACGGGGCGGTGGCCACGGAGGAGCGCGTGGTCTTCGACGGGAAGTACGTGACCGCTGCGGGGGTGTCGGCGGGGATCGACATGGGGCTTACTCTGGCGGCTCGTATTGCTGGGGATCAGTTTGCTGAGGGCCTTCAGTTGGCTATCGAGTACGATCCCCAGCCGCCTTTTGATTCGGGGAGCCCGGCTAAGGCCGCTCCTGAGGTGGTTGATTTTCTTCGGGGTCGGTCTCGGCATGTCTTGAAATAAGGATCCTTATCAAAAGATGTCATCGCCGGACGGGCAGGCCGCCAAGAGGGGGAGGGGATCCTTCGGATCCCTTGGCGTGTTTTCTCCCTCCCGTATGGCCTGCCGGAGGTAATCACAGGTGTCAAGGGGGATCCGTTTGGCTTCCAGCGTTTGTGCTTTGAGTGGGCGGATCCCCCTTGACACCTGTGATGAGGCTGCGCCCAGGCCATACGGGAGGGAGAAAACACGAAGCCCACCCCTACTGCACACACGCGCAAAACCCCGACTGGCCCTTACCTTCAGCCTCCGACCAACACCCAACCCCCACCACCAACACCCCATCCTCCAACCAACCACCCCACCGACGCGCCTCCACCTCCGACCAACCCCCCACAGACACTCTTCAACCTCGCCGACACCCGCCACCCCCGCCTCAGCCTCCGTCCACAAACCACCGCCCCACCCCACGACTGACTGAGCTGACGCGTAGGTGTGAGGCACTCGGTGCGATGGAGTGAGCAACCGCGAGACGCGGTTTCGGGCTGACGGTCGAGGACTGATTTCTTCTGCGGCCAATCAGCCGAACTCTCAGGCACTGCGGTGCCCCTCAAAGCCGCCGCCACCCCACTCTCACCCCACCCCAAGCCCGCGCGTCAGCGCCCGCGAGGCGCGCAGCGCAAGCCCTCGGCCGAAGGCGGACCCTCCGCTACGCGCGAAGCGCTAGCCCCGCGCCGCAGGCGCGCGCTGGAAAGCAAGGCGGCGAAGCCGCACGTGGGGGGTCTGGGGGGCTCGGCCCCCCCAAAATAATGCGAAGCGGACCCAGGGAAGGTGCGCTAGCACCGACCATGGGTCCGCCGTCCGCGTAGCGGGGACAGGATTTGAACCTGCGACCTCTGGGTTATGAGCCCAGCGAGCTACCGAGCTGCTCCACCCCGCGTTGTGTTTTCAATCTTACGTGGGGGTGAACTGGGGGTGCAAACCGGGGTCGGTTTGCACCCCTTTTCGCTGTCAGCCTCCGCCTTGACCTGGGGTTGGGGAGGATGGCGGGTTGCTGCTGGGGGGTGGGTTGGTGGGTTGGGCGGCTTTGGCTTTGGCGTCGGTGAAGCGTTTGGTGGCCGCGTCGAGTTCTTCGAGGGCTTTGCCGAGGTCGCCGAGGTTGCCGGCCTTCTGGGCGGTGTTGATTTTGGCGATGGCGTTCTGGATGTCGGTGACCGCTTGGGAGACCTCGGGGGTTGCCGCGCCGTTGTTGGCCGGCGGGGTTGCCGTGGAGGAGGTTCCGGGTGTGGTCGATGGGGTGTTGCCGGTGTTGTCTTCGGGTTTGGTGGTGTTGGCGCCGCTGCCGGGGCCGAAGACCTGGTTGAGTGCTTCTTCCAACGTGGACGAGAAGCCGACCCTGTTCTTGTAGGACACCAGGACCCGCGCGAGTTGTGGGAAGGCGTTGATGTCCTTCTGTTTCAGGTAGATCGGTTCGACGTACAGCAGGCCGCCGCCGACCGGGAGGGTCAGCAGGTTGCCGTACTGGATGTCGGTGCCCGTGTTCTGGAACAGCGTTCTGTCCCTTGTGAACTGATCGGTGGTGCGGAACTGGTTCTGCACCTGGATCGGGCCTGGGGTGGTGTCGCCTTCTGTTGGTAGTCGCAGCACCCTGAAGTGGCCGTAGTCAGCCGGGTCGGACGAGACCGAGACCCATGCCGCGAGGAACTGCTGTTTCAACGAGTTCAGCGCGCTGGTGACCTGGAACGTCGGCTGTGACTGGCCGGGTGCCTGCGCGAGCACGTAGTACGGCGGTTGTTTGGCCGCGTTGCCGGTCGGGTCGAGCCCGCCTTCCTTGGTGGGGTCGGAGGGCACGTCCCAGAAGGTTTGCGCGGAGAAGAACTCCTGCGGGGTCTTCACGTGGTACCGGGCGAGCAGGTCGCGCTGGACCTTGAACAGGTCCTCCGGGTACCGGAAGTGTTTGCGCAGTTCTTCGGGCACCGCGCTGCTGGGCTGCACGGTGCCGGGGAACACCTTGGACCACGCCTTGAGCACGGGGTCCTGGTCGTCGATGCCGTACAGCGTCACGGTGCCGTTGAACGCGTCGACGGTCGCCTTGACGGAGTTGCGGATGTACCCGATCTTGCGGTCCTGCTGGCGGGGCACACCGGCCAGTGAGTCGGTCGTCACCTGACCGAGCGATGTGGACTGCGCGTACGGGTAGTTGTCCAGAGTGGTGTAGCCGTCGACGATCCACATGATCTTGCCGTCGACCACGGCCGGGTACGGGTCGGTGTCCACCGTCAGCCATGGCGCCGCGAGCTTCACGCGCTCCCGCGGGTCCCGGTTGTAGATGATCTTCGAGCCGTCCCCGATGCCGGTGTTGAACAGGATGTTCCGCTCGCCGTAGTACGCCGAGAACACCAGCCGGTTGAACCAGCCGTTGACCGGCACACCGCCGGATCCCTTGTAGAAGTAGCTCTTGTCGTTGGCCGAGTCGGCCTCTCCCGGCGCCTCACCCGGTGAGCCGCCGACGATGGCGTAGTCCTGGGTCAGCTCGCCGTAGTAGATCCGCGGCTCGGTGACCGGGATGTCCATCTTCTGCTTGGTGTTGATGGCGTTCAGGTCGCTGACCGTGAAGACCGGGTAGCCGCCCTGCGCGCTGGCGTCGGTGGACGGCGCGCGGTCGATCTTGTTGGCCGGCGCGGCGACGAACCCGTTGCCGTGCGTGTAGACCATGTGCTTGTTGATCCAGGTGTTCTGCGTGTCGGTCAGCTTCGAGGTGGCCACCTCGCGCGCCGCGACGATGTAGTCCTGGACCTTGCCGTCCACTGTGTACCGGTCGATGTCCAGCTTGTCCGGGAAGCTGTAGAAGTTGGCCCGGGCCTCGCGCTGGTTGAACGTGGGCGACAGGATGCTCGGGTCGAGCAGCCGCGTGTTCGGGATGGTGCCGGTGTCGTTGCGGATCTGCTGGTCGGTCGAGGTCGCCGAGCCTGTTTGGTAGTTGTCGATCGTTATCTTGTCGTCGGTCAGCCCGAATGCCTGTTTGGTGGCGTTCAGGTTGCGTTCGATCGATTTCGCCTCTTTCTCGTTCGCGTTCGGCTTGACCGAGAACTGCTCCAGCACCGCAGGCCAGGCGACGCCCACCAGCAGACCGGACAGGACCAGCAGCACCAGCGCGATCGCGGGCAGCTGAAGGTTGCGCAGGAACGCGCCGACGAAGAACGCGATCGCGCAGAAGATGGCGATCGACATCAGGATCAGCTTGGCCGGCATGACCGCGTTCAGATCGGTGTACGAGGCACCGGTGAACTGGTCGTTGCGGCTCGACCACAACAGTGTGTACCGGTCGAAGAAGTAGTCGATCGCGTAAACCAGGACAAAGAGCCCGGCCACCATGGAAAGGTGCACACGCGCCGGACCGGACAACTGCCCGCCGCGGCCGGCCAGCCGGATCCCGCCGAACAGGTAATGCGTGATGACGGCGCCGATGAATGCGATGACCAGGGCGACGTAGAACCACCCGATCAGCCATTCGTAGAACGGCAGCTTGAACGCGTAGAACCCGATGTCGATGTTGAACTCGGGGTCGGTCTGGCCGAACGGCACCGCGTTGAACAGCAGCTGCACCTTCTGCCAGTCGCCCTGTCCGGTCCAGCCCGCGATCAGGCCGGTGACCAGCGGCAACCCGATGCCGAACAGGCGCAGGCGCTGCACCACGGTGGAGCGGTAGCGCGCGAGCGGGTCCTCCGCACCGGAGACCGGGACGAACACCGGCCGGGTGCGGTAGGCGACGATCAGGCTGATCGCGAGCGAGCCGCCGACGAATATCCCGATGGCGAAGAACAGCGCGATCCTGGTCAGGATCTGGGTGGTGAACACCGAGCGGAACCCGACCTCACCGAACCAGAGCCATTCCACATAAGTGTCGAGCAGGCGAGCCCCGACAAGCAGGATGAGGACGATTACCGCCGCGATGATCAGCAGGATGCGGCTGCGGCGAGACAGCTTCGGCAAGCCGATCGAGGGCCTGGAGGCCACTGGACACGCTCCTGGTGTAGCGATGTTTTTCTGACCGACAGCCGCCCGCTCGACAGCTGTCCTAGATGTCCAACTCTACGGACGCGGTTCCGGTTCCCGTCGGCGGGCGGGTTCGCCGCTGGTGCGACCATGTGCCGGTGCCGACCAGTGAGCCAGTGACCGACCTGCCCGCTCTCGCCCGCGAGGTGGAGGACTTCGTGGCGTCCGGGGGCTGGGACCAGCCGCCCCAGCTGTTCGCCCTCGTGCCCACCGCCGAGCTGCTGCGGATGCAGCCCGAACTGACCGGTCAGCTGGACGCGGCGTCGGCACTGACCCCGATCGCACAGGACCAGCTGCCCGGCGGCGACCTGAGCGACGCGCTGGCCGGGATCATGTGGCCGGACGCGGTGCACGGCTGCGCCCTGGTTCAGGAGATCGTCGTGCTGCCGCCCGACGCGGAGGCCGAGATCCAGGACGAGCAGGACGCGGACCGCCTGCGGGAACGCGCCGCGGCGCACCCCCAGCGGCAGGAGGCGCGCCTGGTCGCGGCCGTTCTGCGGGCCGGTGGCGAGGCCTGCGTGATGCGCCTGCGTGATCACGAGGACGTCCTGACCGGCCCCGATCTGGCCCCGAACCTCACCGCCGCCCTGCGCGCGACCTTCGATTGACAGCCAGGGCCGTCGACTAGCAGCCAGGGACGGGTTTGCCTGCCTTCAGGTCCTTGAGCGCCTGGACCGCGCCCGGCAGGTTCTCCACCTTGACCAGCTGCAGGCCGGCCGGCGGGTTCGCGACGGCCTCGGCGCAGTTCGCGGCCGGGACCAGGAACGTCTTCGCGCCGTCCTCGGCGGCCGCGGTCAGCTTGAACGTGATGCCCCCGATCGGCCCGACGTTGCCCTTGACGTCGATCTCGCCGGTACCCGCGATCGGCCGGCCACCGGCCAGGTCGTCGCCGGTCAGCCGGTCGACGATGGCCAGCGAGAAGATCAGCCCGGCCGACGGGCCGCCGACGTCCTGCAGGTGGATGGTGGTCTTGAACGGCACGTCGGCCCGGTCCACCCCGCTGATGCCCATGAACCCCTGCTGGCGGTCGTCGGACTTGCCCAGCGTGATCGACACGGTCTTGTCCTGGCCGTCACGCTGCAGGATGACCTCGATGGCCTGGCCCGGCCGGGTGTCCTTGACCGCCTCGACCACGTCCTCCTGCTGGTGGATGTCCCGGCCGTTGACCTTCACCAGCCGGTCTCCCGGCTGGATGATCTTGTCCGCCGGTGCGCCCTTGGTGACCTGGCTGACCACGACCTTCACCGGGTTGCCGAGCAGCCGCAGCGCAGCCACCTCGGCGTCGCTCTGCGAGTCCTGGAACATCTGGACGTTCTGCTGCTGGACCTCTTCCTCGGTCTGACCGGGCTTGATGTACTCCTCGCGGGGCGCGAGCGCGTACCGCCCGCTGACCCACAGCCCGAACGCGCTGAACAACGTGACGTCCCGCTTCAGCGACACGGTCGTCATCCGCAGCTGCCCGGAGGTCGGGTAGGTCTGTGTGCCCTCGACCTGCACGATCTGCGTGCCGTTGACATTGCCGAGCGTGTCGTAGGTCGGCCCGGGGCCGAGCGCGACGAACGGGACGGGCACGAGCGCACCCAGGATGGCGAGCACGATGACGATCAGGATGCTCAGCAGGACCGTCCAGCCGCGGCGGCTGAGCTGCCACCGTTCGTCCCGGGCCCGCTGTGGCGGCGCCTGCGTCGCCTCTTCGCTGGGAGTACTCACGAGGCCACAGCCTACGACCAGGCCACCCCGCGTACCGTGGAGGCATGAACGAGTTCCCCTTCGGTTTCCAGATGCCGGAGCCCGAGGACCAAGGCAAGAAGGATCCCGCCAAGAAGGACACGCCGGGCGGCGGGCAGGAGAACCCGTTCGACGCGTTCAGCCAGCTGGGGCAGATGCTGAGCCAGCTGGGCCAGATGCTCAGCCAGGCCGGCACCTCCACCGGGCCGGTCAACTACGACCTGGCCAAGCAGATCGCGCTGCAGCGGCTCGCCGAGACCGAGCCGGCCGGCGCGGAGTCGCCCGAGGCGGTCGCCGACGCGGCGCGGCTGGCCGAGCTGTGGCTGGACGCGGTGACGATCCTGCCCGCCGGCGCGAAGTCGACCAAGTCGTGGACGGCCAAGGACTGGGTGGAGAAGACGCTGCCGACCTGGCAGCGGCTGTGCGACCCGGTCGCCCGGCGGATGTCGGGTGCCTGGGTGGAGGCGCTGCCGGTCGAGGCCAAGGACGCGGCCGGGCCGCTGCTGTCGATGGTGGGCCAGATGGGCGGCATGGCCTTCGGATCCCAATTGGGTAACGCCCTGGCCCAGCTCGGCGCCGAGGTGCTGACCTCGACCGATATCGGCCTTCCGCTGGGTCCGGAGGCCACCGGCGCTCTGCTTCCAGCGAACATCAACAAGTTCAGCGACGGCCTGGAGCGGCCGGCGAGTGAGGTGCTGGTCTTCCTGGCCGCTCGCGAGGCCGCGCACCAGCGGCTGTTCGCCCACGTTCCGTGGCTGCGGCAGCGGCTGCTGGCCACGGTCGAGGAGTTCGCTAGCGGCATAACTGTCGACACCTCAGCGCTGGAGCAGCTGGCCGGCCAGGTCGACATCAACAACCCGCAGTCGTTCGAGCAGGCCATGCAGTCCGGCGTGCTCGAGCCGAAGACCACGCCCGAGCAGCAGGTCGCGCTGGCCCGGCTGGAGACCCTGCTCGCGCTGGTCGAAGGCTGGGTCGACGTCGTGGTGGCGGACGCCGTCGGCGACCGTCTGCCCGGCGCCGACGCGTTGCGCGAGACGCTCCGGCGCCGGCGCGCCTCCGGCGGACCCGCCGAGCAGACGTTCGCCACGCTGGTCGGCCTGGAGCTGCGGCCCCGCAGGCTGCGGGCGGCCTCGGCGTTGTGGCGGCTGGTCGGTGACAAGCACGGCATCGACGTCCGTGACGGCGTCTGGGCCCACCCGGACCTCGTGCCCACCGCCGAGGACCTGGACGACCCGCTGGAGTTCGCCGACCGGCTCGGCGCCGGCAGCGACGTCGACCCGCTCGCCGAGCTGCGCAAGACCGAGGAGGCCGAGCAGAACGACATCGGCAAGGACGACGAGAAGTGAGGTGGAGGGCCGGCTGGCCGGCCCTCCACCCTCGGTCACGCCCCCGTTCTACTCAGTCCTCGTCCATCGGCCCGGAGCCCGCCGCGGAGGCGAGGCCCTCGAGATACCCGATGGCCCGCTCGGTCCTCGGATACCGCTGAACCAACCCCCAGAACTCCTGGTCATGGCCGGGTACGAGCAGGTGCGCGAGTTCGTGCACCAGCACGTAGTCCAGTACCCATGACGGCACCTCCCGCAGCCGCTCGCTGACTCGAATCGTCTTGTCAACGGGCGTGCAGGATGCCCAGCGCGTGCGCATCGGCGGAACCCAACGCACGCTCAGCGGGACGGCCTCGCCGTCCAGATGTCGCGCTGACAGCTCCGCACACCTGGCGAGCAGCGCGCTGTCCGATTGCCGCGCCGGGGACCGACGCCTGGACTCACTGCGCAACAGGCGGCGTTGCATCTCAGCAACCCAATGCGCTTCTTCTTTCTTGGTCATCCGGGCAGGGAGCAGGACGATCAGGGTGTCCCCCTCCCGGTACGCGGTGACTGTCCGAGTACGCCGCTTGCTCCGGCGTACTTCGACGAGTGGTTCGGCCACCCGGTAACCGTACGACCAACCACCGACAATCCGGCACACGCCGAGAGGGTGACCTTGCCCGACCGCCCCCTGTGGACAGCCGTTTGGCATGTCACGCTTTCGTTGCGAGCCTTGAAATATGTCACATAGTGAGAGCAGGCTGCCGCCCCGGCTGCGGGTGCTCGCCGGCCTGCCGGTGCTGCACCGCGGCGACGGCGGCATCCAGCTGGGCCTCGATCCGCGGCACGCCGTGGTGATCGAAGGCGTAACCAAAACGGTCACGGAGAGTGTTCGCCGGCTGAACGGCCAGGCCCGTACGCAGGACCTGCTGGCACGCGTTCCCGACGACGAACGCCCGGCCCTGCGGATGCTGCTGCGCGAGCTGTTGCGCCTCGGTCTGCTGGAGGATGCCACGAAAGCGGGGGCACCCCGGCGGCTGACCGCCGACGCCACGACGTGGGCGCTGCGGACCGGGTTCCGGGCGAGCCAATTGGCAGGTTCACGCCGCCGGTCCTCGGTGCTGGTGCACGGATCCGGCCGGATCGGGGTCGCCGTGGGCAGTCTCCTGGTCGCCGCCGGTGTCGGGGCCGTCGAGGTGGACGCACAGGGAGTGGTCAGCGCCGAGGACACCGGCAGCGGATATCGCGAGCAGGATGTGGGCCGGCCACGCCGGGTCGCGGCCAAGCTGGCGCTGGAACGGGAGGGCGAAGTCCGGCACGTGGTCAATCCCGATCTTGTCGTGGTAACCGACTCCGCCGTGCCGGAGCCGGAGTTCGTGGCGCGGCTGCTGGAGAACTCGGTGCCACACCTGGGTGCGCGGGTCCGCGAGGGCATCGCGATCGTCGGGCCGTTCGTGGTGCCGGGCCGCAGCAGTTGCCTCAGCTGCGCGGACCTGCACCGGGCCGATCTGGACACGTCGTGGCCGACGGTCGCGGCCCAGCTCGTCGGCCGTTCGCTACCGGCTGACCTGGCGTGCGCCCATGTGACGGCCGCATTGGCCGCCGAGCAGATCCTGCAGGCCCTGAACTGGCTCCTAACGGGACGGCGCCGTCCACCGACATGGAACACAACGATCGAGCTCGACCCGTTCCTCGGCAAGGTCGAGCATCGATCATGGCCGGCACATCCGGGCTGCTCATGTGGCGCCCGCCGGGCATAACAACTGCAATTGGCTGCGAATGGACCGATCGGCAGGGGAGAATCAGGCAGTGACCGAGATGCCGCGCAAGACCGTCGCCCGGACGGCACGGCTGGCCAGCCTCCCGCTGGGAGTGGCCGGGCGTGTGGTCGGTGGCTGGGGGAAACGACTTGTCGGCCAGGACGCCGCCGAGGTCAGCGCCCAGGTCTCCGCCAAGACAGCGGAGCAGCTGTTCGCCGTGCTCGGCCAGCTCAAGGGCGGCGCGATGAAGTTCGGCCAGGCGCTGTCGGTGTTCGAGGCGGCGGTGCCGGACGAGATGGCCGCGCCCTACCGCGAGGCGCTGACCAAGCTGCAGACCGCGGCGCCGCCGATGAGCAGCAAGGCCACCCACCGGATGCTCGCCGAGCAGCTGGGCCGGGCGTGGCGGTCGCGGTTCCTGGAGTTCTCGGACGAGCCCGCGGCGTCGGCGTCGATCGGCCAGGTGCACCGGGCGGTCTGGCACGACGGGCGCCCGGTCGCGGTGAAAGTGCAGTACCCGGGCGCGGACGAGGCGCTGATGTCCGATCTGCGCCAGCTGAGCCGGTTCAGCCGGTTGTTCCAGGCGCTCGTGCCGGGCACCGAGATCAAGCCGCTGCTGGCCGAGCTGACCGCCCGGATGGCCGAGGAGCTGGACTACCGGCAGGAGGCCGACAACCAGCGGACCATGGCGACGGCGTTCGACGGGGACTCGCACTTCCTGGTGCCGAAGATCGTGGCCAGCGCGCCGAAGGTGCTGGTCAGCGAGTGGGTCGACGGGACTCCGCTGGCGTCGATCATCCGGGAGGGCGACAAGCAGACCCGTGACCGGGCGGGGTACCTGCTGGCGGAGTTCCACTACCAGGCGCCGGCCAGGGCACGGATGCTGCACGCCGACCCGCATCCGGGCAACTTCATGCTGGCCGGAGACGGGCGGATGTGCGTCATCGACTTCGGCGGGGTGGCCCGGTTGCCGGAGGGCTTGCCGGCCCCGTTGGGCCGGCTGATGCGGTTCGCCATGACCGGCGAGACGGACCGGCTGTTCGAGACCCTCCGCGAGGAGGGTTTCGTGCCGCCGGGCAGCAAGATCCCGGCCGAGCAGGTGCACGCGTACCTGTCGCCGTTCGTGGAGCCGCTGCTGACCGAGCGGTTCCACTTCACCCGGCGGTGGATGCAGAAGCAGGCCGAGCGGGTGGGCGAGTTCGGCAGCCAGGACTTCCGGACCGGGCGGTCGCTGAACCTGCCGCCGCAGTACCTGCTGATCCACCGGGTGCTGGCCGGGTCGACCGGGATCCTGTGCCAGCTGGACGCGGAGATCCCCGCGCGGGAGATCGCGGAGCGCTGGCAGCCCGGCTTCGCCGACTGACGAACGGTTCCACTCGCGGACCGGGGTTATCCACAGCTTCGGGTTCTCGCTTTCTCGGGACTTGTGCGTTCGGCAAAGTCGAATGCATGAACGCGGTCGAACAACCGAGCATCCCGGATGGCGTGATTCGCCGGCGCGACCTTCTCGCGGCCGGTGTCTCGCAGCACACGCTGGCCACCCGGTGCCGCCCCGGCGGGCCATGGCAACGGCTGCTGCCTGGGGTTTTACTGCTCGCGAACAGCCCGCCGACGCGACGGCAGCGGCTGAAGGCGGCGGTGCTGTATGCCGGGGTGAACTCCATCATCACCGGCGTGGAGGCCCTGCATGAGCATGGTCTGGCGGTGTCCGAGAACGAGGAGATCCACATTCTTGTCGCCGCTGACCGGAGGGTGTCGACGCGCGAGTTCGTCCGGGTGGAGCGCACGAAGAGACTGCCGCAACCGATGATTTCCCAAGGCCTTCGCTTCGCGCCGACAGTGCGTGCCGCCGTCGACGCCGCTCGCTTTTCCCAGGACGCCACGAAACAGCGGATGCTGCTCCTCGCGCCGGTGCACGCGGGCCTGCGTTCGGTCGACCAGCTCAGATCCGAGCTGGACGCCGGAGCGCAACGAGGAACCGCGGCGCTGCGCGCGTTCCTGGACCAACCCGTCGAGCCCGCATTGACGAGCACGGTGCATGAGGGCTGGGCTCACCGCATCGTCAAAAGACTGCCGCTGCCCAGACCGGAGTGGAATGTGACCGTCTACGACCCGAGCGGCACCCGGATCGCCATCGCCGACGCCTGGTGGGACGAGGTCGGCCTCGCCTGGGATTTCGGCAACCAACGGGACGGCCACGCCCGAACCCGCCACGCCGCCTTCACCAAAGCCGGAGTGATCACCATCAGTACACCCCTCACCGAACTCCGCGACGACCCCGACACCGTCATCGACGCCCTCACCGCCGCCTTCCTCGCCGCCACCAAACGCCCCCGCCCACCCCTCAAAACCACCCGCCCCCACTAACCACACACCCACCCCAATCCCCGTCCCCACCGCCAATCCCCGTCTCCACCATCCATCCCCACTCCCACCCCAAATCCCCATCCCCACATCAATCCCTATCCCCACCGTCAATCCCTGTGCACCATCAATCCCCGCTCCCAATCCCAGTCCCCACCCAACCACATCCCCACTCACATCAATCCCGTTCCCACCTCAAACACTTGTCCCCCATGCCTCAACCCCCATCTCCCACTCCCACTCCCACCACGAATCCCAGTCCCCCTCTATCCCATTCCCCATCCCACGCACCAGTCCCCACCATTCCTGAACCCATCTCCCACTCCCACCACGAATCCCAATCCGCACCGTCCATCCCGTTGCCATCTCACGCACCCGTCCCACCATCCCTCGCCTCATCTCCCACTCCAAGCACCCCCACCACCTTCAATCCCACACCCCACCCAAAACCTCCTCCGCACCACCATCAACCACATTGCCCACCACAAGCACCGCCTTCCCACCATCCCTCAACCCATCTCCCACTCCAGGCACCCCCACCACCTTCGTACCCCGTCCCGACCATCACTCCCGTTGTCCCCACCCATCACTCCCGTTCCCGTCTCACGTATCCGTCCGCCCCACCACCGTCACCCCACACCCCAAAACCCGTCCCCACCACCATCAACTCCATTCCCCACCTCAAGCACCGTTCCTCCATCCCGTTGTCCACCACCCCCATCCGCATTCCCACATCAAATCCCCGACCCCAACCCGTTCCTCACCTCATCCGCATCCCGCCTCACCACCGCCCTATCACCTCACCGCTACTCGATCACCTCGCCACCGCCCCCTAACCACCGCTCCATCACTCATCAATGCCCCCATCACCCGACCCATCGCTCGCCTCAATCCGTATTCCCACCTCATCCCCGCCCCCTCTATCCCAATCCACCACCTCAAATCCCCGTCCCGATCTCAAGCCCCTTCCCGCACGCCTCCACACAGCAGTCCCAAAAGGTATTCGCACGTGTCGCTACGCCCGCAGCCTCCCCCTCGGGTCATCTGCTACGTCCGGCTTGATCCTCATCCACAACCACAAAGTCCCCGTCCGCCGCCGCTACCGAGACTTCGGTCCGCAGCTCCACTCCAGACCAAACGCCAACCGCAACCCCAATGTCAACGCGCCCGTCGCCCCCGCCGTGTCTCGGCGCGAGTCAGCTCTCTCCGCCGTCGTCCTCAGCCCAGCAGAACCAACGGAGGTCCGCCTACCTCATCCAAGCGCAGTTCCTGGTACTCCGCGCATTCCGCACCGTAACCGCGACAAGTGATCGCCGAGCGCACCCAGCCGAGGTCGTTCGGAAGGTCGTTGGCGGTCAACGAGGTCCGCACGGTGTCAGAGTCGTGGTGCGGTCACCAGTACTCCTCAGGCAGCTTGCCCTCGATGTCCCGGACGTGCGCCCGGGCGCAGGTTGGGCACAGCCAGGTCATTTGGTCACCTCGCCGCTCGGAGACCCAAGCCAGCGCTTCCACCGGTGTCGCGGTGGCCCTGGACCGCCCGCACCGAGAACACGTCGCATCACCCACAAGGAGCAAGATAGAGCACCCGCGCCGCATCACCACTCATCCACATGCACCCCGGACAAACTGTCATCACCCCTTCACACGCAGGCAACACCACCGACCATTCAGCGGCTGCAATGACGTCAACCCCTTGAAGCGCAACAAATCGATGCCCCTCAACCCAGCAACTGTCCACAAAGAACCGATTCAGACGCTCCACAGGAGACCAATCCACAGACCGTCCTTTTTGGTCAAACCAAACCCATTGCCCGGTACGCAATCAGGCACGGCGCCCTAGGTTGACGGTGTCGGCGGCGAGATAGAAGAGGTCGTCGCGCGCACCGATGTAGGCAGGGTCGGCGGGATCAAGGAGGTGCTCAATGGCATCGGTGTCCTCTTTGGACAACCAGTCGGTGCTGACGCGGGCAACGAAGCCGAACCACTCGACGGCGGCGGCACGGACGTCATCGGAGAGTGGGGCCGGGTGGTCGACGAGGTAGCTGAAGGAGGTGACGTCTGTCAGGCCGGCGTTGGTCAGGGCGGTGGTCCAGCCGACCGGGAGGCGAGTTGAACCAGGGATCTCGGCGCGCATCTTGGCGAACCATTGTTTGCGGGCGGCCTGGAGGCGGTCGGCCAGGCCGGGCGCGCCGATGCCGAGGTCCCACGGAACGCATTGGGTCCCGAGGCCGCCTTCGGCGAGGGCGAGCCAACCGCCGGGGGCGAGCAGGCCGACGAGTTGGGTGATGCCCTCCTGTTGATCACGGAGGTGGTGCACGACGAAGGAGGCCCATACGAGATCCGCGGCTGGAACCGCGGAGGACAGAGTGGGGCTGGCAGCATCAGAAAGGACAGTGTCCACCTGGACCGAGTCGTCAGCGAGGGTCGAGCGGACGTGCTCACCGGCGGCGGTGAGGAGTTCCGGCACGGCGTCGACGAGAACGATTCGCCCACCACCACGGGACTTGAGTGCGAGCGCGAGCTGGGCAGCCATGCCGCCTGCCCCGGATCCGATGTCGACAACGGTGGCGCCGGGGCCGAGTTTGGCCGCCAACCGGTCGGCGGTCTCGCGGTGCGCGGCGGCCCGGACGGTGTCGCCGCGGCGGAGGTCGGCCAGACGCGAGACCCAGTCGTACTCGTGATGTGTGTGTACGCCCATGAGACTCAACATAACGAAACGAGACGGGGCGCCCGTCGAAGGACGAGCACCCCGTCAGTCAGTTCGCTCAGTTCGGTTCAGAGCGAGGATGCGATCCGGGAGGCGCGCTTGGCGGCCCAGTTCGACACCCGGTTCCACCGCTTCGCGGCGGTCAAACGGCGGACCAGACGCAGCTTGCTCGCTGCCTGTTCCGCCTCGCGCATTCGCGCTCTGGCGAGATCTTCATAAAGCAACATCGAGTCGACTCCCTTGGGAACGCATGTGTAGTCGTTGAGCGTGTTCATGCCGCCGCCCCCTGAGCAGTCGCCGCGACGGTCTGGTCCTTGCGCGGACGGCCACGGGGCCGCTTGCGCGCGATGACCACACCACGCTCGAAGATCTCGCCACCCCAAACACCCCACGGCTCGTGCCGGGCAACGGCACCCGCGAGGCACTCGGCGCGGACGGGGCAGCTTCCGCAGAGCTGCTTGGCCCGCTCGAGGTCGGTGGGAGCCTCGGCGAACCACAGGTCGGGGTTGGTCGCCGACCGGCAGGGCAGGTCAAGCCCTGCCAGCGGTGCGGCGTCAAGCAGGCCGGTCATACCCGCCTCCGCAAAGTCGATGGGACTGGGAAGAGCAGTGCGCTCGGGTTGCCGAGGCACAGTCATGGGAGACATCTGGTGGAGCTCCTGTCGATGTTCGTTGTGTTCGGTTTTCTTTGTGGGGTGTGAAAAAACACGAAGGCCGCGGAACCGTTTCCGGGTCCGCGGCCTTCGTGAGCCTGTGAGGTTCCTGACCTAGGTCAGGTCTCGCTGCGCTCCTGCGCGGACAGAGATGTACGGAAAATCGACGTTGACGGGCCGGCCCGTGCGCACACTGGTCCCCTGGATCGGCATCTGCTTGGGCGCGACAATGGCGCCACCTCGGATGCGTCCCATGCCGTGCTCTTCGCCGCCACGCCATTGGGTGGCAGCCAGCGAGCCGACCGCGGACAACGGGAGGCCAGGAGCGTCACAAGTCAGCGTGTAGATCTTCACGTTTGTGACACCCCCTTCTCGACCGTCGTCTCCGCCGGAGACTTGAAAATCTTCGGGCGCTTCGCGCCCGGCTACTGCAGGTTATTGGTGGCCAGGGCACCGCCGCAACCGGTTTTCCACAGAATCTAGTGACGCCGGTCACACCGTCGCCCGATCGGGCGACATAACCCGCCAACCAGGGCGTTTGCCGTGGCCAAGCGGTCACGGCGCGTCGAGCACAGCCGCCCTGAGGGTGTTCCCGTCCAACTGGCGCCATCGCAACGCATTGGGATCCAGAAGGCCAGCACCATCAAAACGAAGAAGTCATGCCTCGAGCACGACAAGCTCAGCGGCACGGCGTCGGACTTCCGCGAGCATTGCCAGATCACCGCCGAGCGCCGGCGGACGCACCCCTGAAGGGCATCGTCCGGCGGCACACCCGACGACCAGGTCCGCCGTCTGGGTTCCACGCGTCTACCAGCGGCGCAGCAGCTGGACGGCGCGCCCAAGGTCGAGCACCTTCACATCCCGATCAGCCAGCAAACCGGCGTGGACGAGCTGGTGCCAACACGAACCGTTGTTGGGTGGCTTCCGGTCGGGGACACCTTTGCTTGAGATGCCAACGATTCCCTCGTGACAAGGTCATGGTTGCCAAGGCGTCAGCGATCCGGCCAGCTTCTACCGGCGACGTAGCCGCGGCCATGCGGACGGCCCCGGCAAGACACTGGTCGGCCAGCTCAGCGCAGTGGGGCCTCCGCAGGGAACAAGCAAGCGCCCAACGGTCCGGTGCCCAGTCCGTCCTCACTGGCTTCGACGCGGGCCCTTGTCGACGTGCGGGCCAGGGAATCGCCCCGCCAGCATGATTGCCGCAGAAGACCTCGAGGCGTTCCGCCACGCGAACCTGGCCTGATCACCGCAACCAGATCGGGTTGCTCCAGGCCCGACCACCGTCAGCGTCCACAACGGTCACCCGGATGTACGCGCTGCGGCCGAACATGTCGAGCGGAAGCGTGCATTCGGTCAAGGCAGCACCGGCCTGTACGCGTTTGCCGGGAACGCCGCCCGTGACCAGAACGCGGGTGGCCGGGGAGCAGCGGACGGTGATCTGGGTGTCGTCGAGTTCGATCTGGTGGATCTCCGGTCCAGTGCTGGAGTAGTAGTGCCCGGCGAGCAAAGCGGCCTGCAACGACTCGGGCTTCAACGACTCGGCCCACACCTGAACCCACGCAGCGCACCCGGGTGGGTCCTGCGGCTGGAAATGCGCGTCGTCCGCGGCATACACATCGAGCCGACGTCCCTGCGCCAGCAACAGATCGCAGATGTGCCAACTGTCCCCGCGGTCCTCCCAAGCGGAAACCGCGTTGTAGACCTCGACGGCGTGTGCAGCATCCAGACTTTCCGCGTCCGCCAACGTAAGCAGCGACGCCGATGGATGCGCCATCCCGATGAATGCCCCGGCCTCCCGCGCCCGCCATGCCAGATGTGGTCCGGTCTCCTCCGGCCCTGGCGGCGCGAAGTCCAACGGCAGACCGACCGCGACGATGTGCCACTCACTCGAATGCTCGGTGCGCGGAGCATGCAGCTCCGCCCCGATCAACGTCGTGAACGCAGGCGACCTGAACTCCCGGGTATCCGTGATGGGAAACCCGAACTCAGCCCGGAAGTGGTCAGTGATGACGACAAAGTCGTACCCCGCATCCCGATAACACCGAACAGCCTCCCCAGGCCCTACACCCCCATCCGATCGATCAGTGTGCGTATGCAGATTCCCCCGCCAAAACCGCCCACCACCCGCAAACGGCAAAGCCACCACCACACCAACCAACCCCTCCCACTCACCACCAACGACCCACCCAGTCTCCCCCACCCCCACGCCACCCCACCCAACCAGCCACCAACAGTCCGAAGTAGACCCACGCCCAGCCATTGGCGGCGGAACTCGGCGAGGGTGAGTGGTGGCGGTGGACCGGTGCGGGAGCTCAGTGGAGTGGGCATTAACCCACCCGAGATGGGCAGAGCCCACCAAGGTAGGTGCGCGGCCCGCTCGGGAGTGCGACAGAGCTCGGCGGGAGTGCGACAGAGCTCGGCGGGTGAATGGTGTCGGTGGGGGTGAGAAGAGCCCGCTGAGGTGTTGAGGAGGTCGCTGACGTAGGCGCGGAGTTGGTGGGATGGGCGCGGAACTCGGTGGGGTGGGCGGAGTTTGCGGGGTGGGCGCCGAGTTCGCCGGGTGGGCGTGGAGCCCTCGCGAGTGAGTGAATCAGCAGTAAGGGCGGAGCCCACGAAGGTGAGTGAGTTAGCGGTGGACGCGGAACCTCCGAAGTTGAGTGGGTTAGCAGTGGCGGCGGAACCCGCGAGGGCAAGTGGGTTGGGAGTGGGCGCGGAGCCCGCAAGGGCAAGTGTGAGTCAGCGGTGAGGGCGGAACCTGCGAGCGTGGGTGGGTGAAGGGCGAGCGGCGGAACCCGCAGGTGTAGGTGGACCAGGGGTGAGCGCAGAGCCCGCGACGCCGAGTGACTCAACGGAGAGCTAGAGCCCACGGGGTGAGGGGGTGAAGGGCGAGCGCGCAACCCCACGAGTGGAGTGGATGCCTCAGGGGTGAGCGCGGAATCCACAGAGGTGAGTGAATCAACGGTGAGCGGGCAACCAGCGAGGCGAGGCGGCTCAACGGCGAGCGCGGAACCTGCGGGGGTCAACGGCGAGCGCGGAACCCGCAGGAGTGAGTGAGTCAAAGGCGAGCGCAGAGCCGCGAGGCTGGGTCGGTGAAGGGCGAGTGCGGAACCCCCAGGGGTTGGTGGATCAGGGGTGAGCGTGGAGCCAGCCAGCGTGGTGGGGTTAGGAGTGGGCGCGGAACCCGCGGGGTGGGTGGATCGGGGGTGAGCGCGGAACCCGCGAGCGTGGGTGGATCGGGGGTGAGCGGGGAGTTCGCGGGGGTGGAGTTAGGGGTGGGGGTGGTTGTTGACCAGGGAGAGGACGTCGGGGCCGAATTTGTCGAGTTTGGAGGCGCCGATGCCGGAGATGGAGACGAGGCCGGCGGGGTCGGTGGGGCGTTGTTCGGCGATGGCCATGAGGGTGGCGTCGGTGAAGACGACGTAGGCGGGCACCTTCAGTTCGCGGGCGCGGGTGCTGCGCCAGTCGCGGAGGCGGGTGAGCAGCTCCTCGTCGACATCGGAAGGGCAATCGGCGCAACGGCCCAGCTTGATGGACACGGTGCCGACCAGCTGGCTGCCGCAGATGCGGCAAGTCAGCTTGGCGCCGTTGGTTTTCGGGCCGGCGGCGCTGCGCGGTACGCGCGCGGTGGGGTGGTCATCGGGGATCAGCCCGTAGAGGAACCGGCTGCGGCGTCGGTGGCGACGGCCGCCGGGCGAACGGGACAGCGCCCAGGACATCCACAGGTGCTCGCGGGCACGGGTGACCCCGACATAGAGCAGCCGCCGTTCCTCCTCGATCGCGGCATCGTCACCGTCGGCGAACTGGATCGGCAACGTGCCGTCGGTCAGCCCGATCAGGAACACCGCATCCCACTCCAGCCCCTTGGAGGCATGCAGCGAGGCCAAAGTGACACCCTCGACGGTCGGCGGGTGCTGAGCCTGGGCACGCACCTCAAGCTCACCGACGAACCGCCCCAAGTCGGCCTCGGGCACGGTCGCGGCCAGCTCCTCGGACAGCTCGACGAGAGCCAGCAACGACTCCCACCGCTCCCGCGCGGACCCGCCCGAAGGCGGTTCGGCGGTCAGGCCGACCCGTTCGAGCAGCTTGCGGACGACGTCGGGCAGCTCGCCCGAAGGCGGATCACCGGCAGCGGCCCGCAGCACGACGACGGCCTGCCGGATCTCCTGCCGCTCGAAGAACCGCTCGCCACCCCGCACCAGGTACGGGATGCCCAGCTCGGTCAGCGCCTGCTCGTACGTCTCCGACTGCGCGTTCACCCGGTACAGCACGGCGATCTCGCTCAACGGCGTGCCGGCGTCGACGAGGTCCTTGATCCGCCGGGCGACCGCGGCCGCCTCGGCCGGCTCGTCGTCGAACTCGGAGAACTTCGGCGGCGGCCCGGCCGGCCGCTGACCGACCAGCTTCAGCCGCGACCCGGCGGGACGGTCGCGAGCCGCGGAGATCACCTGGTTGGCCAGGGTCACGACCTGAGGCGTGGACCGGTAGTCACGCTCCAGCCGCACCACGGACGCCTCCGGATACCGCCGCGTGAACTCCAGCAGCGGCCGAGGTGAGGCACCCGCGAACGAGTAGATCGTCTGGTTCGCATCGCCGACGACGGTGAGATCGTCGCGCGAACCGAGCCAGCCGTTCAGGACGCGTTGCTGCAGCGGCGTGACGTCCTGGTACTCGTCCACGACGAAGCAGCGGTACCGCTCGCGGAACTCCTCGGCGACGTGCGGATGGTCCTCCAGCACGGCGGCCGTGTGCAGGAGCAGATCCTCGAAGTCGAGCAGCTTCGCCTTGTTCTTCAACGACTCGTACGCCTGGTACACCTGAACGACCTGCGTGGCGGGCACAGGTGGTTCGCGGCGACGGCGGCGGACGGCCTCCGGGTAGTCGTCCGGCGCGACAAGCGACGACTTCGCCCATTCGATCTCGCTTGCGAGGTCGCGCAGCACCTCGACCTCGGTGGGCGCGCTCACTTTGTGCGCGGCCTGACCGACCAGCCGCAGCTTGCCTTCGACCAGTTCCCAGGGTGCGTCGCCCACCACTCGCGGCCAGAAGTAGCGGAGCTGACGCAAGGCGGCGCTGTGGAACGTCCGGGCCTGGGCGCCGTCGATGCCCAGCGCGCGCAACCGGGTGCGCATCTCACCGGCGGCGCGGTTGGTGAACGTCACGGCCAGGACCTGCCCGGCGGCGACGTGCCCGGTGTGCACGAGGTAGGCGATCCGGTGGGTGATCGTCCTGGTCTTGCCGGTGCCGGCACCGGCGAGCACGCACACCGGTCCGCGCGGTGCCTGGACGGCCGCGCGCTGCTCCGGATCGAGGCCGTCGAGGAGCCCCTTTTCTGTGTCAGTGCTCATGCTTGCATCCTGACAGAGGCGCTCTCGAGATCGTCAACGACATGTCCGTGCGAACGGGCCGTTCGCACGGTTTGGCTGCGCCGTATCCTGGTGGTCATGGCGGGTAAGCAGGACAAGGAAGCCGCGAAGGCGGCCAAGGCCGAGCGGCGCGCGGCATCGAAGGCGAAACGCAGCCAGATCTGGCAGGCCTTCAAGATGCAGCGCAAGGACGACCCTTGGCTGATTCCGTGGATGCTCGGCACGCTCCTGGTCATCGCCGGGGTCGTGTTCCTGCTGGGCGCCCTGTTCGGCATCGAGTGGATGGCGCTGCCGGTCGGCATCATGTTCGGCATCCTCGGCGCGGTCATCGTGTTCGGCCGCCGGGTGCAGAAGAACGTGTACGCCAAGGCTGACGGCCAGCCCGGCGCGGGTGCGTGGGCGTTGGAGAACCTCAAGCGCGGCTGGCGGGTCACGCCGACCGTCGCGGCCACGACGCAGCTCGACGCCGTGCACCGCGTGCTCGGCCGCCCCGGCGTCGTGCTGGTCGCCGAAGGCGCGCCGCACCGGGTGAAGGCCCTGCTGGCGCAGGAGAAGAAGCGCGTCTCGCGGGTCGTCGGCGACACCCCGATCTACGACATCATCATCGGCAACGAGGAAGGCCAGGTCCCGCTGGCCAAGCTGCAGTCGAAGATGATGAAGCTGCCCCGCAACCTCGGCCCCAAGCAGGTCGACACGCTGGAGAAGCGGCTGTCCGCGCTGGCCAGCCGGGGTGCCGCGATGCCCAAGGGCCCGCTGCCCCAGGGCGCCAAGATGCGCAACATCCAGCGGACCATGCGCCGCCGCTAGAAGCTCGTCCTGGCCGGAGCCCGGCGTCGGGGCCTCAGCGAAGGTGGTTCCTGGCGGTGCCGCCCGGCAAGGATGCGCTGTGCTCAGGCTCTGGTCGCCGGGAGGATCGCGCGCACCAGCAGGCCCGGTGAGGTGTTGCGGTAGGAGAACTCGCCCGAGATCTCCTGCGCCCGTTGCGCCATGAACCGCAGGCCCATGCCCCGGTTGCCCGCGTCCTCCGGCAGGCCGACCCCGTCGTCGCGCACCTCGACGACGACCCCGCGGTCGTCGATCAGCAGGCTCACCGACGCCGACGTCGCCTGGGCGTGCTTCACGACGTTGGTCAGGGCCTCCGCCACGATCCGGTACGCCGCCACCTCGACCGACTTGGACAGCGCCGTCACTTCGTCCGGGAGCACCGTCTCGACCCGCAGAGTCGGCCCGGACAGGAACACCGACAGCTCGCGCAACGCCCCCACCAAGCCCAACGTGTCCAGCTCGGGCGGCCGCAGCCGGTAGGCCACCCGCCGCACGATGCCCAGCGCGTCCTGGATCGCGACCACCGCACGGTCCATCAGGTCCAGCGCCGACGCGTCGTCCGGCAGCTTCGCGCGCACCGCGTCGAGCTGGAGCCGGATCCCGGCGAGCGTTGGGCCGACGTCGTCGTGCAGGTCGCGCGAGAGCCGTAGCCGTTCCTCTTCGCGCGCTGTGACCAACTGTTCGCGGCTGCGCAGCAGTTCCTCGTCCAACCGCAGCGCCGCGACCACTGGCGCGACCTGGTCGGCCAGCGAAGCGAGCGCCTGCACGGTCATCTCGTCGAGATGCTCATGCCCTTCCGGCGGCGCAACCACTAGCCGCCCCACGACCGTGCCGCGGTGCCACAGTTCGAACGTGACCGGCTCGGCTTCCGCCTCGCACTGGCGCACCTCGGCGAGCGTCCGCACGCCGTCCCCGGTCTCCAGTTCGAGACGCGCCAGCCGCAGCCGCAGCGAGCCGACGATCTCCTCACACACCGCAGCCGGCACCTCGGGGATTTCCAGCCGATCGCGCATCCGCTGCCCCAATCCGGTGACGGCCTCGATGATGTCGACCCGGCGTCCCCAGGTGACCTGGCGGACCCATTTGGTGAGCAGCAGCGCGATCGGGAAGATCGCCGCGCCGGCGAGTCCCGCGTTGAAGACCGAGGTCACCGACATGGTCAGCGACAACAGGGCGAACAGCCCTAGGTAGCAGGCGAGCAGGCTGGCGACCACCGCGACGGTGACCACGCCGCGGCGAACCGCAAGGTCGAGGTCGTACAGCCGGTCCCGGGTCACCGCGACCGCCACGGCCATCGGTACGAAGGCCGCCGCGAGCACCTCGAGGATGTGGTCGGGCACCGGCGGGAACGCGATGATCTCGCGCACGCCCGCCTGGACGGCGCCGAACAGCGAGGCCCAGAACAGCAGCGAAAGCTGGCGGGCCTTCACACCGCCCGACCGCCACCAGCGCACCGCCAGTGTGACCAGCGCCACTCCGGACATCACGAGCAGCACGTTCTCGCTGATGTCGGTCAGCGCACCGGCGAAGTCCTGCAGCGACGGCACCGCCGCCGGGTTCTTCACGTTGTATTTGCCGCCGTAGTCCCCATCCAAAAGGGTGAGTCCGGCGACGTAACCGACGATGCCCAGGACCGAGATCCCGACCGCCCACCACAGGTGTTTGCTGGGCAGACGGCCCTCGGGATAGATCAACGGAAGCAGCGTCGCGATCGCCCAGATCGGCGGCGCCCACCCACCGTTCTGGATCGCCATCAGAACTCGCACGATCGGTTGATCCGGTGACTCGAACGAGCCGACCAACGCGGTCATCACCGCGACGACCCCGTCCCAGGCAGCGATCGTCAGCAGTGCCCAACCGACGAGATTCCTCGGTTTGCGCCACGTGACGAGCATGCCCATGGCGGAGTAGAAGATCGCGATCTCCACGTCCAGCGGCATGGCCGCGTACGCGGAGTAACCCCAGTTGTCGCCCGCTTCGGTGATGACCGCGGCGGCCAGGCCGCTGAGCAGGCCGAGCGCACCGAAGCCGGCGGCGGCCGCACGCAGCATGGTCAACGCGTGCGCACGACGACCGTGCCGACAAGTTTGTCGTGCAGGCCCCGGCGGTCCGCGTCCCAGATGGCGGCCGGGATGATCAGCGCCACCAGCAGCGTCCTCGGGATCCCGCGCAGCACGCCGACCATGGGCGCGTCGCCCAGCCGGGCGACCCGGATGCCGCACAGCTTCATACCCGGCGTGAAGCCGAAGAACGAGACGGCGGTCACGGTGATCACGAACCAGGCCAGTAGGCTCCAGTTCTTGGGCAGTTCGGGGGCCGTGAACAGGCCCGCGACCAGCCCGGAGAGCACCGCGTCGACCAACAGGGCGAGCGCGCGCACGCCCGTCCCAGACACCGAGCCGGGCCCGCTCTCCGGGAGCCCGAGCCGTTCACCTGGGTAACGCTGCGCGGGTCGGTCGCCGGCCTCCGCACCGGGTTCGAGCGCGGAGCGGGGCCCGGACAACCACGATCCGGTCCACCTTGTCACCCCTAAAGAGTAGAACGGGCTCTCGGTTCCACGTCCAGTGGCCGACAATTCCTACGCGAGCTGGGTCGTTAACATCCGCGCAACACCCGGGTGACGGCCGGGCAACACCCCGCTCATAGCTTCACTACGCACAGCGGAAAGTGGCGCGCCCGTCGGCGCCAACCAAGTGATGAAGGAGCCAACGAGCGTGTTCAACAGTCCCGACGAGGTCTTGCGCTTCATCTCCGACGAACAGGTCCGCTTCGTCGACGTCCGGTTCTGTGACCTGCCGGGCATCATGCAGCACTTCACCGTCCCGGCAGAGTCGTTCGACGCCTCCGCGTTCGAGGACGGCTTGGCCTTCGACGGGTCTTCGGTGCGCGGCTTCCAGTCGATCCACGAGTCGGACATGCTGCTGCTGCCCGACCCCTACACGGCCCGGCTCGACCCGTTCCGGATCGAGAAGACCCTGATCCTGAACTTCTTCGTGCACGACCCGTTCACCCGTGAGGCCTACAGCCGCGACCCGCGCAACATCGCGCGCAAGGCGGAGCAGTACATCACCGAGTCCGGCATCGCCGACACGGCGTACTTCGGCCCGGAGGCGGAGTTCTACATCTTCGACTCGGTGCGGTTCGACAACGCGGAGAACGGCTCCTTCCACGAGATCGACTCGGTCGAGGGCTGGTGGAACACCGGCGCCGACGAGGAGGGCGGCAACCGCGGGTACAAGACGAAGTTCAAGGGCGGCTACTTCCCGGTGCCCCCGGTGGACCACTTCGCCGACCTGCGCGACCAGATCTCGCTGAACCTGATCGGCTCCGGTTTCACCGTCGAGCGCGCGCACCACGAGGTGGGCACCGCAGGCCAGGCCGAGATCAACTACAAGTTCAACACGCTGCTGCACGCGGCCGACGACCTGCAGCTGTTCAAGTACATCGTGAAGAACACGGCGTGGGCCGCGGGCAAGACCGCGACCTTCATGCCCAAGCCCCTCTACGGCGACAACGGCTCGGGCATGCACTGCCACCAGTCGCTGTGGAAGGACGGCGACCCGCTGTTCCACGACGAGAGCGGCTACGCGGGCCTGTCCGACTCGGCCCGCCACTACATCGGCGGCATCCTGCACCACGCCCCGTCGCTGCTGGCGTTCACCAACCCCACGGTGAACAGCTACCACCGCCTCGTGCCGGGCTTCGAGGCCCCGGTGAGCCTGGTGTACTCGCAGCGCAACCGTTCCGCCTGCGTGCGCATCCCGGTGACCGGCAACAACCCGAAGGCCAAGCGCATCGAGTTCCGCTGCCCCGACAGCTCCGGCAACCCGTACCTCGCCTTCTCGGCGATGGTGATGGCCGGCCTGGACGGCATCAAGAACAAGATCGAGCCGCCGGCCCCGATCGACAAGGACCTCTACGAGCTGCCGCCCGAGGAGGCCAAGAACGTCAAGCAGGTCCCCGCGGACCTCGGCACGGTGCTCGACACCCTGGAGGCCGACCACGACTTCCTGCTCGAGGGCGGCGTGTTCACCCCGGACGTGATCGAGACGTGGATCGCGTTCAAGCGCGAGCACGAGATCGACCCGCTCCGCCTGCGCCCGCACCCGTACGAGTTCGCGCTCTACTACGACGTCTGATCCTCAGACGCCCACTCAGGCCGGTGAGTACGAGGGATTCCTCGTACCACCGGCCTGAGTCATGTCTGGGCTGGAGGACGGCTCGTCTGGCGAACCGCTGCTGGAGGCCAGGAGCGCGGGCGGCACGGTACCTCAGAGCCAGCGGGACGATCCCGAGACGAAGTCGTAGCGAACCGATCCGGCTTGGGCGGTGTAGCAAGGGTGGAGGTTCGGAGCGAGGAGGGACGACGGACGACGACGAGGCCGTAGCCCGCGCACGTGCCGGCGACCTGGACGCGTATGGGGTCCTGGTCGCGCGGTACAGCGCGCTCGCGCACCGGACCGCGTACCTGATGGGCGCTGGTGAGGACGCGAAGGATGTGGTGCAGGAGGCTTTCGTCAAGGGGTTCCGGGGGCTGGGGTCGTTCCGGGTGGGCTCGGCGTTCCGGCCGTGGTTGTTGCAGATCGTCACCAATGAGACGCGGAACCTGCATCGGTCCCAGCGGCGTCGGGGGCTGCTGGAACTGAGGGTCGGGCGGATGGAGGACCCGGTCGAGCACCGGGATCCGGCCGCGTTGACGTTGGTGGACGCGAAGCGCACGGCGTTGCTGGACGCGGTCCGGACGCTGCCGGAGAAGGAACGGCTGGTCGTCACCTACCGGTACCTGCTTGATCTCAGCGAGGCCGAGACGGCGCAGGCGCTCGGGATGCCCAAGGGCACGGTGAAGTCGCGGCTTTCGCGCGCGCTGGCGAGGTTGCGGCCGATGCTGAAGGAGGTGGCAGCCGATGACTGACGACCAGCTTGAGGCCGCCCTCCGCGATCTCGGCGCCAGCATCGACGTCCCGGACACCCCGGATGTCACCGCCTCCGTCCGCGCCCGGATCAGTACGAAGGAACGGCGGCGGTTCAAACTCCGGCCGGTACTCACCACCGTCGTGGCGATCCTGCTGGCGTTCGCTGTCGCGCTGGCTGTGTCGCCGGAGGTCCGTGCGGGAGTCGAGCAGCTGCTGCGGTTCGCTGGGATCGAGTTCAACTCCGAGCAGCCACCGCCGCCGCTGCCCTCAACGACAATTTTTTACCCGCCTGGGGATCGAATGGTCACTCTCGATGAGGCTCGGCGCCAGGCCGCTTTCCCGGTGACCGTGCCAAAAGCCCTCGGTTCACCCAAAGAGGTGCACATCGGCGAACGGTTCGTGTCCCTCGTCTACGACAACGCGAGGGTGGACGAAATCGACGGGACGATGAGCCCGTTCATGGAGAAGTTCACCCAACCCGGTCAACTCGAACACGTCTCCGTGAACGGAACTACAGCCTATTGGGTGGCCGCACCCCACGAAGTGATCTACGAGGACAAGGACGGCGCCACCCACACGGAGGCCGCGAGGCTGTCGGAGAAAACGCTGGTGTGGCAGGTCGGCAAGGTGACCTACCGGCTGGAGGGCGACTTCACCCGGGAACAGGCGATATCGATCGCGAGCGAAGGCTGATTCTTCTACGTTGGCGGGTATGCCATTGCCGGTAGCCGACACCGAGGACGAGTCGCAGCTGGAAAGCACTGTCCTGCAAGCGGTTCAACACCAGCTGCCGATCCCGACACCCGTCCTGCACGAGGTCGGCGAGGCCGACGGCTGGGCGTACGTGCTGATGGGCAAGCTGGATGGCGACGTGCTCTACACGGTCTGGCCGAAGCTCAGCGACAGCGAACGCCTCGACATCGCGAGCCAGCTCGGCGAAGCCCTCGCCGCACTCCATCAGCTGGAACCGCCGGACATCGAGCCCGATTGGGACACGTTCATCAAGGCACAACGGGAGAACTGCGTCGAACGGCACCGCAAGACCGGACTCGGCGAGCACTGGCTCGCGCAGATCCCCGCGTTCATCGGCGAGGAAACCACCACCCGGAAAGCCTTGCTGCACACCGAGATCTCGCGCGAGCACCTGCTGGTCAAGGATGGTCGGCTGACTGGGCTGTTCGACTTCGAGCCGGCGATGGCCGGAGCGCCGGAGTACGAGTTCGCCGGCCTCGGTTTCTTCGTGTCCCAAGGGGACGCCACGATTCCGCGGCGCGCCCTGGAAAGCCTCGGCGTCTAGTCGTAGAAGATCCGCTCGACCACGGCTCGTGCCCGGCGGGTGGTTCGCCGGTAGGCGTCGAGGAACTCGCCGGGGTCGACCGCACCCGGATAGCCCAGCGCGGTCGCTACCGCGGCGAGTTCACGGCCCACGGTCGGTACCTGATCGGTGGATTTTCCACGCACCAAAGTGGCCGCGTTGCGAACGTGCGTCGCCAACAGCCACGCCGTCTTCAGGGCGTCCGCGTCCTCGTCCGCGACCAGCCCGGCCTCGGCAGCGGCCGCCAGGCCTTCGAGGGTGCGGGGTGTGCGCAGGCCGCTGACCTCGTGGGCGTGCTGCAGTTGCAGCAACTGCACCGTCCACTCGACGTCGGCGAGACCGCCGCGGCCGAGCTTGGTGTGCGTGGTCGGGTCGGCGCCGCGCGGGAGCCGCTCGTTGTCCACTCTGGCCTTGATCCGGCGGATCTCGCGGACCGACGTCGAGTCCAACCCGTTGGCGGGGTAGCGAATCTCCTCGATGGCGGCCAGGAACCGCGCGCCGAGCCGGACATCGCCCGCGACGAAATCGGCGCGCAGCAACGCCTGCGCCTCCCAGATCTCGCTCCACTGCCGGTAGTAGGCGATGTACGAGTTCAGCGTGCGCACCAACGGACCCTGTCGCCCCTGGGGCCGCAGGCCGACGTCCACTTCGAGCGGTGGGTCCTGGCTGGGCGAGCCGAGCTGGCGCCGCATGGCCTCCACGACGGACGACGCGAACTTGACGGCGTCGTCGTCGCTGACACCCTCGACGGGCTCGCACACGAACATCACGTCCGCGTCGGACCCGTAGCCGAGTTCCGCGCCGCCGAGCCGGCCCATGCCGATGATCGCGATGTTCGCCTTGGGCCAGCCGCCCACCTCGACGGCCTTTTCCCGTTCCGCAGCGGCCAACGCGGCCTGCAGGACCGCGACCCAGATGCTCGACAAGGCCTTGCAGACGTCCTCGGTCTCCATGAGCCCCAGCAGGTCCGCGCAGGCCACGCGGGCCAACTCGTGCCTGCGCAGCGACCTCGCGGCGGCCACGGCACTGATCAGGTCCCGATGCCTGCCAACGGCGACCCGCAGCGAGGACGCGACCTCGACCGGGTCGCGGCCGACCAGCTCGTCGGTGTTCGCCAGCAACCGCAACACTTCCGGCGCGCGGCCGAGCATCTCGGGCACCAGCTTCGACATGCCCAGCAGCTGCGCGAGCCGCTCGACTACGGCACCTTCGTCCCGCAGCAAACGCAGATACCACGGCGTGGTCGCGAGGGCCTCGGACATCTTCCGGTATGACAGCAGGCCACCGTCGGGGTCCGGCGTGTGCGCGAGCATGTCCAGCAGCACCGGCAGCAACGCGCCCTGGATCGCCGCGCGCCGCGAAACGCCCGAGGTCAGCGCCTGGATGTGGTTCAGCGCGCCTTCCGGGCTGGCGAACCCGAGCGCACCCAGCCGGGCCGCGGCCTCGGTCGTCGTCAGGCGCAACGCGTCGGTCGGCACCTTGGCCACGGCTTCGAGCAGCGGCCGGTAGAACAGCTTTTCGTGCAGCCGCCGGACTCGGTTGGCCTGCCGTTTGAACTCCGACAGCAGCACCTGTTCCTCAGCGCGGCCGCGCTCCGGGCGAATACCCGCGGACCGGGCCAGCCAGCGCAGGTCGACGAGGTTGCCCTCCTCCGGGAACAGGTGTGTGCGCCGGAGTTTCTGCAGCTGGAGGCGGTGTTCGAGGGTGCGGAGGAACCGGTAGGACTCGCCGAGCGCGGCCGCGTCGGCCCGGCCGACGTACCCACCCGCGCCCAGCGCCGCAAGCGCTTGCATGGTCGAGCCGAGCCGGAGTCTCTCGTCGCTGCGGCCGTGCACGAGCTGCAGGAGCTGAACCGCGAACTCGACGTCCCGCAACCCGCCGCGGCCCAGCTTGAGCTCACGTTCCACCAGGTCAGAAGGGACGTGGTCCTCGACGCGGCGGCGCATCTGCTGCACGTCGGCGACGAACCCGTCCCGGTCGGCGGCCGTCCACACCATCGGCCCGACCACGTCCAGGTAGCTCTGCCCCAGCTCGGCGTCCCCAGCGACGAACCGGGCCTTGAGCAGCGCCTGGAACTCCCAGGTGCGGGCCCAGCGCTGGTAGTACGAGCTGTGCCCGTCCAGGGTGCGCACCAGCGCACCGGCCTTCCCTTCGGGCCGCAGCGCCGCGTCGACCTCGAAGCACGCCGAGCCTGCGACGGTCATCATCCGGCTGGCCAGCCGAGTCGCGATGCCCAGGTCCCCGTCGCCGACGAACACCACGTCGACGTCGCTGACGTAGTTCAGCTCGCGGCCGCCGCACTTGCCCATCGCGATCACGGCCAGGCGCGCGTCCGACGAGCCGATCTCGGCCTCTGCCACCACGAGCGCCGCGCGCAGGGCCTCCTCGGCCAGCTCGGTCAGCCGGACGGTGACATCCTCGAAGCCGGGCGCGTTCAGGGACGGCTCAACGAGGTGGCCCAGATCGTCCGCGGCGATCTCCAGCAGCTGCGCGCGGTACGCCGTCCGCAGCGCCTTCACCGCCTCGGGCCCGGTCTTGCCTTCGACGGCGGTGAGCAGGTCCGGCGCGTTCGTGTCGTACAGGCCGTGCCAGCTCTCCGTGTTCGCGACGAGGAAGTCCGACAGCGCGGTGGACGAGCCGAGCACCGCGATCAGCCGGCCGCGCAGGTTCACGTCCTCGCGCAGGGCGCCGTCCAGCACCGTCCAGGCATCTCCAGCGGACTCGCGCAGCCGCTCGATGCCGCGCAACGCGAGATCGGGATCGGGACTGCGGGACAACGCGGTCAGCATCGGCTCCGCACCCTTCATCGGGCCACCGTCGGTCCACCAGCCGGCAGCGCGCAGCTCGGCCTCCGCGCGGTCGTCGGTCAGTCCGAACCGGGCGGTGGACAGGACGGTACGCGCGCGATCAGCCATCAGGGATAGAAACTACGCCAACGAACCAGGGTCAGACCAACGGCAGCGTCGCCCGCGCCTGGTCGGCCAGCGGCAGTTCCCCGGCCGCCAGCTGGACGAACCGCTCGGCGAACGGCTGCCAGGCCTCGGCGATGTCCGCGTGGGCCTCGTCCAGCCGGGCCGGTTCTAGCTCACCCGGCCGGGCCTGCGCGGCGGCCTCCGGTTCGGCCTTGGCCCACTTGAGCACGATCTCGGTCGAGGTCTCGATGTGGAACTGCACGCCGTACGCGCTGCCGTTGAGCCGGAACGCCTGGTTCGGGTACTTGCCGGAGGACGCCATCAGCTCGGCGCCCGGTGGCAGCCGGTCGATCGCGTCCAGGTGGAAGTGCATGACGTCGATCATCATCGGCATGTGCCCGAACAACGGGTCGGTCCACGCCACATCGCGTTTGGCCACCAGACTGGGGCCGACCTCCGGGCCTTGGTCGCCGACCACGACCCGGCCACCGGTCGCGGCGGCGAGCAGCTGGCCGCCCAGGCACACGCCGAGCGTCGGCACGCGCTTGCCGACAGCGGACGCGAGCAGCTGGCGGACGTCCTTGAGCCACGGGTGTTCGGCGTCGTCCATCGCGCCCATCCCCCCGCCCAGGCACACCACGCCCTGGAAGTCGTCGAGCGCGGGCAGGTCCTCCGCGAACGGGCGGACAACGGTCAGCTCCGCGCCGGCCGCGGTCAGCCAGTCGCCGAGGTTCGCCGCCGGGTCGGAGTCGTCCGGCTGGATCACAAGCACGCGCGTCATGTCTCTACGTTAGGTCCATTTGTCGGCTAGCAGCACGGGGGCCTGTCCATATGCTGTGACTGTGAGGTGACGCCATGATTCGCTCTGTCATCTTGGCTGTCTTCGGGTCGCTTCTGGCCGCGCCTTCAGCGCATCTCGTGATGCCTTACGTAGTGGTGTCCGGGGCTACGCAGTGGCAGACGACACACGCCGCTCAGGCTGTTCGCCGGGCAGGCGGGACTGTGGTGACTTCGTATCCCCAGGTCGGTGTGGTCATCGCGTACTCGTCTTCATCGTCTTTCGCCGGGCGGGTGCGGCGTGATGTCGTGGCCGTCGGTGCGACGCGGACCGCGCCGGTGCCCGTGTCCTACTTCGCCGCTCGGCGGCGGGTTTCCTACACCGGGCCTCCGGGTTTTCCCACTGCTCCCGCTGAGGGAACGGGCTGGAACCTCGCCGCCATTGGGGCTTCCGGGACTCGCGGCAGTCATTCGGTGACCGTGGGCGTGCTCGATACGGGTGTGGATGACACGCATCCGGACTTGGACGTCGACGTGGGTGCGTCGGTGTCGTGTCTGTCTGGGTGGGCGGATCGGAGTTTCGGGGCGTGGCGACCCACTTTGGACGGTCACGGCACGCATGTGGCGGGCACGATTTCCGCTGTGCGCAACGGGTCTGGGGTCGTTGGGGTGGCTCCGGGGGTGCGGCTGGCTTCGGTGAAGCTGGCCGAGGTGGACGATGGGGAGACCGCGGAGAGCATGGTGTGCGGGTTCGTCTGGGCCGCCGAGCACGGGTTCCGGATCGTGAACAACAGCTACCGGTCGTTCCCCTGGCGCTACAACTGTCCTGATCAGACGGATCAGGCCGCGATCCTGTTGGCCGTGGGGCGGGCTGTGGCTTACGCGCAGAAGCGCGGCGTGCTTGTGGTGTCGTCTGGTGGGAACGCGGGCCTGGACTTGCTTGATCGCAAGGAGGACTCCGAAAGCCCCGTCGAGAACCCTGTTTATCGCTCGATCGACAACAGTTGCATCCGGTTGCCGCATGAACTGCCTGGTGTTGTTGGGACTTCGGCCATTGACGAGAGCTCGGTGAAGGCCACGTTCTCGAACTACGGCATCGGCAAGATCCACGTTGCCGCGCCGGGGGTGCGGGTGTGGTCGACGTGGCCGGGTAACGCATATTGGCTCGCGAGCGGGACTTCCATGGCCGCACCGCACACCAGCGCGATCGCCGCCCTCATCGCTTCGCGGCACCCGCGGTGGAGCGCCGCCCAGATCAAAGCGGCGCTGTTCACCGGCGCGTCGCCAACACCCTGCCCTGTCACGTATCCAGTGCCGCAGGTGTGTTCTTCCGCCGCGGGGCAGACGAGTTTCTACGGCTACGGGGTGGTGAACGCGTACTCGGCGGAGTCTTCGAGCGGTCGGTAGCCGATGCGCGGGTAGATGCGGTTGGTGACCGGGTTGCTGAGATCGGTGTAGAGCAGGACGTGCTCAGCGCCCTGGTCCAGCGCCCATTGCGACACAGCCGCGGTGGCGGCCGAGGCGTAGCCGTGGCCGCGCTTGTCCGGCGGGGTGTACACGGGGGCGACGCGGACCATCTTGTCGATCGGGCCGCGAGCGCCAGCGAACGCCACGGGTGTGCCGTCGTCTTCCCAGATGTAGGTGATGGAGCCTGGTTTCAGGAAGTTCCGCGCCGAGACCTCCACGGGCTCGCTCTGCGCTCCGTGCAGGGTGTCGTCGCGGAAGCCTTGGTGCCACTGGATGAGCAGCGGGAGGTCGGCTTCGGTCGCCAGGCGGGCCTGGCCGGGGACCTGCGGCGGTTCGAGGTCGCCGAGCTCGAAGAGGCGCAGGGAGAAGACCAGCTTGGCCTCGGTGCCGGTGAGGATGGTCCATGCGTCCCGGAAGGCGTGAACGGACTCGAGTGGCCCGCTGGCGGTGGCGAGATCGGGCCGGACCGCATACACCGCTTTGGCCGCGCACTCCGCCGCCTCAGGCTTGGCCGGCAACGCACTCGTGATCAACGGGTACGGCGGCACCTGAATCACCGCGCCGACAACCGCGTCGTTCTGGCCATCGCTGTCGCCGTCGCTGTCGTGCAGGGTGATCATCAGCGTGCCCGGGTAGTCGCGGGCCAACGCCGTCAAAGCAACGGTGTGCCGGACAGGATCTCCCGCCAACAACCCCCTGACCACAGCCTTGAACGACTCATGACTTTCATGCACCCGCGCTTCCATCCCCACACCATGCCGCGCCCCATCCACCCCGTCGACCGAATATCGAGCCGCTCGGGACGGGAGCTACTCGGCTGGCAGGGAGCGGCGAGATCGTTGCTGGGCCTGACGGGGGCGACCTGGAGATAGGCGAATGCGCGGTGCGGCGACGGGATCATGGCTTGGCCCGGAGGTGCCAGGCTCGGCACAGCGCCCGGCCCAGCAGAGCGGCCGGGATCGGGAGGTGGAGAGAACGGCTCCGGTCCAGCGGAGGCCAGGGCTTAGCCAGCACACAGCGCCGCACCGATGTCAGCAGGGCGGTGGGCGATGGGGACGGAGAGAACGGCTCCGGGCTAGCGGAAACCGGAGCCTGGGAAAACACAGCGCCACACTGCCTCAGCTGAACAGCGGGGATCGGAAAGCGGAGAGAGAACGGCTCCCAAACCGGGGGCTTGGGCGAACGGAGCGTCGCACCGACCGGAGTACAGCGGCGGACGGTCGGGGAGCGGAGCGAGATCGACGACCAGGGGTAGACAGGTCGAGTGGGGGTGGGGGTGTTGTCGAGCTACGCGTCGGGGCGGCGAAGTGGTTGGCGGGGCTCGGGTTGCAGCTTGTAACTGATGGCGGGTTTGGGCTGGAGCGGGCTTCTATCGGCCGGGGTTACCGGGCATCCCAAGAGGTAGGTGGTGGGTCGTCACGGGGTGAGATCTGAAGAGGTCGCCGGCGGGTCGTAGATAACAGATGGCGGCTGGGACTCAGCCAGGGCCGGGCCAGGTGAGGATCGCTGGTTCGGGGGCGGGGGACCGCGGGTGACGGAGTTGTGGCTGCCGCGGGAAAGAGGCCGGGCTGGGCAAACAGCGGCCGAGAAAAGGTCTGGATATACAAAAAGAGAGGGTCTCGCGTGAATACAGCGAGACCCTCTCCTAAGTAAGCTACGGCGGTGTCCTACTCTCCCACACCCTACCGAGTGCAGTACCATCGGCGCTGGAAAGCTTAGCTTCCGGGTTCGGAATGGGACCGGG
>NZ_JBFAPA010000033.1:0-53335 GCF_040675465.1 Actinocrispum sp. NPDC049592 | reverse complement strand
AGCAGCGTCCCACCGACTGTGCCGACGACCGGAGTCAGGCTGAGCGCACCGCTGATGCGTTCGTGGAGACCTTGCGGATGGCCGCCCAGTGCCCTTCCAAGCCCACGAAGAACGGGCTGCGCACCCCTGTGGCCATCACGATCTCCTATGACGATCTGCTCAAGGACCTCGATGACCGCATCCTTGTCGGCCCGGACACCTACCTCACCGCCCGCGAGGCCCGGCGCATCGCGTGCGACAGCCACGTGTTCCCGGCCGTGCTGGGCAGCAAGTCTGAGCCCCTGGACATCGGTGTCAGTTCGTACACCGTCCCTGCCCACATCCGCCGCGCCTTGATCCTCCGGGATGGTGGCTGCGCCTTCCCCAGTTGCGGAGTACCCGCCAGTGCCTGCGACGGCCACCACATCATCCACTGGCGCAACCACGGACCCACCAAAATCGACAACCTCGTCCTGCTCTGCCCCCACCACCACCGACTAGTGCACCGCAGCGACTGGACCATCCAGATGCTCCAGCGCACCCCACAGTTCATCCCGCCCGCGTACATCGACCCGCACCGCCGCCCCAGAACCAACTCCGCCCGAAGACCCATACCCACCGCCGCCTGACCCCAGAGCCAGCAGGCGACCGGGCGCGACCCTCAACCCCGCGCCCCTGCCGAGGCCGCCGACGGGACCCATGTCAAACCGAACCGCGCCCCAACCCCGCGCGCCGAAAGACCCCGGTCGAACCGCCAACATCCCGGGGTGCCCCAGGACTTGAGCCGGGCGCGCCGCCGTGACCCGGCCACCCCGCAGGGCCGGAATCCCGGGGCCCAGCCAAAGCGCGAGCGGGGATCAAACGCCGGCGGCGACGAGTTTCATGGTGTCCTGGTACTCCCGCCACAGCACGGCTTTCCCGTCCCGCACCTTCAACACCCCGATGAACCGCGCAGAGTCCTGTTCCCCGGTGATGTTCGACCGCGCCACCAACTCGTACTCCACCACGATCACGTTGGGATCCGCGGTCTCGTGCAGCTCCAGGATGTTGCACGCCTCGAAGGTCACCGGCAGCGCCGCGCGTCCCGCGACCGCGATCTCGCGGAACGTCTGGCCACCTTCCACCCTCTTGGGCCTTCCCGGCCTGGCGAAGGGGTTCTCCACCACGAGGTCGTCGGACCACATGTCGTCCGAGGCGCCGTCCACCCAGTAGCTCCGCATCTTCTCGAACACCTCACGTGCGGACATCGCCATCCTCCCAGTTAAGATGAGTGCTGACTCACTTTCGGGCAAAGATAATGAGTCTCCACTCATGTTGTCAATGGAGGGGATATGCGGGCTGATGCCCAGCGCAACCGGGCGCGGATCCTGGCCGCGGCCGAGGAGGTGGTCGCTGAGATGGGGGTGGGGGCGTCCACTGAGGAGGTGGCGCGGCGGGCCGGCGTTGCCATCGGCACCGTGTTCCGGCACTTCCCGACCAAGGACGACCTGCTGACCGCCATCATGAAGCAGCTCGCCCTGCGGTTCGCCGAGGAGGTGGAAAGCCTTGCGCGGCAGGGGGATCCCGAGGCGATCTACACCTTCTTCGCCAACGTCGTGGCGCAGGCCGCCGCGAAGCGGACGGTTGTCGAACTGTTGGATGTGGACATTCAGGTGGGCGGCCAGCTGCAGCTCATGCGGGAGGCGATCGGCACTCTCCTGGTGAACGCCCAGCGCGGCAACACTGTCCGGCCCGGGGTCCAGCTCGATGAGGTGATGGCACTGCTGACCGCCACCAGTCATGCCGCGCTGCGCGGTGGCTGGTCCGATGATCTCCGTCGGCGCACGCTCGCCATCGTTTTCGCAGGCCTGCGGCCAGATTGAAAAATTCTTGGCTTCCGCTGAACCGCCCTCCGGCAGCGCTCGTGTTGTGGGTGAGCAACCACGGCCCCGCAGACAGCTAGGGGGTCTCAGCGGGAGAAAGGAACGTAGTCATGGCATCACGTGTGCGGCACGTCATCGCCGGCGCGGTCGCGATGGGCGCGATGCTCGTCACCGCGGCGTGTGGGGCCAGCCCCGCTACAACCAATGCGGCGAACCAGCGGGCGATCGAGCCCGCGGCCGCGCCGACGGGAACGATCTCCATTGACGACGCGCCGCCCGCGGCCGGTGGGGCTCAAGGCAACAACAACGGACTGAAGACCGCCGAAGCCGGTGCGCTCGGCACCATCGTGACCGACGCGCAGGGCATGACCCTGTACCGGTTCGACGGTGACAAGAGCCAGCCGCCGACCTCCGGCTGCACCGGCGCCTGCCTCGACGCGTGGCCTGCGGCCACCCTGACCGACGACGCTCAGCTCGAAGGCGTTGAGAAGAAGGCGATCGGTTTCATCGACCGCCCGGACGGCATCCGCCAGCTCACCATCAACAACTGGCCGATGTACAAGTACGCCAAGGACACCAAGCCCGGTGACGTCACCGGTGAGGCCGTCGGCGGCAAGTGGTGGGCCGCCGCCCCGAACGGCACCCGGGCCAAGGACAAGGTCAAGCCGGCCGCTGCCGGTCAGACGATCATCCGTGCCATGGACGTCAAGCCGTTCGGCAAGATCGCGACCGATGACAAGGGCATGACGCTGTACCGCTTCGACAAGGACACGGTCAACCCGTCGGTGTCGAACTGCGACGCGAAGTGCCTGGAGACGTGGCCGATCGTCAAGGCCGAGGACAACATCGTGGTCGAGGGCATCGACAAGGCGCTCGTCGGCTCGATCACCCGGCCGGACGGTCAGAAGCAGCTGACCCTCGGCGGTTGGGCGATGTACACCTACATCAAGGACGTCAAGCCCTGTGACACCAAGGGTGAGGGCGTGGGCGGTGTCTGGTTCGTGGCCTCGCCGGACGGCAAGAAGGCCAAGGACAAGATCGCCAAGTAACCACAGGTCATGTGGCTCGGCGCTGGCCTCCCCTCCTGCGCCTCACCGGCGCCGGGCCACAGTTGTTGGGTCCGACCCCCAACTCACACAAGGGCCCCGCGAGCGACGCTCGCGGGGCCCTTATCCTTTGTGGACGATGAAACAGGTCCACGTCGTCTACGCGCACCCGAGCCCGCGCGGTTTCACTCGCGAGGTTCTCGACGCGTTCCTGGCCGGGCTCACCGAAGCCGGCCACACCGCCACCGTCTCGGACCTCTACGCCATGGACTTCCGCGCGGACCTGACGGCCGAGGAGTACGAACGCGAGTCCGGCCACCGCCCCGACGCGCCCATCCCCGATGACGTCGCCGCCGAACACGCCAGGCTCAACGCGGCCGATGTGTGGGCGTTCGTCTACCCGGTCTGGTGGTCCGACTGCCCGGCCCGGCTCAAGGGCTGGTTCGACCGGGTCTGGACCGTCGGCGTCGCCTACAAACCCCTGACTCTCCGCAAAGCCACCCAGGCCCTCGTACTGTGCACGGCCGGTTACAGCGTCGAGCAACTCGAAGCCGACGGCTTCCACACGGCGATGAAGACCGTCATGATCAACGACCGCATCGGGGCACGCGCCGAGCGGAGCGAGTTCGTCGTGTTCGGCGGTTCGGTCGATCGGCCGAGCCGGCCGTCGACCAGGGCGGCCCACCTGGCCCGGGTCGCCCAGCTGGCGCGGGAGCTCTAGTAGACCGGGCCGGTGTACTTCTCGCCGGGGCCCTGGCCGGGCTCGTCGGGCACCACGGACCCCTCCCGGAACGCCTTCTGCAGCGACTGCAGGCCGTCGCGGATCGGCCCGGCGTGCGGGCCCAGGTACTCCACCGAGGCGGTGACCAGGCCGGCCAGCGCGGTGATCAGCCTGCGGGCCTCGTCCAGGTCACGGCGCGGGCTCTCGTCCGGGTCGGGGTCGGCCAGGCCGAGGCGCTCGGCCGCGGCGGACATCAGCATCACGGCGGCGCGGCTGATCACCTCGACGCTGGGAATGTCGGCCAGGTCACGCGCGTTGAAGTCGTCGGGGTCGGAAAAGACGGGGTCAGTCACGGTCTGGTACCCTTCCACGTGCGACCAGCCCCTGTGCGAACGGGGGCGGCAAGTGGAGCCCCGCTCCCACCCGAGTCACCGCCAGAGGTGTCCGGGTCCGGTCAATCGCGGCACCTGGCCTGGCCAGGGGGCCGCGCTCGGCGCGGCAGCGCCGTGGATCGGTGTAGGCAGCGGGCCCCGTGACGTCTGGAACCAGACGGCCGGGGCCTGACGCGTTTACTGGGGCCACCGCCGGCCGCCGCGTCGCCGCAGCTGAACAAAGGCACAGACGCGTAAGAACAGCGAGCTCGGAAAGAGGAGGCACCATCAGCTCCGAGTCACGTATCAACGACCGCATCCGGGTGCCGGAGGTCCGACTCGTCGGACCGAACGGCGAGCAGGTGGGGATTGTCCGTATCGAGGACGCGCTCCGCCTCGCCCAGGAGGCGGATCTCGACCTCGTCGAGGTCGCCCCGCAGGCCCGCCCGCCTGTCTGCAAGCTCATGGACTACGGCAGGTTCAAGTACGAGAGCGCGCAGAAGGCCCGCGAGTCCCGGCGCAACCAGGTCCTCACGGTGATCAAGGAGCAGAAGCTCCGGCCGAAGATCGACTCCCACGACTACGAGACCAAGAAGCGGGCAGTCGTCAAGTTCCTCGAGCACGGGAACAAGGTCAAGGTCACCATCATGTTCCGCGGCCGGGAGCAGTCCCGTCCGGAGCTGGGGTACCGGTTGCTGCAGCGGTTGGCCGACGACGTGGCCGAGTTGGGGGTCATCGAGTCCTCACCGAAGCAGGACGGCCGCAACATGATCATGGTGCTGGCGCCCCACAAGAACGCCAAGCCGCGGGGCAAGGCGAGCTCTCCGGACGCCCCGGAGACGCCGGACTCTGACGCTGCCGAGTAGCGCAGGGGCCCCGTTAGACAGACTGCCGACCGCCCGCCGTTAGCGCGGGCGGCGGCACGAGATGAGGACGACATGCCGAAGAACAAGACGCACAAGGGCACTGCCAAGCGCATCCGGGTGACCGGTGGCGGCAAGCTGAAGCGCGAGCGCGCCGGTCACCGGCACATTCTGGAGAAGAAGTCCAGCAAGAAGACGCGCAGCCTCGAGGGCATCACGGACGTGGCGGCCAACGACGCGAACCGCGTGAAGCGCCTGCTCGGCATCTGAGCGACTTCCCCCAGACCACCCGGCGGCTCGCCGCCCCTAGAGAGTGACAGGATGGACCCGTGGCACGCGTCAAGCGGGCAGTGAACGCCCAAAAGAAGCGCCGCACGACCCTTGAGCTGGCCAGCGGCTACCGCGGTCAGCGTTCGCGGTTGTACCGCAAGGCCAAGGAGCAGGTGCTCCACTCGCTGAACTACGCCTACCGGGACCGCCGTGCCCGCAAGGGTGACTTCCGGCAGCTCTGGATCACCCGCATCAACGCCGCGGCGCGCCAGAACGGCATGACCTACAACCGCTTCATCCAGGGCCTGAAGGTCGCGGGTGTCGAGGTCGACCGCAAGATCCTCGCCGAGCTCGCGGTGAGCGACCCGGCCGCGTTCACCGCGCTGGTCGAGGTGTCCCGCGCGAACGTTCCGGCGCAGGAGAAGGCCTGAGCGAGCGTTATTCACAACGACCCGGGGCGGTGCAGCTCTTCACCGAGCGCACGCCCCGGGTCGCTGCTGCGCGGCAGTTGACCAAGCGGGCCGGGCGGGAACGCGCCGGCCGGTTCCTCGCCGAGGGCGCGCAGGCGGTCCGTGAGGCCGTCCGGTACGGCCAGGTGCACGAGATCTTCGTGACCCAGCAGGCCGCCGAGCGGAACGCCGACCTGCTGTCCACTGTGGACGCTCTGGTGTCGGTGGTGACCGACAAGGCCGCCGACAGCCTCTCGGAAACCGTGACACCGCAAGGCATCGTCGCGGTGTGCGAGCTGCTCGACGTCTCGCTCGAAGAGGCCCTCGCCGCGCCCAAGCTGGTGACTGTCCTGGTTGGAGTGTCCGACCCCGGCAACGCCGGCACGGTCACCCGAGTTTCTGACGCCGCCGGCGCCTCAGCGGTGATCTTCGCGGGCGACACCGTCGACCCGCACAACGGCAAGTGCGTCCGCGCCTCCACCGGCAGTGTCTTCCACCTGCCGTTGGCTCGCGCGCGCAACACGACTGCCGTTTTTGACGCCTGCCGGGCCGCCGGTCTGCGCTTGGTAGCCGCGGACGGCTATGCCACGACCGATCTCTACGCCGCCGATCTGTCCCAGCCAACGGCATGGGTGTTCGGTAGCGAGGCACGCGGCCTGCCCAGCGAGATCCTTGACGCCGTGGACGAAGCCGTGCAGGTTCCCATCTATGGCAAGGCGGAGAGCCTGAATCTGGCCACAGCGGCGGCTGTTTGCCTGTACGCCAGTGGCTATCAGTTGAATTCATGATCTAGCCGCGCCGGTAGTCAACCCCTACCGTGGGTGATGTGCGAACCCTGCTCGCTGTCGGTCTGATCTTCACACTGGTTCCGGCCTTGCCCGCCGCGGCGCGGGTGGACCCGGCCCAGCACGCGATCACCCTGATCACGGGCGACCGGGTGGTGGTCAACGGCGGACAAGTGGCGCCGCTGCCGACTCAGGGCCGCACGGGAATCGCCTACCACACCTACGAACTCGCAGGTCACACGTATGTCGTCCCGATGGACGCGGCGGGTCTGGTGGCGTCCGGCCGCCTCGATCACAGGCTGTTCGACATCACCGCGTTGCAGGAGTTCGGCTACGGCCAGACCGCCGACATCCCGCTGCTCGTCGACAACGGCAAGGCGCGGACATCGGCTATCCGTGCGCCGAAAGGCCAGGCCTGGGCGTCGATCAAGGCGAGCACCGGGAAGGTGTGGCTGGACGGCAAGCGTAGGATCGACCTGGCCGAGAGCGTCCCGCAGATCGGGGCACCGGCCGCCTGGCAGGCGGGCTACACAGGCAAAGGCGTGACGGTCGCGGTGTTGGACACCGGGATCGACGGCACGCACCCCGACTTCGCCGGGCGGATCGCGGACACCCGCAGTTTCGTGTCCGAAAAGGACACTGACGACAAGATTGGCCACGGCACCCACGTGGCTTCGACGATCGCCGGCGCCGGGAGCAAATACCGTGGCGTGGCCCCGGATGCGACCCTGGTGGTGGGCAAGGTCTGTGAGGAGGACGGCTGCCCGGAGAGCGCCATCCTGGCCGGGATGGAGTGGGCGGCCCGCGAGAAGCGCGCGCAGGTGATCAACCTGAGCCTGGGCGGGCCGAACACCGAGGACGTCGACCCGCTCGAAGCCGCGATCGACAAGCTCACCGCCGAGACTGGCGCGTTGTTCGTCGTCGCCGCGGGCAACCAGGCGTTCAAACCCGAGTCGGTGTCCTCGCCGAGTACCGCGGATGCCGCGCTTTCCGTTGGCGCCGTGGACAAGAAGGACAACGAGGAGGCGTACTCCAACCTCGGCCCGCGCTTCTCCGACGGCGCCATCAAACCGGAGATCGCCGCACCGGGCACGAGCATCGTCGCCGCCCGCGCCACCCACAGCGACCTGCCCAAAGTCGACGGCATCTACACCAAACTGAGCGGCACCTCGATGGCCACACCGCACGTCGCCGGTGCTGCCGCACTCCTCGCCCAGCGTCAACCTGCTTGGCGTGCAACGGAACTCAAGTCTGCGCTGGTCTCCGCGGCCAAGCCGACCGCGAAAGGCGATGTGTTCGCCGAAGGCGCGGGCCGGGTCGACGTCGCCCGCGCGATCAAACAGGATGTCTTCGCCACGAACACCGTGAACCTCGGCCTGCAGCGCTGGCCGCACGACGATGACAAACCAGTCGGCGGCACGATCACCTACCGCAACGCCGGATCCGCGCCGGTCACGTTGTCCCTGTCGGTGACCGGGAGCGCGTTCTCGTTGCAACAGAACGAGATCACCGTCCCGGCGAACGGCGAAGCCGCCGCCACTGTCACTGCGGACACTCGCACAGGACCTGACGGCCGTCTGACTACACGTGTCGTCGCGACTTCCGGTGATCTCAAGCTCGTCACACCAGTCACGGTCAACAAAGAGGTCGAGAGCTACGACCTCAAAGTGACTCAGATCGGCCGCGACGGCAAGCTCTCACCGATCGTGGCGACCATGGTGCTCGGCATGGACTCGCTGGCCGCGGACACCCCGTACGATCCTGATGGCGTTGTGACTCTTCGCCGCCCCAAAGGAAAGTACATTGTGGATGGACTGTTGCCCGCCAAGGACAGCCTGAGCCACATCACCCAACCGCTGCTCGTCCTCGACCACGACACTTCCATTGTCTTGGATGCGCGCGAAGCCAAGCCGATTCACCCTGCTGTGAACGGGGTCGGCGGCGAGTACGCGCTGCAGGACGTTGGCCTGGTCCGGTTCTGGGACACGCCGTCCGGGCGGGCCGGGTTCCTCAGCGGGATCCAGGAGTTCGGCATGGACGCGCCCGCAAGTGCCTTCCACACCGCGCAGATCGGCCCGCCGATCCCGGAAAATGACCTGCGGGCCTGGGTGAATGTGAAGATCGCCGAACCGGGCGCCAAACACCAGTTCATCGACAGCCCGTACGTCTACCACCTGTTCTGGGGCTTCACCGGGACTTACCCGAACGGGTTCGCGCCCGTGGTCGAACAGTCCGACTTCGCCGCGGTGCGTCAGCACTACGACGCCATGAGCGCGGGGAAGTTCGGGATCGTGTGGTCGTTCGGGTCCACGGCCGAGGTGCAGCGCCGGGTCGGAGTCCCGCTCACGGTCACGCTCCCGTTTGAGCGTACTGAGTACTACCAGGCGCAAGGCCGGACCTGGTTGCAGAGCTTCGGGCAGGCCGTGAAACCGTTGTCGTTCCCCGACTTGAGCAACGTCGAGGAGAACACGCCGCAGATGCTCGCCGCCGGGTCGACTTCGGTGCGGCACTGGAACCGGGGTGTGTTCGGGCCTTCGTTCGCGCCCGCGGGTTCGCCTGACCAGTACAGCGCGGTCCGGCTGGACGACAAGATCATCATCCACGCACCGGGCTACTCCGACGGCGCCACCGACCGGCTGGGTTACCCGCTGGCGACCAAGTCCAGCCGGATCGCGTTGTACCGCAACGGTCAGCTCGTCGCCGACCGCAAGGACCTGTTCGACGACGTCTTCGCGGACCAGCCCGCCGAGCAGGCCACCTATCGCGCTGAGGTCGACCTGACCTTGGACGACACCAAGCTGCCGCTGTCCAGCTTCACGCACACCGCCTGGACCTTTGCCTCGGCGAGAACACCTGAGCGGCAAGCACTTCCGTTGATGACGGCGAGCATCTCGCCCAACCTGGACGGCCAGAACTCGGCCAAGGCCAACACTCTGTTCGTGATCCCGGTTCGCCTGCAACGCAATCCGGGCAGCACGCCGTCGAAGGTCACCGAAGTGACGGTGGAGTCCTCGTTCGACGACGGCGTGACCTGGCGCGATGTCCCCGTCTTCGCGGGAGACGAAATCTGGTACGGCCTCGAGACCAACTCGGCCGCACCAGGTTTCGCCTCCCTGCGGGTGACCGCAACCGATCAGGCGGGCAACAAGGTCGAGCAGACCTTCGTGCACGCCTACCGGATCGGTCACTGACGACGGCTGGCCGGGTCCACGCGGGCAAAGGTGAGCAGGTCGACCATCTTGAAGTCGCCCGTAGTGCGGCTCGGCAGCGTCGGCGTCCAGTTCGGTTGTGCGGCGAGGTAGGACTGCGAGTCCAGCTGCAGCAGGCCGATGAACACCTCGCCGACGATGCGCGCGCCGGCCCCAGCCAGGCTCAACCCGTCGCCGAGCACCTGGGCCTCTTTGAGCACGTAGTACCAAAGTGGCGTGCTGGCGTCGAAGCCGGCACCGAGCGGCTTCAACTCGGGGAAGCTGTCCGGGCCGAGCACCGGGATGCCCATCTGCCGCGCGATGTTCTGCCCGGACGGCAGCGACCAGGTCACGTGCCGGAGCAGATTCCGTTGCGGCAGCGCCGTTGGCGGGTCACCACTCGCGATGGCGCCGAGGGGCAGGTTGAACAGGGGAGTGGAGATGTGCGTGTCGATCCGCTTGTTGGGCTTGACCTGACCGTCGCCGAAGTCGAAGAACGTCTGCCAGCCAATGAACCGGCGTCTGGCGCGGGCCCGGCCACGCAGGTCCACCGGGTCGGCCTGGCCCTCGCCCGCCGGGTCGAAGATGAACCCGAAGAACGGGCCGCCGTTGTCCCCGGCCAGGTTCGCGCGGTAGGACGGGCGGACCATGCTGTGCCCGAACCGGTATGCCGCGCCCTGGAACTCCACCGGCATGAAGAACTGGCCGGGCGCGGGCCGGTAGAACCGGCGGCCGTGCTTGAGGATGTCCTGCGTCAGCCCGAAGCCGATGATCTGCGGCAGGAACTCGTGGACGATGATCCACTGGTAGTGCCAGGTGACGATCCGCTTGGCCTCGTTGAAGACGTCGTCCTCGGGCACTCGCTGCGATCGCACGAGGTCGACGACCCTGTTGTGGAACAACAGGAACGCGACCTGCAGCCCGGCGATGATCAGGTTCTCGTCGTTGCGCGGGTCGGCGATGATCGCCACCTTGTCCGCGCGGCGGGGCAGGTCCTCGAACTGGCCGCCGCTCTCCACCAGGAACTTCTTGCGGTCGGCGGGACTGTACAGCTCCGGGTTGGCGATGGGCCCGTTGCCGTACACCGAGTCGAGCGACAAAGTGGGAAACCGGGTGTTCGGCGAGCTTTCCGGCGGGGTCGGCACCCCCAGCCGTGAATTCATGTCGAATGTGAAGTCGTGGTCGACGAATTGGCCGAAAAACGTGGTCCCCGCCGTATGGAACGGGTTGTCGAGATTACCGGGCGACAGCTCCGGATTCGTGATGAGCCGGACCGGCCCCTCCTGCAGAGGGTCCTTCGCGTCCATCAACCCGCCGGGTCTGCCCAGCTCACGCAGGGCGTCCATGACCCGTTGCGTGGGTTGCGCGAACGGCGGGAGCTGGAACATCCGACCAAAGAAACGTGGGTTTGTCCCCGCGGTCTCCTCCGCGAACGACGTTCCCGGCAACGCTACTGCTGCGGCGCCTCCCGTGACACCACCGATGAATCCTCGTCGGCTCAACTGTGCAGGGTTGTGGTTCACGCGAGAATTGTCCCGTTTGGGACAATGCGTGCCAGTGACGAACAACGCCTAGGACTAGTGCCGATCCCCTAGGCCGTTCAGCCGCGCCGGGAACCTGAGCTGGGCAGCCATAGCCACGTCGGTGCATGCGGTCACCCGCACGCCCAGACTGTCACGGAAGCCATGCCGCAGCAGGGAATCAGTCCCGCAACCGGGCAGTGAGAGCACGGGCGGTGGTGTCCTGGTGGATCACCTTTCCCTGGGCTTCCAGGGACTTGCCGAGGATGTCGAGGACGCGGGCGACGATGCTCTGTGGCGTGTCGGGGGTCAGCAGGGGAATGGTTTCGCGGGCGAGGTTCTCCGCTTTGGCCGGGGCTTTGAGGGCCAGGTGGGCGCGGGCGGCGCGGACCATCAGGAAGATCTGCCAGTCGGGTTCGTCGATGCCGGCGACGAGCTCAGCCGCGTTCATGTTGTCCGCCAAGGACTCCGCGTGGCGACCCTGCTGTGCGTAGGTGTAGCCCCGCAGCTCCAGGACCTCCGCGGAGAGGCGCGCGGTGAGGTCGCCTTCGCCCTCCGGTACGTGGGACATCGCGCGCGCCAGGTGGGAGAGCGCCGTGGGCTGGTCGGTGTCGGCGATCGCGGCGGCTGCTTTCACCCAGGCGTGCAAGGCCTCGGTGGGCAGGCCCGCGAGTTCCCACAGTTCCGCGGAACGGCGGTGGCAGCGTTCGGCTTCGGCGACATCGTCCAGCGAGTAGTTGATCGCGCCCAGGCCCGTCCACACCATCGCCTGTGAACTGGCCGGAGCCGCGGTGATGTGCGAAAGCATCGCGGTGAAATGCTTCTTGGCCTCGCCGTACTCGCCCAGCTCGCCGCACACGGTCGCCAGCCGGTAGCGGACCGGCATCACCCGGTCCACATCGGACGGATCCAGCAGCCGCAACGCCTCCTCCAGCGCCTCGGCCGCCTCGACCAGCCGCGAATGCGCCAGATACCCCGAGGACAACAGGTAACAGGCCCGCGCGATGTCCGTCGCCGTTCCCTCCGCGCGACACACCGCCACGGTGTCGACGAGATCCGCCAGATGCGCGCCGGACCGGTCGAGGTTGTCCACAATGGTCATCCGGTGCAGCAGCACATCCGGCAGCCACGGCCCCGGGTGCGGTCGCGCGAACGAGACCAGTTCCGCCGCCACCGCAAGGGAAAGCTCGACATCCCCACGCACCTCGGCGATCGCCGCCCGCGCCCGCAGGCCGTGGAACCGGTCACCCGGCCGAAGCCCCGGCATGGCCAGCACCCGCGCCAGCAGGCTCTCGGCCGCGCCCAGATTCCGTTGGCGCCCTTCGTGATCCGCCATCTCCAGCAGGATCGAGGGCACCCGGTCGGGATCGGTCTCCTCGGCCAGATGCAACGCGTCGGCCAGCAACTCGCCCGCCCGCACGTGCTCGTGCCGTTGGTCCAGCAGTTCACACAGGATCAGCCGGACGAGAATGCGCCCGGTCGACGACGAGTACTTCTCGGCCGACTCCAACGCCCGTTCGGCCAGCTCGATCCCGCCGTCGAGGTCCCCGGCTTCGGCGGTGAGCACCCCGAGCCGGGCCGAGAACCGCGCCGCCTGGTCGTCCTCGCCCGCCTCGACCAGGCGGTGCACCGCGGCGGCGAGCTTGTCCCGGACATCGGCGGACCGCGCCTCGAACACGATGATCCGCCGCGCCGCGATCCGGGCGGCGAGATTGGCCGGCAGCAACGGATCCAGGTCCGCGGGCAGCGACCTCAGCAGCCGGTACCCGGTCAGGAAGTCGTTCTCCTCGTACGCCAGGTGCGCCTGGTAGGCCAGTTCCACCGGATCCGCGCTGACCGGTGAGGGCTCACCGGAGACGACCGGGTTGGGCACCGCGAGCGGCACACGCACGGTGTCGGGGGCGTCCAGAATGGACTGAATGCGCTCGGACTGGCGCCGGGTCCCGTTGCGCCGGTCGAACTCCACGGCGAGGTCACGGGCGGTGGTCTCGAGCCGGGTGCGAAGCTCCAGAGCGGAGACGGTCTCGGTGGCACCGCTGGGCAACGGGACGGTCAGCGGGACGCGCTCGGGGGAGTCGAGCCGGGACAGCAGCAGAGCGGCGCTGGCGGCGAAGTTCATCGTGCCGATCGGGCTGGTCGCGTGGTGCACCTGGTCCAGATGTCTTCGCAGCAGCTCCATCCCGCGCGGCACGTTCCCGGTCACCGCGCAGAACTCCAGGTGCAGGCCCACATAGCCTTGCCCGGCCTGCTCCCGCGACCGCCGGTACGCGGTCAGGTGCGCGTCCCGGGCGCGGTCGATCTCACCCAATGCGGTCAACGCGGGCAGCAGCGCGGTGAGCACCCCCTGCGGCTGCGTGCTGCACGTGAACGACCCGGCCAGCGCGGGTTCGGCGTGCCGCAGCGCCTCCTCGTACCGGCCGCGCGACACCAGGTGCTCGACCTGTTCCTCGACCACACACCCCGCGCAGTCGCTCATGTCGTCGCGCTCGGTGGCGATGAACCGGGCGAACATCTCGTCCGCCAGCTCGAAATCACCGATGTGGGCGGCGGTCAGCACCCGTTGGCCGTACACCGGTTGCAGCGAGTACCCGAGCCGCTTGTACCGCGACTCCAGGTCGTCCAGCACCGACGAGATCTGCTCGAGGCTGAACCGGGGATCGCGGCGCAGCCCGACCGGCACCCACTTGTACGCCCAGTTCAGACTGTGCAGCTCGTTCTCGCTGAACACCGAGATGTCCCGCTGCTCGGCGGTCCGGCACCAGGCGATCGGCGCCAGGATCAGGTCGTAGCGGTTGAGCCAGTAGCAGGAGTCGATCAACGCGATCCGGCAGGTCGCGGCCAGCATGTCGTGACCGGCGGCGTCGGCGGCCCGGGCGGCGCGCTCCAGCGCCTCGTGCCGGGGCATGCCGGTGGGCATCGCGATGGCCTCGTTGAACAGCTCCTCGGCACGCGCCCGGTCGTCGGTCATCCGCGGACCGCCCGGTCGAGCAGGTCGAGGAACGAGCGGTTCAGCGCGGCGGTGTCCTTGGGGCGCATGGGCCGCCGCGACTGCAGCAACGCGTGCACGTACAAGGACTCCACGGTCAGCTCCGCCAATGCCCGGTCGGTCAGCTCGGACAGCCTACGCACCAGCGGGTTGCGGGTGTTCAGCACCAGCTGCTGGCCCGCCTGCGAGACCGGGCCGGTCAGCTGGCCGAGCAGCTCCGCCCACAGCGGGTCGGCGTCCTCGCTGATCCGGGAGGCGTCCTGCTGGCGTTCCCGGTCGGCGTCGGTGATCAGCAGCGCGGGCAGCGAGACCGGGTCGAACTCCCGGGCCACCGCCTCGCAGTCGTGCCGCTCCAGCACCGCCCTGGCCAGGTCGAGGCTGCGGCGCAGGTCCTGTTCGGCCTGCGGGGCGGGCTCGTCCATGCTGGCCAGCAGCTCGTTCGGCGCCACCCGCCGGGCCGCGGTCGGGCCGTGCACCTCCACCAGGCGCTTCAACAGTTCCGCGTCGTAGGCGTACCCCGCGTTGAGCAGCCCCAGTCCTTGCGCCTGGGCGACCGGCGCGAACTGGCGGAACTCGTCGACGTCCGGCGTGTACAGGATCGTCGAGTGCCTGCGGCGGAACTGTTTGAGCGTGGTGTTGCCGTCGGTCGTCTCGAACGGCAGCCAGTGCTCAACGAGCCGCAGCAGCTCGTCGTCCACCAACGCCACCGACTTCATCCCCAGCTGGTGCTTGGCCAGCAACGCCGACGCGCGCTCGGGATCGGTGGCGCCCAGCCGGATCAGCCAGTCCTTGATCACGCCGCCCAGCTCGTCGCGGATCGCCAGCAGGGTCTCGTCCTGGTAGAGCGCCTCTCGACTCGCGGTGGGCCGCAGCGCGGAGGAATTCACCGCACAGCGCACGAAATACGCCCAATCCGGCAACAAACCCTCGACCGAGTCGCCAACGAGCATCCGCTTGAGGTAGATGCGGTGCGCCTGGCGGGTGCCGGGGTGCGCGGAGTCGGCCATCACGAACGCGGCCCCGGTCAGCCCGACCGCGGGCACGTCCAGCGGCAGCACCTCGAACGGCTTGAAGCCGAACGTCCGCTCGCAGTACCGGCTCATCCGCTCGCGGTAGGCCTCGCCCGGCTCGTCCGCGCGCTGCCAGGGCAGGCCCGGCAGGGTGAGGCGTTCGTCACCGATGTGCACCTCGGCCGGCAGCAGCTCGCCGAACTCCCGGGCCAGCGCGGCGACCATCTCGTGAGTCAGCCAGTGTCCAGCATCTGGACGCGGCACCAGCGTGACCGTCGTGCCGATCTCGGCCCGCGCGTCCTCGTCGGTGACCACCTCGTAGGTGCCGTCGCTCTGCGCCACCCAGCGCACCGCGGGACCGCCCTTTGCGGACCGGCTCACCAGGTGGATCTGGTCGGCGACCAGGAAACAGGACAACAAGCCGACGCCGAACTGGCCAAGAAAGTCCTGCCGCGCGAAGCCGAGCTCGTCCCGCTTGGACGTCCGGCCGAGCGTCGAGAGCAGCGTGTGCACCTCGTCCTCGGTCAGCCCGATCCCATTGTCCGAGACGCGCAGGGTGCCGTCCCCGGTCCGGTCGGACGGCTCGATGACGATCCGGGCGGCCACCTCGCCCCGCGCGGTGATCGCGTCGACGGCGTTCTGCAGCAGCTCACGGACGTACACGCGCGGGCTGGAGTACAGATGCTGGCTCAGCAGCTCGATGACGCCGCGCAGATCGACGCCGAAGGAACGGGACATGACTACCGGCTGACCTCGACAAGTTCACTGGAAAACCGCTCGACCTTGAGTTGCGTCACTCTATCGGGCGAGTAGCCGGACCGTTACCCGGAGAGCGGCAGGCAGCCCTAATGAGTTGCGTGAGGTGAGGGTCGCCTACGATCGTTGGGCTACCGGCGCGCTCTTCAACTCCATGTGGAGCCTGTGCCGGTCAAAGCCACACTCTCGCGGACCCGAGGAGATGTCCAGCACCGATGTCCGGAGCCAACGACCCGTACGACCCCAAAGAGGTCGCGGCCCTCGCGCCGGAGACCCTGCAGCAGGCGGTCGACAAGGCGAAGGCCGAGTTCGCCGCAGCTGACAGCCTCGAGGCGCTCGCCGGGGTGAAACCGGCCCACCTGGGCGACAAGTCGCCGCTGCTGGTCGCCCGCCGCGAGATCGGCGCGCTGCCGCCCAAGGCCCGCTCCGAGGCGGGCAAGCGGGTGAACGAGGCGCAGGCGCTGGTGAAGGCGGCCTTTGACGAGCGGCGCGCTCAGCTCGAGATCGAGCGCGACGAACGCGTCCTGCTCGAGGAGACGGTGGACGTGACGCTGCCGTGGGACCGCGTTCCCGACGGCGCCCGCCACCCGGTCACCACGCTGTCGGAGCTGATCGCGGACGTGTTCGTGGGCATGGGCTACGAGGTGGCCGAGGGCCCCGAGCTCGAGGCCGAGTGGTTCAACTTCGACGCGCTGAACTTCCTGCCCGACCACCCGGCCCGGACCATGTCCGACACGTTCTACATCGCGCCGGCCGACTCCGGCCTGCTGCTGCGCACCCACACCTCACCGGTGCAGGTCCGCTCGATGCTGGAGCGTGAGCTGCCGGTGTACGTGGTCTGCCCGGGCCGCACCTTCCGCACCGACGAGATGGACGCCACCCACCTGCCGGTGTTCCACCAGGTCGAGGGCCTCGCGGTGGACAAGGGCATCACCATGGGGCACCTGAAGGGCACGCTCGACGCGTTCGCCCGCGCGATGTTCGGCCCGGAGTCCAAGACCCGGTTCCGGCCGCACTTCTTCCCGTTCACCGAGCCGTCCGCCGAGGTGGACGTCTGGTTCCCGGAGAAGAAGGGCGGAGCGGGCTGGGTCGAGTGGGGCGGCTGCGGCATGGTCGACCCCAACGTGCTGCTCGCCTGCGGCATCGACCCGGAGGTCTACTCCGGCTTCGCGTTCGGCATGGGCATCGACCGGACGCTGCAGTTCCGCAACGGCATCCCGGACATGCGGGACATGGTCGAGGGCGACGTCCGCTTCACCACGGCGTTCGGAACGGAGGCGGAGTGAGGATCCCGCTGAGCTGGCTGCGCTCACACGTCGACCTGCCCGACTCGGTCACGCCGCAGCAGATCGCCGAGACCCTGATCGGGCTGGGCTTCGAGGTCGAGGACCTCAGCGCGCTCGACGACGTGACCGGCCCGCTGGTGGTCGGCCGCGTGGTGGCGATCGAGGAGCTGACCGAGTTCAAGAAGCCGATCCGGTACGTCCAGGTCGACGTGGGCGACTCGGAGGACGACGACGAGGACGCCACCTCGCTGCCCGAGACCCGGGGCGTGGTCTGCGGCGCCACCAACTTCACCGAGGGCGACCTGGTCGTCGTCGCGCTGCCGGGCGCGGTGCTGCCCGGCGGGTTCGCCATCGCCGCGCGCAAGACATACGGCCACACCAGCAACGGCATGATCTGCTCGGCCCGTGAGCTGGGCCTGGGCGACGACCACGCGGGCATCCTGGTGCTGCCCAGCGGCGAGGCCAGCCCCGGCGACGACGCCGCGCCGCTGCTCGGCCTGGACGACACCGTGATCGAGCTGGACATCACACCCGACCGCGGCTACGCGATGTCGATCCGCGGCCTGGCCCGAGAGCTGGCCTGCGCGTACGAGACCACGCTGATGGACCCGGCGGCGCTCGCCGTGCCGGGCGCCGAGGGCGAGGCGCACGGCGTGCACATCGAGGACCAGCACGGCTGCCCCCGGTTCGTGGCGCGCCGGGTGACCGGCCTGGACCCGACCTCGCCGACGCCGTGGTTCATGCGTCGCCGACTGATGCTGGCCGGGATCCGCAGCATCTCGCTGGCCGTCGACGTGACGAACTACGTCATGCTCGAGACCGGCCAGCCGATGCACGCGTTCGACACCTCGTCGATCAAGGGCGGCCTGGTGGTGCGCCGCGCCAAGCCGGGCGAGAAGTTGTCCACTTTGGACGACGTTGAGCGCGCGCTCGACCCGGACGACATCGTGATCTGCGACGACACCGGCCCGATCTCGCTGGCCGGTGTGATGGGCGGCGCGAGCACGGAGGTCCGCGGCGACAGCACGGACATCCTGCTGGAGGCGGCCGTCTGGGACCCGCCGTCGATCGGGCGGGCCGTGCGCAGGCACAAGCTGCCCAGCGAGGCCTCCAAGCGGTTCGAGCGGGCCGTGGACCCCGCGCTGGCCCCGGCCGCCGCCGAGCGGGCCGCGCAGCTGCTGCGTGAGCACGGTGAGGCGCGGATCCAGCCGGGCCGGACCGACGTCGGGCGGCCCGAGCTGCCCGGGCCGGTGCTGATGGCGATGGACCTGCCGGACCGCGTCGCCGGGGTGAACTACGCCCGTGGCGTGACCGCGCACCGGTTGAGCCAGATCGGCTGCAACATCGAGGTGGGCGTGACCGACACCGGCCGTCCCGCGGTGATCGCGACCCCGCCGACCTGGCGCCCGGACCTGACCCGGCCCGCGGACCTGGTCGAGGAGGTGCTGCGGCTGGAGGGGTACCACACGATCCCGTCGGTGCTGCCCTCCGCACCGGCCGGCCGTGGCCTGACCGCCTCGCAGCGCCGCCGCCGTGCGGTGTCCCGGACGCTGGCGCAGCACGGTTACGTTGAGGTGCTGCCGTTCCCGTTCGTGCTTTCGTCCACTTGGGACGCTTTCGGGCTGGCCGAGGACGACATCCGGCGCAACACCGTGAAGGTGCTCAACCCGCTGGACGCCGACCGCGCCGAGATGACCACGACCCTGCTGCCCGGTCTGCTGGAGGCGTTGGCGCGCAACGTTTCCCGCGGCATGCGCGATGTGGCGCTGTTCCACATCGGACAGGTCGTGCTGCCCAGGGCGCAGCAGGTGCCGGTGCCCGCGGTGGCGGTGAACCAGCGGCCGACCGACGCCGAGATCGCCACGTTGAACGCGGCCATCCCGAACCAGCCGGTGCACGTGGCGGCCGTGCTGACCGGCAACCGCCAGCGCGACGGCTGGTGGGGCAAGGGCGAGCCGGCCACCTGGGCGGACGCCATCCAGGCGGCGCGTTCGGTCGCCGAGGCGGCGGGCGTCGAGGTGACCATCCAGGCGGGCGACCTCCTGCCGTGGCACCCCGGTCGGTGCGCGGAGCTGCGGGTGGGCGACTTCCCGGTGGGGCACGCGGGTGAGCTGCACCCCAAGGTGATCGAGGCCCTGGGGCTGCCCAAGCGCACCTGCGCGATGGAGCTCGACCTCGACCTCCTCCCCCTGGTCCAGCGGCGCCCCGCCCCCCAGGTCTCGCCGTACCCCCCAGTCCTGCTCGACGTGGCCATCGTCATCGACGCCAGCGTCCCGGTCGCCGAAGTGTCAGCGGCCCTCCAAGCAGGCGGCGGCGACCTCCTGGAGGAATCGCACCTGTTCGACGTCTACACCGGCGAACAGATCGGCGAAGGCAAACGCTCCCTGGCCTACTCCCTCCGTTTCCGCGCCCCCGACCGCACTTTGACGGTCGAGGAAGCCACCGCCGCCAAGGAAGCCGCCGTAACCCTCCTCACCGACCGCTTCGGCGCCATCCTCCGCTAGAACCCAGACGGAAAGAGGCCGTGGGCTCGGAATCCCGACCCACGGCCTCTCCCATTTCCAGAATCCAAGCAGCATCCCCGCTCGGCGTGCACGTTGTCTGCCCATTGCCGAACTGCGCGGGACGTGCCACTACAGCGGCAGCTTGGCAGGCCGCGACGGCGATTTGGATCGTGTCGTTGGGCGGGCAACCGGCGGTTCGCCGAGCCAGACCGCGGCTGGTCGTGATGTCGCGCCTTGGTTTGCCGTCGTTGGGCGGCTTGCGTTGGCGTCGTTGGGGCGGCTTGGCAGGGGGCCGAGGCCTTGCAGGGCCCCGGGCATCCTCAGGCGGCTTGGCAGCGAGCCGAAGCTGCGGCTTGGCTGCTGCGGCTTGGCTGCTGCCGCTGGGACGACCTGCGGGGCCATGGTGCTTGCCGAGTCTGCCGGTGCTGCGGAGTGGGCCGGTGCTTGCGGAGGCCGATCATGCGGTCGAGCAGCGGCCAGCAGCTGATGCCGCGGCCTAGCCTGCCCCTGCCCCTGCCCCTGCCCCTGCCCCTGCCCCTGCCCCTGCCCCTGCCCCTGTCGTCCCCGTCGCCGGGGCGCCCCGGTGCGGGGGTGCGGGGGCGTCGGGGTGCCGGAGTGCCGGAGTGCCGGAGTGCCGGAGTGCCGGAGTGCCGGTCGAGTTTGCCGGTTCCAGATGGCTGTGGGGACGTTGCTGGTGCGGCTGTTGGGCGACTGATCGGTCCGGATTCTGATCTGCAGCTGATCCGCATGCCGGATCTCAGCGTCCACAGTTCGGGCGGATGTCCTGCTATCTGCGGGGCGGGCCGTAGGTACTCGGCGATGTTGTGGCCCAATCCGCCGAGCCGACGGAGAGCAGGGCGCGTCTCCAGCACCGCCGGCTGCTGACTCATCCGGATTCTGTTCTGTGGCTTCGGGTCCGTGCCTCTGCCCGGATTTCTAGCTGTTCGTGGTGGGCGCGTGGCAGGCGACCGATGTGTTGGGGCCATCGGTTTCTGAGTGGACGGTCCGGATTCTGATCTGGGTCTTGAATATCGACGTCACTGGCGGGCGGATGCCCGGCTTGGTGGAGTGGCAGCGGCTGAGCGCTGTTGTGGGGATTTGATCTGTTGGTGTTGGGCCTGTCGGTGCCACGTGGTGGCACTGGCGGTTGATATGAGGCACTCGGCAGCTGGGGCTGCCGAGTGCCCTCGTTGGGTTAGGAGATGATGTCGGCGAGGTACGGGATTTGGGTGGGGTTGGGGCTCCAGCAGTAGAGGATCACTTCGTCGGCGCCCAGGTCGGTGAAGGTCTGGATGGCGTCGCGGATGTGGGTTTCGGTCGTGACCAGGCGTTCGACGACTGTGGGGCCGTAGTCGCCGTAGTAGGAGCAGATGTTGCGCGCTGCTTCGTCCTTTGTGGACTCCAGTGCGGTGTTCACCTGGGCGACCAGGCGGGGTTCGCCGGTGCGGTCGTTGTCGTTCCAGAACTTCTCGAAGGAACGGTAGATGTGGTCGGTGAAGTCCGGGGGAGCGGCGCTGATCACGCCGTCGCCGAAGCGGGCGGCGCGGCGCAGCGCGGCCGGGCGGAAGGCGCCGAACAGCAGCTCGGGGCCCTTGGTGCGCGGGCCGATGCGGTCACCGGACCAGATGTCGCGCATGGTGGCCAGCTGCTCGTCGAACCGGGCGGCGCGGGTGGCGTGGTCGAACCCGGTGACCTCGAAGTCGTCCGGGCGGATGCCGACACCCATGCCGAGGGTGAAGCGGCCGCCGGAGATGCGGTCGAGGGTCGCGGCCTGCTTGGCGAGCAGGACGGTCTCCCGGGCCGGGGCGAGCAGGATCTCGGTCTGCACCCGGATGCGGCTGGTCGCGCCCGCGATGGCGGCGAGCGTGATCAGCGGTTCCGGGTTGTGGTAGACGATCCGGTCCGCGAGGGCGAGCGTGCTGAACGGGCCCGCGTCGGCATGCTGAGCCCAGGTGAGCAGGGCGTCGATGTCGTCGAGCGGGAGGCCGAGGCCGACTTTCGTCACTGAGAACTCCTTGTGGAGGGCGTGCGGATACTGCGCCGCCCCTCCGCCACCGGTGACGACCGGCGCGCCTCCCCATCTACGGCATCCATCCGGGGGAGAGCGATCTCGGAGTACCTCAGACACTACACGTACTTGGTCGCCTCCCGCCGTGACAAAGGCGACAGTCCCGGATGCGCGTCCACGAACGCCCGCACCCACCCGGGCTCCACTTTGGAGTACTCCCGCAACGCCCAGCCGATCCCCTTGCGCAGGAAGAACCCCTTCTCGTCGATGTTCGCCTCGATGGTCTCGGTGAGCAGATCGGTGTCGGTGTCCAGCTTGGCCCCGACCTGGCAGATGATCGACGTCCGCCGCCGCCACGGGTCCTCGTCGACCGACCACTCGCGCATCAGCTTGGTCAGCTTCGGCCGCTCGGCCCGGAGTAACGGCCCGATCCGCCGGATCGCCACCTCATCGACGTAGTCCCACCACGCCCCCGTCACGATCATCTCCTCGTACAGCGGAACCAGCGAAGAGTCCTGCCATCGCCCGTACGCCTTCCACCCCGTCAGATCCACGGCCAGATACCGCTCCTCCCGGAACTGCGCCGCCCGCCACAACTCCAGCGCCGTATCCACCAAGCCACCCACATCCGCCAACGGGAACTCCGCGAACACCCGCTTGGCCAGCCCGCTCCGCTCCGGCTTGGCCACGCCGAGATACGGCATGTCCGACTTCATGTACCGCTGCATGTCCGGCGCCTTCACCGGATCCGCCAGCTCCCGCAGCCCCGTCCGAGCCGCCGCCACCAGCGCACTGTCCACCTTGCTCATACCGGGGACCATACGACCACCCACCGACAGTTCCGGGTTTCAGCTGGTCCGGGGCCCAAAATGGGGGTAGGCGAGCAGGCCTGCGGCGGCCAGGACGGCGGCCGTGAGAGTCGCGGGCAGGCTGGCTGCGGGTTCGCGCAGCCACGAGACGATCTCGCTGGGAACGGGCAGGATGACCGACCAGACGGTCATCACGAGAGGCGGCGCCCAGGCGAGGTGACGCCCGAACAGGACGGCGCCGAGCGCGGCGAGGCCAGTGAGACCGGCGCAGTCACGCACGATGACCGGGGTGACGCCCATATCCGTGGCGATGATCAGGCTCGACATCACCAACGCGATCGCGATGATGTGCAAGGCGCGCCGGACCGGCCAGTTCAAGGCGGCCGTGCGGTCCAGGTCGAGGTCCTGACCGCCGAGCCCGCCCGCCGCCGCACCGACACCCAGCCCGGCGGTGAGGATCAGCAGACGGACGTCCGCCAGGTCAAGAGCCCAGAAACCCAGGCTGGCCAAGACCATGACGGCCAACGCCACTGGGATCTTGCGCGAACGTACATACAGCGCAAGGAATCTCATCCCGAGCACGACCCATCGCGCAGTTCGGCCACCTTGGCGGGCTGTTCGGCGGCGGGCAAGGCGCGCAGAGCGTTCCAAGTGGACTCGGCCAACGGCTGCAAGGTGCCGTCCTGATCGCGATAGGGCAGCCGGAACGAACCCTCCAGCCACGACACCACCGCCGTGCGGTTGGCGTACACCTGCAGCGTCTGGGCCCAACTGTCGCACGACGCGTCCGGCCCGATCAGGATCCTGTCCCTGGGACGGCTGGCGAACTGCCAGTCGTCGAAGCTGACCAACACCACCCCAGGTTTCCGTGGATGCGGTCCACGCGCATTGAAAGCAGTCGTGTCCTCCTCGACAGCCGTTGGCGCGCCTGGGATTTTCGCCAGCATGGTCAACGCTTCGCGTGCGGGTCCGACGATCGACCCCAGCGAGTCCTGGTGCACCCGCGTCACGCAGACCCTTGGCGAGTCGTCCGCGCAGACCAGGGCGACCGCCTCGGGGTCCGTACGCAGAACGCCGGCCCTGTCGTTGGGGAACAACGGAAGCGCGATGGCGAACGCGGCCAGGGCAGGCAGCAGCGCCAGCTCCTTGCGTTTCGTGGCCGCGTACAAGGAGAACCCGGTCACGCCGAGACCGAGGAACCAAATGCCCTGCAACAGGTTCACCTGCGTGGTCACCGCGCTGAAGGCCGCGTGCGGGGTCCCGAGGTTGGGGGACAACAGCGCAATCGCTTGCGACACGGTCCCGTGCAGGTTCGACTGGTCATCCGGCGTGCCCATCAGCAGGATCAGGCCCGCCAGCCCCAAAGCGGCCACGGCCGGAGGCGTCACGATCGACGGCACCGCCCGGCCCACGCCCATGCCCAGCAGCGCGGCGGCGACCGTCGACAGGATCCCTACCAGCGCAACCGGAACCCAGCTCAGTGGGAAGTAGTCGGTGTTGAACGCGACCTGGACGCCACCCACGAAGAAGATCGCCAGGTACGCGGTGATCTGACCGAGAGCCATGGCGCTGACCAGCGGAAGCACTCGTTGCCACGCGGGCCGCGGTGTGCTGGCGGCTAGTTCATCCATTGTGGATCGAGCGTCTCGGCGACCTTGCCAGGCGCCGATTCCCAGCGCCAGCGGCCATGTCTCCAGCAGCAGCCACCGTTGCCACAGCGCGAGAGTCGTCCACTCCGAGGTCCACGCGCTCGTGCCCTTCCACCACGGCCCGCTCAACGAGTAGAACATCCCCAGGCTGACCACGACGGTGAGCAGGGCCGCCCAGAGCGCCGCCGACCGGCGCAGTTCGATCCGCAGCACCCTCATCGCGACCGCCCCAGGATCGCCGAGTACCCGCGTTCGGCCGGGCTGTCACCGGGGTGGGACCCGTCGCCAGCGGCCGCCAGCTCGGCCGGAGTTCCCTGGAACACAACACGTCCCTCGTTCATCAACACCACATCGCCGCACGCCGTGGCCACGTCCTCGACCAGATGCGTCGACACCACAACGCATGTGTCGCCCGCAAGCGACCGCAGGAGGCTGCGGAACTGCATGCGCTGTGCGGGATCCAGCCCAACGGTGGGTTCATCGAGCAACAGGATCCGGGGGTCGTTGACGATCGCCTGCGCGATCCCGGCCCGTCGCACCATCCCACCGGACAACGTCTTCAGCCGATCGTCCGCGCGTGACGTCAGGTCGGCGCGGTCGATCGCCCGCTGCACGGCGCCCGGGATCTCGGCCTTGGGCATCTCCTTGAGCCAGGCCATGTACTCCACGAACTCGCGCACGGTGAACCGCGGATAGAACCCGAACTGCTGTGGCAGATAACCGATCTCCCGCCGCAACGCCTTCAGCCCGCGCCCACCCGGACTCCGCCCGAGCAAGGTCAACTCACCACCCACGGGCTTCAGAACCGTTGCCAGGGCCCGGATCAGCGTCGTCTTCCCGGCCCCGTTCGGCCCGAGGATGCCGTGTACACCCGTGTCGAGCTTGAGGTCGAGGCCGTTCACGGCCATTCGCCGGCCGGCCTTCACCCGCAGGTCCTCGGTGTGGATCTGCCAGGCGTACGTCGTCGGCGCGGTCTCCGCCGCCCCCACCACCCGTGCCATCTCGTCTCCCCTTATCCCAGTCGCGCGTAGGCGTCGGCCCGAACGGCCAGCACCACCGCGCCAACGACTACGACCACGCCCCAGAACGGCAGGCTGACCGGTTGCAGCACAACCGGAAGCGCGTCCCGCACAAGGCTCGGTCCCACCACGGACAACGCCCAGACGGCCGCCAGCCCGCCTGCCGCCCGCCCCATGCCGAGCCACCCGCCGAGCACCAACGTGCCGACGCTGAAAGCCAAGCAGGGCAACAACCACAACGCCGGTGACACGTTCCCGGGCAGCCCGGCCAGGACCAGCACCGGGATCACCACCACGAGAACCGAGACCGTGCGCCGGAGTACCAGGTACAGCCCGGCTCTCGGCGTGGAGGAGATCAACTCATATGCCGGATCCAGGCCTCGCGCACCAGCGGCCGCCACGCCCAGGACCGGCGCGATCGGCGCCAGCAGGAGCACAAGCGACGGCCCGACCTGGGCGAACATGTCCAGCACGGTTGCCAGGATCGCGACCAGAACCGTCATTCCCAGCCACGGCAACGCATTCGTCGCGAACCAGGTGGACAGTCGGCGGTGTTCGGCCGGTTCCGTGTCCGGCTGCACGTTCGCCCACACGCCCGCCAGCAGTTCGGTGAGGTTGTCGCTGTTCTCGGCCAGCAGTTTTCTGCAGTCCGCGCAGGTCTCCAGGTGCGTTTCCAGAGCCCACAGCTGGTCCGCAGGTATTTCCGTATCCCCGCGGGCATACCTGCGGACCAGCTCCCCCGACAGGTGGTTCATGACAGCGCCTCCCGCAACAACAACCGTGCCCGTCTGGCGCGCGTTTTCACTGTTCCCTCCGGAACTCCCAGCAGGACCGAGGTCTCCCGGACCGACAACCCGTCGAGCACCATGGCCTGCAACACGTCCCGCAGCTCCGGTGCCAGCGTGTCCAGCGCGGCACCGAGTTCGTGCCCGACCGTGCCGGCCAGCGCCTCTTCCTCGGCGGCAGGCGCATTCCTCGTCGGCTCCGGCCGCACTTCGGCCTGGCGGGCCTGTTTCCGGAACACATCGACCAGGCGGTGCGATGCGATCGTCCACAACCACCCGACCGCACTACCGTCCACAGCGGCCCCGGCGAACCCGCTCGCCGCGCGCCAGACCGCGAGGTACGTCTCCTGCATGACCTCGGCGACCACCTGGTCGTCCGCGCACCGGCGGCGGAGTCTCACCGCGAGCCAGGGTGACGTCCGGCGGTACAGCTCGGCGAAGGCCGCACGATCCCCGCGGGAGATCCTGCGCACCAGTTCGGCCTCGTCGGTCACGTCCAGCTAGACGACCGGGGGCGCCGATCGGTTCTCGGTGGGCTCACAAAGTTCATCATCGCAGGTCAGATGGGGTGAATCCGGTTTTTGTCGGTGGTCGGGAGTACAAGTATGAGCATCGGCAATCGTGCTTGGAGGACCACATGCAGACGGTGACATCGATCGACGCCACCCCGATAGCGTTCGACGCCCTCGGTCAGGGACCGCCGGTGATCCTGGTCCACGGCGCGTTCAGCGACCGGACCACCACCGCCGCCCTGGCCGAGGTGCTCGCGCCGGACTTCACCGTGATCGCTTACGACCGCCGCGGCCGGGGCGGCAGCGGTGACCGGCCCGGCTCCACGGTCCGAGCCGAGATCGAGGACCTGGAGGCGGTGATCCGGCACGTCGGCGGGGCGGCGATGGTGTTCGGGCACTCCTCCGGCGCGATCCTGGCCCTGGAGGCGGCTGCTGCCCTGACCGGGGTTGAGAAGGTGGCCGCCTATGAGCCGCCGTTCGTGCTGGACGGGCAGCGCCCGCGTCCGGCCGATGACCTCATCGACCGGGTCCGCGCCTTACTCGCCGACGGCAACCGAAGCGACGCGGCCGCACTGTTCCTGACCGAGGGCGCGAACGCCTCCGCGGCCGACGTCGACGCCCTGCGAGCCACCTCGGAATGGAGCTGGTACACCGATCTCGCGCACACCCTGCCGTACGACCTCGCCTTGTGCGGCCCGGGCCTCCGCCTGCCCGCTGTCCGATACGCCACGATCAAGGCGCCCACCCTGTTGATCAGCGGCGGGGACAGCCCAGGCTGGTTCCGGGCCACCGCACGGGCCACCGCCGAGAGCATCCCCGGCGGTCAGCACACGACGCTCGACGGCCGCGATCACGGCGTCCTGCTGCGGCCGGACACGTTAGGCCCGGTGCTCGCGGACTTCTTCAAGTTATGAAGCCGCGAGGCTGAGCACCTCCTTGATGATCGACGGTTCTGCTCAACCAGGCGCGGCTTTGGTTGGTGGGGCTGCGTTGGGGGAGCGACGGTGGGGTGTTCTCGTATCGGGTCGAGCCGATCGAGCGCGAGCTGCTCAGCCGGGCTAGCAAGGGCGGCTTGCTGGCGCTGGACTTCCCCATCAGACCGCGGCGGCCGTAATCGGTGACGGGGCAAGGTGATCAGGCACGTTGCGAGGTGTGGATAGGCACGTTGCGACGTGTGGACAGGCACGTTAGGAGGTGTGGATAGGCACGCAGGGGGCTTGGGTGGAGGCTAGGTCCGAGGCTGCTCCTCGAACGCGCGCGGCAGCGCCACGAACGTCGTGGTGGCCGACAGGCCCGACCGCGTCGCCCAGTCGTCCTCGGTGCCGGGCAGCAGTCCCAGTAAGTGACCGGTGCGGTCGCGCGTGCCGTTCCTCCTTGTGCTCAGCAGAGCCGGGGCAGGTGGCCCGCCATGACGGCCGGTCATGCGGGAACTCGTGCCCCCATACGTCGAGTTCGCAGTGCATTCCTTTGCCCTGCAACAGACCAGGCCATGTGCCGGGTGGAATCCAACGCGCCTGTGGTGTCCTCCCACTGGCCCTGCCCGGCGACTAGCAGCGTCGACAGCCGTGACTGCAGACACGTTAGGAGGGATGGATAGCCGCCCAGGGCTTGGGCGGAGGCTAGGTCCAAGGCTGCTCAGGCAGGTTGAGGGCACTGACGGCGCGGCCGGGCGTGTGCCGACGCTGATCGGCGGGTGGATCACCCAGCCGGACGGGGCCGCGCAGAACGTGATCGTGGGGAATGACCTTGGCCAGGCACTGGCCTGTAAGGCATTGGAGCCAGGGAGGATGGCGGCGATGGCCGGTTCGGCTTGGTAATGGGCGGCTCGGTTGGCTCAGCGCATCCGAGGGTGCAGGTCCTGCGGGGCAGCCTGGTTGGCCTGCGGCGGGCGGGCTGGCGGCTCGCGGCTGGCTAGGGGCGGTTGGCGGCCTGCGGCTGGCGGCTGGCGGCCTGCGGCTGGCGGCTGGCGGTTGGCGGGCTGGCGGGCTGGCGGGCGGCGGTTGGCGGCCTGCGGTTGGCGGCCTGCGGCTGGCGGCTGGCGGTTGGCGGGCTGGCGGGCTGGCGGGCGGCGGTTGGCGGCCTGCGGTTGGCGGGCTGGCGGGCGGCGGTTGGCGGCCTGCGGTTGGCGGGCTGGCGGCCTGCGGTTGGCGGGCTGGTGGGCGGCGGTTGGCGGCCTGCGGCTGGTGGGCGGCGGTTGGCAGGCGGCGGGTGGCTAGGTCTCGGAATGGCTTGAGCCGGTCGCAGCTTTTCCGACCTCGTGCGCTTCTTGTTGCGCTGGACGTCGAGGACGGCGGACGACCGCCAAGCCAACTTTGGCCGCGTGCCGGGCGTTCGGGCCGACACGAGCCACCCGGATGTTTTCCAGCAGCGGTAACAGGTGCGGGGTCGCTCGTGGTGTCGAGGGCTGGGCGTGGCTGGAACTGTGCTGCGGAGGCCGTGTGCGGTGTGGATCGTCCAGACTCGTCGGGGCGCCGATCCGCGCGGCCTGCTCGGGCAGCCCACGGTGCTGCGACGCCGTCCGCCGCTCGTAAGGCTGGAGGCGGCGAGGCGGGTCTTGAAGGGATAGGTGGAGTGGCCTGCAAGTCATCGCAGCCATAGCACGAGGGCAGCGATGGTCAGTTCGGCCTGGTAGTAGGCGGTTCACTTGGCGTAGCGCGTGGCCAGATCCCGGAATTGCTCGAGCCGGTTGAAACACCGCTCGACGACGTTGCGTCGCTTGTGGATCTAGGCGTTTAAGTCCGTGGGCGACCGCCGCTGGAGCCTTTGGCGCCCTGGCCCGGCACGGGCCACCCGGATGCTGCGGCACCAGTTGCGGGGTGTCCCCGGCCTGGCAGGGGTGAGGATCACCCGTATCGGCAGTCCGCGGCCGTCCACCGCGAGGTGGACCTTCGTGCTCAGTCCGCCTCGGGACCGGCGGAGGGTGCTCTCCGTCGACCGCGGAGGTCCTCGATCGCCTCGCTGCAGCCCTCTTTGCCCGGGCGCCAGCGGCATGCTGGTGCGCCTGGACCATAGTGGAGTCCACGGTCACGATCCACTTCGGATCGCCGACCGAGTCGTCCTTGACGATCACGTGGTCCAGGATCTTCTGCCAAGTCCCATCCTTGGTCCACAACCGCAGCCGTTCGTGCGCGGTCTTCCCTGGCCCGTACCGTTCGGGCAGGTCACGCTACGGCGCACCGGTACGCGGCTTCCATGAGATCGCGTTGATCACCTGCCGGTGATACCGCCACCGCCGTTCACCACCCGAGATCGGCGCAACAACGGCTCGGTCACCGGCCACGCCCGATCCGTCAACTCACCCCGGCCACCATGATCAAGGAATAGCAGACACCCAGCTCAACCACTTACCGGACAGTGCTTACCGGAAGGGCTGGTTTTCGGTAGACGGAAATGTGGGTTTGGCTTCGCGAGGTGAAAGGGGAGTGGTGCCAGTCGGTCCAGCGTTCGTGCAGGGTCAGGCCGGCGAGGCGGGCCATCAGGTCCAGTTCGGCAGGCCACAGGTATCGGTGTGGGGAGGCGAAGGTCTTGAGTTCGCCGTCCATCACCCAGTAGTGGTGTGAGATCGCGATCTGCGCCGCGGTGTCGTATTCCTCGAAGCCCAGGTGGGTAGGCGTTCTGGTGAAGACTCGGATGCTCTCGCCGGGTGGCAGCCGCTGGAGGGCGGGGATGTAGTTCTCGATGACGAAAACTCCTCCCGGTTCGAGGTGGGCGGCGGCGTTGCGGAAGCAGTCGACCTGCGCGTCTTGGCTGGTCAGGTTCGTGATTGTGTTGCGTACCAAGTAGACGAGGCGGAACTGGCCTTCCACCCTGGTGGTGGCGAAGTCTCCGACGGTCACGTCGACGGTGTCCGCCGGGATCTCGTTGACCATGGCCTGCGACAGTTCGATTCCGTGCACGGGCACACCGCGGCGGGCCAGCGGGACCGCGACCCGCCCGGTTCCGATGCCCAGTTCCAAGGCCCTGCCGTCGCCGGCCAGCCGGGCGAGGAAGTCCACCGCGGGATCCAGCACGGCGGGCGTGAACAACTCCGGCCACAGCCGCGAATACCGTGGCGCGATCCAGTCATCAAAGAACGTCTGCGACACAAGGAAAGAGTCGCACCAACAGCGAGCGCAGGCGAGCCGATTACCCCGGCAGAGACGAAGGGAGCCCGTAGCGCGAGAAGTCAGCGGTCAGGAATGCCGTGACCTGGGTGATCTTGGTGCCGTCGATGGTCAGCACGTCCAGGCCGCCCGGGGTGTAAAGCCCGTTGTCCCACATATAGGTCGCGAAGGCCAGCTGACCGTTGGCCTCCGTGGAAAGGAAGCGCCATCGACAGGTAAGCGGGCCGCGCAGGAGGAACGCGCGGATCTCCGCGTGGCCGGTGTACCACTCGGGCAGCGGAGGCATGGCGTACTTGGCGTCCGACGCCAGCATGCCGATGATCGCCTCGAGGTCACCGGTCTCCCAGGCGTGCGTGTACTTGGCGGCGAGTTTGCGGACGTCGACCTTGGCGAGCGCGGATTGCTGGGTCACGGCGGGCAGGTGCGGGCCGACGGCACGACGGGCGCGTTGGAGGGCGCTGTTGACGGCGGGAATGGTGGTGTCCAGCAACGAGGCCACCTCGCTGGCGGAGAACTCCAGCACCTCGCGCAGCACCAGGACGGCGCGTTGCAGGGCGGACAAGTGGTGCAGTGCGGCCATGAACGCCAGCTCGACACTCTCCCGGGTGACGTAGCTGGACGACGGGTCCGAGGGATAGGGCTCCAGCCACAGTGGATCGTCGCTGGTGACGTCCATCGGCAGCGCACGGCGATCCCGGCGTTCCAGCAACGTCAGGCACCGGTTCGTGGCGATCTTGTACAGCCACGCACGGACCGAACGCCGGTCGAACCGGGCGAAGCCGCGCCACGCCCGCACTAGGGTCTCCTGCAGCACGTCCTCGGCGTCCTGAACCGATCCCAGCATCCGGTAGCAGTGCGCCTGCAACTCACCGCGGTACGGCGCCACCAGTTGCTCGAAGTCCACCGACACGCCAGTCAGGGTACGTTGGCCTCAAGGGGGTGAAGGGGAATGCGCATTCGCGGCTACGCCCTGCCACAGGGCGAGTTCGTCGATCTCTACGCCGATGGCGACCAGTGGACCACCGACCCGGTCCCCGGCGCCGAGGTGACCGCGGAGGGGTGGCTGCTGCCGGGCCTGGTCGACGCGCACACGCACCCAGGCGCGGAGAAACCCGGCGACCGGCTGGATCTCGCCATCCTCAAGGACGACCTGCGCCTGCATGTCGACGCCGGTGTCACGCTGATCCGGTCACCGGGTCTCGCGGACGACCCGCCGGACTGGTTCGGCACCGACCCCGACCTGCCCAGGGCCTGGCACGCCGGGCCGTGGATCGCCCAGGCCGGGCAGTTCTTCGACGGCTGGGGCCGCCGCGTCGACCACGCCGACATGCCCGAACAAGCAGCTGCCCAGGCACAGCAGACCGGGTGGGCCAAGATCATCGCGGACTGGGGTGTCGGCGACGAACCCGTGCCGGAGCACGTGATGAAGGCCGTGGCCGAAGCCGTGCACGCGGTCGGCGGCAGGCTCGCCGTCCACACCCAGCACTCGGGTGGCAGCGCGGCGGCGGTGGCGGCCGGAGTGGATTCGGTGGAGCACGGCATGTGCATGGACGCGGGCCTGCTCAACGACATGGCCACGAAGGGAATGGCCTTCACCCCAACGCTGTCCGTCCTGCTGAGCGGCTTGCCGCGGATCCAGGAAAGGGCGGAGGGCCCGCGCAAGGACTGGGCCCTCACCGGCGTGACGGCGCACCCGCGCCTGGTGGCGGCCGCGGCCGAAGCGGGCGTGACCCTGTTGGCCGGCACCGACTCCCGCCCGCACGGCCGGGTCGCCGACGAGGTGAAAGCCATGGCCGACGCCGGGGTGAGCCCGCACCAGGCCCTGGGCGCGGCCTCCTGGACCGCCCGGGCATTCCTTGGCCTGCAAGGACTGGAGCCCGGCGCACCGGCCGACGCGGTGGTCTACGAGCAGGACCCGCGCACCGACCTCGACCAGCTCAACCGCCCGCTGGCGGTCATCCTGCGCGGCCGGCGGGTGCGCTGAGCCCGTTACGTTTCGCCGTACCCGGCGATTAAGGAGCGAAGACTCCCGACCGAGACAAGGCCACGATGACAAAGCCCGACGCGCCAGCCAAGACGCCCAAGGACTTCGGGTTCGACGGCACCCCGGCGCTCCAGTCCATGTGGGACAAGGTCTGCGACCCGGACGCCACGGTCACGTTCAGCGCCATCGCGAACATCCGGCGGACGGCCACATCGGACGAGAACCCGGAGCTGCACGCCGAGGCCAAGATCCTCGAACGGGCCATGCGCGCGAAGTTCGAACAGCAGACCGGCGCCATCGAGAACAGCTACTACTGCACCAATGTCGTCGGCGGCGCCGCGGCGGTGCGGACACAGGGCGGCTACGAGCTGCACATCGTGATGAACAGCGACGACGCCGAACTGGTCGCGCTGGAGACCGAGTGCATGCGGCTGGTCGGCCAGGCAACGGACACGTTGACCGGCAAACAGCTCAAGCTGCTCGTCGAGGCGTTGTACTCCGCGGTGACCCGTGTGCTGCGCGCGGCGGACCTCGGTGACCAGAGCCCGGACCGCGCCGAGGCGGTCGCCACCGCGCGAACCGAGGTCGAGCAGGCCGCGGCCCGGGTCGGTGCGGCCGTTCAGCGGCTGGCTCGGTTCGTGTACTTCCAGGGCGCGCTGGCCGGAATGTTGATCACGGTCGTGCTCATCGCGGGTGTCGGGCTGGCCGGAAACGCCTGGTGGACCGGGCTTATCAACGTTCCGGCGCTGGTCGGTGCGTCGCTGTTCGGCGCCCTCGGCGCGCTGGTCAGCATCTTCCAGCGAATGTCCAAGGGCGATCTGGTGCTCGACTTCAGCACCACCACCCGGCAGTTGCGCTACCTCGGCGCGCTGCGGCCGTTCGTCGGCGCCATCTTCGGTGCCATCGCTCAGTTCGGGCTGGTCAACGGGCTGCTCGGGACGTCGGTCGGCACCACGTTCGGGTTCTTCGCACTGATCGGGTTCGCGGCTGGGTTCAGCGAACGATTCGCCACGGACATGGTGGAGCGGGCCGGAAAGGTCATCGCCAGCACCCAGACGAAGTAATAGTAAAGAAACTTTCCTAATAGTCTTGCGGAGCAACCTCACTCCGTGCGACGCTCGGTGCACTCGCCGCCAGCAAGTGCAGTGACCGAGCGTTTCCGCACGAGCGAGGAGAACATGAGGAAATCCCTGCGAGTCCTGGCTGTGGCGACCGGGTTGATCGCCGGTCTGGTCACCAGTCCTGCCGGTGCGGTCCCGGCCAGCGCGAAGGATCCGGTGCGGGTGCTGGCATCGGCCTATGTGCCCGGCACGATCCGGCCCTCCGTGCCGCAGGCCACTCAGGACGCGGCCCTGATGAAGTACTGGAACTTCTGGAAGGCGAACTTCCTGTCCACGAAGTGCGGCTCGGGCACGTATGCCGTGCTGTCCAAGGACGCAGACCACGCTTATGTGGCCGAGGGCGAGGGCTATGGCATGACCATCGCGGCCATGATGGCCGACAAGGACAGCCAGGCGAAGGCGATCTTCGACGGGATCCTGAAGTTCGTCAAGGCGCATCCGTCGGTGAACAACAAGGACCTGCACGCCGCGGAACAGAACGCGAACTGCAAGAGTGTCAACGGAAGCGACTCGGCGACCGACGGTGACCTGGAGATCGCCTACGGCCTGCTGATCGCCGACAAGGTCTGGGGTTCCTCGGGTTCGGTCAACTACAAGGCCGAGGCCGTCCGGATCATCAACGCCATCAAGAAGAGCGAAGTCAGCTCCAGCACCAAGTTCATGCTGCTGGGCGACTGGGGCAACGACGGGAAGTACAAGACGGCGTCCCGGTCCTCGGACTGGATGCCCGGCCACTTCCGCGCGTTCCAGACGGCGACCGGCGACTCGGCCTGGGGCACGATCCGCACCACGCACGAGAACGCGGTCACCTCGCTGCAGCAGCAGTACGCGCCGAACACCGGCCTGCTGCCGGACTTCGTGATCAACACCAACAGCACGCCGAAGCCGGCCGGCGCCAACTTCCTGGAAGGCAAGTACGACGGCGCCTACAGCTGGAACGCCTGCCGTGACCCGTGGCGGCTCGGTGCCGACGCGATCACGGTTCAGGGCAGTGCGGCGCTGGCCCAGGTGCGCAAGATGAACACCTGGATCCAGTCCTACACCGGCGGTGACCCGGCCAAGATCACCTCCGGCTGGACGCTGGCCGGCAAGAAGACCGAGTCCGGCGAGCACCCGTGCTTCACCGCGCCGTTCGCGGTCGCGGCGATGACCGACCCGGGCAGCCAGGCCTGGCTGGACAAGCTGTTCAACAAGATCAACAGCTTCAGCCCGGACAGCACCGACTACTACGGCACCGGCATCACCCTGCAGGTGCTGATCATCCTCTCGGGCAACTTCGTCGCTCCCTAGGACCGGTGTCCGCGGAAGGTCCTGTTCGCAGGGCAAGAGGGCAGGACCGGACACCAAAGGGCCTCCCGCGCAGCTTCAGGCACTGCGCGGGAGGCATCCACCTATCGTTGCACCATGACCTGGACCGTTCCGGAGCTCGTCCGCGTCGACGAGCCGCACATCGCCGACGAACGCACCATGCTGGACGGCTGGCTGGACTGGCACCGGGCCACGCTGGTCCGCAAGTGCGCCGGCCTGACCGCCGAGGAGCTGGCCCGGCGCTCGGTGCCGCCGTCCACTTTGTCGCTCCAGGGCCTGATCCGGCACATGACCGACGTGGAGCGGATGTGGTTCCGCAAACGGTTCCTCGGCGAGGACATCGACCTGCTCTACGTGACCGAGGACGACGACACGGCCGACCTGCTCCAGATCGATCCCGCCACCGCCGAAGCCGAGTTCACCGCCCTGGTCGACGAGTGGAACGCGGTCCGGACGGGCATCGCCGGCGCCTGCCTGGACGACCTGTTCACCCACGAACGCGGCGGTCAGCGGTCGCTGCGCTGGATCTACATCCACCTGATCGAGGAGTACGCCCGGCACAACGGGCACGCGGACATGCTGCGCGAGTGCATCGACGGTGTGACCGGCGACTGATGCGCGTCAGGGACGCGTTAACAACCCCTGGCCCAGCACACTTCCGGCCTACTATCGAGGTATCGGGCTGGGGGGACGGGATGGCAGAGGGTGGGGTAGGCAGATCGCTCCGGCTGGGCGCGCTCGCCGGGTTGGTCGTGCTGCCGATGGTGATGCTCCTCGTCGTGGCCATGGTCGGCTGGGACGAGTCGGTCGACGGACCGCTCGCTGACAGTGTGCTCGGTATGGCCGTCGTCGGGCTGCCTGCCGGTGCGCTGATCGGCGGCGCCATGTGGGGCTTCGACCGGCTGTGCCGCTCAAGAGACGAAAAGCCGCGGCCGATCGAGCCGCCGACGCCACGACATGTCGACCTGGTCTGGTTGAAGCCGGTCGAACGGTGTGAGGAGTCGGCGCGCGCGGTGGCGCGGCTGCTCGGCACGCTGCCCGGCTCGGCGGCCGCCGACTGGCTGACCAAGATCGCGAAGACGATGACCACCAAACTCGCCGAGATCCAGATGCTCGCGGACGCGGGCCAGGCCGTGGTGCCGGTCTTCACCAAGCGTGACGTCGCCCGTGCCCGGGCGCACCCGCTGTATGCCCAGCTGGAGCGGGCCGCGGACGAGTTCGCCGACGTCGCCGACCAGGTCGGCCGTGCGATGGTCGAGCTGCACACCCCGCCTGAGCTGGACCTGATCCGCGCCCAGCTCGAGGTGCTCACCCAGCAGTTGCCGCTGCTCAGGTGAACCTCACCCCGAACGAGCGAATCTTCTTTGAGTGAGCTTGCATGATCGTGCATAATCATTCGCATGACGGTCAGGGTCGCGGTGGCGGGTGCCAGTGGGTACGCGGGCGGGGAGCTGTTGCGCCTGTTACTGGGGCACCCGGAGGTGGAGATCGGGGCGTTGACGGCGGGGCAGAGCGCGGGCATGACGCTCGGGCAGTACCAGCCGCATCTGCTCCCGCTCGCCGACCGCGTCCTCGGTGACACCACGGCCGCCCAGCTCGGTGGCCACGATGTCGTCTTCCTCGCCCTGCCGCACGGCAAGTCCGCCAAGATCGCCGCCGAACTGGGTGAGGACACCCTGGTCATCGACTGTGGCGCCGACCACCGGCTGGAGCACCCGGAGGCCTGGAAGCGCTGGTACGGCAGTGACCACGCGGGCACGTGGCCCTACGGTCTGCCCGAACTGCCTGGCGGCCGGGACGCGCTGAAGAACACCAGGCGGGTCGCCGTCCCCGGCTGCTACCCGACCGTCTCGTCCCTCGCGCTGGCCCCCGCCGTGGCCGCTGACCTGGTCGAACCCGAGGTCGTGATCGTGGCGGTGTCCGGGACGTCCGGCGCGGGCAAGTCGCTCAAGCCGCACCTGCTGGGCTCCGAGGTGATGGGCTCGCTGAGCGCATATGGGGTCGGCGGGACGCATAGGCATACCCCCGAGATCATCCAGAACCTGACCAAGGCCGCCGGTGCCCCGGTCAACGTCTCATTCACGCCAGTCCTGGCGCCCCTGCCGCGTGGCATCCTGGCCACCTGCAGCGCGAACCTGAAGCCCGGACGGACCATCGACGACGTGCTCGCGACCTACACCAAGGCCTACGCCGACGAGCCGTTCGTCCACCTTCTGCCCACCGGCAGCTGGCCGACCACCGGCGCTGTGCTGGCGTCGAACGCGGTCCAGCTGCAGGTCACCGTCGACGAGGACGTGAACCGGCTCGTCGTGGTGGCCGCCATCGACAACCTGACCAAGGGCACCGCCGGCGCGGCCGTGCAGTGCATGAACATCGCCGTCGGCCTGCCGGAGACCACCGGCCTCTCGACCGTGGGAGTGGCACCGTGATCGACCGTGACAAGGGAGTCGCCGAGCCGCTCGGCTTCCGGGCCGCCGGGGTCGCCGCCGGGATCAAGGAGAGCGGCGCGCTGGACCTGGCGCTCGTGGTGAACGACGGACCCGGCCAGGCGGCCGCGGGCGTGTTCACCACGAACAAGGTCAAGGCCGCGCCGGTGTTGTGGTCCCAGCAGGTGCTCAAGGAGCGCCGGCTGCGCGCGGTCGTGCTGAACTCCGGTGGCGCCAACGCCTGCACCGGCCCGGAAGGCTTCCAGGACACGCACGCGACCGCCGAGAAGGTCGCTGAAGTGCTGGAGTGCGGCGCCATCGAGGTCGCGGTCTGCTCGACCGGGTTGATCGGCGAGCGCCTGCCGATGGAGCGGGTTCTGTCCGGTGTGGACACCGCGAAAGCCGCTCTGGCCAAGGATTCCCTGAACGCGGCGACAGCGGTGATGACAACCGACACGCACCCCAAGCAGGCGTGGGCGCAGCACGCGGGCGGCTGGTCGGTCGGCGGGTTCGTGAAGGGCGCCGGCATGCTCGCGCCGAACATGGCCACGATGCTGAGCGTGATCACCACCGACGCCGACATCGACGGTGACACCCTCGACAAAGCCTTGCGCCAGGCCACGAACAAGACCTTCGACCGGCTCGACGTCGACGGCGGCACGTCCACCAACGACACCGTGCTGGTGCTGGCGTCGGGCGCGTCAGGACAGAAACCGTCCTATGAGGACTTCCTCGCGGTACTCACCGAGGTGAGCGCGGACCTGGTGAAGCAGCTGCAGGGCGACGCCGAGGGCGTGACCAAGGAGATCGCGATCACCGTGAAGGGCGCGGTCACCGAGGACGACGCCGTGCTGATCGGCCGGATCGTGGCCGAGGACAACCTGGTCAAGACCGCGTTGTTCGGCAGCGACCCGAACTGGGGCCGGATCGCGATGGCGCTGGGCCGCGCGCCCGCCGAGATCGACCCGGACCTGCTGTCGATCATCATCAACGGCGTTCGCGTGATGGACAAGGGAACCCGCGGCGAGGACCGGTCCAACGCGGACCTGTCCGGCCGCGAGATCACCGTCGTGATCGACCTCGCGCTGGGCCAGTCCGAGGCGACGATCCTCACCACTGACCTCTCGCACGGGTATGTCGAAGAGAACAGCGCCTATTCCTCATGAACGCCGAAGAACTGCTTGCAGGTTCGAGCATCAGCGCTGTCGCCGGCCACAAAGCGGCCGTCCTGATCGAGGCTTTGCCGTGGCTGCAGGAGTTCCACGGTGCGCTCGTCGTGGTCAAGTACGGCGGCAACGCCATGATCGACGCGGACCTGAAGAAGGCTTTCGCGCAGGACATGGTGTTCCTGCGGACGGTGGGCATCAAACCCGTTGTGGTGCACGGCGGTGGCCCGCAGATCGGCGCGATGCTGGACCGGCTCGGCATCGAGAGCGAGTTCCGCGGCGGCCTGCGGGTGACCACGCCCGAGGCGATGGACGTCGTGCGGATGGTGCTCGTCGGCCAGGTCGGCCGGGAACTCGTCGGCCTGATCAACGCGCACGGCCCGTACGCGGTCGGCCTGTCCGGTGAGGACGCGCACCTGTTCACCGCCGAACGCCGGAGCCTGGATGTGGACGGAGAGACCGTCGACCTTGGCCTAGTAGGCGATGTCGTCACGGTGAACCCAGCGGCCGTGCAGGACATTGTTGCGGCGGGCCGTATCCCGGTGGTGTCCACAGTGGCCCCGGACGCGGACGGCGTGGTGCACAACGTGAACGCCGACACCGCGGCGGCCGCGCTCGCGGTGGCGTTGAACGCGCAGAAGCTTGTCGTCCTCACGGACGTCGAAGGGTTGTACAAGAACTGGCCGGACCGCTCGTCCCTGGTGTCGCGGATCGACGCCGACGAACTGGCGAAGATCCTGCCCGGCCTGGCCAGCGGCATGGTGCCGAAGATGGAGGCGTGCCTGCGTGCGGTCCGGGGCGGGGTCCCGAGCGCGCACGTGATCGACGGCCGCCTCGCGCACTCCGTGCTGCTGGAAGTCTTCACGAGCAAAGGTGTCGGCACCATGGTGCTGCCAGAAGAAGGTGATTCCGAGTGAGCATTCAGCAGCGGTGGGAAGCCGCGATGATGAACAACTACGGCACCCCCAAGCTGGCGCTGGAGCGAGGCGAGGGCGCCTACGTCTGGGATACCGACGGCAACCGGTACCTGGACCTGGTCAGCGGCATCGCGGTGAACGCGCTCGGCCACGCCCACCCGGCGATCGTCGCCGCGGTCACCGAGCAGATCGGCAAGCTGGCGCACACGTCCAACCTGTACATCAACAAGCCCGCGCTCGAGCTCGCCGAGCGCCTGCTGGACCTGGCCGGACTCACCGGCAAGGTGTTGTTCACCAACTCCGGTGCGGAGGCCGTGGAGACCGCGCTGAAGCTGTCCCGGCGCACCGGCCGCAGCAAACTCGTTGCCACCACAGGGGGTTTCCACGGCCGTACGATGGGCGCGCTGACCCTGACCGGCCAGGAACCCAAGCGCACGCCGTTCCAGCCGCTGCTCCCCGGCGTCACGCACATTCCTTACGGTGACGTGAAAGCCCTTGAGGACGCCATCGACGACGAGACGGCCGCGTTCATCGTCGAACCCGTGCAGGGCGAGCAGGGCGTTGTCGTGCCGCCCGAGGGATACCTTCAGGCCGCACGGGAAATCACGACCAAGCACGGCGCTTTGCTGATCCTGGACGAGGTTCAGACGGGTCTCGGGCGGCTCGGCTCGTGGTTCGCCTTCCAGCAGGTCGGCGTCGTGCCGGACATCTTCACCCTCGCCAAGGGCCTGGGCGCGGGTCTGCCGATGGGCGCCTGCATCGCCGTGGGTGACAACGCGAACCTGTTCGTGCCCGGCCACCACGGCACGACGTTCGGCGGGAACCCCGTGGTCGCCGCGGCCGCGTTGGCGATGATCAACGCGATCGCGTCCGAAGGCCTGGTGGAGCACACCGCCGCGGTCGGCAAGGAGATCGTGGCGGGCGTGGAGAACCTGGGGCACCCGAACATCGCGGGGGTCCGCGGTGCCGGGCTGCTGATCGGGATCATGTTGCGGGGCAAGAAGTCCGCCGATGTGGCCGCCGCCGCGGAGAAGACCGGCTACCTGATCAACCCGATCCAGCCCGAGGTGATCCGGCTGGCGCCGCCGCTGATCCTGACGCACGACGACGCCGCTCGGTTCGTCGCCGACCTGCCCAGCGCCCTGGAGGGATCATGAGGCACTTCCTGCGGGACGACGACCTGCGGCCGGACGAGCTGGCCGAGGTGCTCGACCTGGCCGACGAGCTGAAGAGCGACCCGTTGGGGCGCAAGCCGTTGGCCGGTCCGAAGAGCATCGCGGTGCTGTTCGAGAAGAACTCCACCCGCACCCGGCTGTCGTTCGAGGTCGGCATCGCCCAGCTGGGCGGGCAGCCGATCATCGTGGACGGCCGGATGATGCAGCTCGGCCGGGAAGAGACCATTGAGGACACGTCGCGGGTGCTGTCCCGGTACGTGCACGCGGTGGTGTGGCGGACCTACGCGCAGAAGCGGATCGACGCGATGGCCTCGGTCTCGAAGGTGCCCGTGGTCAACGCGCTGACCGACGAGTTCCACCCCTGCCAGGTGCTCGCCGACCTGCAGACCATCCGTGAGCGCAAGGGAAAGCTCGCCGGTCTCACGCTGACGTACCTCGGTGACGGCGCGAACAACATGGCGCATTCGCTGATGCTGGGCGGGGTCAACGCCGGCATGCACGTCCGAGTCGTTTCGCCGGAAGGGTTCCAGCCCGCGCAGGAGTTCGTCACCGACGCCAAGAAACGGGCCGTGGACACCGGCGGCAGCGTGACCATCCTGACCGACCCGCACGAGGCCGTCGACGGCGCCGACGCGTTGTCCACCGACGCCTGGACCTCGATGGGCCAGGAGAACGACGGCAAGGACCGGATCACCCCGTTCCGCCGCCTTCAGGTCAACGCCGCGCTGCTGGAGCGGGCCGCGCCGGACGCGATCGTGCTGCACTGCCTGCCCGCGCACCGCGGCTGGGAGATCACCGACGAGGTGATCGACGGCCCCGCCAGCGTGGTGTGGGATGAGGCGGAGAATCGTTTGCACGCCCAAAAGGCTCTCCTCACTTGGTTGCTGGCCCAATGACGAGCGCTGGAACGCGAGTGGCCCGGCAGGCGAGGATCGTCGAGCTGGTGTCCACCATGGCCATCCGCAGCCAGACCGAGCTGGCGAAGATCCTGGCGGCCGAGGGCGTGGACGTCACCCAGGCGACCCTGTCCCGTGACCTGGACGAGCTCGGCGCGGTCAAGCTCCGCGGCGCCGACGGCGGTACGCCGGTGTACGTGATCCCGGAGGACGGTTCGCCGGTCCGCGGGGTCCAGGGCGGCACCACCCGGCTGACCAGGCTGCTGGGTGAGGTGCTCGTCTCGGCCGACTCGTCGGCCAACCTGACTGTCCTGCGCACGCCTCCCGGTGCGGCGCAGTTCCTGGCTAGCGCGATCGACCGAGCGGCTTTGCACGAAGTGGTCGGCACGATCGCGGGCGACGACACGATCATGGTCATCGCGCGCGAGCCACTCACCGGGTCCGAATTGGCCGACCGTTTCACCACGATGGCCGGATTGAAGAAGGAGAACACCGAAGATGACTGAGAGGATCGTCCTGGCCTACTCCGGCGGGCTGGACACTTCCGTGGCGATCGGCTGGATCGCCGAGGAGACCGGTGCGGAGATCGTCGCCGTCGCCGTCGACCTCGGCCAGGGCGGCGAGGACCTGGACACCATCCGCAAGCGGGCCATCGACTGTGGCGCCGTCGAGGCCGTCGTGGCCGACGCGCGTGACGAGTTCGCCGACGGCTACTGCCTGCCCGCGCTGCAGGCCAACGCGCTCTACATGGACCGCTACCCGCTGGTCTCGGCGCTGTCCCGGCCGGTCATCGTGAAGCACCTCGCCGAGGCCGCCAAGTACCACGGCGCCACCACGGTCGCGCACGGCTGCACCGGCAAGGGCAACGACCAGGTCCGGTTCGAGGTCGGCATCGGCGCGCTGGCACCCGACCTCAAGGTGCTCGCCCCGGTCCGCGACTACGCCTGGACCCGGGAGAAGGCCATCGTCTGGGCCGAGGAGCGCAACCTCCCGATCGACGTGTCGAAGAAGTCGCCGTACTCGATCGACCAGAACGTGTGGGGCCGCGCGGTGGAGACCGGCTTCCTCGAGGACATCTGGAACGCGCCGATCGAGGACGTCTACTCCTACACCGCCAACCCGGCCGAGCCGCGCGACGCCGACGAGGTCGTGATCACCTTCGACAAGGGCGTCCCGGTCGCCATCGACGGCGAGACCGTGACCGTCCTGCAGGCCATCCAGATCATGAACAGCCGCGCGGGTGCCCAGGGCGTCGGCCGGCTGGACATGGTGGAGGACCGGCTGGTCGGCATCAAGTCCCGTGAGGTCTACGAGGCCCCGGGCGCGATCGCGCTGATCACCGCGCACCAGGAGCTGGAGAACGTCACCGTCGAGCGCGACCTGGCCCGGTTCAAGCGGCAGGTCGAGCAGCGCTGGGGCGAGCTGGTGTACGACGGCCTGTGGTTCTCCCCGCTGAAGGACGCGCTGGACACGTTCATCGCCAAGACCCAGGAGCACGTCTCCGGCGACGTCCGGATGACCCTGCACGGCGGCCGCGCGGTGGTCACCGGCCGGCGCAGCGAGCAGTCGCTGTACGACTTCAACCTGGCGACCTACGACGAGGGCGACTCGTTCGACCAGTCGCTGGCCAAGGGCTTCGTCCAGCTCTGGGGCCTGCCCTCGAAGATCGCCGCCAAGCGCGACCAGCAGCACTGAGACAAGGAGACAGTTCGTGAGTTCGTTGTGGGGCGGACGGTTCGCCTCTGGCCCGGCTGACGCGATGGCGGCGCTCTCGGCGTCGACGCACTTCGACTGGCGCCTTGCCAGGCACGACATCGCGGGGTCACGTGCGCACGCCCGCGTGCTGCACAAGGCGCACCTGCTGACCGACGACGAGCTCGAAGGCATGCTCAAGGCGTTGGACGCGCTGGAGGCCGACGTGGTCTCCGGCGTGTTCACGCCGACGGTCGCCGACGAGGACGTGCACACCGCGCTGGAGCGTGGCCTGATCGAGCGGGCCGGGCCGGAGCTGGGCGGCAAGCTGCGGGCCGGGCGGTCGCGCAACGACCAGGTGGCCACGTTGTTCCGGATGTGGCTGCGGGACGCGGCCCGCCGGGTCGCCGCCGGCACCCTCGACGTCATCGATGCCCTTGTCGCGCAAGCAACTCAGCACTCAACCGCGGTCATGCCCGGCCGTACGCACCTGCAGCACGCGCAGCCCGTCTTGCTGGCGCACCACCTGTTGGCGCACGCGCAGTCGTTGACCCGGGACATCGAGCGGCTGCGTGACTGGGACGCCCGCGCGTCGCTTTCCCCTTACGGCTCAGGCGCTCTGGCCGGGTCGTCGCTCGGCCTGGATCCGGCGGCGGTCGCCAAGGACCTCGGGTTCGACGGCCCGGTGGAGAACTCCATCGACGGCACGGCCTCCCGGGACTTCGCCGCCGAGATCGCGTTCGTGCTGGCCATGCTCGGGGTGAACCTGTCCCGCGTGGCCGAGGAAGTGATCATCTGGACGACGGCCGAGTTCTCCTACGCGGTGCTCGACGACGCCTGGGCCACCGGCAGCTCGATCATGCCGCAGAAGAAGAATCCGGACGTGGCCGAGCTGACCCGCGGCAAGTCGGGACGGTTGATCGGCAACCTGACCGGGCTGCTGGCCACGCTCAAGGCCCAGCCGCTGGCCTACAACCGGGACCTGCAGGAGGACAAGGAGCCGCTGTTCGACTCGGTCGAGCAGCTGGAGCTGCTGCTGCCCGCGATCGCCGGGATGATCGGCACGCTCAGGTTCGACGAGGCCCGCATGGCCGCGTTGGCTCCGGCGGGCTTCACGTTGGCCACCGACATCGCGGAATGGCTGGTGCGGCAAGGGGTTCCGTTCCGGATCGCGCACGAGGCCGCCGGTGGGTGTGTGCGGGCGGCGGAGTCGCGGGGCATCGGCCTGAACGAGCTGACCGACGACGAGCTCGCCGCGATCAACCCGCGGCTCACCTCGGATGTTCGCGAGGTGCTGACCGTCGCCGGGTCGATCGCCTCGCGCGACGCGTACGGCGGAACCGCACCGGACCAGGTGGCCGAACAGCGCGAACGGCTGGTCGCACGGCTGAACGGCCACCGGGTGTGGCTTACCGCGTGACGCCGGCCAGCGCCTCGAAGATCAACGCCGTCGAGGTGGCCCCCGGGTCCTGGTGGCCCATGCTGCGTACCCCGAGGTAGGAGGCCCGCCCCTTCCTGGCCTGCAACGGGATGGTGGAAACGGCGCCCTCCTCCGCCGCTTTGGCGGCTGCGGCGGCCGCCGACGGGAGGTCGCCGTGGTGCAGGACAGCGTCCTCGAACGCGGTGCACGCCGGGGCCAGCGCGTCCAGCATGGTCTTGTCGCCGAGCGTGGCCGCGCCCAGCTGGGTGACGGCGGCCGTCGCCGCGTACAGGGCGGCGGCCAGCTGCTTGGGTGTCACGGCAGGCTCGGTCAGCAGCTTGCCCGCGGCTCGGAAAGCCGTGCCGTACAGCGGTCCCGACGCGCCGCCGACGCTCGACATCAGCGTGGTGCCGGTCGTCACCAGCACCTCACCCACGGTCCGCGGATGCTTGTCGCCGAGGGCCTCGAGCACGGCGGTGAAGCCGCGGCACAGGTTGGTGCCGTGGTCGGCGTCCCCGATGGCGGCGTCCAGCTGGATCAGCTGGTCTCGATGCTCGTCGACCGCGACGGCGATGGCGCGGATCCACGCCTCGGCCATGGCGATGTCCACCAGGTCCTCCTTGACACGGGCAGCCGGACCGTCATCATGCCTGATGAGCGCGGCCATCAGCACCCCCACCGCAGGGCGGGTGTGGCGACCGGCGCGGCCCACAGGTCGAGCATCTCGGTGTCGGCGTGGCAGAGACTGATCGACACGCCCGCCATGTCCAGGCTGGTGACGTAGTTGCCGACCAGGTTCGCGGCGATCGGCACCTCGTGGCGGGACAGGATGGCCGCGACCTCGGCGGCCATGATGTACAGCTCGATGAGCGGAGTCCCGCCCAGCCCGTTGACCAGCACGATCGCCTGTTCGCCCGGCTCCGGTGACCGGTCGGCGAGGATGGCGCCCAGCGCGATCTCGGCCAGCTCACGCGCGGAGCGCAGTTTCTCCCGGCTGCGGCCGGGCTCGCCGTGGATGCCGACGCCGATCTCGATCTCGTCGCCGGGCAGCTCGAACCCGGGACGGCCCGCGGCGGGGGTGGTGCACGCGGTGAGCGCGATGGCGAACGACCGCGACGCGGCGTTCACCCGTTCGGCCAGCTCGGCGACCTTGTCCAGGTCCGCGCCTCGCTCGGCCAGCGCCCCGGCGATCTTCTCGACGAACACCGTCGCCCCGGTACCCCGCCGGCCCGCTGTCCAGGTGGAGTCGCGCACCGCCACGTCGTCGTTGACCAGGACGGTCCGCACGCCGATGCCTTCGTCGGTGGCGATGTCCGCGGCGAGCTGGAAGTTCATCACGTCGCCGGTGTAGTTCTTGACCACGAACAGGACGCCGTTGCCGCTGTCGACCGCTCGTGCCGCGGCCAGGATCTGGTCGGGGACCGGCGAGGTGAAGATCTCGCCGGGACAGGCCGCGTCGAGCATGCCGGGCCCGACGAACCCGCCGTGCAGCGGCTCGTGACCGGAGCCGCCGCCGGACACCAGGGCGGTCTTGCCCGGTCTTGGCGCGTCCGCGCGGACGATCGTCTTGTTCGCAGCGTCCACCCGCAGTTCGGGGTGCATCGCGGCGATCCCGGCGAGTGCGTCGGACAGCACCGATTCGGGCGTGTTGATCAGTTTCTTCATCACCGCACTGCTCCCTCTGCCGGCACGGTTGGACGGGTTGCGGCGATCAGGCGGTAGCAGGCGCCCGCCGCGAGGCCACCGACGATCTCGGCCACCAGGTACACCGGCATCTGTCCCCAGTGGACTGTCCCGCCGAACAGCTGCTCGACGACCATGGGACCGAAGGTGCGTGCGGGGTTGATCGATGCGCCGGTCGCGGGCGCCACCGGGATGATGATCGCGAACACGGCCAGGCCGATGGCCAGCCCGGCGAAGCCCTGCGGCGCCCGCCGGTCGATCGCGCCGAACACCACTAGGACAAGCAGGAACGTGCCGATCAGTTCCGCGGCGAACGCCTGGCCGCCGCCGACGTCCGCACCGTACGCGGCGACACCCAGCCCGGTGTCGACGGCTTTCTGCCCGAGCACGCCGACAATGGCCAGCGCGCCCAGCGTCGCCCCGGCCAGTTGCGCGGCCAGGTAGCCGGGTACCTGGCGCCACGGCATGCGCCCGGTCGCGGCGAGCGCGATCGTGACCGCCGGGTTGATCTGACAGCCGGAAATGTGCCCGATCGTGTACACCAACGCGATCACGGCCATGCCGAACGCGAACGAGATGACGCCGAGCTGCGCCATGGTGAACGGGGCGTTGCCGCCCACGATCAGGGTCGCCGGAACGGAGCCGACGCCGATGAAGACCAGGGTTGCCGTGCCGAGCGTCTCGGCCAGCAGGACTTGGGGGAAGCTGTTTTCCGCCATGGGGCCCGTCCACGACTGCGTGGACGGCTCACCTCCTCAACAGGAGACCGAATTAGTGAACGACGGTCGGTAATGCTGAATGAGAGGAAGGTAGGCGTGGCCCAGGTCACTGTCAAGGGGCGGTCACGCGGTCAGGTGGGCGACCGGCGCGCGACCCGCGCCAAGCTCGCGTGACAACTGCCTGGCCACCTCCCGCACCTTGACCGCGAGCTCCTGGCCTTGTCCGCCGCTCAGCAGGCGTTCGACCGGGCCGACCACACCGATCGCGCCGGCCAGTCCGGAGCGGTCGAACACCGGCGCGGCGATGCCCGCGTCACCCAGCGTGGACTCCTGGTCCTCGCGGGCGTAGCCGGTCTCGCGCACCTCCGCCAGCTGGCTTGCCAGCACCGCCGGGTCGGTGACGCTCCGCCCGGTCAGCGGCTCCAGCCCCCTGGCCAGCAGTTCGTCCTGCAGGGCGGGCTGGAAGGCCACGATCGCCTTGCCCAGCGCGCACGTGTGCCACGGGATGCTGGCCCCCACCTCGAGGATCTGCACCGCACCCTCCGGGCGGAACGCGTGGTGCACAACCAGGACGTGGTCGTCGGTCAGCACGCCGACCCACACGGCCTCGTTGGCCCTGGACGCCAGCAGGTCCGCCCAGGTCAGCGACCGCATGCGCAGCTCGTGGGTCTCCAGGAACGCGTTGCCGAGGCTGAGCACCCCCGGGCCGAGCACGTACCGCCCGGTCTGCCGGTCCTGGCTGACCAGCCCCTCGGCCTCCAGGGTGCGCAGCAACGCGTGCACGGTCGGCTTGGCCACCCCGACCCGTTCGGCGAGCTCGGCCAGGCCCAGCCGGGGGCCGCCGGCGGCCAGCAGGCGCAGGAGCTGGACCGCACGCTGTACGGACTGAACCACGGCGACCTCGATTCGGTATTGCTGAACAGCAGTCAGGATGGCAGTATCGCATTCATGCAACCCGTGGGAATCGTACTCGTTTCGCACAGCCCGCAGCTGGCAGCCGGTCTTTCCGGCCTGCTCGACCAGCTGGGAGTTCCCGCAGGTGCCGTCGTCACCGCGGCCGGGACGGCCGACGGCTCGATCGGCACCAGCTATGACGCCACCGTCCTGGCCCTCAAGAAGGCCGACCACGGCCGCGGGGTCATCGTCCTGCCGGATCTCGGCAGCTCGGTGCTGACCAGCCGGGCGGTGCTGGACGACCACCCGCGCCCCGATGTGGTCCTCGTGGACGCCCCCTTCGTCGAGGGAGCAGTCGCCGCCGCCGTCACCGCGGCCACCGGCGCGGACCTCGACACCGTCGCCGACGCCGCGAGGAGAGCCCGCCATGTCGCCAAACTCTGACACCGCCGAAGCGCGCATCGTCCTGCCCGCCCACCTGCACGCGCGACCGGCCGGGGCGCTGGCCAGGGCCGCGGCCGGGTTCGAGAGCGACGTCGAGATCAGCCACCAGGACAGGACCGTCAACCCCGTCGGCATCCTGGCGGTGATGAGCCTCGGCGCCACCGCGGGCGCCACGGTCACCGTTCGCGCCCAAGGGGCCGACGCCCACCAGGCCGTCACCGAGCTCGCGGCCCTTCTCCGGACGATCGACTGACACCCGGCCGCGCGCCGCGGAGCCGCCGGATGGCATCGTGGTGACGGCGAAAGGGGACGCAGTGATCGACCACCTCGTCTACGCGACGCCCGACCTGGGCATCGTGGACCGGTTAGGCATCGCGGTCGGCCCGGGTGGTCAGCACCTGGGCCTGGGCACGCGCAACTTCCTGGCCGGGCTGGGCGGCGGCGCGTACCTCGAGGTGATCGGCCCGGACCCGGACCAGCCCGAACCGGCCCAGCCGCGGCCGTTCGGGATCGACGGTCTGACCGAACCCCGGCTGGTCGGCTGGGCGGCCGGGGTTTCCGGCATCGTGGACGTCGTTGCCCGTGCGCAGGCTCAGGGATACGACCCCGGGCCGGTGATGTCGATGTCCCGGCAACGCCCGGACGGGGTTCTGCTGGAGTGGCAGCTCACGCCGCCGGCTACCGGATTGCTGCCGTTCCTGATCGACTGGGGCACGAGCCCGCATCCGTCCAAGGACGCCGTGCAGGGCGCCACTCTGGTGTCGTTCCGTGGTTTCCACCCATCGCCTGACGAGGTCCACAAAGGACTTTCCGCGCTCGGCGAGGAGCTGGCGGTCGCAGCCGGGGAACTCGCCTTGGAAGCCGTGATCCAGACGTCCGGCGGCGAAGTGGTTCTCCGGTGAGGCAACTGACGCGCGAGGAACTGGCCATCGATCCGGTTGACGCGGCGAAGCTCCTGCTCGGCTGCGTGATCGAAACCTCGTCGCCGCAAGGGCCCGTGGCCGTGCGCCTGGTCGAGGTCGAGGCGTACCGCGGCGGCGACGACCCCGCATCCCATTGCTACCGCGGCAAAACCCCGCGCAACGAGGTCATGTTCGGGCCGGCCGGGCACCTCTACGTCTACTTCGTCTACGGCATGCACTTCTGCGCGAACATCGTGTGCCTCACCGACGGCGTGCCCGGCGCGGTCCTGCTGCGAGCCGGTGAAGTCGTTGAGGGACTTGACCTTGCCCGCGTCCGCCGCCCCGCCGCCCGCAACACCCACGACCTCGCCCGCGGTCCCGCCCGGCTGACCGGAGTCCTGGGCATCGACCGCGCCCAGAACGGCGTCGACCTGACCGCCCCGGACGCCGAAGTCCGGATCTACAAGAGCGATCCCGCGGGCGAGATCTTCGCCGGCCCGCGGGTCGGCGTCGCGGTGGCGATGGACATCCCTTGGCGGTTCTGGATCGACTCGCCCGCGGTCAGCGCCTACCGCCGTGGCGGCAAGCGCCGCCAGCCCGCTGTGTCCTGAGCCACACTGGACGCGGTTGATCACTCCTGGATAGATGTCCGGCGCACCGAGTTCCGTCCCGGCGGTGTCCCCGTGGCACCGGCGGGTTGAATAGACCGGTGGCAGTCGAACAGATCCAGCTCCCCGACGGTTCCCAGGCATGGCACGTCACCGGCTACGAGAACGTGCGCGCCGGCCTGGCCGATCCCAGACTGTCCCTCAGCAAGAACAACTCCACCGGCGGCTACACGGGTTTCTCGCTGCCGCCCGCGCTGGACGCGAACCTGCTCAACCTCGACCCGCCGGACCACACGCGCCTGCGCCGCCTGGTCGCGGGCGCGTTCACGGCCAAGCGCGTCGCCGGAATGCGCGACAAGGTCCAGGCCACGGCGAACCGCCTGCTGGACGGACTGCCCAACGAAGTCGACCTGATGGCCACCTATGCGGCACCGCTGCCGGTGATCACCATCGGCGACCTGCTCGGCGTCCCCGCCGACCGGCTGGCCGACTTCCGCGGCTGGACGAACACGCTGATCACGCAGGGCTCGGGGATGCGCGACGCGGTGCAGAGCATGTGCCGCTTCATCGTCGGCCTGATCGCGCAGAAACGCGCCTGGCCGGAGGACGACCTGATCTCCGCGATGATCGCCGCCCGGGACGGCGCCGACCAGCTCAGCGAGGACGAGCTGCTGTCGCTGACGTTCCTGATCCTGTGGGCCGGCTACGAGAACTCGGTCCACCTGATCGGCAACAGCGTGCACCACATCCTGACCCACGGCACCAGCCACGACGTCGACGAACTGCTCCGCGTGGCCAACCCGAACCTGCACGCGATCCGGCGGTTCGCGGTGGAGGACTTCGAGATCGGGCACGTGAAGATCCACAAAGGACAGACCGTGCTGCTGGACATCCAGGCCGCCAACGAACAGTCGCGGCAGCACCTCAGCTTCGGCGTCGGCATCCACCACTGCCTCGGCGCGCCACTGGCCCGGCTCGAGCTCGAGGTCGCGGTCGACACGTTGTTCGCGCGGTTCCCGGACGTCCGGATGGGCACGCCACGCTGGCGCGAGTCGTTCCGCAGCCGGGGACTGGCCGAGTTGCCGGTTAGGCTCGTGCCGTGAAGGTGATCGTGTTCGGCGCGAGCGGCATGGTGGGGTACGGCGTCCTGCGGGAATGCCTGGTGGACCCGGAGGTGACCCAGGTGCTCGCGGTCGGCCGCCGTCCGCTGGGCCGGGAGCACGAGAAGCTGACCGAGGCGGTCGTGCCGGACCTGACCGACCTGTCCACAGTCGACTTCACCGGCTACGACGCCTGCTTCTTCTGCCTGGGCGTGAGCTCGGCGGGGATGTCCGAGGCGGACTACCGGCACATCACCTACGACTTCACCCTGGCCGCGGGCCGCAAGCTCGCCGAGGTCAACCCGGACGCGACGTTCACGTACGTCTCCGGCATGGGCACCGACCCGAACGGCCGCCAGATGTGGTCCCGGGTAAAAGGCAGGACCGAGAACGACCTGCTCGCGTTGCCGTTGCACGCCTACATGTTCCGGCCCGGCTACATCCAGCCGATGTACGGCGCCACCTCGCGGACCACCCTGTACCGGGTGCTCTACAAGGTGCTGGTCCCGCTGTACCCGCTGGTCAAGCGGATCGCCCCGGGTGCGGTGACGACCACCGAGCAGATTGGCCTGGCCATGCTGCGGGTGGCCAAGAACGGCAGTCCGCAGAAGATCTTGGACCCGCGCGCGATCAACGCCCTCTAGATACCCGTGCGACAGCGGGGGCGCTGTCGTGGAAAATCGTTGGTCGTGAGTGAGCACATCCTTGACGAGCTGTCCTGGCGCGGCCTGATCGCGCACACCACCGACCTCGACGCCCTGCGCCGTGACCTCGACTCGGGCCCGCTCACCCTCTATTGCGGCTTCGACCCGACCGCGCCCAGCCTGCACGCCGGCAACCTGGTCCCGCTGCTGGGCCTGAGCCGCTTCCAGAAGGCCGGGCACCGGCCGATCGTGCTGGCCGGCGGCGCGACCGGGATGATCGGCGACCCGCGGGACACCGGTGAGCGCACGATGAACTCGCTGGACATCGTGGCCGAGTGGACCGAGCGGATCCGCGGCCAGCTGGAGCGGTTCGTGGAGTTCGACGGCTCGCCGACCGGCGCGCTGGTGGAGAACAACGCGACCTGGACGGCGAACGTGCCGGTCACGGACTTCCTGCGGGATGTGGGCAAGCACTTCTCGGTCAACGTGATGCTGGCCCGCGAGACCGTCAAGCGCAGGCTGGAGAGCGACGGGATCTCGTTCACCGAGTTCAGCTACCTGCTGCTGCAGTCGAACGACTACCTGCAGCTGTTCCGCAAGCACGGCTGCCGGCTGCAGATCGGCGGCGCGGACCAGTGGGGCAACATCCTCGGCGGCGTGGACCTGGTGCGCAAGGTCGACCGGGAGAGCGTGCACGCGTTGACGATGCCGCTGGTCACCGACGCCGAGGGGAACAAGTTCGGCAAGTCGACCGGGGGCGGCCGGGTCTGGCTCGACCCGGCGATGACCTCGCCGTACTCCTGGTACCAGTACTTCGTGAACGTCAGCGACGCGACGGCGTTGACCTACCTGCGGATGCTGACGTTCGTGTCCCGCGAGGAGATCGACGACCTCACCCGGCAGACCGAGGAGAAGCCCCAGCTCAGGGCCGCGCAGAAGCGCTTGGCCCAGGAGTTCACCGACCTGGTGCACGGCGAGAAGGAGACCCAGCAGGTGGTCGCCGCCTCGCAGGCGCTGTTCGGCCGCGGTGAGCTGCGCGAGCTGGACGCTCCCACGCTGGACGCGGCGATGGCGGAGGTGCCGACCGGCGAGGTGCGGCTGGCCGACCAGCCCACGATCGTCGAGCTGCTGGTGGCTTCCGGCCTGGCGCAGGGCAATGGGGCTGCTCGACGCACGGTCAGCGAAGGTGGTGCGTACGTGAACAACGAACGCATCACGTCGGACGAGTGGCGTCCAACGGCGGACTCGCTGCTGCACGGGCGCTGGCTGGTGGTCCGCAAGGGCAAGCGCAACACCGCGGGGGTGCGGGTCACCCCCTGAACGGGTCAATAGCACAGGCCGTCGGTCCCGTGGACCGGCGGCCTTTTGCTTGTTTCCGCAGGTCAGCGGCTTGTCAAAAGAAAAACCACAAACTTCTTGTGACGGGCGTCACACTTGATCCTCGACGAGGGTCCGATAGTGTGGTGGCAGCTCCGCTGGACGGTCGCTGACCTGCGGCTTTGTCTCCGGCTGGGGCCTGTGGGGTGCGATTTGACCTCACCAGACGAGCCGTGTAAATTTCTACGAGTCAGCGCGGAACGGGCCCGGCGAAACGGGAACGGAGCGCAAGACCCCAAACTTGCAGTACCAAGCCCCCTGAAGGCTGATTCGTCAGAATAAAGGGTGTGCGTGTGTTGTTTGAGAACTCAACAGTGTGTCGAACTATTAAAGCCAGTAGAGCTTTATGATGAACCCCTTTGTGGGTTCCTTTGAGAT
>NZ_JBFAPA010000032.1:0-54326 GCF_040675465.1 Actinocrispum sp. NPDC049592 | reverse complement strand
CCTCACTGTCCTCAGCCAGCAGCCGTACCGCGAGCTTCCTTCCCTTGTGGGCGTTGAGGCCCATGATGGTGTTCATCGTTGTGCCTCTCCTTCCCAGGGGTGTGGGGGTGGGAACTGCGGTACGAACACCTCGGTGCCGAGGGCGCTGATGGATCTCAGCAACTCGCCGGCCAGCAGGGTCCAGCCTGTCTCCTCGTTGTTCATCGGAGTTCACCTTCCAAAGCGGCCTGGACCAGGTCGTCCAGGGCCATCTCATCGACCGAGTCGACCGGGGTGGTGACTTGGTCGTCGGTGGCGGCGGTCCGCAGCCGGCTGGCGAGGTGCAGCAACGGCTCGAGGACGCCGATTTCGCGGAGTTGTCCAATGGAGACGGATGCGAGCAGGTTCCGCAGCGCGGCTTGGTCGATCTCGGTGTCCACAGCGGACGCGGCCGGGACGAGACGGGAGCGAACATGCTCGGCGAGCGAGGAGGGGGTGGGGTGGTCGAAGATCAACGTCGAGGGCAGCTTCAACCCCGTGGCGGCGTTGAGTGTGTTCCGCAGCTCGATCGCGGCCAGGGAGTCGAACCCGAGATCCTTGAACGACGTGGCCGCGTCGACCACACCGGGAAGCCCGAGCACCGAAGCGGAGGTCGACCGGATCAGCTCCAGGATCCGGGTGAACTGCTCCGCCTCGGACAGCTCCAGCAGCTCGGACCGCATCGACGAGTCCGGCTGTGCCGCGATGAGTTCCGTGTACCGCGGCAGGTCGCTCAGCAGCGGGCTCGGCCGGCCCGTGGCGGTGAAGGCCCGCACGAACTGCGCCTGATCGATATCCGCGATCACCGCGGTCGCATCCGAACCCATGACCACTCGCCGAAGCACAGTCAACGCCAGCGCCGGATCCATGGCCCCAACTCCGCTACCGGCACTGTCCACACCGGCCGCCATGCCATCACCGGCCCAAGCGCCCCAGGCAATCGAGGTCGCCGCAAGCCCGGAAGCCCGCCGCTGCTCGGCCAACGCGTCCAGAACCGAGTTCGCAGCCGCGTAGTTGGCCTGACCGGCATTCCCAACCGCACCAGAAGCCGACGAGAACAACGCGAACACCGACAGATCCAGCGACCGCGTCAACGAGTCGAGCACCAGAGCCGAAGTCACCTTCGACCGGTACACCTCAGCAAACCGTTCAGGCGTAAGCGAACCGATCATGCCGTCATCCAGAACACCGGCAGTATGAACAACACCAGTCAACGGATACTCAGCAGGAATCGAATCCAACAGAGCAGCCATGGCATCAGCGTCAGCAGCGTCGCAAGCCGCGACGGTCACCCTGGTATTCAAGGAAGCCACCAACTCCGCCACCCCTGGCGCATCCATCCCCCGCCGACTCACCAGCAACAAGTGCTCAGCACCAGCCGAAGCCAGAGCCGAAGCAACCTGACTGCCCAACGCACCAGTACCACCAGTGATCAACACCGTGCCAGTCGGCGTCCACTCCTCAACAGGCAGCGACTGCGGATGAGTCAGACGACGCCCAAAGACCCCGTCAGCCCGAATCGCGACCTGATCCTCCGACGACGCCGAAGACAACACACCGGCCAGCAACCCAAGCACCCGGTCGTCAACAGACGAAGGCACGTCGACCAAACCGCCCCATCGCTCGGGGTACTCCAGAGCGGCGACCCGCCCCACACCCCAAACCCCCGCCTGCAGAGGATCGTCGGAAGACTGGGTCACGCACCACAGCGGAGCCTCCACACCGGACAGAGCCTGGATCAACGAAGCGACCTCACCAGGGTCGGTCAGCAACGACACAACCCCAGCCACATCCGAGTAAGACCCGATCTCCGAAACCGAGACCGGAGTCATCCCAGCAGTAACCGAAGTCATCCACGACGAGACATCCGAAGGAAGCACCGCCAGCCACGAGCCTTCCAGCGTCGACGGCGACACATCAACGCGCTTCCAGTCCGCCCGGTAGTGCCACCGATCCGTAGTGGACCTCTCCGTCTCCGGCCAGAACCGCGCGTGCTGGAACGCGTAGGTCGGCAGATCCACCTGACGGGCACCCGTCGTGGCGTAGAACTTCTTCCAGTCCACCCGCTCACCAAGAACGTGCAACCGCGCCAACGAGGTCATCAGGGTGAGTTCCTCGTCCCGTCCAGAGCGCAAGGCAGGCAGCAGCACGGCGTCCGTCTGGTCGCCGAGCGTCTCCGCCGCCATCCCGGTCAGGACACCGTCGGGACCGATCTCGACGAAGGTCGTCACGCCCTGCTCAGCCAAGGCCTCGACGCCGTCCGAGAACCGCACGGCCTGTCGAATGTGAGTCACCCAGTAGTCGGGCGAACACACCTGCGCGGCCGTGGCCAGTCCACCGGACACATTGGACACGAAGGGCAGCCGAGGCGCCTGGTAAGTGACCGAACGAGCCACCTGGGCGAAGTCCTCGAGGATCGGGTCCATCAGCGGCGAGTGGAACGCGTGCGAGACCCGCAGCCGCTTGGTCTTCTCAAATTGTGCCGCCACAGCCAAAACGGCCTCTTCCTCACCGGCGATCACGACCGACCGCGGACCATTGACGGCCGCGATGGACATCCCATTGGTGAGCAACGGAACCACTTCATCCTCAGTGGCCTGAACCGCGACCATCGCACCACCAGTGGGCAACGCCTGCATCATGCCGCCGCGAGCCGTGACCAGCCGGCAGGCGTCCGCCAGCGAGAACACCCCAGCGACATGCGCCGCAGCAATCTCACCGACAGAGTGCCCAGCCAGGTAATCCGGCCGCACACCCCACGACTCCACCAACCGGAACAGCGCCACCTCGATAGCGAACAAGGCAGGCTGCGTGAACCCGGTCTGGTTCAACGCTTCCGCGTCCTCGCCCCACATGACGTCCCGCAGAGCCGGGTCAAGCTCGGCCAGAACCGCATCGAGAGCGGAGGCGAAGGCAGGGTATCGCGAGTACAACTCCCGGCCCATCCCGAGCCGCTGCGCGCCCTGGCCGGCGAACAGGAAGGCCAGCTTGCCCGACCGTCCCTCGACCAGCTGCGGCGCGCACGACTCGAGTGCCGCGATCACGGACTCCCGGTCGACGCCGACCACAGCGGCCCGGTGTTCGAAGTTCGACCTCTTGGTAGCCGCCGTGAACCCAGCGTCCACAAGTGACACCGAGGGGTTGACCCGCAGGAACGCGGCCAGCCGCGATGCCTGCGCCTTAGCCGCCTCGGGAGTCCGGCCGGACACCACAACCGGAGCCACCATGTCGGCGGCGGCGGAAGCCGGGATCGCCGGTGGCTGCTCGATGATCATGTGCGCGTTGGTCCCGCTGGCGCCGAAGGAGGAGATACCGGCCCGGCGCGGCCGGCCGGTCTCCGGCCACAGCGTGGTCTCGGCGAGCAGCGAGACCGACCCGGCGGTCCAGTCCACGTGCGTCGTCGGCTCCTCGACGAACAACGTCTTCGGCAACACACCGTGCCGCATGGCCATGACCATCTTGATCACACCCGCCACACCGGCGGCGGACTGGGTGTGCCCGATGTTGGACTTCAGCGAACCCAGCAGAAGCGGAGTCTCGCGGTCCTTGCCATAGGTCGCGATCAGCGCCTGTGCTTCGATCGGGTCACCCAGCGGCGTCCCAGTGCCGTGCGCCTCGACCGCGTCAACGTCCCTTGTGGACAATCCGGCCGAAGCCAGCGCCCGGCGGATCACCCGCTTCTGCGAGGGACCGTTCGGCGCGGTCAGGCCGTTGGAGGCGCCGTCCTGGTTGATCGCCGAACCCCGCACCACGGCAAGGATCTGGTGACCGTTGCGCTCGGCGTCGGACAACCGCTCCAAGACGACCACACCGACACCCTCAGACCACCCGGTCCCGTTCGCGTCCTCGGAGAACGCCTTGCACCGGCCATCCGGCGACAGCGCGCCCATCTCGCCGAACTCGACGAACCCGGTCGCCGTCGACATCACCGTGACACCACCGGCGAGAGCCAGCGAGCACTCTCCCGCCCGCAGAGCCTGCGCGGCCAAGTGCATGGCCACGAGCGAAGAGGAGCACGCAGTGTCCACGGTGACCGCTGGCCCCTCAAGGCCGAACGAGTAGGACACCCGGCCGGACAACAGGTTTCCGGCCTGAGCTGTCAGAACGTGACCGCGGGTCTCGGCGGGCGGCCGGTAGTCCCCAGTGGCGCCACCGATGAACACGCCCGAGTCGGTGCCGCGCAAAGCCCGCGGGTCGATGCCGGACCGCTCCAGGCTCTCCCACGCGACCTCCATCACGAGCCGCTGCTGCGGGTCCATCACGATCGCCTCCCGCGGCGAGATCGTGAAGAAGCCGGGGTCGAAGTCGGCCACGTTCTCCAGGAAGCCGCCGCGCGAGGTGCCATTGTGGTTGAGGGTGGCCAGGTCCCAGCCGCGGTCGGCCGGGAACCCGCTGGTCGCATCTACTCCGTCGACCGCGACCCGCCACAGGTCCTCGGGCGACAGCACGCCGCCCGGGTACCGGCAGGCCATGCCGACGATCACGATCGGGTCGTCGGCCACCGCCATCGGCACCGCCGTGACCTCGTCCTCGGCCCCGCCGAGCAGCTCGGTCTCCAGGAACCGCGCCAACGCCAAGGGGTTCGGGTGGTCGAAGGCCAAAGTCGTAGGCAGCGTCAGGCCGGTCGACGAACCAAGCCGGTCCCGCAGCTCGACCGCGGTCAGCGAGTCGAAGCCCAGGTCGGAGAACGCCCGGTCGGCCGCGACGTCGGCGGCGCCGGAGTGTCCCAGGACCGCCGCGACCTGCGTCCGGACCAGGTCGGTCAGCTCGACCGACCGGTACTCCTCCGGCAGTTCGAGCAACTTCGCGCGCAGCTCGCTGGTCTCAGCCGGGGCTTGGTCGCCGCCCCACGCGATGTCGGCCAGCAGCGGGCTCGGCCGGGCGGCGGTGAACGCGGGCCCGAACCGCTCCCACATCACGTCCGCGACCGTGACAACGGCATCGTCACCCGTCACGACCTGGGCGAACGCGGCCAGCGCCGGTTCCGGCCGGAGCAGCGGCAGCCCGCTGGCGAGCAGGTGCTGTGCCTCGGATTCCTCGACACCCGACTCGGCCCAGGCGCCGAATGCAACCAGGGCCGCGGGTTTGCCGTCCGCCCGGCGCTGCCGGACGATCGTCGCCAGCCGCGTTTCCGCCGCGGCCTCGACGGCCCGGCCGCGAACCCCGAACGTGCCGGCGATCGAGGTGCAGACCACCAATAGCTGAGAGTCCAGCAACTCGCTCAGCATCTGCGTGCTCTCCACCTGTCCGTGGCAGTGGATCACCGCGGTCACGGTGTCCATCGCGGGCAGTTCGTCGCAGGAGTCGCAGGTCAGGACCTGGTCGGCGGTCTCGGCCGCCCACCGGGCGATGTGCTCGCCGACGCCGGTGGCTCCCACCACCAGAACGGTTCCGGTGGGCTGCCAGGGGTTCGAACCGGTCGGAGCCGGGGTCAGCCGGAGGCCAAAGGCCCCGTTGGCCCGGATCGCGACCTGGTCCTCCCGGCGGCCGGCAAGCACACCGGCGAACCGGATCAGCGCCCGGTCGTCGATCTCCAGCGGCAGGTCGATCAGCCCACCCCAGAGTTCGGGGTACTCCAGGGCGGCTACCCGTCCGAAGCCCCAGACACCCGCCTGGGCAAGGTCACCCCTCTCGTCCGGGGTGACCGCGACGGCGCCACGGGTGATGCACCACAGTGGAGCGTTGATCCCGGCAGCGACCATGGCGTCCAACACCATCCGGCTGTCCTCGCCGACCAGCGACAGGATGCCTTCGACGTTCTCGGCCTCGGTCAACAGGTCCAGTTCGGACAGATCGAGCCGGACTGTGCCGTCCCAGATGTCCCCGGTGTGACCGGCCGGGACGATCTGCAGCCAAGTACCGCGGAGTTCACCGGGCGGCACGCTGAGCTGCTTCCAGTCGGTCCGGTAGTACCAGCTGTCCGGAGTGGACTTGACGACGATCTCCGGCCAGAACCTGCGCCGCTGGAACGCGTACGTCGGCAGTTGCACCCGACGGGCGCCGGTCCCGGCGAAGAACGTCTCCCAGTCCACCGAGAGGCCGGCCGCGGCAATCCGGGCCAGGGCACCGATCACGGCCACTTCCTCGCCACGGTCCTTGCGCAGCAGCGGAATGGTCTGCGCGTCGACAATGCCACGGGTCATCGCCGACAGCACGCCGTCCGGCCCGAGCTCGACGAAGGTGCTGACACCCAGTCCGTCCAGAGCCGTAACGCCGTCAGCGAACCGCACGGTCTCCCGGACATTGCGAACCCAGTACTCCGCACTGGTCACCGGGGCGTCAGTAGCCACAGTGGACACAAACTGGATCGCCGGTTCGTTGAGCGTCAGCGATGAGACGACAGCCCGGAATTCGTCCAGCATCGGGTCCATCAGCGGCGAGTGGAACGCGTGCGACACCCGCAGTCGCTTCATCTTGTCGAACCTGCCGGCCACCGCCAGGACGGCGTCCTCTTCACCAGCGATGACCACCGACTGCGGGCCATTCACCGCCGCGATGCCCACCCGCTCGTTCAGCAGCGGCCGGACCTCGTCCTCGGTCGCGACCAGCGAGACCATCGCCCCACCGGCAGGCAGCGCCTGCATCAGACAGGCACGGGCGTTGACCAGCTTGCGCGCGTCTTCCAGCGAGAGCACCCCGGCCACGTGCGCCGCGGCGACCTCACCGATCGAGTGTCCGGCAACGGCAGCGGGCTTGATCCCCCACGATTCCAGCAACCGGAACATGGCGACTTCCACCGCGAACAGCGCGGGCTGCGTGAACCCGGTCTGGTTCAACGCCTCCGCGTCCTCGCCCCACATGACCTCGCGGACCTCAGGGTCGACCGCCGCATCGAAGGCCGCCGCGAAGACCGGGAAGCACGAGTACAGCTCGCAGCCCATACCCAGCCGCTGCGAGCCCTGACCGGCGAACAGGAACGCCGTTTTGCCACCAGCGACCGAGATGCCAACCTCGGCAACACCGTCCGGAGTGGACACCAGAGATGCCCGGTGCTCCAGCAGCGCGCGCCCCGTCGCCAGCGTATAGGCGACGTCCACGGCGTCCGCGTCCGCCGACTTGATCCGTTCCACCTGCACCCGAAGTGCCTCGGGAGTCTTGGCGGAGACGACCAGCGGCAGAACCTCCGGCGCGGTCCGGGGCTCCAGGGCGACAGGTTCGGGCTGTTCGATGATCACGTGCGCGTTGGTGCCGCCGACGCCGAAGGCCGAGATCCCGGCCCGGCGCGGACGACCGGTCTCCGGCCAGGCCACCTCGTCGGCGACCAGCGAGATCGTCCCGGCCGTCCAGTCCACATGGGACGTTGGCTCCGTGACGTGCAGCGTGCGTGGCACGAGCCCGTGCTGCATGGCGAGCGTCATCTTCATCAGGCCCGCCATGCCAGCCGCGGCCTGCGTGTGGCCGAAGTTGGACTTGACCGAGCCGATGAGCAACGGGATCTCACGGTTCTGGCCGTAGGTGGCCATCAGCGCCTGGGCTTCGATCGGGTCACCCAGCGTCGTCCCGGTGCCGTGCGCCTCGATGACGTCGACGTCCAGAGTGGACAAACCGGCGTCCGCGAGCGCGGACCGGATCACACGCTGTTGTGAAGGCCCGTTCGGGGCGGTGATGCCGTTCGAGGCACCGTCGGAGTTGACCGCCGAGCCCCGGACGATCGCCAGGATCTGGTGACCGTTGCGCTGAGCGTCGGAAAGCCTTTCCAGGACCAGGATCCCGGCGCCCTCGGACCAGGCCGTGCCGTCCGCGGACTCCGAGAACGGCTTGCACCGGCCGTCGGCGGCCAGCCCGCCCTGCGCGCTGAACTCGACGAACGCCGCCGGGCTGGACATCACCGACACACCACCGGCCAACGCCAGCGAGCACTCACCGTTGCGGAGTGCCTGCGAGGCAAGGTGCAGGGCGACCAGCGAAGCCGAGCAGGCAGTGTCAACAGTCATCGCGGGACCTTCGAGGCCCAGGGTGTACGACAGCCGGCCGGACATGATGCTCGCGGTGTTGCCGGTGGCCACGTGACCGAGCACGTCCGCGCCGGAGCCGAGCAGGACACTGGTGTAGTCCTGGCCGTTGGTGCCGACGAAGACTCCGGAGTCGCTGCCCCGCAACGAGGCCGGGTCGATCCCGGCCCGCTCCAGGGCCTCCCATGTGGTCTCCAGCAGCAGGCGCTGCTGCGGGTCCATGGCGAGGGCCTCACGCGGGGAGATGCCGAAGAACTCCGCGTCGAACTCGGTGGCCTCGTGCAGGAACCCACCTTCCACAGTGGACGACTTCGCACCACCGAAGGACGTGTCGAGGTCCCAGCCGCGGTCCGACGGGAACTGCGTGATCCCGTCCCGTCCGTCCGCAAGCAACTGCCACAGCTCGTCGGGAGTAGTCACACCACCCGGGAAACGGCAGCTCATGCCGACGATCACGATCGGATCGCCGGTCCGCTCCCGGATCACCTGGACGACCGTGGTCTGCGCCGAACCGTTCAGCTCGGTGAGCAGGAAGTCGTTCAGCACCCGCGGAGTCGGGTAGTCGAAGATCAGGGTGGACGGCAGGTTCAGACCAGTCGCCGTGTTGAGGCCGTTGCGGAGTTCGACGCTGGTCAGCGAGTCGAAGCCGAGATCCTTGAACGCACGGTCCGGGTCGACGCTGCCGGCCCGCCCGAGCACGATGCCGACCTGCGTGCACAGCAGGTTCAACAGGTACTCGGCCCGCTCCCCCGCCGGAACGGCCAGGAGCTGATCCCGCACGCCGCCGGTCTTGGGCTCGTCGAGCACTCGCCGGACCTCCGGCAGGTCGCGGACGAACGGGTTCGGCCGGGCGGAAGCGAAGACCGGCACCCAGCGGGTGAAGTCGATGTCCGCCACGGTCACCGCGGTCTCGTCACGCTCGATGGCCTGGCGCAGCGCCACGATGGCCCGCTCCGGAGGCATCGCCGTGTACCCGCCGCGCCGGACCCGGTCCTCAATGGTCTGGTCGACCATCCCGCCACCGGCCCACGGACCCCACGCGACCGAGGTCGCCACGAGGCCCTGAGCACGCCGGAACGAAGCCAGAGCGTCGAGGTAGGCGTTGGCGGCGGCGTAGCTGGCTTGTCCAGCCGAGCCGAAGGTGCTGGCAGTGGCGGAGAACAGGACGAACGCGGCCAGGTCCTTGTCCCGGGTCAGCTCGTGCAGGTGCTTGGCGGCGACCATCTTCGACCGCACGACCTGGGCGAACTTGGCCGGTGTCAACGAGTCGACCACGCCGTCCTCGACCACCCCGGCCGCGTGGAACACCGCTGTGAGATCCGGAATGCCGTCGATCACGGCGGCCAGAGCGTCCCGATCCGAGACGTCACAGGCCACAGCCCGAACACGGTCGCCCAACTCGGCCTGGAGTTCAGCCACACCAGGAGAGTCGGGGCCGCGGCGGCTGACCAGCAGGATCTGGTCGGCATCGGCGACCATCCGGGCCACGTGAGCGCCGAGAGCACCGGTACCACCGGTGATCAGCACCGTGCCCGTCGGCGTGTACGGCTTGGCGGGCTTGGACTTGGCGCGTTCCAATCGCCGTCCGTACACACCGGACTCACGGATGGTGACCTCATCCTCCTTGCCTCCCAGGACCGCGGCGAGCCGCTGGATGACGGCCGAGTCGATGGTTTCCGGCAGGTCGACGGCACCGCCCCAGCGGTCCGGCTGTTCGAGGGCGACCACCCGGCCGAGGCCCCAGATCGCCGCCTGCCCCGGGTTGGCCGTCTCGTACGCCTGAGTGACACTCCAAAGTGGAGCGCTGACTCCGGCGTCGTTGAGGGCCTGGATCAGCGTGCTCGTCATCGCCAGCCCGGCCGGGACGCCCGGCAGCTCGGGCAGCGAGTCCTCCAGCAGGCCGACCAGCGACAGCACGCCGTCGAGCTGCCCCAGTTCGGACAGCTGAGCGGCGAGAGCATCCCGGTCGGTCCCGTCGATCTCGATCCGGGCGTCGATCCCCAGCTCCGACAGCCACTCCTGGGTGGGCAGGCCGGAAGGTGTGACAGCGAGCCAGGTCCCGGTCAGCGATCCGCCGACCGTGATCGGCCGCCAGACCGGCTGGTAGATCCAGGAGTCGACGGACGGCGTGCCGATCTCCGGCCAGAACCGCTGCCGCTGGAAGGCATAGGTCGGCAGGTCCACACGTTTGGCGTTGGTACCGGCGAAGAACGCTCGCCAGTCGACCGTGACTCCGCGGGTGTGCACGGAGGCCAGGGCCGTCAGCAGGGTCCTTTCCTCGTCACGCTCGCGGCGGAGAGCAGGCACCACGGCCGCGTCGCTCTCGCGGGCCATCGCGGTGAGCACACCGTCCGGTCCCAGCTCGAGGAACGTGCTGGCCCCAGCGGCTTTCAGCGCGGCGAGGCCGTCGGTGAACCGGACTGCTTCGCGAACGTGTCGCACCCAGTACTCGGGCGTCCGCAGCTCGTCGGCCTCGATGGCACCGGTCAGCGTCGAGACAACGGTGATCTCCGGAGCCTGGAGCGAAAGCCCAGTCACAACCGCCCGGAAGTCTTCGACCATCGGGTCCATCAGCGGCGAGTGGAACGCGTGCGACACAGTCAGCCGGCGGGTCTTCTCGAAGCGAGAAGCGACTGCCAGCACCTCGGCCTCGTCGCCCGAGATGACCACCGACTGCGGTCCGTTGATCGCCGCGATGCCCACATTGGCGCTCAGGAGCGGCAGAACCTCGGCTTCGGTGGCCCGCAAGGACACCATCGCGCCACCGGCGGGCAGGGCCTGCATCAACCGGCCGCGCGCGGCGACCAACGTGCAGGCGTCCTCCAGCGAGAACACCCCGGCCACGTGAGCCGCGGCGATCTCGCCGATGGAGTGCCCGGCCACGAAGTCCGGCCGCACCCCCCACGATTCCAGCAGGCGGAACAACGCGACCTCGATGGCGAACAAAGCCGGTTGCGTGTAGGCCGTTTGGTCTAGCAGCTCGGAATCTACGCCGAACATCACGTCCCGCAACGGCCGATCAAGCGCGGCGTCGAACCGGGCCAGGATCGCGTCCAAGGCCTCAGCGAACGCCGGGAACCGCTCGTACAGCTCGCGTCCCATGCCCAGCCGCTGCGAACCCTGTCCAGTAAACAGGAATGCCAGCTGACCAGGGGAAACAGCGCCTGTGACCAAGCCGGTGGTGGGCGAATCCTCAGTGAGAGCCAGCAAAGCGAGCAGCAACTCGTCACGGTCAGCCGTGACAACGGCGGCCCGGTGGTCGAGGGCCGCGCGGCTCGTGGCCAGCGAGAACGCCAGATCGGTGAGGTGATTGCCATCCAGCGCGGTGATCAGCTGCTTCGCCTGGACCCGCAGCGCTTCCGGTGTCTTACCGGACAAAACCACCGGAACCAGCGAGGTCCCGGTCGCCCCTACCGGCTCGTCGGCTTCCGGCGCCTGCTCGATGACGACGTGCGCGTTGGTCCCGCTCAGGCCGAACGAGGAGATCCCCGCGCGACGCGGACGGCCTGTCGACGGCCACTCCGTCGGGGACGTCACCAGCTCGATGGCGCCGGAGTTCCAGTCCACATGCGACGATGGCGAGTCGACATGCAGGGTGTGCGGCACCAGCCTGTGCTGCATGGCCAACACCATCTTGATCACACCGGCCGCGCCCGAGGCCATCTGTGTGTGGCCGATGTTCGACTTCACCGAACCCAGCAGCAGCGGCCGTTCCCGGTCCTGCCCATAGGTCGCGAGCAGGGCCTGGGCCTCGATCGGGTCGCCCAGGGCGGTTCCGGTGCCGTGCCCCTCGACCGCGTCGATCTCAGCGGCGGACAGCTTGGCGTTGGCCAGTGCCTGGCGGATGACTCGTTGCTGCGCTGGGCCATTCGGAGCAGTCAGGCCGTTGGAGGCACCGTCGGAGTTGATCGCCGTTCCGCGAATCACAGCCAGCACAGGGTGTCCGTTGCGCTGGGCGTCGGACAGGCGCTCGACCAGCAGCAGGCCAACACCTTCGGCGAGGCTCATTCCGTCCGCGCCGTCGGCGTAAGCCTTGCAGCGGCCGTCGACAGCCATAGCACGTTGACGGCTGAAGCCCACGAACGCGTCAGGAGTGGCCATCAGCGCAACGCCACCGGCCAGCGCGAGCGAGCTTTCCCCGCTGCGCACGGACTGGCAGGCCAGGTGCAGTGCGACCAAAGAGGACGAACAGGCCGTGTCCAAGGTGACCGCGGGGCCTTCGAGTCCGAACAGGTACGCGACCCGGCCGGACATGATGCTCGCGATCGTGCCGGTCACCGCGTGACCGTCGGTACCGTCCATTGTGTACGCGTTGTAGTCCTGGTAGCTGGCACCGATGAACGTGCCGGTGCGGGACCCACGCATAGCCGACGGGTCGATTCCGGCCCGTTCGAAGGCCTCCCAGGCGGTTTCCAGCACGAGCCGCTGCTGCGGGTCCATCGCGAGGGCTTCCCGCGGGGAGATCCCGAAGAAGTCGGGATCGAACCCGGCCACATTCTCGACGAACCCGCCGTTGGTCGAGTAGGTCTTGCCGGAGACGTCCGGATCGGCTTCGTAGAGCCCCGCCGCGTCCCAGCCACGGTCGCCGGGGAACCCGGAGATGGCGTCCCGGCCCTCCAGCATCAGCTCCCAGAGCTGCTCCGGTGAGGTCACGCCGCCCGGGTACCGGCAGCTCATCGCCACGATCGCGATCGGCTCGTCATCGGCGACCGCCGCTTGGGCAACGACATCGCCGGACCCGCCGCCGGCGATCTGCGTGCGCAGGAACTCGGCCAGCACCAACGGGTTCGGGTAGTCGAAGACCATCGTGGCGGGCAGAGACAGCCCGGTGGCCTGAGCGAGCCGGTTGCGCAGGTCGACCGCGGTGAGCGAGTCGAACCCTGCGTCGCGGAACGCCCGCCGGCCGGGCAGGGCGTCGGCGGAGCCGAACCCGAGGACGGTCGCGGCCTGTCCACGGACCAGGTCGAGCAGGGCCCGCTCTTGCTCCGGCCGGGACAGGCCGCGGATCTTGGTGAGGAACTCGCTGTCGCCGGACGGAGTCTCAGTCCGGTCGATTTCGGCGATCTCATCGAACAAAGTGGTCGGACGGCCGGTGGTGAACACCGGATAGTAACGGTTCCAGTCGAAGTCGGCGAGCGCGAGCACCGGCTCGTCACCCGCGATCGCACGGCCGAGGGCAGTCAGCGCGAGGCCGGGTTCCATGAACTTCAAGCCACTGCGCAGGATCTGCTGCGGGTCGATCCGGCCGAGCTTCTGGTCGTCGGCCCAGATGCCCCACGAGATGGCGGTCGCCTTCAGCCCGCGCGAGCGGCGGTTCTCAGCGAGCGCGGCCAGATAGGCGTTACCGGCGGCATAGGCGGCGTGCTCTCCGGCACCCCACATGCCGACCACTGAGGAGAACAGGACGAACGCGTCCAGCTCCTCGTTGTCCAGCAGGGCATCCAGGTTCTGCGCGCCGACCACCTTGGCGTTGATCACCCTGGCGAAGTTGTCCAAAGTGGTCTCGGCCAGGGACTGCAGTTCAATCACCGCAGCGGTGTGCAGGACCGTGCGGATGGTGTGACCGTCGGCCTTGAGCTGGGCCAGCATGTCCGCGACCGCATCCCGGTCAGCGATGTCACAGGCGACGACCGTCGCAGTCGTGCCTTGCTCGGCCAGTTCGGTGACCAGTTCCGCCGCGCCCGGAGCTGCCATACCGCGGCGGCTGACCAGCACGATCTGCTGAGCGCCTTGTCCGGCAACCCATCGGGCCACGTGCGGGCCGAGTGTGCCGGTGCCGCCAGTGATCAACGTTGTGCCGCGCGGGGTCCAGGCCGACTGGGCGCTTGCGGGAGCGTGCACCACGCGCCGGGCAAGGGCGCCCGACGACCGGATCGCGAGTTGGTCCTCCGAACCGGCACCCGTGAGCACACCGGCCAGGCGGCGGGCGGCGGCTTCATCGATGGCCTCGGGCAGGTCGACCACGCCACCCCAACGCTGTGCGTGCTCCAGGGCGGCCGCCCAGCCCGCGCCCATCACCTGAGCCTGCACCGGGTTGGTCACCGTGTCGGATCGCCCTGTTGAGACGGCGCCACGCGTGACGCTCCACAGTGGAGCACCAATCTCGGCGTCACCCAAAGCCTGAATGAGGGTGACGGTCAAGGCCAGCCCCTGCGCCAGGGCCGGATGGTCGGTGCTGGGCTCCTCGGCGAAGGCCAGGGTCGAGACGATTCCGGTGACATCGCTGAGGTCCGCCAGTTCGGCGGCCACGGCGTCGCGGTCGGTACTGGTGAGCACGATCTGCCGGACCTCAGCGCCCTGTGTCTCCAGAGCGGCTATGACATCCAGATCGTCCGCGTTTTGCGGGGATACGACAAGCCAGGTGCCTGTGAGCGTCGTGGTGGACAGGGTGGTGAGCGGGCGCCAGGTGACCTTGTACCGCCAGGAGTCCACAGTGGAAAGGTCACGGCGGTTGCGACGCCATGAGGACAGCGCGGGCAGGACCACGGCGAGCGAGTCGGGGTCGATGGCGAGGCTGCTGCTGAGCGAGTCGAGGTCGCCCTGCTCGATCGCGGTCCAGAACTCGGCGTCGGCCGGGTCGGCATCGGCGGCCTGCTGCTGGCGCGGCACCCAGAACTTGTCGTGCTGGAAGGCGTACGTGGGCAGGTCGACCCGCCGGCGGCTGGCCAGCGGCCAGTCCACCTCCACGCCACGGACATACAGTTCGGCCAGCGAGGTGACGAACCGCTTCAGGTCACCCTTGTCGCGCCGCAAAGTACCCGTGACAACCGCCGTCGTGGCGGTGTCGTCAACGATCTCCTGAACGCCGACGGTGAGCACCGGATGCGGGCTGACCTCGACGAACACCCGGTGCTGCCGGTCGATCAGCTCACGGATGGCCGGCTCGAACCCGACCCGCTGACGCAGGTTGCGGTACCAGTATCCGGCGTCCATTTCGGACCCGTCGATCCACTCGCCGGTCACGGTGGACAGGAACGGAACGTCGGCGTGCCGGGGCTGGATGCCCGCCAGAGTGCTGAGCAGCTCGTCCTGCAGGAGTTCGACGTGCGCGGAATGTGAGGCGTAGTCCACCTTGATCCGCTTGGCCCGCACGCCTTCGGCTTTGAGCTGCTCACGAAGTTCGCCCAGGGCATCGGGATCACCGGCGACGACGATCAGCCGAGGCCCGTTGACCGCGGCGATCGAGAGACGGGAGTCCAGCCGGGGCTCGACCTCGGCGGCGGACAGCGCCACCGACATCATGCCGCCGAGCCCGGAGAGCGTCCGCGCGATGGCCTGGCTGCGCTGAACCACGACCCGGGCACCGTCCTGAAGTGACAGTGCGCCGGAGACGACCGCGGCCGCGATCTCGCCTTGCGAGTGGCCGACGACCGCGTCCGGCTGCACGCCGTGCGCTCGCCAGACCTCGGCCAGGGACACCATCATCGCCCACGACGCGGGCTGCACGACATCGACCCGGTCCAGATCCTTGCCATCGCGCAGAACGTCCAGCAGCGACCAGTCGGTGTAGGGCGCCAGGGCAGCCGCGCACTCGTTGATGCGCTCGGCGAACACCGGGTGCTCGTCCAGCAGCTGGGCACCCATGCCCACCCACTGAGCACCCTGACCGGGAAACACGAACACCGTCTTGCCGTCGACGTCCGCGACACCCTCGACCACGCTGCCGGTGGAGCCGCTGTCCGCCAACGCTTGCGTTCCGGTGAGAAGGTCCTCTCCAGAGCCGACAACGACAGCGCGGTGGTCGAAGGCCGAACGCGAGGACACCAGCGAGAAGGCGATGTCGTCGGCGCTCTGGTCGACCACGAACGGCGCCAGCCGAGCCGCCTGGCCGCGGACGGCTGCCGGAGACTTGCCAGACAGCACCCAGGGGATGATGCTCGCAGAGCCTGTGGGCTCACTGATGGGCGTTTGAGGGGCTTGTTCGAGCACGGCGTGTGCGTTGGTGCCGCTGATACCGAACGAGGACACCGCTGCCCGGCGCGGCTGTCCGGTCTCCGGCCACGGCGTGGCCTCGGTCAGCAGCTCGATCGCGCCTGAAGTCCAGTCCACACGGGACGATGGTGTACCGGCGTGCAGGGTCTGCGGCAGTGTTCCGTGCTGCATGGCCATGACCATCTTGATGATGCTGGCAACACCGGCCGCGGACTGGGTGTGGCCGATGTTGGACTTGATCGAGCCCAGCAGCAGCGGCCGTTCCCGTTCCTGTCCATAGGTCGCCATCAGCGCTTGGGCCTCGATCGGGTCGCCCAGGGACGTTCCGGTGCCATGCGCCTCGATGACATCGACGTCCGCAGTGGACAGTTGTGCGCTCGCAAGCGCTTGCCGGATCACGCGTTGCTGCGATGGACCGTTCGGCGCGGTGAGACCGTTGGAGGCGCCATCGGAGTTCACGGCCGTGCCGCGGACGACCGCGAGGATCGGGTGCCCGTTGCGTTGCGCGTCCGACAGCCGCTCGACGAGCAGCAGACCCACACCTTCGGACAGGGTCATGCCGTCGGCGTCGTCTGAGAAAGCCTTGCAGCGGCCGTCCTTCGACAACCCGCGCTGACGGCTGAAAGCGACGAACGGGTCCGGCGTCGCCATGATCGTCGCGCCACCGGCCAGGGCCAGCGAGCTTTCGCCGTTGCGCAGCGACTGGCAGGCCAGATGCAGAGCGACCAAAGAGGACGAACAGGCCGTGTCCACGGTCACTGCGGGACCTTCGAGCCCGAGAACGTAGGCAAGGCGTCCGGAGAGGACACTCGGGATGGTTCCGGTGATCAGATGCCCCTCGGAGCCGTCGGCGGCTTCGGAGCCGTAGATCTGGTAGCTGGAACCGACAAACGTGCCGGTCCGCGAACCGCGCAAACCAGCGGGGTCGAGACCGGCCCGCTCGAAGGCCTCCCACGCGGTCTCCAGCAGCAAGCGCTGCTGCGGGTCCATGGTCAGCGCTTCGCGCGGCGAGATCCCGAAGAAGCCCGGGTCGAACTCGGCCGCCTCGGCGACGAACCCGCCCTGCGTCGAGTAGGTCTTGCCAGCCTGGTCGGGATCCGGGTCGTAGAGGTTCGCGATGTCCCAGCCGCGGTCGGCCGGGAACTCACCGATCGCGTCGACACCGTTGATCACCAGGTCCCACAGGTGTTCCGGCGACTGCACGCCGCCCGGGAACCGGCAGCCGATGCCGATGATCGCGATCGGCTCGTTCAACGCGGCTTCCGTAACCACGTCGACCTCGGCCAGAGCGCCGCCAACGAGCTGGGTGCGCAGGTGCTCCGCGAGGGTCGCCGGGGTCGGGTAGTCGAAGACCATCGTGGTCGGCAGCGACGCCAGTCCGGTCACGGCGACCAAACGCTTGCGCAGCTCCACCGCGGCAAGGGAATCGAAGCCCATATCGCGGAATGGTCGTTGCGCACCAACGGAGTCGGCCGCCGCGTGACCGAGGACGGTCGCTGCCTCGGTGCGGATCAGGTCGATCAGGGCTCGAGTCTGGTCCTTTTCGGACAGATCGCGCAAGCGTGCCACGAGGACCGCATCGGCCGTGGTGTTGCTCTGCTGCTTCACATCGGGCAGCTCGGCGAACAGGGCGTTCGGCCGGGCGGCGGTGAAGATCGGGTGGAACCTCGGCCAGTCGACATCGGCGACGGTGATCACCGCGTCCGGCCGCAGGACTGCCTGCCGCAGTTCCTTCATGGCCAGCTCTGGCGCCATCATACCGAGGCCACGGCGCTGCAGGTGCTCGCTCATTACATCGCTGGTGGCCATCCCGGCCTCGGCCCACGGGCCCCACGCGATCGAAGTGGCCTTCAGCCCGCGGGAACGGCGGTTCTCGGCAAGCGCGTCGAGGAACGCGTTGCCTGCGGCGTAAGCGCTCTGGCCGCCACTCCCCCACACACCCGCGATTGACGAGAACAGCACGAACAGGTCGACGTCACCGACGAGTGCGTCGAGGTTCGCGGCACCGGCAGCCTTGGCGGCCAGCACCGACTCGAAGTCCTCGATCGACATCTGGTCCAGACCTGCGCCCGCTTGCCCGACACCGGCCGCGTGCACAACGCCGGTGAGGTCCGGGATAGTGTCCAGCACCGCGGCGAGGGCCTCGCGGGAAGCCACGTCGCAGGCCACGATGTCGACCTGGGCGCCGGTCTGCTCCAGTTCGGTCTTCAGGTCGGCCGCACCAGGGGCATCCGGGCCGCGACGGCTGGTCAGGACGAGCCGCGAGGCCCCAGCCGAGGCCAACCAGCGCGCAACCTCGGCGCCCAGACCGCCCGTACCGCCGGTGATCAGCACCGAACCGCGAGCCGTGAACTCGTCGGCAGCGTCCGAAGCCATGCAGTAGCGCGAGAGCCGACGGGCGAAGACGCCGTCCGGCCGGACCGCGACCTGGTCCTCGGCCCCGCCGAGCACCGAGAGCAGCAGCGCCGGGTTGTCGGCGGGAACGTCGATCAGGCCGCCCCACCGCTGCGGCTGCTCCAGGGCGACGACCCGGCCGAGGCCCCACACCTGCGCCTGAGCCGGATCTTCGGTGATCCCATGGGTGACGGCCCAGACCGGCGCCTCCACCTCGAGGTCGCCCAAGGCCTGAACCAATGCGGCTGTCACCAGGACGTTGTTCGCCGAGATGACGCCGGTGATGTCTGCGGTGTCGCCCAACTGCGACGCGATGGCTGCGCGGTCGGTGCAGGTCGGCTCAACGATGACCGTCCGAACGTCGGCACCGGCCTCGCTCAACGACGTCGCAAGGGTGTTGTCTGGTGCGACCACGAGCCAGGTACCGTCGGCCGGGCCCGTGGTCTGGACCGGCTCCCAGGTGACCCGGTAGCGCCATGAGTCGATCAGCGCCCGCTCCGGGTCGACATGCTCGGCCGCCCAGTAGAACTGGCGCTGGAAGGCGTAAGTGGGCAAGTCGACCACGTGAGCACCGGCATAGAACGCCTTCCAGTCCACCGAAACGCCGTGAATGTGCAGCTGTGCCAGCGCGCTCGCCGCGGTCAGCTCTTCGGGCTGGGTCTTGCGCAGCACCGAGATCGTGGTGAACTCGCCGATCTCGTCGACCAGCGAGGACAACGCGCCGTCAGGCCCCAGTTCCAAGACCGTCCGGACGCCATGCCCGGCCAGTTCCGTAACGGCGTCAGCAAAGCGGACCGACTCACGAACGTGCCGGACCCAGTATTCGGCCGTGGTGATCAGCGACTCGGTGGCGGCGGTCGTGATCATCGGGATGCGTGGCTCGCTGAAGGTCACGTCCGCGATGGCGGCGCCGAACTCCTCCAGCATCGGCTCCATCAACGGCGAGTGGAACGCGTGCGAGACGTTGAGCCGCTTGATCTTCTCGAACTGCTCGGCGATCGCGAGCACTTCGGCCTCGTCACCGGCGATGACCACTGAGTGGGGGCCGTTGACCGCGGCGATGCCGACCTTCTCCGTCAACAGTGGACGGACGTCGTCCTCGGTCGCCCGGATCGAGACCATCGCGCCGACATGCGGCAGGGCCTGCATCAGCCGGGCCCGCTCGGACACCAGCTTGCAGGCGTCCGGCAGGGTGAGGATTCCCGCCACGTGCGCGGCGGCGATCTCGCCGATCGAGTGGCCGACAAGGTAGTCGGGCTGCACGCCCCACGACTCCAGCAGCCGGAACTGCGCCACCTGCAGAGCGAACAGCGCGGGCTGGATGAAGACGGTCTCGCTCAGCACCTCTTCGCTGGTGCCCCACATGACCTCGCGGAACACGGCGTCGAACTCGGCGTGCACGGCGTCGAACGCCTCGGCGAACACCGGGAACCGCTCGTACAGCTCCCGGCCCATGCCGAGCCGCTGCCCACCCTGCCCGGCGAACACGAACGCCGTTTTGCCACCAGCGACCTCGCCCGAGTACACACCGGGTGCGGAAGCACCACGCGCCAAGCACTTCAGCGCGTCCGCAATGGCCTCGCGGTCGGCTGCGACCACGGCTGCGCGGTGATCAAAGGAGGCACGCGCGGTGGCGAGCGAGAAGCCGATGTCGGTCAGGCTCTGGTCCATGCTGTCCACATGACACGCCAGCCGCTCAGCCTGGGCCCGCAGCGCCTGCTCGGTCTTACCCGACAGCACCAGCGGAGTCAGGCCCAGCTCTGGGGTCTCAGGCGTGTCAACATCAGCGGGCGCTTCCAGAATCAGGTGCGCGTTGGTACCGCCGATACCGAACGACGACACACCAGCGCGGCGCGGACGACCGGTCTCCGGCCACGTGACAGCCTCAGTGGCCAGCGACAGCGTGCCCTCGGACCAGTCCACATGGGACGAAGGCTGGTCGACGTGCAGGGTCTTGGGCACGAGCCCGTGCCGCATCGCCATGACCATCTTGATCACACCGGCGACACCGGCTGCCGCCTGGGTATGGCCGATGTTGGACTTGACCGAGCCGAGCAGCAGCGGTTCTTCGCGGTCCCGGCCGTAGGTGGCCAGCAGCGCCTGAGCCTCGATCGGGTCGCCGAGAGTGGTGCCGGTGCCGTGCGCCTCGATCACATCGACGTCCGAAGTGGACAGACCGGCGGCCGAGAGGGCCTGGCGGATCACGCGTTGCTGCGACGGGCCGTTCGGGGCGTTCAGGCCGTTGGAGGCACCGTCGGAGTTGATCGCCGAACCACGCAGGACCGCCAGGATCTTGTGGCCGTTGCGGATCGCATCGGACTGGCGTTCCAGCACCAGCATGCCGACGCCCTCGGCCCAGCCAACCCCGTCCGCGGCCTCGGCGAACGGCTTGGACCGGCCGTCCGGGGCGAGCCCGCGCTGCCGGGAGAACTCGATGAAGGCGTAAGGAGTCGACAGCACTGTGGCGCCGCCGGCCAGGGCCAGCGAGCATTCGCCGTTGCGCAGCGCCTGGGCGGCGAGGTGCATGGCGACCAAAGAGGACGAACAAGCCGTGTCGATGGTGACGGCCGGGCCCTCGAAGCCAAAGGTGTAGGCCACCCGGCCGGAGGCGACGCTGCCGGAGGTTCCGTTGCCGCGGTAGCCCTCGAACTCGTCGCCGGTGACCAACATGGCGTAGTCGTTGTACATCAGGCCCGCGAACACACCGGTCTGGCTGCCGCGCAACGAGTTCGGGTCGATCCCGGCCCGCTCCACAGCCTCCCAGGTGGCCTCCAGCAGCAGCCGGTGCTGGGCGTCGGTCGCCTGGGCGTCCCGCGGGGACATACCGAAGAAGTCGGCGTCGAACTCGGGAGCGTCGTGCACGAACCCGCCGGCGCGCGTGTACGAGGTGCCGATGTGCTCCGGATCGGCGTTGTAGATGTCCGAAGCCCAGCCGCGGTTGGCCGGGAACCCGGACACCGCATCGGTTCCGGACGCGACCAGCTCCCACAGGTCCTCGGGCGAGGTTACCCCGCCGGGGTACCGGCAGCTCATGCCGACGATGACGATCGGGTCGCCGGACACCGCGGCCGACGCGATCGGGGTGACCGTCTCCGCGGCCGTGCCGAGCAGCTCGGTGAGCACGTATTCGGCGATCGCGGCGGGGGTCGGGTAGTCGAACACGGCCGTCGCGGGCAGCCGGAGCCCGGTGGCCTCACCGAGGCGGTTGCGCAGCTCGACGGCGGTCAACGAGGTGAAACCCAGCTCCTGGAAGGCGCGCCTGGGTTCGATGGCGTCCGCGCTGCCGTGGCCGAGAACATGCGCGACCTCCGTGCGCACGATGCCCAGCAGGACTTCCAGCTGCTCCGCGGCCACGAGCTGGGTGAGGCGATCGACCAGGGTGACCGCGGTTGCCGAGCGGACAGCTGTCCGGCGGGAGCGGGTGCGGATCAGGCCGCGCAGCAGGTGCGGGATCTCGCCGCGGGACCGCAGCTGCGGCAGGTCCAGCCGAACCGGGACAACGGTGGACTGGCCGGTGTCCATGGCCGCGTCGAACAGCGCCAGCCCGTCCTCGGGCAGCAGCGGCGGCGTGCCCATCCGGGTCAGCCGCTGGACATCCGCGTCGGACAGCGTCCCGGCCATCCCGGAGACCCAAGGGCCCCAGGCCAGCGACGTGGCAGGGAGGCCATGGGCGCGCCGGTGCTCGGCGAGGGCGTCGAGGAAAGCGTTTGCCGCGGCGTAGTTGGCCTGGCCGGGCGTGCCATAGGTGCCGGCCAGCGAGGAGAAGACCACGAAGGCCGACAGGTGCTGGGTCAGCTCGTGCAGGTTCCAGGCGGCATCCACCTTGGGCTTGAGCACGGCGGACAGTTGTCCGGGGGTCAGCGAGTCGATCATGCCGTCGTCCAGGACACCGGCCGAGTGCACGACCGCCGAGACCGGCGTCGACGCGAGCAGGTCCGCGAGTGCGTCCCAGTCCGCGACGTCACACGCCACGACCTGGGCGTTCGCACCGAGTTCGGCCAGCGAGGCCACGAGCTCGGCCGCACCGGGCGCCTCCGGGCCGCGACGGCTGGTCAGCACCAGGTCGCGCACGCCGTGCTCGGTGACAAGGTGCTTGGCGACCAGGGCTCCCAGGCCACCGGTGCCACCGGTGATCAGGACCGTGCCGTCCCAGGTGAACGGCTCGTGGGAGGTCACGCGGGCCAGGCGACCGGCCCGTACCTCGCCGTCCCGGATCACCAGCTGTGGCTCGCCGGAAGCGACCGCACCAGCGAGAACAGCCCGCGAGGCCTCGACGTCATCGGTGTCCACCAGCACGAACCGGCCCGGCTGCTCGGCCTGCGCCGACCGCACCAGACCCCACACCGCCGCTGCGGCCAGGTCCGTACCGTCGACGGCGCCCTGGGTGACGAAGACCTGCGGACGGTCGTCCGTCCATTCCTGGATGCGGGCCAGGACGGCCGCGGTGGCCGAGTGAGTCGCCTCGACGACCGGCCCGTCGGTGATCACCGGCTCGAACACGGCATCGGTGGTGTCGTCGAGGGCCACACTGAGCGGTGTCCACTCCAGACGGAACAGGTCGCGGTTGGCCGCCGCGCTCAACTGGTCCGCCGACAACGCCCGCACCGACAGCGATTCCACCAACACGACCGGCGAACCGGCGGCGTCGACCACGGCCAGCGAAACCGAAGCCGACCCGGTGGGCGACAACCGCACCCGGACCGAACCGGCACCGGTGGCGTGCAGGGAAACGCCTTCCCACGCGAACGGGACTCCACCCTCGCCCTGCTCCAGCAGCGAAGCGCCGTGCAGAACCGAGTCCAACAAAGCGGGGTGGATGCCGAAAGCGCCCGGTTCCTCGACTGACACCTCGGCATAGACGTCCTCGCCGAGCCGCCAGGCGGCGGTCATGCCTTGGAACAGCGGGCCATACGAGAAGCCAGCGTCCCTGCGGCGACCGTAGAACCCTTCCAGGTCAATGGCAGTGGCGCCCCTGGGTGGCCACTGCGTGGTGTCGAAGCCGGTAACGGGCGCACCAGAGGTCAGCACACCGGTGGCGTGCCGGGTCCAGGCCTGCTCGATGGCCACGTCCGGCCGCGAAGAGACGGTGACTGACCGGCGACCGAGATCGTCAGCCGCGCCAACGTGAACCTGCAGCTGGATCGCGCCCTGCTCGGGCAGGACCAGCGGGGCGTCCAGCAGCAACTCGTCGACCCGGTCGCAGCCGACCTGGTCGGCCGCCCGGATCGTGAGCTCCACGAAGGCGGCCCCCGGCACCATGACTTGACCGTGAACCGTGTGCTCGGCCAGCCATGGGTGTGACTTCAGCGAAAGCCGCCCAGTCAGCAGAACGCCGTTCGCGTCGGCCAGTTCGACCGCAGCGCCTAGCAACGGATGGTCCGCAGTGGACAGACCGGCAGCCCGGACATCGGCGTTGTTCGTGCGAGCCGGGGGCCAGAACCGCTCGTGCTGGAAGACATACGTGGGTAGATCCACCCGCCGGGCGCCGCCCGCGAAGAAAGCCTTCCAGTCCGGCGTGACACCGTTGACATGCAACTGAGTCAGCGCGGTCACGCTGGCGATCTCTTCGCCCGCGCCGGAACGCAGGACAGGCACCAGAGTGCCCGAGTAGGTCTCGCCGGCCATGGCCGACAGCACGCCGTCCGGGCCGATCTCGACACAAGCGGTGACGCCGTCGAGCTTCGCGATGGCATCGGCGAACCGGACCGCCTGGCGGACCTGACGCACCCAGTACTCCGGGCTCGTCATCGGTTCCGAGGTGTCTACTGTAGACACGATCTCAAGAGACGGATCCGCGAACATCAGTTCCGACACCACAGCACGGAACTCGTCGAGCATCGGGTCCATCAACGGCGTGTGGAACGCGTGCGACACGCGCAACCGTTTGGCCTTCTCGAACTGCGCCGCCACAGCGGCAACGGCGTCCTCGTCACCGCCGATGACCACCGACCGTGACCCGTTCACTGCCGCGATAGCAACACCATCGGTCAGCAACGGGAGAACTTCCTCTTCGGTCGCACGCAACGAGACCATCGCGCCACCGGAAGGAAGCGCTTGCATCAAGCGACCACGAGCCGACACAAGCTTGCAAGCATCGGCAAGCGAGAGAATCCCAGCGATGTGCGCGGCCGCGATCTCGCCGACCGAGTGTCCAACCAGGACATCCGGCTTGATCCCCCACGACTCCACCAGCCGGTAGAGCGCGACCTCCAGCGCGAACAGCGCCGGTTGCGTGAACCCGGTCTGGTCCAACGCGTTCGCGTCCTCGCCCCACATGACATCGCGGACCTTGGAACCCAGCTCGGCCAGCACGGCGTCGAATGCCGAGGCGAACACCGGGAACCGCGAGTACAGCTCTCGCCCCATACTGAGCCGCTGCGAACCCTGCCCGGCGAACAGGAACGCCTTCTTCTGCTTGGGCGCCGCCACGCCCTGCTGCAGCCCAGGCACGGACTCCCCCGCAGCCAGCGCGGTCAAGAACGCGACGACCTCGTCCCGCGAGCTGGACACGAAAGCCGCTCGCCGCGGAAAGGCCGCCCGTGAGGTCGCGAGCGAGTACGCCACATCTGCCAGAGGCGAGTCGAGGCGCTCCAGCAGCCGGGATGCCTGCGCCCGCAGAGCTTCCGGCGTCCGAGCGGACACCAGCCAGGGCAGTTCGGCCGGAGCCGCACCGACCTCGACCTCTTCGGCCGCCGGGGCCTGCTCGACGATCAGGTGGGCGTTCGTGCCGCTGATGCCGAACGACGAAATGCCCGCTCGACGCGGTTCCCCGGTCTCAGGCCATGGGGTGTTCTCGGTCAGCAGGTCGACCTTGCCAGCGGACCAGTCCACATGGGACGAACGAGTCTCGGCGTTCAAAGTCTTGGGCAGCATGCCGTGACGCATCGCCATGATCATCTTGATCACGCCGGCGACACCGGCGGCGGCCTGGGTGTGCCCGATGTTGGACTTGATCGACCCCAGTTTCAGCGGGCGCGTCCGGTCCTGGCCGTAGGTGGCCAGCAATGCCTGCGCCTCAACGGGATCACCGAGCGTGGTGCCGGTTCCGTGGGCTTCGACGGCATCGATCTGGTCCGCGGTCAGGCGGCCGTTGGTCAGCGCTTCGCGGATGACGCGCTGCTGGGACGGGCCGTTCGGCGCGGTGAGGCCGTTCGAGGCGCCGTCCTGGTTGATGGCCGAACCGCGCACCACCGCGAGGATCTCGTGGCCGTTGCGGATCGCGTCCGGCAGGAGCTCCAGCAGGACCATGCCGACGCCCTCGGCCCAGCCGGTGCCGTCCGCGGAGTCCGAAAAGGACTTGCAGCGCCCGTCCGAGGCGAGGCCGCCCTGCTTGCTGAACTCGATGAACAGGTCGGGGCTGGACATGACGGTGACGCCACCGGCCAGCGCCAGCGACGACTCGCCGGTGCGCAGCGACTGGATCGCCCAGTGCATAGCAACCAACGACGACGAGCACGCAGTGTCCACAGTGACCGCTGGGCCGACGAAGCCCAACTGGTACGCCAGCCGGCCGGACATGATGCTGTCCGCCCGCCCGGTGAGCAGGAACCCCTCCGCCCCTTCGGCTTGCTTGGCGTCGTAGTCCTGGGCCATCGCGCCGACGAACACGCCGGTGCGCGAGCCGCGCAGCGAGGCCGGGTCGATTCCGGCCTGCTCCAGGGTTTCCCAGGTCACCTCGAGCACGAGCCGCTGCTGCGGGTCCATCGCCATCGCCTCGCGCGGCGAGATCCCGAAGAACTCGGCGTCGAAGTCGGCGGCCTCGTGCAGGAAACCACCGCTGGCGGTGGCCGACGAGTTGGTCTTGGCCGGGTCGAGCAGGTTCTCCAGATCCCAGCCGCGGTCGGCCGGGAACGGGGTGATCCCGTCACCGCCGGACGCGACCAGGCGCCACAGGCCCTCCGGGCTCGCGACACCCCCGGGGTAGCGGCAGGCCATGCCGACGATCGCGATCGGCTGCTGACTCTGCTCCTCCAGATCCCGGACGCGCTGGCGCGTGCGGCGCAGGTCCGCCGTCGCCAGCTTGAGGTAGTCGCGGAGCTTCTGCTCATTGTCCATTTCGTATCAACCCATCTGAAGCACCCAGCGAGACAAACGCCCACGCCCGACCCGGATCGCGGTGCCGGCACGGCGGCTTTTCCCGGAGATCAGTCTGCTGATCCACTGGTTAGTCGAATCGTTAGTAGGGGCGGTGAAACGGCTGCACCAACCGGCTACCCCAGTCGTCCACCCCGGTTCACGTACCTGATCGCCAAGCCATTCCCGGCGCTCGAAGGAGCCGACAGAAGAGGCGTTGTGGCAGGCCAGGCGCACTCCATATCTTCGGTTCACCGCTTAAACCTGATGCGCCCACGTGAGGGAGAGCAGCATGAAGATCTTGGCGACGAGCGCCCCGAGCGAGGAACATCTGTACCCGATGCTGCCGACGCTCTGGGCATTGCGAAATGCCGGCCACGACGTGCTCGTCGCGCTTCCGGCCCAGCTCGCGAAAATAACCGCGGCGACCGGGTTGCCCGCGACCCGAGTCTCCGACGACATCACCATCTGCTTCGGCAGCAGGTCCGGGCAGGACGCCACGGTCGGTGACCTGGTCGGCCACATCGTCGGCCACTACGTGCCGGTGACCGAGCAGACGGTCGACCGCACGGTGGCCATCGCCGAGGTGTGGCAGCCGGATCTGGTGGTGTGCAGTGACTTCGAGTACTCCGGCCCGATCGCGGCGGCCGCCATCGGCGTGCCGACCGTCCTACATGGACGAGGGATGCTGCCGCACCCGGCCATCGCCGCGCCGGTCGCGGAGGCGCTGCTTCCGTTGCACCGCAAGTGGGGCCTGCACGACGGCGCGCCGGATCACTGGAAGATCATCGACAACTGCCCGCCGAGCCTGCAGTGGACGACTCCGCCGACGAACGCCATCGCCGGCCGGTACGTCACCTTCCACAGCCCTGGGGAGCTGCCCTCGTGGATCTTCGACGAGCCGGAGGCGCCGCGGGTCCTGGTGACCATGAGCAACGAGCCGCTCGTGGAGGACCGGGCCAAGCTGCTGCGCCGGATCATGCAGGCCTTGCTGCCACTGGACATCGAGGCGATCGTCGCCACCGGTGACAAGCTGGAGCTCGACCGGCTGACCGAGCTGCCCCGGCGGACTCGTATCACGCACGGGCTTCCGTTGTCGCACCTGGTTCCGACCTGCTCGGTGGTGATCAACGACGGTGCCGCCAGCAGTGTGATGGCCGCGGCCATCGACGGCGTGCCGCAGCTCGGCCTGCCGCAAGTGTCCGGGCAGTACCAGCACGCCGACCGGATCGCCGAGATCGGTGCGGGGATCGCGATCGACCCCGAGCAGGCCACGGTGCCGGCCATCTCGGACGCGACCAGCACCCTGCTCAGCGAGCTGGGTCAGCGGGCGATCGCCCGGCGGCTGCAGGTGGAGAACGGCGGTCAGCCCCGGCTCGACGAGGTCGTGCAGGTGCTGGAGCGGGCGATGGCCAGCCAGGGCCGGCCCGCGTACAGCCCCGGCCGTGGCCGGCACCGCAATCCCCGGCTGGCGCTGGACGTGCCGACCATGCGGGTACCGCAGGCCAAGCGTGGCCAGCAGCCGTCGGCGGAGCAGTCGGCACCCGGCCGTCACTCCATCGGCGGCAACGTGTTCACGACCAACAGGCAGCAAGGAGCCTAAGTGGACACGGGGTTGCCCACACCGTCGCGGAGCGCCTTGGCAACGGCGACCGTGCGGTTGGGGCAGTCCATTTTGGACAATATGTTCGCCACGAGCCGTTTGGCCCCGTGTTCGGAGATGGTCAGCCTGCGCGCGATCTGCTTGTTGCTCAGGCCTTCGACCATCAGGACGAGCGCCTCGTGCTCACGTGGGGTGAGCCGGGGCCTCGGCGTCAGGGTGAGCAGGTCACGGGCCAGGCCGGCGGACATGGGGAGGTCGCCGGCCGCGATGCGCATCAGGGCGTCACGCAGCGCGACACCGTTGAGGTCGCCCAAAGTCAGGAACCCGGCACCGCGGATCCCGGACAGCCGAGACATTCTGGACAGCTCGGCGGCCTCTCTCTCGTCCACCAGCACGAGAATGCGGGTGCCCTGTTCCTCCGCCAGCCGAAGCCGGCGCACAGACTCGTCATCGGACTCGGCCAGCAGCACGATGACGACTTCCACATCCGGCACCGCCGCGGCGATCTCGGCCTCATGCGCCTGCAGCATCCGCTCGATGCCGAACCGCACGACGTCATTGCCGATCGCCACGACCACGTTCATCCCACTCATGGCACGGATGATCCAGCCCGTGGTCTCGCAATTCCCTCAGTCTGTGCACGGAAAGCCCAGCACGGCGGTAACACTGGGCGTTTCCGCACATCAGGTCGGCTTTCCTGGCCGCACAGGAGCAGACCTTCGAGGTGAGCAATGACCCAAGCAGCAGTGGCCGTCGCCGAGCCGGCGGCCCCGGAGCCGGACTACCGGGATCCGATGCACCGGATGTCGCAGCTGCTCGACCCTGGCACGGTCGAGCCGATCCACCTGCGCCCCGGGCTCGGGGTGGCGGTGGCCCGCGGCCGGATCAACGGCTCCGGCGTGATCGTGTACTGCACCGACGGCAGCACCAAGGGCGGGGCGATCGGGGTGGACGAGTGTCCGCTGATCGTCGAGGCCATCGACATCGCCGTGCGGGAACGGTGCCCGGTGATCGGGGTGTGGCACTCCGGCGGCGCCAAGCTCGCCGAGGGCGTCGAGGCCATGCACGGCATCGGACAGATGTTCGCCGCCATGGTCCGCGCATCCGGCCAGATCCTCCAGCTGTCGGTGGTGCTGGGCCCGGCCGCCGGTGGCGCCGCGTACGGGCCCGCGCTGACCGACCTGGTCATCATGTCCGACCAGGGCCGGGTGTTCGTGACCGGGCCGGATGTCGTGCGCACGGTCACCGGTGAGGAGATCGACATGGCCGGCCTCGGCGGGCCGGAGGCGCACGGACGCAAGTCCGGCGTCGTGCACATCACCACCGACTCCGAGACGGCGGCGTACTCCCAGGCCCGGGAGGTGGTGACGCTGTTCACCAAGCCGGGCCTGTACAACCTGGACAGTCTCACGTCCTCTTTGGATCTACGTGACCTGCTGCCGGAGTCGCCCAAGCGGGCCTACGATGTGCGGCCGCTGGTCAGGGAGATCGTCGACCGGGACTCGTTCATCGAGCTGCAGCCCAAGTGGGCGGCCAACATCGTGATCGGCCTCGGCCGGCTCGGTGGGCGCACGGTGGGTGTGATCGCCAACAACCCGTTGCGCAAGGGCGGCTGCCTGGACTCGCTGTCCGCGGAGAAGGCGTCTCGATTCGTGCGGATGTGCGATGAGTTCGGCGTTCCATTGGTCGTTGTGGTCGATGTTCCCGGGTATTTGCCCGGTGTCGGACAGGAATGGGACGGCGTTGTCCGGCGTGGGGCCAAGTTGCTGCACGCGTTCGCCGACGCGGCGGTTCCCCGGATCACTTTGGTGACCCGGAAGTCTTATGGTGGCGCGTACATCGCCATGAACTCGCGGGCACTGGGCGCTACTTCCGTGGTGGCTTGGCCGGATGCCGAGGTGGCCGTGATGGGCGCCAAGGCCGCGGTGGGGATCCTGCACCGCAAGAAGCTGGCCGCCGTCGCCTCCGACTCGGAGCGCGAAGCCTTGCTGGCCCAGTTGGTCGCCGAGCACGAGGTCATCGCGGGCGGTGTCGGCCGCGCCATGAGCATCGGCGTCGTCGACGAGGTCATCGAGCCCTCGCAGACCCGGCGCCGGATCGGTGAGATCCTCGCGTCCGCCCCGGCCGGCCGCGGCCACCACCGCAACATCCCCCTGTAGGAGCCTCCCGTGACCACAACCGTTACCTCGCCGTGGATCCGGCGTTACCACCCGGCCCCCACCGCCGCGGTCCGGCTGGTCTGCCTGCCGCACGCGGGCGGTTCGGCCAGCTACTTCCACCCCGTGTCGGCCCGGTTCTCCCCGCAGACCGAGGTCATCGCGCTGCAGTACCCCGGCCGCCAGGACCGCCGCCACGAACGCACGATCACCGACATGCACACCCTCGCCGACCAGGTCACGGCCGAGCTCCTCGCGCTGGACCCCAAACCCACGGTGTTCTTCGGCCACAGCATGGGCGCGGTGCTCGGTTTCGAGACCATCAAACGCCTCGAAGACGGCGGCGCGACCGGCCCCTACACCCTGATCGCCTCCGGCCGCCGCGGCCCCTCGACCCACCGCGACGAGCAGGTCCACGACCAGACCGACGACTTCCTGATCAAGGAGATCAAGAAGCTCAACGGCACCAGCTCAACCCTCCTGGCCGACGACGAGATCCTCCGCATGGCCCTGCCCTCGCTGCGCGGCGACTACGAAGCGATCGAGACCTACACCTGCCCCGCCGACCGGAAGATCAACGCCCCCATCACCGTCCTCACCGGCGACAACGACCCCAAGACCACAGTGGACGAAGCCACGGTCTGGCAGCACCACACCACCGCCACATACCGCATCAAGGTCTTCCCCGGCGGCCACTTCTTCCTCCAGGAACACCCCACCGACATCAACAACGAGATCGTGAAGGAGGTCCTATCCCTCAGATAAACCTTGTCCACAACCAGAAAGCCCGGTGAGCCACCCCTCACCGGGCTTTCTCACGCCCGGCGACGGGGCGGCGGTCACGCGGATCTCTCGGCGAAGCGATGGATGGGAACGCGAGGTTCGGTGAGGAAGGCGGGCGCCAGGGCGCAGAGGTGGTGGCGGCCAGCGCTTCGGGTGGGAGTGGGCTTCGGGTGGGGGTGGGAGTGGGGGCGCTCTTCTTTTGGCGCGCAGCGCACCACAGTCCGGCTTCGTGTCCTTCTCCCCTCTGGGTGGCGCTGCCTGTCCGGCGAGGACAACGACCCAGCCGAATCATGGGTCTAGGAAAGCGCCAACTGGGGTCGATAGAGGTCAAAGAAGTGGTACAACTCCACGACCTGATCCAGAATCGCCCGTGTGGTGTAAGACACCGCAGCGGGGTCCTGCTCGACAGCGAAGCGCACCCACCCCGGCGAGACCAGCTCGAACAGGGCATTGCCGTTGTCCACCAAAGCCTCCTTCGCCTGCAGCTGAAGACTGCCGACGTACGCAGGATCCTGAATGGACGGATAGGCACTCTTTTCGCGGGCGTGGACGGATGGCGGGATCACGTCCCGAACCGCCGCTCGCAACAGGCTCTTGGGCCGCCCATCGGAGGTCTTCATCGCCCAAGGAACGTTGTAGACGTACTCCACCAGTCTGTGATCACAGAACGGCACCCGAACCTCAAGCCCCACCGACATGGACATCCGGTCCTTGCGGTCCAGCAACAACCGCACCAGCCGAGTCATGTTCAAATAGGACATCGTGCGTGTCTGCCGCTCAATGGTGTCCGCGTCGTCCAGGTGCTCAACGCCGGCCACGGCGAGGTCGTACTGATCCACCAGGTACTGCCCGATGTCGAGCACCGCGTTGAGGGATGGGTGCGTCAGAGGCGGGCCCTCGACGTTCCGCCCCGGCCGCTCATGGTTGCGCAACATCCACGGAAAAACCCGCTTGCCGAGCAACTTTTCGTTGTGAAACCACGTATACCCACCAAAAACCTCGTCCGCGGCGTCACCGGACAAAGCAACAGTGGTCTCGCCGCGGATCGCCTGGAACAGCAGGTACAGCGACCCATCGAGGTCACCGAAACAGCTGGGCATGTCCCGGGCGGTGATGGTCTTCCGCCGCAGCTCCGGATCGTTCAGCAACGCAGGCGACAACACGATATCCCGATGCTCAGAGCCCGCAAAGCGCGCGACATCCGCGATGTAGGGCGCATCGAGATCCACCCGGAGGGCATCCGGCTTGAAATGCTCCGCCTGCCCCGCGAAGTCCACCGCGAAGGTCCGCGGCCGATCCCCATCATCCCGCACCAGCGACGCAAGACCCGTGAGAGCACTGGAGTCCAGCCCACCGGACAACAGAAGACCCTGCGGCACATCGGCAACGAGCTGCCGCCGGATGATATCCGCCAACAGATCCCGCGTCCACGCCACGGTGGTGGGGTAGTCGTCGACGTGCTCCGCGGTCTCCAGCTGCCAGTACGTGTGGGTACGGAGGCCATCCTCGGTGACCGTCACGATCGTGCCCGGTTCGACCTCGTACATGCCCTTCCACAGCGCCCATCCCGGCCGCTTGACCGGCGCCATCAGCTCGCGCACGCCGTCCGCGTCGATCACCTTGGGCACCAACGGATTCGCCAGGATGGCCTTGGGCTCCGAGCCGAACAGGACACCGTCGGCGGTCGGGTAGAAGTACAGCGGCTTGACGCCCATCCGGTCCCGGATCAGCAGCAACCGGGACTCCCGGCCGTCCCAGATCGCCATGGCGGTCATGCCGTTGAGGCGATCCGCGATCGACGCGCCCCACTCCAGGTAGCCCCGCAGCACCACCTCGGTGTCGCTGGAGGTCCGGAACACGTGCCCGCGCTCGGTCAAAGTCCTTCGCAGCTCGCGGAAGTTGTACGTCTCTCCGGTGTAGACGATGACGACCGGCCCGCCGGGTGTGGAGACCATCATCGGCTGAACCCCACCCGCGAGGTCCACGATGGACAGACGGCAGTGGCCCAACCCGGCGTCACCGCAGATCCACGTCCCGGTGTCGTCCGGGCCGCGCAACGCCATGGTCGCGGTCATCGCCTCGATCGTGGGGCGCTGAGTGGTCAGGTCGGTCCCGAACGCCACCCAGCCAGCGATCCCGCACACATCCGCCCCCTCACCAGCTGGTGGACAGGAGCATTTCCTCGTACTGCCGCTCCCGTGAGACGTTCCTGAGGTCCGAGTCCACCATCATCCGCATGAGGTCGGGGAAGTCGATGGTCGGCTCCCAGCCGAGCGCCTTGCGGGCGGAACGGGAGTCCGCGCACAGCGTCTCCACCTCGGCCGGACGCACCAACGCGGGGTCGACCACGACGTAGTCCTCCCAGTTGAGGTCCACGTGGTCGAACGCGATCCTTGCCGCGTCACGGATCGAGTGCATCTGGCCGGTGCCGATGACGTAGTCGCCGCCCTGCTCCTGCTGCAGCATCAGGTGCATCGCGCGCACGTAGTCGCCGGCGAAACCCCAGTCGCGCACGGCGTCCAGGTTGCCCAGCCGCAGCTGGTCCTGGTGGCCCAGTTTGATCCGGGCGACCGCGAGCGAGATCTTGCGGGTGACGAACTCGGCGCCGCGGCGCGGCGACTCGTGGTTGAACAGGATCCCCGAGACACCAAAAAGACCGTAGGACTCGCGATAGTTCTGGGTGATGTAGTGCCCGTATGCCTTGGCCACGCCGTAAGGGCTGCGCGGGTGGAACATCGTGGTCTCGCGCTGCGGGGTCTCGGCGACCTTGCCGAACATCTCCGACGAGGAGGCCTGGTAGAACCGCATCCCGCTGTTGTGCGTGATGCCCGAGATGGACAGCCCGCTGACCATCCGGATCGCCTCCAGCATGCGCAGCACGCCCATGCCGTTGACCTCGGTGACCAGTTCCGGCTGCTGCCAGGACATCGGCACGAACGAGATGGCGCCCAGGTTGTAGACCTCGTCCGGCTGGATCTTGTCCACAGCGGACACCAGGCTGGACTGGTCCATCAGGTCGCCGTCGACGAAGTTCACCTCCGACAGCTGCCGCGACACCCACCAGCGGCGGGGGTTGGCCTGGCCGCGGATCAGGCCCCACACCTGGTAGCCCTGAGCGATCAGGTGCTCGGCGAGGTAAGAGCCGTCCTGACCGGTGATCCCGGTGATCAGCGCTCGCTTGGACATCGGGTACTCCTTCTCATCCTTTATCCGTGTGAGCGCCGTGACGCGGGCAGCGCCATCGGGACGGACCGCACATCCAGATCCCGCTCAGGCCAGTGGACAACGGCGGCGGGACGCCGCCGGGCACGCCGGCGTCGGACGCGCCTTTTCAGCGTCTCGGCCGATGTGTACAAAGTGGGCACCAGCACGAGCGTGAAGACCGTCGAGCTGACCAGCCCGCCGATCACCGCCAGCGCCAGTGGAGTGCTGATGAAGCCGTCCCCGGACTGCCCGAGGGCCGCCGGGAGCAACGCGCAGATGGTCGCCATCACGGTCAGCAGGACCGGCTGCAACCGCCGGCTGCCCGCCTCGACCGCCGCCGCGCGGATTCCCATGCCACGCCCGCGGTACTGGTTGATCAGGTCCAGCAGCACGATCGCGGTGCTGATCCCGATCCCGGCAGGCAGCAACAGTCCGGCCACAGTGGACAGACTCAGCGGCGCGCCGGTGAGCACCAGTGCCCCGGCCGCGCCCGTTGCCGCGAAAGGCAGTGACACCAACGCGATCAGCGGCTGGACGAGGCTGTCCAGCCCGGCGACCATGATCGCGAACAGCAGTATGAGAGCCGCCAGCGCCAGCATTCCCAGATCCGCCAGGCGATCACGACCGGAAGAGGGGGCGGCGGCACGCGCACCGGCACCGGCCCGCACTCGCGGCGCGTCCACGACAGGATCGGAAAACGCTGACACGCCGGTCATTTTGTCCGAACCCGGGGCCTGGCGTGAGGGCCCGGAGATCAACGCTGGTGCTTTCCCCACAACTTCGAGTGGCGCTGAAACATCGTCCAGGCCGTCGGTCCGCACGCGGGCCAGCAGGAAACCGGTTGCGGCCAACACACCCACGGCGACGGCCATCGTGACGAGCCGGTGGCGGGTGGCGAACCGGAGCACCGGCGCGGTCCGGCCGGGCGCGGCCGGCTGCTTGCGGGACTTGAGGAACCAGTACGCCAGGGCCGGCACAACGGTGAGCGACAACACCAGCGATGCGGCCACCGCGACCACCACAGTGATCGCGAACGGCCGGAGCACCCCGCCGAAGACAAGGAACGGCAGGAACACGGCGGCGGTGGCACATCCGGAGGCGAGCACCGCCCGGGTGGCTTCCCCGGCGCCGTCCTGAACCGCTTGCCTGGCACTAACTCCAGTGGCCAGCCGGCGGGTGATGCCTTCCAGCACGAGCAGTGAGTCGGCGGTGAGCCGCCCGACCACGATCCCGAGGGCACCCAACGTCGGCACCGTCAGGGAAAGACCGGTGGCGTGCAACACGCCGAGCGTGATGGCCAGCGACAACGCCATTGTCACCGCTGTGACCACAGTGGACCATAGAGACAACGTGAAGAGCAGGATGGCCAGGACGGCGAGGCCAAGGCCGAGGCCGGCCTCCTGGGCCCGGCCGCCGGCCGCCTGGACCGCCGGCAGGCACGCCACGGCGAGGGCGGCGACACCCAGCCCGATCAGGCTTCGGCCGGTGAGACTGAGTCTGGTCAGTGCGGACATGGCTGTGGTCGGTGTAGGCGGGCAGCGGGCTCACGCGGACTCGGCGGCGGCGTCCTTGACGTACTCCGGCAGGATCTTGGGAGGCCACGAGCCGACCTCGAAGATCCCCATCGAGTAGGCCTTGGAGATCAGCGCGGCCCGGTTGGAGACCTTGAGCTTCCGCAGCAGCGCGGCCACGTGGTACTCCACCCCGCCGCGGCTGAGGTAGAGGTGCGCCGCCAGCTGCGGGGTGGTCACCCCGGCCGCCACGCCCTCCAGGATCCTGGCGTCCATCTTGGTCAGCAGCTTGCTGCGCCGGGCGAGGCCCTTGCTGACCTGCTCGCCGCTTTCCGGGCGCACCAGCACCATCACGCCGTCGACCTGGCCGCCGTCGCCGTGGACCGCCAGACCGGTGAGCTCCGCGGTGAAGGCGGCGTTGCCGGGCCGCAGGGCCACGATCCGGTCGGTGAACCGGGCGCGCTGGCCGTAGACCAGCCGGGACAACTGCTGGGTGATCTTCTCGCGGACGCTCGGGTGCAGCAGGTCGCCGAACTCGCGGCCGTGCACCTCACGGGGCGAGCGGCCGAACTGGCGGCAGAAGTCGCTGTTGGCCTCCACCACGCGGCTGGAGTGGTCGAAGTGCGCCACGCACAGGCCGGAGCGCTCGAAGAACGAGTTGAAGGCGTTCGGGTTGCCGTCGAAGCGACGGGACTGCGAGGGCACCTGTGCGCCTGGGGCGACGGTGGCAAGGTCCACGCTCATTTGCATTCCTCCGCGACGTACACGAGGGCGGCACCGACTCCCCTGCCCTCAACCTCTGGTGGAACAAAGCTTGGCCTAGCCCACTTCATGGCCTCACCACAGAACCTTCACGGCGTATAGAGCCGTATGAAGGAAACACCTAGTCCGATCGAGACTGGCATTTTCACGGCGTGTCGCCGTCTCTACACCATCTTCACCACTATTAGCGGAACCCCCTCGCGGACGGTGTCCACGAGGGGGTTTCCCGCATACTCCAGGTAATCACTCAGCGGTGGCGGTACGCGGCTTGAGCTGGTGGAAGTACGTGTACATTCCCACCGGTTCCGGCCGGTCCTGTTCGGGCAGGAAACCCCGGCCTTTCCGGAAATGCCTGCGCAGATACCAGCTCTGCCAGAACTGCAGGAAAACCACGATGTCGAGCGCCATGATGCCCAGCAGCAACGGAGCGAGGTCGACCGGTGCCAGAAACGCTATGCCCAGCCGGACGGCGCCGGTCAGCAGGCACAGACCGGCCCACACCTTGGTCGAGTAGACCCACGGTTTGCGGAACCAGGAGTCACTCGTGAACCACCAGTCCCACTCCCGGGTCCGCAGCCGCTCGCGCGCCGGAGTGTTGTCCAGCAGCGAGCGAATCAGCAGGTAGACCAGGGGACGACCGGCCACGAGCGAAACCAGGCAGGCCAGCGCGATGCCCAGCGACACCCACCCGTCCATGGACAGCAGCAGCCGGGCGCTGCCGTCCAGCACCGACGCCGTGTTCGACGCGGCCACAATGGCCAGGACGAACAGTTCGAATGCGTCGATCCGCCTGCCGCGGACGATCCGGTAGGCGAAATACACCACCGCGGGCACCGATGTCAGCACCAGTGCGGTGATCTGCGGGACACCGAACGCACGCAGTGCGTAGTACCCCGCGACCGGAATCACCACATCGATCACGATCTTCGCGATCATCGGCAGGTAGGTCAGCTTCTCCGGTTCGATGTCGACGGCCGGGACATTTGCCTCTGTCGAGGTCGGCATTCACTTCACCTCTCCCTCGCGCGCCTCGCATGTGGTGCGAAATAGAGACGCCGATCGGGTCGTAGACAACCGCCGTCAGTAACGGCGGCGGGACGGCGCGAGCTCGCGCGTCGGGACGTGCATCCACTGCTCCTCCGCGACCCGCGACTGCTGCGAGCGGCGTCGCATGGGGAACCAGCTGAAGCCCGTGTAGCCGCCGGCCATGGAGGCGTACACCGAACCGGACATACGGGAGTACTCACGCTCGGACATCCGGGCGGGAACGGGCTCCGGCTCGGGCTGTTCGGGCTGGGTGGGACCGATGCGCAGGGCCGCGATCAGGTCTCGGTAGAGCTCGTCGCGGGCCAGCAGCTCGTTGTGCGTGCCGGCCGCGCGGGCGGCACCCTTCTCCATGACGACGATCAGGTCGGCGTCGATGACCGTGGACAGCCGGTGCGCGATGGTGACCACCGCACCGGACTGGCCGGCCGCCTTGATGCAGTCCTGCACCGCCGACTCGGTGATGCCGTCGAGCTGGGCGGTGGCCTCGTCGAGCAGCAGGATCTGCGGCCGCGCGACCAGCGCGCGGGCCAGGGCGATGCGCTGGCGCTCGCCACCGGACATGGTGGTCGCGGTCAGGTCGGTGTCCAGCGCGTTCTGGATCGACTCGAACTTCGGCGCCAGCCGGACCTTGCGCAGCGCCTCCCAGATGTCGCCGTCCGAGGCGTCCTGGCGGAAGTAGGAGAGGTTGTAGCGCAGGCTGCCGGGCAGCAGCGGGGTCTCCTGCTCCACGTAGACGATCTTGCCGCGCAGCTGGTCGAGCGACCACTGGGTGGTGGACACGCCCTCCAGGCGCACCTCGCCTGCGCTGATGTCCATGAACCGCAGCAGCAGCGTGAAGATCGTGGTCTTGCCGGCGCCGGACGGGCCGACGATCGCGGTGTGCCCGTAGCGAGGGATGCGCAGGTTCAGGTTCTGGATGACCGGCGGCTTGGCCGGGTCGTAGGTCGCCGTGACGCCCTGGAACTCCGCGACGAACTGGTTGTTGCTCGGCGGCACCGTGATGGCGTTCGGCGAGTCGTGCTCGGTCTCCAGCGTGTCGATCTCGGCGATCCGGGCGGCGGCGGCCAGGCCGACCTGCAGCTCGGCCACCGAGGCGATGGTCTGCATCACCGGGTCGACCAGCTGCAGCGCGTAGAGCAGGAACGCCACCAGGGTGGCCACCGTGATCAGGCCGTCGGAGATCTGCCACGCGCCGATGGCCAGCACGATCATGATGGCCAGCTGTGAACCCGCTCCGGCGATCACCGCCGACATGGTCTGGATCACCGACGCCTTGATGCCCTGGTTCGCGGCCTCCTGGGCCTCGCCGAGCACCCGCTCGCCCTCACGGCCCTCCGAACGGCTCGCCTTCACCGTCTTGATCGCGCGCAGGACGCTGTCCAGCGTGCCGCCCAGCCGGCCGATCGCGTCCTGCGTGCGCTCGTTCGCGCGCGCGAGACCGGGCATCAGCAGCGAGACGATCAGGAAGATCACCGCGATGCTGCCCACCGTGATCAGCAGCAGCATCGGCGCGAGCACCAGCATCAGCACGATCGAGCCGATCAGCATGATCAGCGACTTGGTCAGCTGGACGATGCTGTTGGCCGTCGCCCGGCGCAGCAGCGTCGAGTCGGAGGTCACCCGGGCGACCAGCTCGCCGCCGGGGTGTTTGGACAGCGCCGTGGTCTTGGCGCGCAGCAACTTGTAGACCATGTTGGCACGGGCCGAGTACACGACCCGCTCACCGAGGCGGCCGAGCAGCACGCCCTGGCCGAAGCCGAGCAGCGCGGCCGCGGCGACCAGCACCACGATCGGCAGCAGGACATCCATGATCGGCTGGTTCTTACCGAGGTTGTCGAGCACCTGGCGGATGCTCATGGGCAGGGCGAGACCGGCGGCCGCGGCGCCGATCCCGAAAACCAGGCCCAGCGCAAGCGTTTTCTTATGCGGGCCGACGAACGACAACAACATCTTCAGGCTCTTGGGCCGCTCTGGCTCGGCCTCTGGCACTGCGGCTGCAGGCATGGACATAACGCTCCCCTAGGGCCACACGTGATTTCCTGGCGGCCAGTCTGACCCGCCGACGGCATTCATCTCCTGGCTGAAATATCAGTCGGACCGAGGTATGACCGCACGTCAGCGGCGCTCTTCCAGGGAATCACCTGGTTTGCCGGCACGGGTGGAATCCCTACACCGTGACCATTTCCGGGGTTTTCACCAGTGCCGCCGCGGATAGCTTCCCAGGCATGGAAGCCACCCAATTCCAGCACGGCGAAGGCGTGCGCCCGGCGCCGCTGCCGGACTGCCGGCGGCCCGGTTGCTCAGGCCGCATGCTCGACCACATCTGCGTCGTCTGCGGCGCGAGCGACAAACCCGGCGCGACACCGCCGGGCGACTGGCTCACCCAGGAGCCGGTCACCGCGCAGAGCGCGGCGCCCAGCCACCTGGAGATGGCCGCGCCGACCGCGTGGATCCGGCCGCCCGCGCCGCAGCCGCGCAAACCGGCCGGGCCGACGCTGGGCGCGGGCCTGGTGGACGTGCCGGTGATGCCCTACCGCGACCCGACCGCCGCGATCATGCGGAACCCGATGGTGGCCGAGGAGGCCCGGTTCTGCGTGGGGTGCTTCTCCCCGGTCGGCCGCAGCGACGGCCGCAGGCCCGGCGACGCCGAGGGCCGGTGCTTCCAGTGCGGCACGCCCTTCTCGTTCGTTCCCAAGCTGCAGACCGGTGACGTGGTCGGCGCGGTCTACGAGGTGATGGGCTGCCTGAGCTACGGCGGCCAGGGCTGGATCCACCTGGCCAAGGACCACCGCCGGGGCGAGTGGGTGGTGCTCAAGGGCATGATCCACACCGGCAACCCGGAGGCGCTGGCCGCGGCCATGGCCGAGCAGCAGTTCCTGCGCGAGGTCGACCACCCGAACGTCGTGAAGATCCACGACTTCGTCTGGCACGAGCGGGCCAAGACCAACTTCCTGGTGATGGAGTACCTGGGCGGCCCGACCCTGCGGGACATCGCGCTGAACCACTACAACCAGACCCGCCGCGCGCTGCCCGACGAGCAGGTCATCGCCTACGGCCTGGAGATCCTGTCGGCCTTCGGCTACCTGCACAGCGTCGGACTGCTCTACTGCGACCTCAAGCCGAGCAACGTGCTGCAGGTGCGCGACCAGGTGAAGCTGATCGACCTCGGCGGCATGCGCCGGATCGGCGACAACAAGAGCCCGCTGATCCACACCGCCGGGTTCGCCGCGCCCGAGCTGGGCTCGTACGGTCCGTCGATCGCGTCGGACCTGTATGCCGTCGGGCGCACGATGGCGGCGCTGTCGACCGACTTCGAGAGCCGCAGCGCGGCCGACATGAACTTCACGCATACTCCCAGCCTGTCGCCCTACCACCGCGTCCTGGAGTGGGCCACCCACCCCGACCCGGCACATCGGCCCAGGTCAGCCGAGGTGATGGCGCACCACCTGAAGAAGTGCCTCACGCAGTAGAGAATTCATGAAGAGCCTGGTTGCAGGCTCGAACCCACCAGAGGGTCTCCTAGGAGGGTTCGAGCTTTGGCAAGGCATGGATTCACACTGCTAGCCATCGCGGCCACTGTCACCTCGATGATCGCGGGGTGCGGCAGCTCGACCGCGCAGGATGGCAAGACCAAGATCACCGTGGCCACGTTCGGGGAGTTCGGCTACGAGAAACTGTTCGCGGACTACCAGGCGGCGCACCCGGACATCCAGATCGAGAGCCGGGTCGCCGAGTTCGACGCACACCACAAGAGCTTCATCACCCAGCTGGCCACCGGCCGGGGCGCCGCGGACATCGTCGCGGTGGAGGAGCAGTACCTGCCGCAGTTCCGGCAGTCGACCGACAAGTTCGCCAACCTGGCCGACTTCGGCGCGCTGCGGCTGAAGGACCAGTGGACGCCGTGGAAGTGGGAGCAGGGCGTCACCGACGGCGGCAAGTTCGTCATGGGTCTCGGCACGGACATGGGCGGCCTGGCCATGTGCTACCGCCGGGACCTGTTCGAGAAGGCCAAGCTGCCCACCAACCGCGATGAGGTCGCCAAGCTCTGGCCGACCTGGGAGGACTTCGCGAAGGTGGCCGACAGGTTCGGCAAGGCCAAGACCGGCGCCAAGTTCACCGACTCGGCGGGCACCGTCTACGCGGCCATGCTCAACCAGGCCACCGAGAACTACTTCGCGGCCAAGGACGACTCGTTCATCGCCGACCGCAACCCGAACCTGCAGCACGCCTTCTACCTGGCCGGGGGGATCGGGGTGAAGGGGCAGACCGCGGCGGTGGCGACCTACAGCACGCCGTGGACCGTGGGTCTCAAGCAGGGCTCGTTCGCCACGCTGGCCTGCCCGGCCTGGATGCTCGCGCTGATCGAGCAGGCGGCCGGCCCGGAGAACGCGGGCAAGTGGGACGTCACCACGATCCCGAACTCGGGCGGCAACCAGGGCGGTTCGTTCCTGACCATCCCCAAGCAGGGCGCGCACCAGAAGCAGGCCTATGAGCTGGCCAGCTGGCTGACCGCGCCGGAACAGCAGAAACGGCTGTTCAAGGACAAGGGGATCCTGTCCAGCGAACCGGCGGTCTACCACGATCCGGAAGTGCTGCAAACGACCAACCACTATTTCAGTGACGCGCCCATCGGGCAGATCTTCGCCAAGTCCGCGGACTCGCTCACGCCGAATTATCGTGGGCTGCACGATGCCGATGTACGGCCCAACTTCGGCCGGGCACTGGGCCGGATCGAGGAGAAGTCGCAGGGGATCACGGACGCGTTCAGCGAGGCGGTCAAGGACGCCCGCGCAGCCATCATCAAGTAGTTGTCCTCGGACGGAAGGTACGCGCCGGAGTTGCTGGACCGACGACTCACCCCATACCTGTTCATCGCGCCGTTCTTCGTGGTGTTCGCGTTGTTCGGAGTGTTCCCCACGCTGTACACCAGCTGGGTCTCGCTGCACGACTGGCAGCTGATCAACGGGGACCAGGGGTTCGTCGGGCTGGCCAACTACGCGCAGGTGCTGGCCGACCCGAAGTTCTACAACGCGCTGGCCAACACGGTCAGCATCTTCCTCATCGGCGCGATCCCGCAGACCATCCTGGCACTGGGGATCGCGCTGCTGCTGGACCGTCCACTTCGGATGGCGACGGCCTGGCGGGCCGGGATCGTGCTGCCCAACGTGGTGTCGGTGGCGGCCGTGGCGCTGGTGTTCGCACAGCTCTACGGCCGGGACTACGGGGTGGTGAACTGGGTTCTGGGCCTGGTGGGCATCGATCCGGTGTCCTGGCAGGCCCACACCTGGTCCTCGCACCTGGCCGTCGCCTCGATGGTGGCCTGGCGGTGGACCGGGTACAACGCGTTGATCTACCTCGCGGCGATGCAGGCCGTGCCTGCCGAGCTCTACGAGGCCGCCGCCGTGGACGGTGCGTCCCGGTGGCGGTCGTTCTGGTCGGTGACCCTGCCGGGCATCCGGCCGACGCTGCTGTTCACCGTGGTGGCCTCGACCATCAACGGGCTGCAGCTGTTCACCGAGCCGCAGCTGTTCGGCAACACCAACGTCGGCGGCAACGACCGCCAGTTCCAGACCGTCACGATGTACTTGTACGAGAAGGGGTTCACCGGGCTCGACGCCGGTTACGCGGCGGCGATCTCCTGGGTCATGTCGATGATCTGCGTCCTGTTCGCGCTGGTGAACGTGCTCATCGCCCGGCGCCTGATCAGAAAGGCATGACCATCCGCACTTCTCCGTCTTCGCTTGTGCGCGGCCGCAGACCGAGGCCGCTGGTCTACGGCGCCCTGATCGCGGTCGTGGCCGGCTCGGTGTTCCCGATGTACTGGTCGTTCGTGGTGTCCACACAGGACAACTCGGCGATCGGGTCGGCGACGCCGGTGCTGCTGCCGGGCGGGCACCTGCTCGAGAACATCGACCGGGTGTTCACCACGGTGGACTTCTGGCTGGCCATGCAGAACTCGCTGATCGTGGCGACGACGGTGTCGGTGTCCAACGTGTTCCTGGCCTCGCTGGCCGGGTTCGCCTTCGCCAAGCTGCGTTTTCCCGGCCGCAACGGGCTTTTCCTGTTCGTGATGGCCACCGTGATGATCCCCGCGCAGCTGGGCATCATCCCGTTGTACCTGGTGGTGGACCGTCTCGGTTGGTACGGCCGGCTGGAGGCGGTGATCGTGCCCGGGCTGGTGAGCGCGTTCAGCGTGTTCTGGATGCGCCAGGCGGCCCATGAGTCCATTCCGGACGATCTGGTGGACGCCGCCCGGCTGGACGGTGCCCCGATCGCCAGGATCTACTGGCATGTCGCGCTGCCCGCCTTGCGCCCGCATGCCGCCGTACTGGCCATGCTGACCTTCATGGCCTCGTGGAACGACTACTTCTGGCCGCTGGTGGTGCTGGACCCGAACGAGGCGCCGACCGTGCAGGTCGCCCTGTCGAGGCTGGCCAGTGGCTACTTCACCGACTACACCCTGATGCTCACCGCGGCGACCATCGCCGTCATCCCGGTGATCCTGTTGTTCCTGTTGCTGTCGCGGTACATCATCCGCGGGTTCGTGAAAGGTGTCCCCCATGGCCGAGACTCTGCTGCGCTTCCCGACCCGGTTCCTGTGGGGCGCGGGGACGTCGTCGTACCAGATCGAGGGCGCGGCGGCGGGGCGCGGAGAGTCCATCTGGGACACGTTCTGCGCCGTTGACGGCAACGTGCTCGGCGGGGACGACGGCCGGATCGCCTGCGACCACTACAACCGGTACACCGACGACGTCCGGCTGATGTCCGAGCTGGGCCTTGGCGCGTACCGGTTCTCGGTGTCCTGGCCGCGGGTGATGCCGGACGGCAAGCGGCTGGCGCCCGAGGGCCTGGACTTCTACAGCCGTCTGGTGGACGAGCTGCTGGCGCGCGGGATCGAGCCGTTGCCGACGTTGTTCCACTGGGACCTGCCGCAGGCGCTGGAGGACGAGGGCGGCTGGCGCAGCCGGGACACCGCGGAACGGTTCGCCGAGTACGCGGTGGTCGTGCATGACGCTCTGGGCGACCGGATCCGGCAGTGGACGACTATCAACGAACCGTTCTGTTCGGCGTTCCTGGGCTACGGCAGCGGTGTGCACGCCCCTGGTGTGCGCGAGCCGGGAACCGCGCTTGTGGCAGCACACCACCACCTGCTCGCCCACGGGCGCGCGGTCACGGCGCTGCGGGCACAGGCACGGCCGGACCAGGTTTTCGCGCTGGCGTTGAACTTCGCGCCCGCGCTGGCCGACGGCGGCTCGCCCGCGCATCTGGAGGCGGTCCGCAAGTGGAACGCCATCCACAACCGGTTCTTCCTGGATCCCGTGCTGGGCCGGGGATACGCCGAGGACGTGCTCGCCGACGTGGCCCACCTGGACGCCCTGGAGCCGGCCATCAAGGACGGCGACCTGGAGGTCATCGGCGCGAAGATCGACTGGCTGGGCGTGAACTTCTATGCGCCCACGAGGGTCACGCCGATCGACGACCCGGCCCAGCCCAGCAACGCCCCGCTGCCCGGCCTGCGCGGCATGAACGTGCTGCCCGCGCGAGGTCCGCTGACCGCGTTCGGCTGGGAGCAGACGCCGTCGTCACTGACCGACCTGTTGCAGTGGCTTCATTCGTACTGTGACGGACTTCCGTTGGTGGTGGCCGAGAACGGCGCGTCCTTTGAGGACAAAGTCTCGCCCGACGGCCACGTGCACGACACGCAGCGGACGGCCTACTTCGCCTCGCACATCCGTGCCGTGCACGACGCCATCGAGTCCGGTGTGGACGTCCTCGGCTACGTGGCCTGGTCGCTGCTGGACAACTTCGAGTGGTCCATGGGCTACTCGCAGCGGTTCGGCCTGATCCACGTCGACTTCGACTCGTTGCGCCGCACGGTCAAGGACAGCGCCCGCTTCTACAGTGAAGTGATCTCGCGCAACGCCGTCCCCGCCGGGTAGCTCCGCTACCCGTCCTGGGCCCGCCGGTTCACCTCGTCCGCGATACCGGTCCGCGTCTGGGTGTCGAGCTTGCCCAGGACACTCGCCACGTGCGTCTGGATGTTGCGCCGCGGCAGCGCCAGCTGACCGGCGATGTGCGGGTTGGAATAGCCGGCCGCGACCAGTGTCGCGACCCGCACCTCCAACGGCGACAACGCCTCCCAGCCGGTGTCCGGCCGTTCCGCCGCGGCCTGAACGGATCTGGTGATGCCCAGCGAGCCGAGGCGGTCCTCGGCCCGGCTGATGTCCCAGCGGGCGGACAGGTCCGCGTAGATCTCGACGGCCTCGTTCAACGTGGTGGACGCCCGGTCGGTGTGCCCCGCCGTGCCGAGCAGGACCGCCGCGTCCTCCAACGCCTCGGCCAGCTCCATCCGCCTGCGCACCTTGCGGTAGTGCGCAGCCGCGCGTAAGACTCGTGCGGAGTCGTTCTCCAGCAGGCCATGCGCCCACTCGGCGGCGGCGAACGCCCGCGCGGGCTGCTTTTCCCGTTCGGCCTCGCCCACGCACACGCGTAACGCCGCGGTCGCCAGGTCCCGGTCCCCCGCCGACAGCGCCAGCCGGACGAACCTCGGCAACCACTGGTGCCGCAGCAGCATCTGCGCGTACGTGGGGTTGAGCAACGGTTTCAACGCGTCCAGCGCCTGGTCCACGTCGCCCCTGCGCTCGGCCACGATCGAGTTCGCGGCCAAGAGGAAGTCGAAGCTGTCCCGTTCCGAGCCGGTCGCCGGGGCGAACCCCTCGGCCTGGTCCAGGTGCGCCGCGGCCTGGCTCTCCTCGTCGCGGCGGGCGGCGATCAGCGCCGCGACCCCGTGCAGCAGAAGCATCGCCGCACCGGGTTCACGAAGGCCGTAGAACGTGATCGCGGGCCCGTCCTCGGTCACCGTGTCCAGCTCGACGAGAGCATCGTCCCACTGCCCGGTCCAGTAGTGGTGCACGGCCGCGGAAACCTGAAGGCCCACCGGCAAAGCATAGGTCGCGGCCACCTCGCGCGCGGTGGTCAGCGCGTGGCCCGCCTCGGCCAGCCGATCGAGGTTCTGCAGGGTGAACATCCGGTTGTCGAGCAGGTCCAGGTGCATGCCGGCCAGGTCGGCCCGGCCCCGCACGGCCGCGATCGCATCGTCCACATGCGACAGTGCCGCGCTGTGGTCCCGGTAGACCGACTTCACCAGCCACAACGTCTGCAACGCGTGCGCGGTCAGGTACGGGTCGCCGTCGGTGTCCGCCAACGCGGTGAGAGCGTTGCGCTCCATGGCTTCCAGGTCGTCCAGACCACCACGGCGGAAGTTGGCGAGCAGCTGCTTGTGCCGGATCCGCCAGATCTCCGGCACGCCCGGGTCCTCCGACCAGCGCTCGATCACGTCGATCGCGGCCCGCTGCCTGCCCTTGCGGAACAGCATCGCGGCGAGCATCTCCCGGACCGCGGCCGCGCGGACCGGGTCGGTGACCTCCTCGAGCGCCTGGCGCGCCAGGGCTTCGGGTTTGCGCTCCAACCGGAACAGCACGGTGACCAGGCCGGCGATCAGGACCTCGCGATGCGGGTCGTCGCGGTCCACGCGTTCCACCGCCCGCTCAAGCAGATCCACCGCGATCAGCGGGGCGCGGTTGGACAACGCGCTGTGGTGCGTGGAAAGCCACTCGATCACCCAGGGCGCGGTGGCCGAGGGCGCCGCCGACAGCTGCTCGGCCACCCGCTGGACCGGCGCGCCCGCGTCCGCCATCGCCTTGGCGGCCTGCAGGTGCAGCTTGTCCTTGTCGGTGTCCGCGAGCCGCTCGTAGAACACTTGGTGCACCAGCGAATGCCGGAACACCATGTACTCGTCCGCCTCGATCAGCACGTTGGCGGCGACCGCCTCCTCGAACGCGGGGAACAGGTCGACCGGCCGCTGGTCCATCACAGTGGCGACATCGGCGACGGCGAACCGGATACCCAGCAAAGCCGCGCAGCTCAACACATCGCGCGTCCCCGGGGACAGGCACTCGAGGCGGCCGTCCACCGCGTCCACAAGGGACTCCGGGGCGACGAAGTCGATGGTGTCGTCCACGTCGCAGCCGCCATTGACCGGCCGGATGGCCTGGCCCTCGACCAGCGCCTGGACGATCTCCCTGACGTAGAACGGGTTCCCGGCCGCGCGGGCGACGAGGCTGCGCAGCCGCGGCCCGGGCTCGGTGCCCACCATCGCGCGCACAAGGGTCTTGGTGTCGGTGGCGGGCAACGGGCGCAACGGGATGAACACACCGTCGCCGACGTCCGCCCTGTGCCGCAACCGTTCCAGCTCGTTGTGGTCGGCCACCGGGCGGCACGCGGCGACCAGCAGCAGCGGGAGCTGGCGGGTGGCCGCGGTCAGCCGCCGCCACACCTGCAGGCTCACGTTGTCCGCCCACTGCAGGTCATCCACGACCAGCACCAGCGGCGCCCGCACACACAGCTCGTCGACCAGGGCCAGCAGGTTGTCCACCGCCGCCAGGATCGGGTCGGTCTGCGCCCAGGCCCACCCGGCCGGCTCGGGCCCGGCCAGCTCGGTGGCCAGCACGGCCCGGCGCGGGTCGGCCGCGTTCGGCGCGATCCCCAGGCAGTCCTTGAGAACCTGCAAGGGAACCCGCGAGCTCATCTCGTGGCAGGTGCCCCAGCCGACCTGACAGCCGCGGGCACTGGCGTCGGCCAGCGCGACCGCGAGCAGGTCCGTCTTGCCGATGCCCGGCTCACCCTCGATCCACACCACCCGCCCGCGCCCGTCGACCACGTCGGTCACCAGGTCGCGCAACTGCTCGACCTCGGCAGCCCGGCCGACGAACAGGCCCGCCGCGTCCTGCTCGACCGCGCGCTGCGCGTGCACCGGGACAACGGACACCAGTGCGGCCGCTTCGGGTTCCTGCTGCTCGGGCTCGGCGGGTGCCTCGGCAGTGTCCACAAGGTCCAGTGCGGGGTCGAACGCCAGCACCTGCTCGTGCAGGCGGCGCAACGGCTCGCCCGGTTCCACGCCGAGCTCCTCGATCAGCGCGACCCGCGCCTCGCGGAACACCTCCAGCGCGTCGGCGTGCCGCCCGCTGCGGTACAGCGCCAGCATCAGCAGCTCGCGGAACGACTCCCGGACCGGGTGCTCGCGGACCAGGCTCGCCAGCTCCGCGCACAGCTCCCGGTGCTCCCCCAGCGCCAGCATCGCCGCGGCCCGCCACTCGATCGCGGTCAGCCGCGCGTGCGCGAGCCGTTCGCGTTCCGCCTCCGCCCACGGACCGGGCACCCCGGACAACGCGTCGCCGTGCCACAAAGCCAAAGCCGCGTCCAGCGCCTCGACCACCGCCGTGTGGTCGCCCTGGCTCGCGCTCTTCACCGCGTCCTCGCAGAACCGCTCGAAGACCAGCGTGTCCAACGTGGACGGATCAACCCGGACCGCGTACCCGGTGTTGTCCGACATCAGCAGGCTGACCGTGGACCGGCCGGAGCGGGCCGGGTCCAGCGCCCGGCGCAGGCCGGAGATGTAGGTGTGCAGGTTGCCCTCGACGCTGGCCGGCCGGTGGTCGCCCCAGACCGCGGCGATCAGCTCCGCGCGGGTGATCGACCGGCCCGCACGGGCGGCCAGCACGGCGAAGACGGCCCGCTGGCGCGGTGGTCCGAGGGTGATCTCCGCTGAGTTTCGCCACGCCCGCAAGGGGCCGAGCAGTTCGACCCGGAGTGCGGCGCTGGCTTGCGGTGACATGGTGGCGGCCCCAAGTATCCGATTCGGCGAGTGAGCGGTCATGTGTCCGCGGTTACAGACGCATCAAACCTACGAATCGTTGCCGTACCGTCAATTTTTCGTGGCAGAAAGTGGACATGTCAGTTCTCAGCCGCGCGAGCGAGGGCCGGCAGGCACGCCGCCTGGGTGATCAGGGCAGGCTGGTCTGCCCCGGAGGGCACCATGGTCGCCCGGCGCACCCCGAAGGGCCGCATTCGCGCCTCGGCGCGGCGAACGTCCCATCCGGCACCCATTTGCGTGTACGTCACCAGGGCCGTCCGCAGCGCGCTCCTGGCCTCGTCCAACCGGCCGTGCTTGGCCAGCAGGGCGGCCGCGTCCTCCAGCGTCCGGGCAAGTTGCAGAACGCGGTCAGTCGTCCGGTAGTAGGCCGCGGCGGCGAGGATCCGGTCCGGGTTCTCGGTCACCAGGCCCTGGCAGTGCGCGGCGACCGCCTGCGACTCCCCATGGGACACCCCGTCCTCGACGACCTGGACGGCGTGCATGGCGTGGATCGCGCGTTCGCGGTCACCTGTCCGCATCGCGAGCCGCGCCAGGTGCGGCAGCCACTGGTGGCGCATGGACGAGGGGTAGTGCGGGTCGAGGATCGGCGTGAGCGCGTCCAGCGCGTGCTCCGGCCGTCCCTCCTGTTCGGCCAGCAAAGCCGTTGCGGCCATGAGGAAACCGGCCGCGTCCGGGTCGAAGTCGGCGGTCGAGCTCTGCGGGAACGAGTGCTCGGTCGCGGCCCGCAGGTATCCCCTGGCGTTGTCGACATCGCCGCGGTGACCGGAGATCGTCGCCGCGAGACCGTTGACCAGCAGCACCGCGCCGGGCGCGCGCAACATGTACGACGAGGTCTCCGGGCAGCCGCGCAGCACCGTGCGGACCTCCTCGGCCGCCTCGGACCACCGGCCGACCCAGTAGCAGTGCACCGCACCGGCCAGGTGGATCTCGCCCGGGATCGCCCGCGCGGGCGCCATCCGGCGGGCCACCGCGAGCGACGCGGACATGTCGTCCGCGAACAGCCCGTCGTCCAGCAGCTTCGGCGCGGACAGCACCGGCATGCTGGTCTCGCCGCGGTCCAGCCGTTCCCGCAGCCGTATGTGCCTGGTGCGCCAGATGTCCGACACCGAGCCGTCCGCCAGCGTCCGGCGGACCTCCTCGGCGGCCTCCATCCGGTGGCCCCGGCGGTACTGCAGATAGGCGAGGATCCAGCGCATCTCGGCCGCGCACTGGCTGTCCGCGGTCCGGGCCAGCACCAGGCGGGCCTCGGTGGACGGTTCCTGGCCGAGCCAGAACAGCAAGCGGGCCAAGGTGATCGTCAGCGTCTCGCGCACGGCGGGCGTCATGGTCCCCTGCGCGACCGCGTGCCGCAGCAGATCCACTGCCACGTAAGGGGAATCGGTGGCGATCTGGCCGATGTTCCTGGTCAGCCACTCGCTCACCCAGGTGTCCACCGGCACCTTCGCGGCGGTCAGCTGCTCGGCGACCCGGCTGGCCGGGGCGCCGCCGTTGGCCAGCGACTCGGCCAGCTGGCGGTGCAGCGCGACCCGCATACTCGCCGGGGTCTTCTGGTAAAGCACTTGGCCCACAATGGGATGGCGGAACGACAGCCACTCGCCGGACTCCACCAGGAAGCCCGCGGTGAGCGCCTCGTCCACGGCGTCGGCCAGCTCGGCCACCGGCCGGTTCACCGCCGAGGCCAGGTCGCTCAGCGTGAACTCGCGGCCCAGCAGCGCCGCCCAGCGCAGCGCTTCCCTTGTCGGGCAGGACAAGAAGGTCAGGTGGTCGGCGATCCGGACACTCACCGACGGCGGCACGTGCCGGCCGACGTTCTCGGCCGGGTAGGCCTCGGCGCCGTCGACGATGATCTGCCCGCCCGCGACCAGCTTCTCGATCAGTTCCTTGATGTACAACGGGTTGCCGGCCGCCTGCGCGGCCAGCTGGGTCAGCTCGCGCCCGGGCGGGGCACCGGCGATGTGCTCGACCAGGCGCCGGACGGCCTTCTCCGCCAACGGTCCCACCGGCAGCACGAGATCGCCGCGCACGGCCAGGTCCAGCTTGACCTGCTCCAGGTCCTCGCGCTGCGGTAACGGGCGGCACGCGCCGACCAGCAGCAGCGGCAGCTCGTCGGTCAGCCGGATCAGGTGGCGCCAGACCTTCAACGTGGTGGCGTCGGCCCACTGCAGGTCGTCGGCGATCAGCACGACGGGCCGCTTCGCGCACATCTGGCGCACCAGCGGCACGATCTCGGCGGCCGTGTCGTCCGCGAACCGGGCTCCGGCGCAGTTGAGCAGATCGGTGACGAACGGCAGCGAGGGATGCGGGCCGAGTTCGTCCGCCGCGCCCCAGGCGATCAGGTACCGGGCGCCGGGCAGCGTGCCGAACACCTCGGCCAGCAGAGCGGACTTGCCGATGCCGGCCTCGCCGTGCACCAGTACAGCTGTACCGCGTCCGTCGGACAGGCTGGAGACCGCGGTGCGCAGCTTGCCGAGCATGTCCTCGCGGCCGGCGAACCGGTCGGCGCGCACGGGACGGTAGCGCGGCGCGTGGCTCTCGGGCGCGACGCGCAGGTTCATCGGGATGGTCGGCTGGTCCGCGGCCGGCGCCGCGTTCGGGCCGTTCTGCAGGATCTGCCCGTGCAGCTTGGTCAGCGCCGGGCTGGGTTCGGTGCCGGAGGCCTGGATCAGCTTCTCGCGCAGGTCGGCGAACACGGCGAGGGCCTCGTTGGTGCGGCCGGACTCGTGCAGCGCGCGCATCAGCAACCCGCGCAGCGTTTCGCGCAGCGGGTGTTCCTGGGTCAGCTGCGACAGGTCGGCGATGACCTGGGTGTGCCGGCGCGCGGCCAGGCCGATCTCGGCGCGCTGCTCGACGGCGGCCAGCCGCAGCTCGCCGAGCCGGGTGCGCTGCGCCTCGGCGAAGCCGCCGGTCAGCCCGGACAGCGCCTCGCCATGCCAGAGCTCCAGCGCCTCGTCCAGCGAGGTCAGCGCGGTGGTCAGCGAGCCGCTGGTGGAGGAGCGCTGGGCGTCCGCGCGCAGGGCGTCGAAGCGGTAGACGTCGACACAGCTGTGCGGCACGCGCAGCGAGTAGCCGGAGCCGACCGACTCCAGCAGGCCGTGGCCGGAGCGGCCGGACCGCTTGCCGCCCAGCGCCTGGCGCAGGCTGGAGACATAGGTGTAGATGCTGCCGTTGGCACTCGCCGGCGGGCGGTCGCCCCAGAGCGCGTCGACGAGCTCCTCGCGGGAGACGACGCTGCCCGGGGATAACGCCAGCAGGGCCAGCACGGTACGGCGGTGCGCGGACCCCAGCTCCAGCTCGGCCTGGTCGCGCCACCCCGTGACCTGGCCCAGAAGCTGGAGCCGGAGTACCGCGGTGTCGTTCGGAGTCATCTCATGTCCCCTCCTTGAGACGTGGCGGTCCGGCGACTTCGCGACCCGACAAGCAAGGCACGGGCCGCACTAGTCGGTTACACGGAATACGTGCAGGGTGACCGAGCGGTCTTTGCGGACGCGAACGGCCGTTTTCCGGAACCTTCACCACTCTCAACATGCAATGCCCATCCATCCTGACGACCGGGTCGTTCACGCCGTTTGCGCTGACGGACATGAAGAAGATTCGGTTCTCACCCGATTCACTTCCCATGCCCGAAACACCGTTCCCGACCTCGGCGGTATCGACCGAAAGGCGCAGACCAATCGACCGACTGTCCATGACGGATACACCCAAATGGACCAGACGAGCCGCACGATACCGGATGGATCCGGGCGATGGGAGTACTTCTTCACCCACGTCCGAATTCCCCGGCGAGCGCGACTAAACCTTTGTATCAGTGGGGAAAGCCATCAGCCGAACGAGACACGTGTGCCGGTCGCCGGGACGCTGGGTGATCAATTGCGTGAACAAAGGACAGCCTCACCGCCGCTGTCCAGCAACGATTCACTTGGCAATCGATAGCAATCAGACAGCGACAGCCCGTAGCGGTGGCATAAACCTGCCATGTATGCACATGCACGCATGGTCAATCACGGGATGATCAGCGCACATCAGGGCGTTTGTGCCGACCAGCTGCGGTTCTTTCCACGGTGACGGAGCGCAATTGTCAAAACGGGCAACCACAGACTGTCAATAAGGGAACCTACCGCATTCCGCGCAGACCCAGAACACGAAACTTTTCCACAACCACCCGCAGATGACCCCCGGGCAAGAACAAAGTGAACAGAAGCCTTTCGGGCACCCTACCCTGCCCACCCCCACTCCCCCACCCTGACGACAAGACAGAACGCCACAACCTCTTAACCAGAGCTTCACCCCACCAGCCCGCATCCCCACAGCAGCAACAAGATCGGGTGGTTGCCCGAATTTCCCCGGAGCGCGGCGTCGGTGCCCGACGGCCGGTGGGCGCTCCGCAGGGCTGAGCTGTGCTCGACTCCGGTCGTAACGGGGAGCGTTGGGATGGTCGTAACTGAACTTGGGGCCTATGGGTGTGGCGAGGGCAGGGTCGGGGTGGGTCTATGGGCACTTGATGGGTTGGGGCGCCTCGCCCAGCGCCTACTTCGAGCACACCGGTAGCCCAGGGATGGCGAGGTCCCTGGGGTCAGGCGGCGGTGGGGACGGGTCTTCGGGCGGAGTTGATTCTGGGGGTTCGGCTGGGGTCGATGTACGCGGGCGGGATGAACTGCGGGATGCGCTCGATCATCTGGATGGTCCAGTCGCTGCGGTGCACTAGTCGGTGGTGGTGTGGGCAGAGCAGGACGAGGTTGTCGATTTTGGTGGGGCCGTGGTTGCGCCAGTGGATGATGTGGTGGCCGTCGCAGGCACTGGCGGGTACTCCGCAACTGGGGAAGGCGCAGCCACCATCCCGGAGGATCAAGGCGCGGCGGATGTGGGCGGGGACGGTGTACGAACTGACACCGATGTCCAGGGGCTCAGACTTGCTGCCCAGCACGGCCGGGAACACGTGGCTGTCGCACGCGATGCGGCGGGCTTCCCGTGCGGTGAGGTAGGTGTCCGGGCCGACAAGGATGCGGTCATCGAGGTCCTTGAGCAGATCGTCATAGGAGATCGTGATGGCCACAGGGGTGCGCAGACCGTTCTTCGTGGGCTTGGCAGGGCACTGGGCGGCCATCCGCAAGGTCTCCACGAACGCATCAGCGGTGCGCTCAGCCTGACTCCGGTCGTCGGCACAGTCGGTGGGACGCTGCT
>NZ_JBFAPA010000031.1:0-93592 GCF_040675465.1 Actinocrispum sp. NPDC049592 | reverse complement strand
CGTCCCACACCGCCCAAGAGACAGCGATCGCTACATCCGCTGGGTCAACAAGCACGCCACCCCGAAACGACACTTCGCGGCCGACTCCAAGATCCCGCAGACCCGATTACCTACCCAACGTTGCTTGATGCGGCACTAGGAGGGGCGGGCGATCATGCCCTGAGCCAGACCCGGCTGCCGCAGCCAGCCGACGGCGCACGGTGCGCTGCCGGCCGGACCGGCGTCTATGGCGTTGGCACCGCTCGCGGGGTATTCGGAGCCGGAGTGGGGTGGCGTCGGCGGCTTGACAACCGGGACGGCCCCCAACTGTTGGGAGCCGGTCCACGTCTCCAGGCCGACGACCTCGTCGACGCCGATCACGGTGTATCCGGCGAACGTGACTGTCCCGTCTGAGTTCGCGGTCACGTCGTTGAACTGGGTCATCATGAGGTTCGCCGGCCGGAGCATCTCCCAGGTTCCCCGGGTCCAGTGCATGGCAACAGCTGACCGGTGCTCTGGATCGTCGACGGAGCCGGTCCAGCCGGCGACGAAGACGTCACCGCTCGCACGGACGGCGATGCCGGTGAGCTCGGTGAGCTCCGGACCCGGATCGGGGACGCTGACCTGTGTCCAGCCCGCGCCACCACCCTCGTCGTGCAGGACGAGGGGGTGGGACCGGCCGCGCTCATCGGGCCGCGTGTAGTGGCCGGCCGCCCATCCGGAGTCTGTTACCGCGTTGAGCTGGTTTGTTCCGGTGCCGGGGCTGGCGCTGGGGATCCTGTGCCAACCGTCATGGTCCTCGTTCTGTTCGAGGATCAGGGATCGAGTGGACGCCGCGTCCGGTCCCGTGGCGCCGACCGTCAGCGCCCGGCGATCGGGCAGCGCCACGACCGCATTCAGCTCGCCGTACGCCTCGACGGCCGGAGTGGGTAACACGTCACTCTGTCCCAGCTGGATTCGGCTGTATCGCTGGATTACGGGTTGGGTGACGCCGGTCTCGTTGGTCGAGTTGGCCACGGCCAGTACCTCATCGCCGACGACGGCAAGTCCCGCCAGGCGCACGTCGCGTGCCGGATCGGAGGCCGGGCTGGGAATGCGAGCCAGGGTGCGGCCGTCCCAGAGGCCGACGATCGGCTCGGCCTTGCCAGTCCGGGGGCTCTCCTGGGTACCACCCACCCAGGTCTGTGCCGGGACCACGTCGACCGCAGTCAGCTCAGCCGGGCCGTCGGCGGGCATCCGGGCATCGAGCCGCCACGTGCTCTCAGCGGCAGCGGGTGTGGGCGGCATCGTCGCGATGAGCGCGAACGCGAGCGCGCAACTACGGAGTTTTCTCCTACGATCCATGATTTCCCCTCTCAGTGCCCCCGATTCTGGCCGCCTTTCCGCACTGGCGCTGCCAGATCGCCACGGAGATTCGTGCGCCGCGCTACGGAGATTCACGGGCCAGTTCGGCGCGGTTCGCCGCACCGATCTTGGCCAGCAGGTTCGCCACGTGCGTCTCGACGGTTCGTGGCGACAGGAAGAGCCGTTCCCCAATCTCCCGGTTGCTCAGCCGAGCGGCGATCAGGGTGAGAACCTCGTACTCGCGTGCGGTGACCCCGGCCTGCCGCAATCGCGGTGGAACGGCGTCGGTACCGCGACGCCGCTGCGGGACCGGCTCGCCGGCGCGGCGCAGCAGCTGACGGCAGGCCGTGGCGACCCTCGCCACGCCAGTGGTGTGGAAGTATGCCTCGGCCGTGCGCAACCATGGTCCCGGCTGTCCCCAGCCGTCGTCGATGGCGGCCTCGGCCAGCAGTCGCAGTCCCAGGTGAGCGGCGAGCGGGTAGGGCTGGGACGCCTCCTGGAAGTCTCGTACCGCGGCGTGCGCGGCATCCGGATCGCCATCCCGTCCGGCCAGCACCGCGGCGGCGGGGGCGAGGTACTGCCGGTTCCACCTGGCGTGCCCGCTGGCCGACGCCACCAGGTCCTGGTGTTCCGTGCGACCCGCGTCTCCGGCCAGGACGGCGAGGAACAACCGCGGTCCCGGGGTGTAGGACACGTACTGCGGCGGCCGGTTCGCCTCTGCCTTGGCCGCTTGGTTGGCCTCGGTCAGGGCACGCTCGGCGTCTTCCTCCAGCAGCGAGCAGAACGCCAGCCCGAGGCCCGACACCACCGGGGCCCATTCACAGTTGTGCCCACCGAGCCGGCCGAACTCCGCGTGCAGCTTGGTCATCTCGGTGCGGCGGCCGCGGTGGGCGGCCACGCAGACCCGTATGCCGAGCGCGACAAGCAGCATCTCGTCCAGATGAAGGCGCTGTGCGGTGTCCGCGCAGTCGCGGGCATGACGTTCCGCATCGTCGTATTCGGCGCGGGTCAGGTGGAACATGGCCAGCTCCGCGGCGATGTCCAGTGCGGTGACGACGGCACCCGACGCCAGCGCGGTGTTCCTGGCTTCGGTGAGCCGAACGGGGTCGGCGTCGCGGATCGCGGCCTGCGCGCCGAGGTGGAACAGCAGCCGGATGCGTGGCAGCGCGAGATCGTGCCGGACGGCCAGGTCGAGTGCGCGGTCGAACAGCACATCGGACTCGTCGAAGTCACGCACCCGTGCGCAGATGCCGAGCACCTCCAGCGACTCACAGGCGATTTCCGGCAACGGAACGCTTTCGGCTGCCCGCAGCGCCCTGCCGGCCAGTTCCTCGGCCTGGGCCAACCGGCCGGGCGCCGGGTCGGCGAAGGCCACCTGCGCGGCGACAGCGTCCATCCACGCAACCATCGGCGGCCCGGGTGCCGGACCGATCAGCGACCCAACCAGCTCCAGTTCCCGCTGCCCGGTCTCCCACTGCCCACCGGCGGCCGCCGCCCTGGCCAGTCTCAAGTGGACGGACGCGCGGCGCTCCGGATCGGCCTGCGTGTCGAGCCGGGCGCCTAGCTCGATCGCACGGCCGAACCGGCCGGCCACGATGAGCACGTCCAGCAGTGTCTCCAGCAGTTCGGCCGCGCCGGCCGGCAGGCGGCGCCCGTCCTGCTGAAGCAGCGTGAGACCCCGCTCCAGCAAGGTGATCGCGGTGTTCACCGCGCCCTCGACGGTGGCCCGCCGGCCGGCCATGCCGAACAACGCGGCCGCACGGCCCTTCTCCCCGGCCAGCTCCCACATCTGTCCGGCCAGCACGCACCAGGGGGCGGGCAGCTCCGGGTAGGCGGCCTCGATGGCCCGCGCGGCGCGCACGGACAGCAGGACACGCTCCTCGGGCAGCAGCCCGGACCGCAACGCTTCCGCAGTCAAGGCATGCCGGAACGCGTAGTCGCCGGAGCCGGCGTCCACCACGACGAGGTGAGCGTCGACGGCGGCACGTAGCACGGTCAGCACGTCATCCAACCCGACCATGGCGACGGCGCCGACCAGCGTCCCGCGAAACCGATCACCGAGCAGGGCCGCCGACCGCAGCACCCGCACCCCGAGCGGCCCGAGGTGGGTCACCCGGCCGAGCACGCTGGCCCGGACCGGCTCGGGCACACCGGCACGCACTGGCACGGGCCGCGAGGACCAGCCGTCGCCGGACCGGACCACCCGGCCCGTGCCGACCATGCCGGCCAGCAACTCCTCAACGTAGAAGGGATTCCCCTCGGCGTCGGCCAGTTCGCGCAGCACATCCCCGGGCACGACTGCCGGCGTGACCTCCAGACACCCGGCGGCCAGCTCACACACCGCCTCGTCGTCCAAACGCGACAGTCCATGAACCGTGGCGACGCCACGGCGCCCGGCCTGTCGCACCAGGGTCACCGCCGTGCCGGGCCCCGGGCGGATCGTGCCGACCACGAGCACACCCTCGCCGGCCACGTTGTCCGCCAGATAATCCACCACGGCAAGGGTGTCCTCGTCGGCCTCGTGCAGATCGTCAAGCAGCACAACACATCCACCGGCACGGCCGAACCGCCCGCACAGCCGTAGCACGCCCTCGGCCAGCACCGGCAGGGAGTCGTCCGCGCCGGGCAGGCGTCGCACCCGCCACTCCGGCACCAGCCGCGACAGCGTCGCCCGATAGGGCGCGAGCCTGGGATCGTCCGGCACGCCAGGCCGGCGCAGCACCGAGAACAACGCCTCGGCCAGTAGCCGGAACTGCGCCGACGGGCTGCTCGCCCGTCCTCGCAGCACCACGGCACCCGCCGCGATCGCGGCCCGCTCGGCCTCCCGCAGCAGCCGGGTCTTGCCGATGCCCGCTTCGCCCAGGATGAACACGGCGCCGCCGCGTCCCTGCCGCGCCTTGGTGACCGCCTGGCCGAGCAGGTCCAGCTCACCGTCCCGTCCCACGGTCGGCGCCCGTTTCAGCCGCACCGCCGGCCGTGCGCGGGGCCGGTTCGAGACCGGCTTCACCGCTTGCCGGCGGCGTTCCTCCACCTGGTCCCGGGCGGTGGCCAGCGCACCCTGCTCGTCGCGCGAGGCCTCCAGCAGCCGGACCAGAACGTCGAACCGGTCAGTCGGCGGCAGGGTCCGGCCGGTGAAGTAATCGCTCACCGTCGATACAGCCCAACCGGTCCGCGCCGCGATCTCCCGGTAGGTCAGCTCCCGCTCACCCCGCTGCCGCGCCTGCTGCCGTCGCAAATGCCTGAGCAGCCGGGCCAGGTCGGCGACACTCCCCATGTCTCCCACCCCGGGCAGCCTAAGGGCTGGCCGCACGTGATCAGAAGTTCCACGCCAGCCATTGGACTGGTTCTGCCCGATCTCCGGCCGCGTTCGGCGGTGTTCGGAATCCCGTTGTCTCTCGGCGAGGACTCGGCACGATGACCACCAGTTGCCCACTACAAGGAGACCCTCCATGCGACTCGCCCTTACGTTGGCTGCCTTAGCGTTCGCCGGGGGACTGATCACCAGTACGACATTTCCGGCCGCTCAGCAGCCCGCAATCGGCGGAGCCACGATCGCCTTGGGGACGTTCAAAGGTCCGGGTGGCCCGCCCGCTCCAGACCCGCCCGGCGCCATCGCTCTGGGGCAGCCGCCCGAGAAGGAGCCACCGCCGCCGGGCATCACGGTATCCGGCACATGGGTGAGCGGCCGATCCAGATCGCCTGTCTCGCGCATCTGATCATCTCGATCCGAGAGATTCCGCAGCATCCACCTCGCGACAACGAAAGGAAAAGAAATGAAACTACCGCGTCTGCTTGCCGCGTTGGCGATCGCCGGCGCCCTGGTGCTGCCCCAGGCGGCTGCCCCGGCGTCCGCGGCCGTCACCGACATGGCGTGCAACTTCGACTTCGTGACGTTCAACGCGTGCCTCAACTTCGACGAGCCCCAGGTGAACGTGATGAACGCGCACGTCGGGCTGGACGCGAAAATGCCCCAGCGCTACGCCCAGGAGATCGTGGACATCGGCGGCCTCAACGCCCAGGCGCAGCTCTGGTTCACCAACGGCAACGGCGAACAGACCAGGTTCATCGCCAGCATGGCGGTCAGGCCGGGCTTCCCGAGGGCAGACCCGGTCGGTTTCGAACTGGGTCTGGACGCCAACGACCTGTCCCGCGCCAGCCTCAACATCAACACCGCGCGGGGCGCCCAGGAGAGTTTCTTCGTCGTCGTCTCGTACTTCGACCCGAACAGTCAAGGCTCATGGAAGTCGTTCCGCACGGGAACCGTGACCGGCGACTTCGCGCCGCGCTGAGATAACAGCGAGGAGTTGAGCACACCCAATATCTGTGTCAGGGAAGGAATGCTCGCAGAAGTGGCATGCGCCGGTCATGACGGTGAGGAGTGCAGCTGGCCAGGCCGGCGTATCCACTTTGGATCGAGTCACAGCAGCGCGGCGAAGGAGTGAGGGCGATCAGCAGGGATGAAGTTTCCGGCAAGCGCACATCGACGACATCAGGGTCGCGTTTCGTCGTCGCGGGAACGGATCATGTCCTCGGCGACGGCCCGCATCCATTCGTCCGGTGTGTTCGCGGGCGAGCGGTAACGCTGCGCGAAGGGTTCGGGCGCTGGGAAACCGTGCCGGGCCAACCCGGCCACGTCGGCCCACTCGATCCGCCGGCGCCGCCACGGCCGGGTGATCGTGATGGCGGTGTCGTCGAACGCACCGCGACCCGGTACAGCTGCACCGCATGGACCAGCGCCACGAAGGCGAACAGAGGCACCACCGCGATCGCACGATCGGTCCACCTGACGCCACCCCATACGGCGATGGCGACCACCAACGCCACCGCGTCCGCCAGCATGGCCGCGACATGCTCAGCCGTCAGACGGTGCTGGTGGGTCAGGCCGAGGAGATCCTGACTCGACTCAGCTGCGACGCCTTGCCCAGCTGACCCGGCTGTCGGCCCAGCTGGGCAAGGAGGTCTGACGACATGTGCTTCATCGACACGCTGCTCGGCCGTACCGCACCGATCGAGCCCAACCTCGACGTCCTGTTCGCCATCCCCGGGGCCGTGGAGTCTCTGGCGGCGTCGACCGGCGTGGGCGCGGTGTGTTTCAAGGCTGCCGAAGGTACCGATCAGTCCATTCAGGACATTCAGGAGGTGCTGACGCTCGACCGCACAATGGATTCCATCCTGACCCGCGACGAGTACGGGTTCAGCTGGGCCGTCTGTCGTCAGTCCATAGTGGACGTGCCAGCGCTGGTGGCCACCCTGCACACCGCCAACATCACGCTCGTCGACGCCGGTTTCGGTGCGGCGCTGCTGTGCACTGTCGTGGTGTTCGCCGCGCCCGGCGGGCGCAGGCTCGGCTTGGTGTACCTGTTCAAAGCGCGGGACTACCTACTCGTTCGCCCCGCTGCCCGGGCATCGGCGCGACATCCAGCTGGAACTGCGGGCGCGCGCGGCGATCGGTGACGACCTGCCGGTCGTCCCGGAGCAGACCGATGGTCGGTCACGTCGCCCCAGATCCGCCACGCCTCGCCGACCGCCTCGGTCAGCCAGTGGTTGCCCGCCGCGACCAGCATGTCGGTCATCGACGGCGGCATGTCCGGCGGGGACTGCCCGGGCATCGGCAGGCACACGTGCACGATTCGCAGCGGCGCCCGGCGCATCGGTCGGACTTCCCGGATCACCACCGACGATCACTCACGGTACCGCAACGCTGTAGTGGCAGGCGACCCACTCCGATAGGCCGTTCGCCCCCCACGGCACATTTGATCGGCAATTTTCCCAGCGGCGACTCCCCCATTTCGCACAAACGTGGCGGAGCGTTAACAGAGTCCTTGGACCCTGTCCGGAACATCTGATGGCCACAAATGCTCGGCCCGGTGTTTCTCCGGGCGGATGGCCGGGCCGTTGGAGCACGCGGAGCGCACGGCGTACCAATGGTTGCGCGTGGTGGCCGATTGGCTGGACATCGACGATATGCACCAGACCTACCGGGTGGTGCGGACGTGGATGCACTTACTGCGGGACCGGCTGCCGGTCAACAGCGCGGCCCATCTGGCCGCCCCACTGCCGGAGCTGTTGCGCGGCGTGTTCTACGACGGCTGGCGGCCCAGCCGGGTGCCGGACCGGATGCACGCCGAGGGGTACCTGCTCCGGTTCCAGCAGGAAGCTTGGATCCCGGCGGCCGAGGTGCGGGCGACAGCCGCGGCGGTCACCGGCGCCATGCGGGAGCTATTCCCCCCGGCCAGCTCGACACCGTCTTCGGCCAGCTGCCCGACGACCTGTGGACGATTCTGGACACGGCATCGACGAGACGCTCCAGCACACCCCGGTAACGATCATGTCATCTTATTGGCCACTATTTATCCCGGTTGCCATCAAACGTCAATTCACAGGCAACTCGCCACCACTGTTCACCACACAACCCGCATATTTGCGGTATTCGCACCACCGTCATATCCGGTGACGGCGGCAGGCTAGGCTACGCCGCATTTCCCGCATTGTTCACGGTGAGCACGCGGGATGACCACCGCTGCCCGGGTAATTCGACCGAAAGCAATAGCGACCCGCCCGCCATACGAAGGAAATTGATCAGCGTGACGACTGCCGTCGACACAACCAGCGATGACGTCCACGAAAGATCGAAACACCCATCGGCGCCGCCGTCCGCGCGCGTCTTCGCGGCGATGTCGCGACTGTTCCCCGGCGCGGACAGCGGCCGGGCCGCGACCAGGAAGGGGTTGCTGCTCGGCCTGCTCGCCGTCCTGGCCGCGACCGTGGTGAGCCTGTTGCGCACCTCGGGAACGGGGCCGTTGCAGTCGGTCTTCGAGGAGGACGCCCGCGACATCCTCAGCGACGCCCTCGACACGTCCGGCGCGAAAGCGGTGCTGACACCGGTTCAGGGCTATTTCGTGATCGGCCCGCGGCTGCTCGGCGAACTGGCGACGTTCTTCCCGATCAGCTGGGCGGCCGCGGTGCTGTCGATCGGGTCCGCGGTGATCTGCGGGCTGCTAGCCGTCCAGGTGTACGTCGCCGCGGGCGCCCATGTCCGCAACCGGTGGGCCAGGGTCGCAGTCGCGGCTCCGCTGCTGCTGGTGCCCGTCGCCGAGAACATGTACTCGGAGATCTACAACCGGCCGGTGTGCCTGCACTTCTTCGCTCTGTACGCGCTGTTCTGGGTACTGCTGTGGACGCCGTCCAGCCGGGCGGGCCGGGCCGGCGCGCTCACCACAGTCGGCCTGACCGCCGTCAGCACCGCGCTGATCGTCGGTTACCTACCACTCGCGATAACGCGCTTGTGCCTACGGCGCGACCGGCTCAGCACCGTCATGTTCGCCCTGGTGGTCGCCGGCAGCGCCCTGCAGGTGGCCGCCGCGACGACCAGCCTCGGCCGGATCCCGCGCGACAACTCCATGCGGCTCGACCCCGGATGGGCGCTGCTGCGGTTCGCCGACTGGGCACTGCCGCAGGCGTTGCTCGGCACCAGGAGCGGACACCCCGACCCGAGCCTCGTCGCCGCCTTCGTGCCCACCATCGGGGTGGTCGCGCTGGCCTGGGCCATCGTGGGGCTGGTGGTCGCGGCGGCCGTCCTCGGTGCCCGGCGTGGCGCACTGAGCCCGGCATGGCTGCTCTCGGCGGCGCTGGGAGTGCACGCAGTGGGCCTGCTCGCGCTGCAGATCATGATCAACGGTTCGATCTCACAGCGGTACACCACGATCCCGGCTCAGCTGCTGATCGCCGCGCTCGTCGTGTTGCTGCCGCCCGCGGCCGGACGGAGTCGTCTCGCAAGCAGTCCACTGGCCGCGCTCTGCGCACTGCTGCTCGCGGTGGCCGCGGTCAACTACCGTTCGGCACAGACCTACCGCCACGACGCTCCACAGTGGACTGACCAGCTCCGCCAGGCGACACAGTGGTGCGCGGACAACCCGGCCAAGAGCGCTGTGGTGGTTCGTGGCGCCCCCAAGCCACTCATGTCGTACGTCGTCATCCCGTGCCACGAGGTGCGCGGCTACACCGAGACCCCTTGGCTGGACCCACCGTGATAGGGGCCGGCGGCCCTGCTGTTGCGGGCGGGCCGGGATGTCGTCGTGGCGGCCCTGCCCCGCGGCGGTGTGCCTATGGCGTTCAAGGTGGCACGGGCGCTGGGCGCACCGCTCAACAGCTGCTCACCGAACACGTCGGTAATGGTGAGGCCCCGCATCGTCGCGACGGTGCCCGCGGGGAGGTCGCACGGCACCTGGAACCAGTCGTTGCTGTAGACCAGCGCGAACTCCAGAAATATCAGTCGCGCGAGGTCGGTGCTGTCCGGGCGGACCGCGCGAAGTTCGTACGCCCGTCCTCGACAGCCCACCACCGCGGCAGCGGCATCCCCGAATACCGCACCGGTGCGGGGAACACCGTCCGGTTGATGATCCGCGGCGGCGTGACCGCGCCGCCGACGGGAGTGCGCGGATCGACCGAGAAGGCGTGCCAGTGGGCATCTCCGCCCACCTTCTGGCCCTGCGCTTGCCGAAATGACATCCGCGCCGGTCAGTCACCGCCGTCGGTGTCCGCGTCGGCCAACTCGGCTACATCCCTGACATCGTCGTCTGCACCCTCGTCGCCGAAGTCGTCTCCCCCTCCACCGTCAAACCGACCGGCTGGAGAAACCCGCCGCGTATGCCGCCGCCGGCATCCCCCTGTACTGGCGGATCGAGCCAAGCGTTCGCTCGCAGCCAAGCCAGCGACCATCCCCGGGTATTCCACTGTCGGCCGAGTCGTGCGCCACAGCCCGTTTTACTTGACGCTTGAACAAAACGAGGATATCTTTAGTTCAAGCTTAAAGTAATTCGAACAAGGAGGACACCTTCATGCGCATCGCCATCATCGGAACGGGCAACGTCGGCGGCGGCCTTGCCACGGCGGCTGCCGCAACCGGACATCAGGTCAGCGTTGTGGCAGCCACCCACGAACACGCGGTCAAGCTCGCCGCGGACACCGGCGCCACGGCGGCAGAAACCCCAGCTGAAGCCGCTGTCGACGCGGACGTGGTGGTGCTGGCCGTACCGGCGGCTGCCGCCGCCGACGTGCTCGACCAGCTCGGCGACACCGTCGCTGGCAAAGTCGTCATCGATGCCACCAACCCGTTGAACGAGTCCTACAGCGACCTGACCACCTCCGGCACCAGCCACGCCGAGGCTTTGGCCGCCGCCGCGCCGCGCGCTCACGTGGTCAAAGCATTCAACACCGTGTTCGCCTCCCGGTTGACCAACACCAGCGAAGACGGCCAACCACTGGATGGCTTCTACGCAGGCAACGACGAGTCCGCTAAGGCAACCGTCGCCGAACTGCTGGCGTCGCTGGGCTTCCGCCCCATCGATGTGGGCGGTCTGCGCATGGCTCGTTCGCTGGAAGAGCTGGCATTGCTGAACATCACGATCAACGCACACAACGATTGGGTCTGGCAAAGCGCCTGGCAGCTCACCGGTCCCACCACCACCTGACCTCCGTCCGGCGTGCACGAACCGCGGCCAGCCCGCTGCGCGGCTCAGGCGGGCCTATGCGACTCGCTCCGCTGGGTCGTGCGATCCCTTGAGTGATCGGCTCGCCGATGCTCTCGTGGAAGCCGGGTTCCTACCATGTGGCGACGTTGACGCCGAGTCACCTTACGTGGTCGACGGTTCGAGATGACCTTCCGTAACACCGGTGGTGTACCCCCGGCCAACGCCTTGCTCTCCCCCGATGTGCGATCGATCGCGCAAACCAGTCCAGGAAACCTGCCGGCTCGCGCCATTGGGTCCCGGGGTTTCCCGGGTTCGAACGGCAGAGGTGTTGAGGCATTCTGCGGGTGTGTGTGTGTGTGTGTGGAGTGCGGAACTCGATCGGCCGCACCGCATCCGCGGCAGGGTGCGCACTCTGTCCAGTGTGGCGATCAAAGTCGCCTAACGACAGGAGATATCAGTGACCGTTTCCCACCCGCAGGACGCCGTCGATCAGCGTGACGCCGAAGTCGGGGCGGCGCTACGCGTTCCTGCGGGGCGGCGAATCCTGCTCGCTGGCGGCACTGTGCTCACACTCGATCCGGCGATCGGGAACCTGCTCGGCGACGTGCTGATCGAGGACGGAAGGATCACCGCAGTCGGCGTGGACCTCAAGGCGCGGGCAGGTGAGCACGCCATCGTTGTCGATGCACGCCACGCGATCGTCATGCCCGGGTTGATCGACTCTCACCTGCATGCCTGGCTTGGGCAACTGCGGGGTATCAGCCAGGGACTTGATTTCCCGGGCTACATGCAGCTGGTACACAGAGAAGTTGCGCCGCACTACCGCCCGGAGGACATGTACACCGGCAACTTGATCGCCGCGCTGATGGCACTCGACGGGGGCGTCACCACCATTCTTGACAACTCGCACAACGCGCGATCGCTGGACCACATGACCGCCGCGGTGCAGGGCCTGGCCGACGCCAAGATCCGGGCCGTGCACGCCACGGCCCCTCCTGTGGACGGATCGGTGCCCGAACCGGCCTGGCTGACCGCCGTGGAGCGTCTGCGGGAACGTCACTTCTCGTCCGAAGACCAACTGCTGACTATGCGGCTCATGGATCTCGCGCCGACCGAACGGCTCTGGCGGTACGCGCGCGACGAGGATCTATGGGTTACCACCGAAATGGGCGCACACGTTACCAACCTCGGTGACCTCGCGGCCGCCGGTCTGCTGACGGAGAAGCACACGTTCAACCACTGTCTCGCCTTGCCCGGGGATGACTGGAAACGTATCGGTGGCGCGGGAGCGACGGTGAACCTGTGCACCCGATCGGACACGCATTTCGGTCTGGGACAGATGATCCCTCCGGTCGACCAAGCGCTGAAGGCGAAGATCACTCCGGGATTGAGCACCGACAACGAGACGACCTACGTCTCGGACATGCTCACCGAGATGCAGCACCTCGTCACCGTCCATCGTGGACACACATTCGGCCGCCTGGCCGCAGGAGAGCAGGCAACTCAGCTGATGCCGCGACAGGTCCTCGAGTTCAGCACGCTTGGCGGCGCGGCCAACTGCGGCCTGAGCCACGTGACCGGATCGCTGACCCCTGGCAAACAGGCCGATGTCGTGCTCCTGCGCACGACCGACGTCAACACCTCGTTGGCCACCAATGCCTTCACCACAGTGGTGGGTTTCGCCAACCGCGGCAACGTCGATGCGGTCTTTGTGGGTGGCCGGATCCGAAAATGGCGCGGCCGGCTGGTCGGCCACGACTTGGCGGGAGTTCTGGAAAGGGCAGCTGCTTCACGCACGTATCTCATGGAACGAGTCGGTTTGACACCTGACAGGTTCTGATGCCCATAGAGCTGTCACCGTCCCCGTGGACGGTGACAGCTCATCGTTGGAACGGCTCAGCCAAGCTCAGAGCGGAGACGGTAGCTCGCCACGCCCCACCCGTTGAAGTCGCCCGAGTGGATGCTGCCCACGATGTAGTAGAGGTCTCCGGTCTGGCCCGGACGGCCCTTCGCGCAGTCGGGGTTGAAGTAGATCTCGACGTTGACCGGGGCGATGTTCAGAACGGACTTGGGTCGCTGCGGCACATTCACACATACGTCGACGACCTTGTAGTCGACCGGGATCTCGGTCCCCGTGAGATTGCGTCCCGAGTAGAACGACACGAAGTACCCGGGATCGGACTGGGTGGCGGCCACAGCGGGCTGGGCCACCACACCTGAACTGAGTGCCGCTGCGACAGCCGCTGCGACGGCGAAAGATTTGCGACGAACAGACATAGCGATTCACTACCTCCAGACAAGCGGACGAGTGGTACCCCACACCAAGCGACAAGCAAATCGCCACAACGGTTAAGCGGGGTTCGAGTGCTGCATGTGTCACTCGAACCCCGCATGCCGTTACTCCGGCGAGTCAGAGTATGCCGATCTGCCGGAAGAAGTTCAGGTTGTCCCAGTACAGGAATTCCTCGTCCATGGTGCCGCGCTTGTTCCACAGAGCGATGGTGACCATGTTGATGGAGTACTTCTTGCCGGTGGGTTTGATGAAGCCACCCTTGCCGTCGGGCATCGGCCGGGTGAACGTGCCCTGCATGACGCCCGCGAAGGCACTCAGGTCGTTGGTGGCCACACGGATGTAGTGGGTGTGGATGCTGGTGTCCGGCGCCCACGCGAACAGGGCTTTCATGTCTTCCGTGTGCTTTTCGAGGCCGTCGGTGTAGTGGCCGTCTGGCCAGTGCACGCGGATGTGCGGGGCGTGACTTTCGGCCAAACGCGGCCAGTCGGCGTGGTTGAACACGTCGAAGTCGGCCGTGTCGGACGTCTGGAGGTGACGGCGCTCCTCATTGGTGAGGCCCTTGGGGAAGGGTGGGCTCGGGACGAAGGTGGTTGCCGGGTCGGGCATCGGGACCCACGGGTGACCTTCGTGGTACGCCTCGGCGGCCTCAGCGGGCCCGATACCGTTTGTGAAAGCGGACAGTGCGAATGCTCCGAACGCGGCGGCACTGCCGTTGGTGATCAACGAACGGCGGTCCATTGACGTTTCCTCTCGGATGGGTTGTCGCGAAATGGGTGGGCGCAAGGCGCTCATTGCACGTTCTCGGGCGACCGAACTCAGCGGGTGCGCGTTCCCACGAGGGTCGCGGCTTGTAGCGCGCTTGTGGTGCGGTTTATTCGCTCCGAGCGATGCCACCATGTTAGTTGTGAAACAATACGTTTCACGTGGCTGATACTTGTCAATGCGGATGGTTGTCGTTTGCTGGCCGGCAAACGGCGTGCGATCACACCGACGCGTGACTGTGGATGGCCGCGGCCGCGGTTTCGCCGATGTACATGGTCGGGGCCATGGTGTGGCCGCTGACGAGATGCGGGAACACAGACGCGTCGGCGACGTACAGCCCGGTGACGTCACGGACCCGGAAGTCAGGGTCGACAACGACTTGCGGGTCGGAGAGGTTGCCCATGCGCGCGGTGCCGACAGGGTGGTACATCGTGACCGCGTCGGCACGGATCAGGTCGCGGTAGACATCGTCGCCAGCGTCGGCGGCCGGGTGCACGAACTCCGAGTACGGTGCGAGCGCTGTGGTGCGCAGCAATTGGTGGGCGTGCCGCAGGCCGGTGACGAACTCGTGGAGGTCACGGGGATCGGTGAGGTAACCGGGGTCGATCACGGGCGCCACGGCCGGGTCAGGGGAGGCAAGCGTCAGACTGCCGCGGCTGTGGGGATGTAGTTGCACGACCATGATGTAGTAGCCGGCTCGGTCGTCCTTGTGCGGTACGTCGGTGAAGTAGGTGCCGTTGCCGAAGTCGGGGTTGTAGCTCAGCAACACCTCGAAGTCCGGCCACGGCGTGCGCCGATCGGTGTTGAAGAAGCCGACGTTGTTCTCCTGGAAGTAGTTCGCCGGGCCGGAGCGGTCACGCAACCACTGGGCGATCCACTCGTCCTTGGCCGCCATGGGAATCGACCCCGTGGTACCGCGCCGGCCAAGACCGCGCAACTTCACTCCCAGATGGTCCTGCAAGTTCGCCCCGACACCAGGAACATCGGCCACGACATCGATTCCCAATGACCGCAGGTGCTGCGCCGGGCCGACACCAGACAGCATCAGCAGCTGCGGCGTGTTGTAGGCCCCTGCGGCCAGCACCACACCACGTCGAGCCCGCAGCTCGACCGGTCGGCCGTCACGGGTGTAGCGGATTCCATTGGCGCGACTGCCGTCGAACAGGATCCTGGTCGCATTCGCTCCGGTAAGGACAGTGAGATTGGGCCGTTGGCGCACTTCGGTGGACAATAGGGCATCAGCCGGGGTACGCCGCCGGTGGTCCGGGAACGTCGTCTCGAACCGGTCCACCACGTACGGCGACTCGGCGTCCACGTCCCCACGTGGCCCAAACCCGGCCTCCACAAACGCATCGGCGAGCCGATCGCTCAACGGGGTGGCCCGGTCCAACGGGGTCAGCCGAATGGGGCCACCTGAGCCGCGCTGCGAACTGGCCGCGGCCCGGGTGGTGTCCTCCAACCGCTTGAACGTCTCGATCGCGTGCGCGCCACTGAGTCTGGTCGCGCCCGCCTGGTTCATCGAGTCGTAGTCGGCCGGCACACCACGAAGCCACGCGCCGACGTTGATCGCGGCCGATCCGCCGATCACCCGGCCCCGGGGCTGGGCGATGCTCCTGCCGCCCAATCCGCCCTGACCGGTGGTCTGGTATCCCCAGTTGTAGTCGGTGTCCCACGCATGGAAGAACGCGCCTTGGATCCTGCTGGTCTCGTTGGTGTTCTCACCACCGGCCTCCAGCAACACGACCGAGGCGTGGCGATCCTCCGAAAGTCGTGCCGCCAGCACAGTTCCCGCAGGACCGGCGCCCACCACGACGTAGTCGACCGTTCCCGTCCCGGGTTGTCCGCGGTCGGTGACCATAGCGGTGCTGGGGTGGGTCATCGTGATCATCTTCTTTCGGTCCTATCAGGACAATCTGGTCGGCGCCGGACCCGCGATGAGGTCGGACTGATCCGGCCGACCTCGCGGACAGCGATTCAGCACAGGCGAACAAGAGCGGGGTTTGCCACCCCGCGGCCGGGGTGGCCGAGGTTTCCTGGATGACACGTCCGGCGGTCCGCACACCGGACCAGCGGGCGACGCCGGTGCGATGACCATGAGGCGTCCTCCCTCAGTTGGCGTCTCTGGTGGCCATTCGTGGGCCGGCTTCAGCGAGGCAGCTGCCGGGGTTGCCCGTCCCGACGATCGCGACACACATGACGATCTCTCTTGTTCATAAGTTCAAGCATGAAGTAAATCTAGAGCGATTTGGTTCAAGCGTCAAGCAAAAAACGGGATGTGACCCAGATCTCAACGGTGTCCGACGATGGGGCGACGCCGTCCGCACGCCGATGGGCGGCAAGTACGTCGGACATGTGCCGCTGGAGCAGGCCGATCAGCTCAAGGGCTTTGGCGGCGACCTCGAACCCCAGCGGGGTGAGGCTGTACTCGACATGCAGTGCGGTAGCCGTCTGGACGTCACGACGGACGAAGCCGTCACGTTCGAGAGCCTGCAGGGTCCGGGCGAGCATCTTCCGACTGACGCCATCGATCCGGCGGACCAGGGCATTGAATCGCACGGGTCCGCGAGCGAGAGCGCCGAGGGTCGGCATCCCCCAACGGCCAGTGATGTGCTCCAACGCGAGTCGGGCCGGGTCATGACTGGAGAACGCGTCGTACGCGATGTCGTTGGTGTGCGAGGAAGTCCCCCGGTCGACCATCGCGAGTCTCCGTTCTCGCCGCAAGGAAGGTCGCCGCTCCGGTCGAATGTCTATGGACAGTGAGGGCTCGAACATCATTGGTGCACATAGGAAACAACCGCGCATCACGGGGTCGCATCATCGTCTGCTGTGGACGGACTTGGCCATCTTGGGCGAGCACAGGTTGATGGTGACCACGACCCTGGCGCGGAGGCGTGCCGACGTGGCCAGTGCGGGTGGTGACTAGCTAGACCGCATGGTCAGGACGGCTTGCGGTCACGTGACCTCATACCCGAGAGTGGCGGCGGCAGCGGTCACACCGCCACGTCCGTCACCTGCGCCGAAGATCGCTATTCGCACGACGAGCTCCCACCTCCAGTGAAAGTTCAACATTGAAGCAAGCTAGGTGGTTTAGCTTCAAGAGTCAAGTAAACTGGTCGCGTGGCGCGCGAGTCGGATCGATCCGGAACGGATGAGGACACTCGATGGCTCACGCCTGGGCAGCGTTTGGCCTGGCTGGACATGGTCCGCCTGATCACCAGGCTGCCCGCGGCGCTGGACGCCCAGCTCGATCGGGACAGCGACTTGACCTTCTTCGAGTATCACGTGTTGTCGATGCTCTCCGAGGCTCCTGGTCACGTCCTGCGGATGAGCAGACTCGCCCAGCTGGCCAGCGCGTCGTTGTCGCGATTGTCCAATGTGGTCAAGCGGCTGGAGTCTCGCGGCCTGTTGCGTCGCGAGCCGGATCCGGATGACGGCCGTGCCACCTGTGCCGCATTGACCGATGCGGGTCTGCTCGCCGTTCAGGAGGCGTCGCATGGTCACGTCGCCATCGTTCGAGAGCTGGTCATCGATGCGCTGACGCCTGCGCAGCTCAACCAGCTACACGGCGCGTACGAGAAAATCCTCAGCCGCCTTGACCCGGTGGCCATCACTCGACCCGAATGGCTTGACAGTTAGGCCATTCCATCACGACGCACTCGTCCGGGCCGTGTGGAGGTTCGGTGCGTCGCCGGCGGGCGATGATGATTCCGGCGCCGGTGGTCGGCAACCGGGTGCCGGCGATCGCGCACCTGGCAGGCAGATGGGGATGGCCACAGCGGGACTCCTCGATGCGACTCGGCACCGAAGGTCAGACCCGCTTCGTCGCATCGGTCGCGAACCTCGCCGCACAAGCGGTCCGCGCATGTCTTGAGAAGTCGGACCAGGCCAGGTACCCGGCCGAAGCAGACAGAGATGCCGGTTCCATGCTGCCCGCGCACCACCCACGCCCGCCAGACGCAGCGGCAGGGTTGTACTAATATGACATCACCTTCAGAAACTCGCCGAGAGGACCGCCATGATCGTCGGCTCCGCCTTTGACCCGGCCTTCGCCGCGCCGTCACGGTTTCTCGCGGACCGCAAGTGGGCGCGGGCCGCGGCCGCACCGCTGGCCCCCTTCATTCGTGGTACGAGAGAGCCCACCCAAGACGAACTCGAAGTCATCGCACGAGGACTCCGGACCGAGGACGGGCAAGGACGGGGCCTGGCCGAAGCGATACACCGTGGTGATGTCACCTTCGCGCAGTTCCGGCGTGTTTTGGCTCAGCAGCAAAGCGATGAGGACATTCCCGCGCCGCTCGCGGAGTTCTTCCGCCACGTCGAGCAGCGGCCAGGCTGGGTCGACGACGCGCGACTACGGGAGGGCGCACGGGTGATGCGCCAGTTCGGTCCCAACCTCGTCGATGTGCTCAACGGTGCCCTGCTCAGCGGATACCGCAGTTCCGCCGACGTCGAACTGCTCGCGCGTACGGGGCGTCTCACCAAGGATCCCGTGCGACGGCTGGGCGAGACCATGAAATGGGTCATCGAGTGCGTACGGGAAGGCGGCCTGGAGCGCGACAGGCAGGGCTGGCAGCTCACGGTCCACGTGCGCGCCATGCATGCGTTGATCAACCATCGCTTTCGTGCGCGCGGTGACTGGGACGAGGACGTGCACGGCCTGCCGGTCAACCAGGCCGACCAAGGCGCGACGCTCGGCCTGCACTGCACGTACTACCTGCTCGGCGCGCGGATGCTCGGCATGCCCATCACTCGCGCCCAGGGTGACGCCGTGATGCACCTGTGGCGCTACATCGGCTGGCTCATGGGCGTCGCGGACTACTGGCTGCCACTGGACGAGCAGGACGGGCGGCGGAAGTTCTACCACCTGTCGCTCACCGCGCCGCCGCCCAGCGACAACTCTCGCCTGCTGGCCGCCGCGCTGGACCGGTCGCGCCTGGAGCTGACCTTCCCGCGGTTCCAGGCGTGGCGCCGGCGCTGGGAGCTGGCGAAGTTCCGGAGTCTGTCTCGTGTCCTGGCGGGCGGTCCGGCGATGCGCGAACTCGGCCTCCGTCTCGCACCGCCCTGGTATCACGTGCTGCGCATCCCCGTGAATCTCGTCAAGCACGGCCTGCTCGCCAGGCTTCCGGGCGGTCGCGCCTGGTTGCTGCGCCGTGGTGAGCGTCAGCTCGATCAGCTGCTCAGCTACCACTTCGGCGGCAAGCGGGCGGCGGTCGCACGGCACGAGGACGCCTGACCCAGAAGAAACCCGCGTGATTGACGGGATCCTGACGACCGCTTATCGTAATATGACGTCATATTCAGATTTATCCCGATGAGGGAGCTTTCTTGACCCAGACCAGCACGAACACCGATCCCGCAGTGCTCACCGAGATCCGTGACGGAGTCGGTGTGGTGACGCTGAACCGGCCCGAGGTCCGCAACGCGGTGAACAGCGCCATCGCGGTCGGTGTCGCGGCGGCCATGGACCACTTCGACGCGCGCGACGACGTCCGAGTCATTGTCATCACAGGCACGGGCAACACCTTTTGCTCTGGCATGGATCTCAAAGCGTTCCTCGCCGGAGAGATCCCCGCGCTGCCCGGACGCGGTTTGGCTGGTCTCACCGAGGCGCCACCCGCGAAGCCGCTCATCGCGGCTGTCGAAGGGTATGCGCTGGCCGGCGGGTTCGAGATCGCGTTGGCGTGCGACCTGCTTGTCGCTGCCGAGAATGCCGCGTTCGGCCTGCCCGAGGTCAAGCGCGGACTGGTCGCGGCGGGTGGCGGGCTGCTGCGGCTGCCACGGCGCATCCCATACCAGGTGGCGCTGGAGGCCGCGTTCACCGGCGACCCGATCGACGCGCGGCGCGCGCATGCGCTGGGTCTGGTCAACCGGCTCGCCGAACCGGGGCAGGCGCTCGTGGAAGCACTCCGGCTCGCCGACGCGATCGCCGCCAACGGCCCGCTGGCGGTGCGCGTGACCAAGCAGATCCTCAGCGAAGCCCCGGACTGGTCACGGGACGAGATGTGGCACCGCCAGGAGAAGCTCTCCGGCCCGGTGTTCGTCTCGGCCGACGCCCGCGAAGGTGCCGCCGCGTTCGCCGAGAAACGCGTTCCGAAGTGGACCGGCCGGTAGGGCCTCTCGACCAACAAGGAGCAGCATGGAAATCAACGGCATCTCGGCCGTCGTCACCGGTGGCGCGTCCGGGCTCGGTCTGGCCACCGCACAGCGGTTGCTCGAACGTGGCGCCAAAGTCGTCGTGCTCGACCTCCCCGGTTCGCGCGGCGAACAGGCCGTCGCCGAGTTGGCCGCGCAGACGTCGGGCACCGTGCGGTTCGTGCCGGGCGACGTCCGCGACGAGGACACAGCGACAGCGGCGGTCGCACAGGCAGCCCAGCTCGCTCCGCTACGCGTCACGGTCAACTGCGCGGGCACCGGCAACGCGATCCGGACGGTGAAGAAGGACGGAACTCCGTTCCCACAGGCCGACTTCGAACGCATAGTGTCGATCAACCTGTTCGGCACGTTCAACGTTCTGCGTCTCGCCGCGGCGAACATGGCCGCCAATGACCCGATCGACGGCTCGCGTGGGGTCATCGTCAACACCGCGTCGATCGCGGCGTTCGAAGGACAGGTCGGTCAGGCCGCGTACTCCGCTTCGAAGGGCGGCGTGGTCGGCATGACGCTGCCCATCGCGCGTGACCTCGCCGTATCCGGCATCCGCGTGGTGACCATCGCCCCGGGCCTGATGCGCACGCCGATCCTCGGCGACCTCCCGCCAGAGGCGCTCGACGCCATCGGCGGGGTCGTGCCGAACCCGCCCCGGCTCGGGTGTCCAGCCGAGTTCGGCCGGCTTGTCGAGTCGATTGTGGACAACGACTACCTCAACGGTGAAGTGATCCGCCTCGACGGCGCGCTGCGTCTCGGCCCCAAATGACCCGCTGTCCCCATCGAGGAGCCCAAGGAGCCATCCATGCGTGAGGCAGTCATCGTTGACGCGGTCCGCTCCCCCATCGGCCGTGGGAAGCCCGGCGGAGCGCTCTCGGGCGTGCACCCGGTCGACCTCTCGGCGCAGATCCTGCGCGCTTTGCGAGACCGCACCGGTGTGGACCCGGCAGCCGTCGACGACGTGATCTGGGGCTGCGTGTCCCAGGTCGGTGAGCAGACGGCCGATATCGCCCGGTACGCGGTGCTCGCCGCGGGTTGGCCCGAAAGCGTTCCAGGTGTGACAGTCGATCGGCAGTGCGGCTCGTCGCAGCAGGCCGTGCACCAGGCGGCGGCAGGCGTGATCGCGGGTCAGTACGACATCGTCGTCGCCGGTGGCGTGGAGTCGATGTCGCGGATCCCCATGGGGGCCGCGTTCGCCGAGGGCACGGTGGGTGTGCCGTTCAGCCCGCTGCTCGCCGAGCGATACCCGGGTGTGATGTTCAACCAGGGCATCGGCGCGGAGATGATCGCCACGGAGTACGGCTTCACCCGCGAGGAACTCGACGAGCACGCCCTGCAATCGCACGCCCGGGCCGCGGCCGCGATCGACGAGGGCCGGTTCGCCTCACAGGTCACGCCCGTGACCGTGCCAGACACCGGACAGCGGGTCGCCGCCGACGAAGGCGTCCGCCGGGACGGCACCCTCGCAACCCTCGGCAAGCTGCGTACCTCGTTCAAACAGGACGGCGTCATCACCGCGGCGAACGCCTCGCAGATCTCCGACGGTGCCGCCGCATTGCTGGTCACCACCAGCGAGATCGCCGCCGCGAACGGATGGACGCCGATGGCTCGCTTCCACACCGGCACGGTCGTGGGCGACGACCCGGTCGTGATGCTCAAAGGCCCGATCCCCGCCACCGCCAAGGTTCTCCGCCGTGCGGGACTGACCGTGGGCGACATCGGCGCGTTCGAGATCAACGAGGCGTTCGCCCCGGTCACGCTCGCCTGGCTGCGGGAGACCGGGGCGAACAGGGAACTGCTCAACCCCAACGGCGGCGCGATCGCGCTCGGCCACCCGCTCGGCGCGTCCGGCGCCCGGCTCATGACGACGCTCCTGCACCACATGCGGGACAACGGAATCCGATACGGCCTGCAGTCGATGTGCGAAGGCGGCGGCCAGGCAAACGCCACCGTCCTGGAACTGCTCTGAACCCGCGAAGGACCCCAGCCATGGCGATCGCCATCAGTGACAACCACAGGATGCTCGCCGAGTCGGTGGGCGCCTTCCTCGCCGGGCACGACGCCCGCGCGATGACGCGGGAACTGCTGGAGAACCCGCGGACAGAACGACCGAAGTGGTGGGCGGAGGCCGCGTCCATGGGGCTGCTCGGCATCCACGTGGCCGAGGAGCACGGCGGAGAGGGCTATGGCCTGACCGAACTGGTCGTGGTGCTGGAGCAGTTCGGGCGGCACCTCGCGCCGGGGGTACTCCTGCCCACGGTGACCGCGTCCGCCGTCCTCGGCGGCCTGGGCCCGGTCTCGACGCTCAGGCGACTGGCCGACGGGCAACTGACCGGTGCCGTCGGCCTGGATGGCTCGATAGTGTTGGAAGACAACGGCTTTGGGATGCGCGCACACGGCAGCGCCACGGTCCTCGGGGGTGGCGGTGCCGCCGTGTACGTGCTCGCGGCCGGCACGGATCTCATTGTGCTGCAAGCAGATCGTGACGGCGTCACGGTCAGGGTCCCGGACAACCTGGACCCGTCCCGGCCGAGCGCTCGTGTCACGGTGAACAACGTGCTGGTGCGGGACGACGACATCATCCGCGGTGGGCGTGACCGCGCTCTGGCGATCTACCGCCTGCTCGCCGCGGCCGAAGCCGTCGGCGGCGCCCAGGCATGCACCGAGATGGCCGTCGAGTACGCGAAGACCCGGGAGCAGTTCGGCCGGCCCATCGGGATGTTCCAGGCCGTCAAGCACCACTGCGCGAACATGCTCGTGGCGTCCGAACTGGCGACCGCCGCTGTGTGGGATGCGGCGCGCGCGGCGGCAGACGATCCACAACAGTTCGCACTCACCGCCGCAGTGGCTGTGCAGCAGGCGATTCCCGCGTTCACCGGCAACGCGAGCCTGAACATCCAGGTTCACGGCGGTATCGGCTTCACGTGGGAACACGACGCCCACCTTTATCAGCGGCGCGCGCTCGCGTTGGCCGCGTTCGCCGATGCCGAGGCGGCCGCGGCGGATGTCACGTGCCTTGCCGCCGAGGGGACCCGGCGGACGCTCGCCGTGGAGATTCCGGAGGAAGCGCGACAACAGCGGTCCGCCATCCGGGAGGTCGCCGCGAGCATCGCGGCCCGCCCGGCCGCCGAGCGGCGACAGGCGCTGGTGGATTCGGGATACCTGATGCCGCACTGGCCGAAGCCGTTCGGAGTGGAAGCCACCGCGGCGCAGCAGCTCATGATCGATGAGGAGTTCGCCGCCGCGGGCGTCGAGCGGCCCGTGCTCGGCATCACCGGCTGGGTCGTGCTGACACTGATCCAGCACGGCACCGCCGAGCAGGTCGAGCGATACGTACGGCCGGCGCTGCGCGGTGATCTCATGTGGTGTCAGCTGTTCAGCGAGCCGGGCGCGGGCTCCGACGCGGCCGGTATCCGAACGCGCGGCCGCCGCACCGAGGGCGGCTGGCTCGTCACCGGCCAGAAGGTATGGACGAGCGGCGCGCACCTTGCGGGCCGCGGGTTCGCAACCGTCCGCACCGATCCGGACGCGCCGAAGCACCGCGGCGTCACGATGATGGTCATCGACATGCATGCCCCTGGTGTGGAGATCCGGCCGCTGAAGATGGTGACCGGGCACAGCGACTTCAACGAGGTCTTCCTCACCGATGTGTTCGTGCCGGACGAGGATGTCGTCGGCGAGCCGAACAACGGGTGGGCCGTGGCGCGGGCGACGATGGGCAACGAGCGCGTCAGCATCGGCAACGGCCAGGGCGGCGGCGGAACGGTCGAGCTGGACCTGACCAGACTCGCCCGCACCGTCACCCCTGACCGCGCCCGCCCGCTCGGGGCGCTACTGGCGGAAGAACTGTCGCTGAGCCTGCTCAACCTGCGCAGGGCCGAACGAGCGCTCGCGGGAGCCGAACCGGGCCCGGAGGGCAACGTCACGAAGCTCGTACTGGCCGAATTCCTGCTGAAACGGTCGGCTTTCCTGATGAGCGCACTCGGCGTGGACGGCGCGTTCCTCGAACAGGGCTCGATGGCAGGCGTGCTCGCCGCGCTCGGCGCCCGCGGCATGACCATCGCGGGCGGCACGTCGGAGATCACCCGCAACCAGATCGCGGAACGCATCCTCGGCCTGCCGCGCGATCCGCTCGTCAAGTAGCCCTGTCGACTCCAGCGAGGACAACCCATGGCACACGACATCGCAGCCCTCCGCGCCCGGACCCGGGAGTTCATCGAGGAACGGGTGATCCCCGCCGAACACACCATCGACCAGGGCGGGCCCGCTGCTGCCGAAGCACTCACAAAACTCAAGCAGGAAGCCAAGTCCGCCGGCCTCTGGGCGCTCGGGCACCCCGAGCACCTCGGCGGGGGCGGGCTGTCGCTGTACGAGTTCGCGCTCGTCAACGAGATCATCGGCCGCTCGGAGTACGGCCAGCAGGCCGTCGGCAGCGTGACGATGCAGGACGCGATCATGCTCGACCGGTACGGCACCGAGGAGCAGAAGCGCCGCTGGCTGCACCCGATGGTCGCCGGCGAGATCTACCCCAGCGTCGCGATGACCGAACCCGAGGTGGCGGGCTCCGACCCGACGAGGATCCGCACGACCGGCACGCTCGACGGCGACGAGTGGGTCGTCAACGGGCACAAGTGGTTCGTCAGCGGCGCCCATGGCGCGGCGTTCACCACCGTCTTCGCCGTCACCGATCCCGGCGCGGAGAGCCCGCACCGCCGGATCTCCGCGGTCGTGGTCCCGAAGGGCACGCCGGGCCTGCAGATCGTGCGGGCGATCAGGACGATGGGCACCGACCGAGGCGATCACTGTGAGCTTCGGCTCACCGATGTCCGTGTGCCCGCGGACTCGTTGCTGGGCAAGCGCGGTGCCGGGTTCGCGGTGTTCCAGGACCGCGTCGGCCCGGGCCGGATCTTCCACGCGATGCGGTGGCTCGGCCAGGCGCAGCGGGCGCTGGAACTCATGGTGGCACGGGCGAAGACCCGCGAGGCGCACGGTTCGCTGCTGTCGGAGAAGGGCGAGATCCGGCGCTACATCGCCGAGTCGACTGCGGAGATCCAGGCCGCTCGGCTGCTCACGTTGGACGCCGCCCGCCGCTACGACCAGGACGGGCGCGCGAGCACCGAGATCAGCCTCGTCAAGTTCTGGGGTGCCCGCATGCTGCACAACGTCGTCGACTGCGCCATCCAGGTTCACGGCGCGCTGGGCGTCAGCGAGGACACGCCGTTGGAGGGCATGTACCGGCACGCGCGCTACGCCCGCCTCTACGACGGGGCGGACGAGATCCACCGCATGGTGGTGGCGCGTGCTGTTCTCAAGGGGGAAACCCCTTGGGACAAGCCACTTCTGTGACCTGTGGTCAGCGTGTGAACCGGCCCCCACGAAGCAGGTGTTGGTGACCATCAGGTCGCCCTCGGCGAGTCAAGCAGCTGGCAACAGGGAACCGTCGTTCAGCGCGATCGGTCCCCGGGGAACCTGAGACCTCGTGCCAGCGCGGTCATCCGGCCTGATTCGCCCACGGTGTCCTTTCCTTTCGACAGGAAATCGAGACGGAGAAACGGAAGTGGAGGAACAACACCATGCCAGGACCGTTGACCGGCCTACGCGTCGTGGAACTGGGCGGCATCGGCCCGGCGCCGCACGCCGCGATGGTGCTCGCCGATCTGGGCGCTGAGGTCGTGCGCGTCGAAAGGCCTGGCACTGTCCCGCAAGGCGATCTGTTGCAGCGCGGCAAGCGGCTGGTCGAGGCCGACCTGAAGACCACCGCGGGACGTGAGGTGGTGCTGGGCCTGATCGACAAGGCCGATGTGCTCGTCGAGGGCTATCGCCCCGGTGTCGCCGAACGACTCGGCGTAGGCCCGCAGGACTGCCATGCGCGCAACCCACGGCTGGTCTACGGGCGCATGACCGGTTGGGGCCAGCACGGTCCGTTGGCCGACCGCGCCGGGCACGACATCAACTACATCGCCCTCACCGGTGTGCTGGGTGCGGTGGGCAGGCGCGGCGAACGTCCGGTCGTGCCCCTGAACCTGGCCGGCGACTTCGGTGGGGGGTCGATGTTCCTCGTCTGCGGTGTGCTCGCCGCGCTGTGGGAACGTGAGCGTTCCGGCGAGGGCCAGGTGGTCGACGCGGCCATGGTCGACGGCGTGAGCGTCCTGGCGCAGATGACGTGGTCGATGCTGGGGCAAGGTGTCTGGCGCGACGAGCGGGGGGTGAATCTCCTCGACGGTGGCGCGCCGTACTACGACACGTACGTGTGCGCGGACGGTCGATACGTCGCGGTCGGTGCGCTGGAACCGCGGTTCTACGCAGCGCTGCTGGAAGGATTGGGACTGACCTCCGCCGGGCTGCCCGACCGGACGCTGCCAGGCGCGTGGCCTGTGCTGCGGGACGCGTTCACGGCCGCGTTCCTGGAACACCCGCGCGAGCACTGGGAGAAGGTCTTCACAGTCCTCGACGCGTGCGTGACGCCGGTCCTGAGCTTCGAGGAAGCCGCCGTGCACCCGCATCTGACCTCCCGCGGAACCATCACCCGGATCGGCGGCGTCGCCCAGCCAGCGCCCGCCCCGCGGTTCTCCCGCACTCCACCGGACCTGCCCACCCCGCCGCGGTCTGATGTGGACGACGCGAACGCCATGCCGGCGCAATAGACCTGATACTGACGTCAGGTTACTATGGCAGAGAACCGACCCGGGAGAACGATGACAACCAGCGCGGATCACCAGAACGCCGACGGGAAAACGCCGAACCACCCTGACTCGAGGGCCGCCTCGAGCGGCAGGGCGCCGCTGCGCCGCCAGGACGGCCGGATCCTCGCTCCGGGCTCAAAGGGCGCCGCGACCCGTCAGCGCCTGCTCGACGCCGCACGCCGCCTGCTCGAACAGCAGGGCTACCGGGCGACCACGGTCGCGCAGATCAGCGAGTCCGCAGGTGTCAGCCTGGGTACGTTCTACCAGTACTTCCGTGACCGCGCCGATGTGATGGCGGCACTGGCGCAGAGCTACGTCACCGAGGTGCTCGACGGCGGCCGGGTTCACTGGTCGATCGACAACGGCAGGAGCGCCCTCAACGCCATGCTCATCGACTACGTCACGACCTACGCCGAGAACGCCGCCTTCAACCAGGTGTGGGAGGAGGTCTGCCAGACCGAGCCGGAACTGGCCGACCTGCGCCGGGAACTCACCACCACAGTCGAGGCCAGTGTCGTGACAGCACTGCGACGCGGAGCGCGCAAGAACTTGTTCCCGCCCGTCCGAAACCCGGCCGCGACCGCCCGTGCGTTGTGCGCCCTGGCCGATCGCTTCTGTTACCTGACCTACGCGTTCGACCCCGCCGAGCCTCCGATGGACCCGGTGATGGCCGCCGAGCTGATCGCGGACATCTGGGCCCGGACGGTCGGCCTGCCCGACTGACCGCATCGATCCTGGCTGGCGACCATTGCCAACCACAAATCTGAATATGACGTCATATACAACCCACTGAGTCGATCCCACGGGAGGACCCGTGCCCGTCAGCACCGATTTCGACCTCTACGACCCGGCATTCCTGGCCGATCCGTACCCGTTCTACGCGTGGCTGCGGGCCGAGGCGCCGGTGCTGCGGCTACGCGATCCCGACGTGTGGTTGTTGAGCCGCCACGAAGACGTGCACGCGGCGCTGCGCAGCCCGGAGAAGTTCTCGTCCGCCGATGGCGTCGCCTTCGGCAGGCAAGGGGGTGCCGGATCGCTCATCGCCACCGACGCACCTGACCACACGCGCCTGCGGCGCGTGCTGAGCCAGCAGTTCACGCCACGCAGCATTGCCCGACTGGAGAACGAGGTCGGCGCTGTCGCTGCCACGCTGCTCGACGGCGTGGCCGGGCTCGATTCGTTCGACTTCATGGATCTGGTGGGCGCCCAGCTGCCCACCCGCGTCATCGGGAACTACCTTGGCATCGACCCCGAGGGCTGGCGTGACTACAAACGCTGGTCCGACATGCTGATCGAGATATCCTGGGCCCGCTCCGCCGACACTCAGTTCGCCGCCGTGGCCCACGCGACCGTCATGGAAGTCGTCGGCTTCTTCGCGGGCCAGATGGCACAGCGGCGGGTCGCTCCGGCCGATGACCTCATTGGACGGCTGGTCACGGCCGCGGACCGCGACAGCACTCTCACCGACGAAGAGGTACTCAACTTCTGTTCGTTGCTCATGCTGGCGGGGAACGTGACCACGTCCTCGGCTCTCGCGCACGCGGTGCTGCTGCTGATCGAACACCCACATCAACGCGCGGCACTGTGTGAAGATCCAGACCTGATCCCCCAGGCCATCGAGGAGATCGTCCGGTTCGAGTCCCCGGTCCAGGGCTTCGTCCGCACACTCACCCAAGACCTCGAACTGCACGGCGAGCGCCTGGCCGCTGGTGAGCAGGTGATGCTGTCGTTCGCCTCAGCCAACCGTGACGAGGACGCCTTCGACGACGCCGCGGTCTTCGACATCACCCGTAAGCGATCGGCGAGCGTCGCGTTCGGCGCTGGTCCGCATTTCTGCCTTGGCGCCTGGCTGGCACGTTTGGAACTACGTGAGGCCATCGCGGCGATGCTCCCGCTCATGGACGACTGGCAGCTCGCCCCCGACAAGCCGGTCACCCGCGTGCCCACTCCCGCGTTCCGTGACGTCGCCGGCCTCCGGCTGATCCGCCGCTGAGGAGAAAACCTTGTACACCAATGATGTTGTCAAGAAGGTCATCGGCGAGCTGACAGCCGAAGGCGCGCCGTTCGAAATCGACGAGCGCGAGGTCCTGGGCCGGCGGATGAAGGTCTGGCGTCACGCACCGGGCACGCTGGGCGATCTGCTGGGCAGCGGGCAGGACTGGGGCGAGATCACCTATCTGGTGCAAGACGACCGGCGGCTGAGTTATGCCGCCCATGCTCGCGCAGCGGCGTCGGTGGCCCGCTGGCTCGCGTCCGAAGGGCGCGTCCGGCGCGGAACCCGGGTCGCGATCGCATCGAGCAACCGGATCGAATGGAGCATCGCGTTCTGGGGCGCCGCGGCGGCGGGGGCGATCGTGGTGCCGCTCAACAGCTGGGGAACGGGCGAGGAGTTGCAGTACGCCCTCGCCGACAGCGGCAGCACGGTCCTGTTCGCCGACGCGTCCCGGCTCTCCCGGCTCGAGGGGCGTCTGGAGAGCTGTACCGTCGTCGCGCTCGACGAGCCACCGGTCGCCTTCGCCAACGCCGTGCGGATGGGCGCGATAGCCGATCCGCACGCGCCGTTCGCCCTGCCCGAGGTGGGTCTCGGCCCGGACGACGACGCGACGATCTTCTACACGTCAGGCACCACCGGCCGTCCCAAAGGCGCCGTGGGTACGCACCGCAACATGCTGACCAACGTCTACAACCTCCTCTTCGCGGGCGCGCGAGCCGAGGCACTCGCCCGCGCCACTGGTGCGACCCGGCCCGGGGCAGCAGCGCCGCCGCAGGAGTCCACTTTGGTCACCGTCCCGCTGTTCCACGCCACCGGCTGCCACGCCACGCTGGTGACCGCGATGGCGCAGGGCGCGAAACTGGTGCTGGTACACCGGTTCGACGCCGCGGCCGCGGTCGACCTGATCGAGCGAGAGCGGCTTACCCGGCTGGTCGGCGTACCCACGACGGTGCAGGCGGTGCTGGACGCTGGAGCGGGACGCGACCTGTCGAGCATCACCTACGTCGCGTTCGGTGGATCGCCCGCACCGCCCGCGCTGCCGCGGCGGATCGCCGAGCAACTGCCCCAGGCGTCGTGCGGCGTCGGCTACGGACTCACCGAGAGTTCCGCGAACATCACGACCAATATCGGGACCGAGTACCAGGAGCACCCGGACAGCGTGGGAACGACGTGCCCAGTGCTGGACGTCGCCGTCATCGACGAGACCGGGATCGTGCTGCCGCCCGGCGTCACGGGCGAGATCGTTGTTGCCGGGCCGAGCGTCGTCCGCGGCTACTGGAACCGGCCTGAGGAGACCGCCACGGCATTCCCGGGTGGGTGGTTGCGCACCGGCGACGTCGGCAGGATCGACGATGAGGGCCGGATCTACCTCAGCGACCGGATCAAGGACGTCATCATCCGGGGCGGCGAGAACGTGTACTGCGCCGAGATCGAGAACGTGCTCTGCGACCACCCGAAAGTCGCATACGCGGCCGTGGTCGGGCGTCCACACCCGACGCTGGGCGAGGAGGTCGTCGCGTTCGTGACGCCCGGCCGGGAGGTGCCGGACGCGGAGGAGCTGCGGTCCTATGTGGCCGGTCGGCTGGCGGCGTTCAAGGTACCGGCCACCGTGATCGTGTCGGAAGAACCCCTGCCGCGCACGGACACCGGCAAGCTGCGCAAGGACGTGCTGCGCGCCCGGTTCGATGAATGGGTCCGGTCGTGAGCGCGGAATCATCGGCGGCGGACACGCTCGCTCATGCCCTTGACGCGGTTGCCGTCGAGCAGCTCTCGCGGCTGTCCGGCGGGGCTTCCCTGGAGACCTGGGTCGCGACCGTGACCGGCCGCGAAGGCACTCGCAAGGTGATCCTGCGGCGCGACCGGCCCGGACCGCCGCAGAGCGACCGAATCGCGGAAGCCGCAGTGCTGCGACAGATGGCGTCCGCGGGCGTCCCCGTCCCCGCTGTCCTCGCCGCAGGGCCCGCCAGCGAGAACGGCCCCGCCTACCTGGTCCTGGAGTTCCTCGAAGGTGTGACCATTCCCCGGAAAGTGCTGCGCGACAAAGAGTTCACCGCCGCACGCGAAGTGCTCACCGCGGATGTCGGGCGAGCCCTCGCCCGCATCCATCGTGTGCCGCCCGCCCACCTGCCGTTCCTCCCAGCCGCACTGAGCCCACGAGAATCGGTCGAGCGGCTCGCGGAAGCCACCGAGCGGTTCGGCGACGGAATGGTGTCGCCGGTGTTCGCTCTCGCCGCGCGCCGTCTGCTGGAGACCGCACCCGAAGGCGGTGAACCCGTTGTGGTGCACGGAGATATCCGTACGGGCAACCTCATGGTCGGCCCGCGCGGACTCATGGCGGTCCTGGACTGGGAGTTGACGCACCTGGGCCAGCCCGGCGAGGACCTCGGCTGGTTCTGCGTGCGGGCGTGGCGGTTCGGCAACGACGCTCACGAAGCGGGTGGTCTCGGACGTCGTGACGAACTCCTGGCCGCCTACGCCGATGCGGGCGGGTGGCCGATCGGCAAGGCCGACCTCGATTTCTGGGAGCTGCACGGGACGCTCAGATGGGGGGTGACCTGCCTGTCGCAGGTAGCGGTCCATCTGTCCGGACACGCCCGCAGCGTGGAACTCGCGGCGATCGGACGGCGCGTCTCAGAGGTCGAGTACGACCTGATCCAGCTCATGAGGAGGACGTGATGCAACACCTTCCCGGCGCCGCCGGGCTCGTCCAGGCGGTGGCCGAATGGCTCGACGGGCTCGGCCGCGACTCGTTGAGCGGAGCCGACAGGTTCCACGCCCGGGTGGCCGTGAACGCATTGCGGATCGTCGAACGCGAGCTGCACGCGGGCCCGGATTGGCATGCGCACGACCGCACCGTATTCGCCGGCTTCCTCACGCCCGGGACCACAACGGCCGACGACGCCGGACTGGCGACCTCACTCGCCCGGCGCATCTCCGCGGGTGACCTGGATGACCGGGTTCCCGACCTGCTGACCGCGCTGCACGGATACGCCGTACGGCGAGTGAGCGTGGACAACCCGAAGTACCTGCTGCCCGAAGACCGTCCGTGAAGGGCCGACCGACCATGCGAATCACCGCCGCCGTGCTGCGCGCCGCGGACGGCCCATATCACCTCGAAGAGGTCGATCTGGCCGATCCGGGGCCTGCTGAGCTCCTCGTCCGGATCGTCGGCACCGGGTTGTGCCACAGCGACCTTCTGCCCCGCACGCCGGGTTTCCCGGCCGCGCCGCCGATCATCACCGGGCACGAGGGCGCCGGGATCGTCGAGGCCGTCGGCGAGGGCGTCACCGGCTTCGTGCCCGGCGATCACGTGGTGCTCTCGTTCGACTCGTGCCACCAGTGCGGCCGTTGCCGCACCGGACACCCCGCCTATTGTGACACGTTCTTCCCACGCAACCTCAGCGGTACCACGGTGACCGGCGATACTCCGGTACGGGATGCCTCAGGCGCGCCGGTCGCCGCACGGTGGTTCGGCCAGTCGTCGTTCGCGACGCACTGCCTGGCCAGTTCGCGCAATGCGGTGAAAGTGGATCCGGGGCTGCCATTGGAGCTGCTCGGCCCGCTCGGCTGCGGCGTGCAGACCGGGGCGGCGACGGTGTTCGCGGCGCTTGGCGTCGAGGCGGGTACGAGTGTGGTCGTGTTCGGCGCGGGCGGAGTCGGACTGAGCGCCGTCATGGCCGCGAAGGTCGCGGGTGCCACCACGATCGTGGCCGTCGACCTGGTCAAGAACCGTCTGGCGCTCGCGGAGGAACTGGGCGCCACCCACACCTTCGACGGTGCGCAGCCCGATCTGGCGGAGCACATCGTGCGGGTGACCAACGGTTCTGAGTACACAGTGGACACTACTGGTGTGCCGTCCGTGATCACCACCGCGGTGAACGTGCTGCGGCCCGGCGGCACTTGCGGCGTGCTGGGTGTGCAGCGGGGCGACCTCGTGCTGCCGCCGACCGCGTTGGGCGTCGGCCGCAACATCATGGGCATCATCGAGGGCGATGCCGTTCCGCAGACCTGCATCCCACCACTCGTCGAACTGTGGCGCCAAGGGCGGTTCCCGTTCGACAAGCTGATCCGGACCTTCCCCCTCGACCGGATCAACGAGGCCGAACAGGCCTGCCTCAGCGGTGACGTGGTCAAGCCGGTGCTCCTGCCTGGAGACCAGCGGTGAAGCCGTTCTACGTCGCCGGCACCTGGCAGACCACCAGCGCGGCCCTCCCCGTCATCTCCCCCGCCGACGAGCAGGACATCGCCACCGTCGCGTTGTCCGCCCCATCCGATGTGGACCGCGCGGTAGCCGCCGCGGACCGTGCTCTGCGGTCGCCCGAGTGGCAGTCGGCGGACAACCGGATCCGTTTGCTCACCCGGTTCGCCGGCGAACTCGACAGCAACTCAGCCGAGCGGGCGCGGCTGACCAGCGTCCAGAACGGAATGCCGATCACGCTCGCCACAGCGACCGAAGCCCCGGGGCCGGTCGGGCTGTTGCGGTACTACACCGCGCTGGCCGCTGCCATCCCCCAGGAGGAGCGCCGGCCGCGACTCGACGGACGCGGTGAGACCCTGCTGCGGCGTGAACCGGTCGGCGTGGTCGCGGCGATCGTGCCGTGGAACTTCCCTCAACTGCTCACGATGTTCAAGCTGGCGCCCGCGTTGGCGGCTGGGTGCGCCGTCGTGCTCAAACCGGCGCCGGAGACGACACTCGACGCGCTCGAACTCGCCGCCGCGGCTGAACGCGCCGGTCTGCCGCCGGGGGTGCTCAACGTCGTCACGGGCGACGGGGTCCTCGGCGAACATCTGGTGGCGCACCCTGGCGTGCACAAGGTCGCGTTCACGGGGTCCACCGCGGCGGGCCGCCGCATCGGCGAGATCTGCGGCCGGCTCGTGCGGCCGGTCACGCTGGAACTGGGCGGTAAGTCGGCAGCGATCGTGTTGGACGACGCGGACCTCGAGGCAACTGTCACCGGCCTGGCGACCGCGTCGCTGCTCAACAACGGCCAGACCTGCCACCTGTCCACGCGGATCCTCGTGCCGCGCCACCGTCACGACGAGGTGTTGGACGCGGTCGCCGACATGGCGTCCAGCCTCGTGGTCGGCGATCCGCTCGATCCCGAGACGCAGGTGGGACCGCTGGTCAGCAAGCGGCAACGACGGCGAGTGGAGAAATACATCTCGCTCGGCAAGCGCGCAGGCGCCACGCTGGCCGCCGGCGGCCGCCGACCGGGTCTGCGCCGTGGCTGGTTCGTGTCCCCCACAGTGTTCGGCAATGTCAGCAACGACAGCCTGATCGCGCGGAACGAGATCTTCGGGCCTGTGCTGGCGGTGATCCCGTACCGGGACATCGACGAAGCCGTCGCCATCGCCAACGATTCCCAGTACGGCCTCGGCGGCACGGTCTGGACGTCCGATGTGGAGCGTGGCCTGGACGTGGCACGCCGCGTCGAAAGCGGCACCGTCGGCGTCAACTTCTACGACATCGATGTGGGCGCTCCGTTCGGCGGCGTCAAAGCGAGCGGTCTGGGGCGGGAACTGGGTCCGGAAGGACTGACCGCGTACCAGCACCTCAAGTCGGTCTACCTGCAGCCCAACGACCCCCGGAGGCCGTCATGACGCGGACGTATCCCTTATGGAAGCGCGAGTTCGACCACTACCCCGCCAACGGCCCACGCTTCCGCAATCTTGCGATCGTCGTCCTGGCAACGATTTCGCTCTATTTCATGATATACGTCACTTCGGCCGTGGCCGTGTCCGTCATGCGGCACTTCGAGATGTCGTTCGGCTACTTCGCCGTCGTGGCGATCATCGGGGGCGTCGCCGGAGCGATGGCCGCGCTCGCCGCCGGAGCCCTGGACCGCTGGGGCCGCGCCAACACCGTCGCCTACGGACTGCTGCTCGTCGCCCTGGTGACGACCTTCGTCCTGCCTGCGGTGCCGAACAAGGAGCTCTTCCTCCTGCTGTCGGCCGTCATGGGGTTCGTGGAAGGCCTGATGCTGGTGGCGTCACCGGCCATGGTTCGGGACTTCTCGCCGCAACTCGGCCGCGCCACCGCGATGGGCCTGTGGAACACCGGACCCGTCGTCGGGAGCCTGATCGTCGCGCTGGTGGCGAGCCTGACACTCAGCAGTTCGTCGTGGCAGCAGGAGATCCGGTACGCGGGCATCGCGGGCATCGTGGTGTCCGTTGTCGCCATCCTCGGACTACGCGACCTTCCGGCCCGGATCCGCAACCAGGTCATCGTGTCGGCGCAGGACAGTGCGCTGGTCGAGGCTCGCGGTGAAGCCGAAAGCCTGGAAGTCGGGCGCTGGCGGACGGTGCTGCGCCTGGACGTCGTGCTGCCCGCGATCGGAATCGCGTTCAACCTGCTCTTCTACTTGACCATGGTCGGCAACAGCGCCGTCTTCTTCTCGACGGTGCACGGCTGGTCGGAGCAGCAGGCGAGCGGTGTCAACAACTGGGTGTGGACATCCCAGGCAGTGTCCATGATCGTGATGGGCGTCCTGTCCGACCGATTGCGAGTCCGCAAACCGTTCATCGTGGCGGGTACGATCGCCGCACTGTGCTGTACGGCCATGTTCACCGCCGTGGCCACATCACCCGGCGTGAGTTACCCGGTCGTGGTACTGCTGTTGGTCGCGATCAGCGTGTCAGGTTCCGTGTCCTACGCCCCGTGGCTCGCGGGCTTCACCGAGAACATCGAGCGCCACGGCCCTGCCGCGACAGCCGCCGGCCTCGCCATCTGGGGCTGGACGACCCGCATCGTCACGGCCCTGGCGGCAATCGCCATCCCGCTGGTCGTCACCGGGGTGACACCTCTCGTCGAACACGGCAAGCAGGTCACGGAAGCCCAACTGCGCGCAGCACCAGCACAGGTCATCGTGGCGCAACACCCGGCGCTGTTCGAGGAGCTGTCGCGCTATCCGGCCACCTCGATCCCCGCCGACCTCGCCACCCGCGCCGCAACCGAAGTCGGCCTTGCCGGCCTCGACACCGTCGCCAAGGCAGCGCCCGACCTCGCCGTCCTGGCGGAATTCGGACCGGAGGTCGCCCGCGCGTCCACCGAACTCCCACGGCAATGGGAACTCTGGTTCTGGATATGTGTGGCCGGGCAACTGCTGTTCCTGCCCACCACATTCCTCATCCGTGGCCGTTGGAGCCCTCGCCGCGCCCGAGCAGACCTGGCGGAACACGAACGGGAGGTCTCCCGCGAGTTGAACGCGTTGGCTCACCACAGCGGACAACCGTGACGCGGCGGCTCAGCGGCCCGCGTCGCCTTTGGGGCGGCCGCTGACCTGACCGTTCAAATCGGACACACCGGCAAGCGATGCCAGTGCATCGCCTCGTGGCTCGGTTGCTGTGTCTGGGTCTTCGTCGACTACAGCCGACACTGCGCGGACGAAGGCCGACACGGCCGGTGACTGCGCGCCACGCGGCCAGGCGAGGACCAGTTCAGCAGGCGTGAGGTCCTCGACTGGCACGTACGTGACCCCAGACCGACGGTTGCGGGCGGCCACCGAGGCGGGTGGGAACCAGACGGCACGCCCCAGTTCGATCAGGTTCAGCAGATGCGTCAGGTCGCGACAGGGGGCCGCGCCATCGTCAGTCGCCGGTTCGGAGGGCACCGGTCCGAGGGTGGCCGGTGTCCCGTCGGCGAGGACCTTCCCCTTCAGATCGGCCAAGCGCAATGACGGGCGACCGGCCAGTGGATCACCCGCCGCCAGCGCGACGAACCGGGGTTCGGTCAGCACCGGCCGGGTGTCCAGGCCGCGATCGTCGAACGGCGCGGGCACCAATGCGACGTCCGCCCTGCCGTCGCGCAGCGCTTGAACCTGTTCACCGAGGTCACCGAGCATCAGTTCGACCGGGCGAGGGTTGCCGTCACGGTGGTAGGCGGCCAACACACGAGGAAGCAGTCCCCCGTCGTAGTCGACCTTCACCGCCAGCCGCAGCGTCGCGTCGCCTTGTCCGGCGCGCTGGGCACGGCGTGTCGCCGCGGCAATGGAATCCAGCACCAGCCGGGCGTCGCGCAGCAGAACCTCGCCGGCAGCGGTCAGCCGAACCTGACGGGTGGTGCGCTCCAGCAACGCGACACCCATCATGCGCTCCATGTCGCTGATCGTCCGGGACAGGGGTGGCTGTGCGATGGACAACCGTTCGGCCGCCCGTCCGAAATGCAGCTCCTCCGCGACCGCGACGAAGTACCGGAGTTGACGGACATCAAGCTCATTCATACCCGTACGATATCAACACTTATCAGAATGGTATTTCACAATATCGGCAAGATCTTGTTGACTGGACCGGGCGCCTCATTGGCAACTCAAGCCTCAGGCGGGCACCCACGCGAGTTGCGACACCTTCAGGCGGATTGGTGACAACAACTCGCCAGTCCATAGCCAGTAATCACTTTATGCCTTCTGGCACCGTCACTTAATCGGAGAAACCATGAATGACCCAAGCGCTCCCGCGCACCAGCCCGCCGCCAAGTCCCAGCCCGGCCTGATCGGGCGGCGGCCACTGCTTGCCGGAGTCGCGGGCGTGGTCGCGGGTGGAGCCGCCGTCGCGGCGACGACCGGCGAGGCTGAAGCCTCCCGGCGTTCCTACGAAGTGATCAACCCGGCCGATATCCCCGCGCCGCTCGGCTTCTCCCACGGCATCGCGGTCGAGGCCCGCCGGACGGTGCTGCTGGCCGGTCAAGTCGGTCAGAACTTGGACGGCAGCTGGGAAATCGGTGTCGTGGCCCAGTACGAACGCGCCCTGCGTAATTTGCTCAGCGTCGTGCGACAGGCCGGTGGCAAGCCGAAGCATCTGGTCAGCCTGACGATTTTCGTCACGGACTTGCCGCAGTTCCAGGCGCACTACGACGAGATCCAGGCCGTGTGGCAACGATTGGTCGGACCGAACTTTCCGGCGCAGGCAGTAATCGCGATCAGCCGGCTCTGGTTCCCCGAAGCGCTGATGGAGATCCAGGGCACAGCGGCTCTGTTCGACTGACGACATGCCCGAACCTGACGCTGCGGCGGCGTACCATGGTGTGCCGCCGCGGCGTCACCAGGATCCGTTACCGCCATGCGGATGAACTGCGGCGACAGCGGCTCATCCGAGTTCCCGTGCCCGCGTCTCATCCCTGGACGTGGCCAGCATCCGGACGAACTCGGTGCCACCGGTGCCCTTGCCCGCACGGTCACGACGTTCGAAGCGCCCGATGTACTTCCCCGCCAAGCCAAGATGCCGGGCCCGCAGGTCGCTCATCGCGTGAACGCAGGCGGTGTAGGCCCCTGTCAATTGTGGACGGTCAAGTCGTCGGCCGACCAAGTCGTACACCGACGGACCGGATTCCAGATCCGCCAGGAATCGCCGGTGCGGCGATGGCATGTACGCGCGCATCCCACGCAGGAACGTCCCGGCCGGCGTGGGATCGTGCCAGATCCCCAACCCGGCGTCAAAGGCTTGGATCAACGCGCTCTGCGCCGCGCTGCCACCGGCGAACACCAACGGCTCGTCGTGAACACCTTCGTAGATCACGCCGGGCTGCGGCCAGCCACTGAGATACCTGCGCACTCGATGGTAGAAGACGTAAGGATCACACCAGCGTTGCACGTCAAGCAACGCCCGGGTGGTCGCCCGGATCACCGGTTCGATCCGAAGCAGATCGACCGCGAGCCGGTCCGCGTCGCCCGCCGCGACCGCGTGCTGGGCATCCACCAGCAGCGGCAACGCCGGGGCACCCGCCAGTTCGACGCCGACCGTGGCGAGATAGAACCACTTCTCGTCCACTCCACCGAGAAAGGTCAGCTGAGTGTCGATGTTGGTCATGCCCAACGGTTCGTCCGGTGTCAGCCTGCGCCAGTTGTTCAGCACGATCGACGAGTGCGTGATGACCGGCGGCCGGTCGAGCAGTGTGGCAACGTGATGCCATGGGACAGCGAGCACAGCGGGAATCCGCTGCCGCGGTTGCGGCTCGGCCCAGACGTAAGCGTTGCCCAGGCACGAAAGCAACAAGTACGCGCGTTCGAGCTCAGGCTCGCCGAGCCCGTCGGGGGACAGCTCAGGCATCGTTTCGACCGCCGCGCACAACCGTCCGGTCATGATCAGCGGTGAGATGTCCCTTGCCAGTCGCTCCCATGGCGCGAATCGCTCGTCCAAAGCCGGCACCGGATCGACTACCGGCAGAAACCCTAGTTCCGCGTCCACCGAGTAATCCTTGAGGCCGTGCACCTGTGGTTGGCCGGTCATCGCCTCCGTCGCGTCGCTCTCGGGCCTACGCGCCAACGCCATGTGCCGCTCCGTTCGTGACATGGGTGGCGGAGCACCAGTGTCGTTCGGCAGTCCGCGCCAACCATGATCAGCTCCCGACGTGGTGCGGCGATAGGTGTACGCGCACAGCATCGGGCGGCGGAGGCGCGCGAATCGCACAGCGCCCTCCAAAATTTTGGGAAGCCCCTGGTGAACACCGGTGGGTAGCATTCGCTCGCGGACGCTGACAAGGAGACGACGTGCACCCGACCGCTGCCGAGCTGGCCGACGCGCTTGGTCGTGCAGTGCTGCGCGTGGTCGCCGACGGTGGACAGCCGATCAGGAACGTGGCCATATACGACCCCGCTGAGCCGCCGATCGCCGCGCAGGGAACACTGCTGCTCGCTCCAGGGGTCGCAGTCGCGGACCAGGCGGCACTACTTCGCGGCCATTCCGCCGTGGTCTTCCGGGCATCCGTACCTGTCAGTGAAACCCTGCTGCGGGCCAGTGCGGAGCACCAGGTGGCGGTGCTTGAACTCGCGGCCGGGGTCGGATGGACCCGGATAGCCGACGACGCACGTTCTGTCATCGCCGCGCGATCGGCAGAACGCAGCACATCCGACGGGCCGCCGGCCGGTGACCTGTTCTCCACATTGGACGCGGCCGCAGCGCTACTGGACGCGCCAGTCATCTTGGAGGACACCAGGCTCACCGTCCTGGCCTGGTCGGACCGGCAGGACGAGGCCGACGACGAACGAGTAGCCGCAATCCTGGACCGGCAGGCTCCCGACTGGCTCGTCGACACGCTCGAAGCCCGCGGTGTGCTCGCTCGCCTCGCCGCATCAGACGAGCCGATGTTCGTCGAACCCGCTTCCGCGCAGGCGAAACCAAGGATGGCCACCGCTGTCCGGGCAGGCGGGGAACTGCTCGGCTACCTCTGGGCGACGTCGGCAGAACCCTTCGACGTCCTGCGGCGCAACGACTTCGCCCAGATTGCCAAGGCAGTCGCCCGAGTGCTTCGTACCGGACCGGCGGTCCACCATGCCGACGTGGTGACGGCCCTGTTCTCCGGCCGTGACAGCCACCGCGCGGCCGCCGTACTCGGTGTCGCCGCAACCAGGCTCACCGTCCTGGCCGTCCGGCCGGCCGTCGAGTTCAGCACCGACCGCCGCCGCATCCTGGATCCGCTCACCCTCCACCTGTCCATCAGCCACGCCCGGACAGTCACGACGTTCTTCGAGGGAACCGCATACGCCCTCTTGTCGTGGCCGTCCACGGTGGACGCCGTAGCGGGCACAAAACGGCTCGCTGAAGGCTTTCTGCGGCGTATGGGCCACGGGCGTGGCTTCGTAGTCGCTGTCGGGCTCGCCGATTCTCCCGACGAGGTCAGCGCCGCCAAGGACGAAACGGATCTCGTGCTGCGCATACTCCTGGAGAATCCCGGAACGCCCGCTGTGGCGGCATTCGCCGACATCCAGGGCCTCTACGTGTTGTCCGAACTCGCCGCCGCGCTGCGGCACGCAGACCGCCGGCTGGACGGACCGGTCGACCGGCTCGCCGACCACGACCGCGAACAGCACACCGATCTGTTGCCAACCCTCAGGGCGTATCTGGATTTCTTCGGCGACGTGAAACGTGCTGCCGAACACCTTCACGTGCATCCCAACACGTTCCGCAACCGGCTGCACCGCATCCACGAGCTGACCGGCTTCGACGCGGCCGACCCGGACGCCCGGTTCCTCGCCGAGCTACAGCTTCGTCTGCAGCCACCAGCAAAGTGACGCCGTCCGGCCAAGCGTCGAAGCGGAGGCGTCCCTCGCGGTCAGCCGGCGATGACGGCTGTGGTGGTACGTCCACCGTCGACGTCGATCACGACGCCGTGCACGAACGCTGATTCGTCGCTGGCGAGATAGACCGCGGCGTTGGCGATCTGGTCCGGAGTGCCGCTCATGTTGGCCGGTGTGCCCCGCATCATCGCGGTGCCCGGGTCGTTGCCGGCGTCCTCGCTGACCGAGCCGGGCGAGATCGCGTTGACCCGCACACCGGATGGCCCGTACTCGGCAGCCCACATCCGGGTCAGGGTTTCCATCGCGCCCTTGGTCGACGCGTACAGCGCGGCGACCGGGATGCCCAGCCGGGCGATCCACGAACCGAGGTTGATGATCGCTCCCGATCCTCGTGCGGCCATCGCCGGCGCGATGATGCCGGTGAGGAAGAACGGGGTCTTCACGTTGACCGCGTAGACCCGGTCGAAGGTGGCTTCGTCGGTGTCCGCCGTGGTCGGTCCGGGGAAGATACCCGCGTTGTTGACCAGCACGTCGATATCCGCACCCAGCGCTTCGGTGGCCTCGGTCGCCAGTCGGCGTGCCGTCTCGGCAGTGCCGTCCAGCTCGGCCGGGACGAAGACCGCGCGGCCGCCCGCGCCGGTGATCTCGGCGATGACCTTTTCACCGCGGACCTGGTCACGGCCGCTGACCGCCACCGCGGCGCCTTCCGCGGCGAAGGCGATCGCGATCGCCCGCCCGATGTTGCTCGTCGCGCCCGTGACCAGCGCGGTCTTGCCACTCAAACGCCCGCTCAATGAGTCCCCACATCCTTGGAATGGACTATACGGTCCACCACGCTACACGCCACTGGACCGCCCGGTCCAGTGGCGTAGGGTTCGCCACATGGCAACACCGGCGACGTGCGGCTCTCCGGCGCCCTTAGTTGACAGGCTGCGGTTGTGTGGTCACGCCGTCGCGGAAACGGGGGCGACGCGGCGGGCTGCGCGGGCGAACGCCGCGACCTCCGCGCGTGGACTGTCCTCGAGCCAGCCCAAGGCAAGCGTCGTCGCCGGGAGGTCGGTCACGGGGAGGCCGACGATCCCCGGCGTGAGGCGTTCGGCGACCGTCTCACCGACGACCGTGACCAAAAGACCGAGCGCCACACGATCGAGGGCTTCGTCCAAACCGGACGGTGGGCACGGCTGGTATGCGGGGTCGTCGCTCAGGTCGTGGATGGTCACGGCCCGGCGGCGAGTGAGGGGGTGGTCGCGCGGTAAGAGGGCCAGTGGGCGTTCCTCGGCCACGGCAAGGGTTCGCAAGCCTGAGAGGTCGTCCGTCCCGACGCAGAGCAGCGCGATATCGGCCGTCCCGTCGCGGACGGCCGTGACACTGTCGGACGTGAAGATGAACTCGGGCTCGGCCCCGTCGTAGGCACGGACAAGGTCGGCCAGCAGCCCGGCACCGGCGCCCGGGCGTGCGGCCACGACGAGCCGGCCCGGCTGCGCCGCCTGCTGGGTCCGCCGTACCGCGAGGTCAAGACCCCGCAGAAGGTTCCGGCACTCGTCGAGGAGGACCCGGCCCGGTGCGGTCAGCTCAACGTGACGGCTCGTGCGCGCCAGCAGACGCACGCCCAGGCGCCGTTCGAGGCGGGAGATGGCACGGGAAAGGGGCGGCTGCGCGATGCCCAGCCGCTGCGCCGCCCGGCCGAAGTGCAACTCCTCGGCCGCCGCGATGAAGTACTCGAGTTCCCGGGTCTCCAACCGATCCATACCACCAAGGTATCGCCGCGTACCGGAACGGTCATCGCTCTCAGCGCGTGGCGTTGGTCAACTGGGGACAGGCGCTACGGAAGGAACAGCCGATGACCGACGAGCGCGAGGTCCAGGAAGTCCTCGCCCACTACGTCCGCGCGACCGATCGCCGCGACGGCAAGGCACAGGGCGCGTTGTTCACCGACGACGCGGTGGTCCAGATATACGCCAAGACACCCTCCGGGGACTACGAACCCGTGGGCGGGCCCCTCATCGGAGGTTCCGGGGTCGAGTACGCCGTCGCCAACTTCATGCCTCCGCACCCGCCGGGCGGGTCCAGCCACCACACGACAACCGACCACCTCGTCCAGGTCGATGGCGACGGCGCACATCTCAACGCCCAGTTCATCGTCTTCGAGGTCCGGCCCGGGGCGATCCGCCCCATCGAGTCCGGGTACTACGACACGGAGCTGTGCCGGATCGACGGAGGATGGAAGATCGTCCGCCATCACGTCCTGATGGACGTCCCGGTGTCGCGATGAAAGCGATGGTCTACCGCCGCTACGGCGGTCCCGAGGTCCTCGAACCCGCCGAGTTGCCGGACCCCAAGACGCATGTGGACTCGGTGCTTGTGCGCGTCCGCGCTGCCGCACTCAACCCCGCCGACCTGGCGCTGCAGGCCGGAGCGCTTGCCGAAGCGGTCGAGACGTACTTCCCGGTCGTGCCCGGCTGGGACGTCGCGGGCGTGGTCGAGCGAGCCGGGCCGGCGGCCGGCGAGTTCGCTCCCGGTGACGAGGTGATCGGCTACCTCCGCGGCGAAGTGCAGCGTGCCCACGGCGGCCTGGCCGAACTGGTCTCGGCCGACGTGCGCAGCCTCGTCCGCAAACCGTCCACGATGAGCTTCGCCGAGGCCGCCGGCCTGCCGCTCGCGGGGCTGACCGCCTACCAGGCCGTCGTGCACGCCCTCGACATCCAGCCGGGAGAGCTGTTGCTGGTGCACGGTGCCGCTGGTGGAGTCGGCTCGCTCGCCGTCCAGATCGCCCGTGTTCGCGGCGCGCGGGTCATCGGCACCGCCTCCGCTCGCGACCACGACTACCTGCGCTCGCTCGGCGTCGAACCGGTCACCTACGGACCCGGCGCCACTGAGCGCATCCGGCACCTCCCAGTGGACGCCGTGCTCGACACCGCGGGCAACGGTGCCCTGAGCGCGACTCCCACCCACCCCGGCGTCCGCGTAGCCTCCATCGCGGAAATCGGATCTCCTGGTGTCACCGCGGTGTTCTGCCGCCTCGACCGGGTGGATTTCCAGGCAGTAGCCGACCTCGCCGAGACAGGCACGCTGACCGTCCGAGTTGGTGAGACCTTCCCGTTCGACCGCGCCGCCGACGCGCAACGCGCCCTCTCGAAGCGCTCCAGATCCGGCAAGATCGTCGTGCTCGGTCCCGGTTCGTCATAGGCCGGCGCGGATGGCCGCCCAGAGAGTCGTAAACGGTTGTGCGCCGCACCTCCTCTGCACCGAGCCCTCGACTCCGCCAAGAGCCGCCGCTAGCGGCTCTTGGCCCTGACCTGATACCTGGCTGGACTGCACGGTCCAGCGATGTAGGGTTTGACACGTGACGACGACGCCGATAACGGAGAAAGGGATCGCGACGCGCAGCCGGATCGTGCGTGCCGCCGCGGACCTGATCCTTGAGCGTGGCGCCCGTGGTACGAGCCTTGACGATATTCGCGGGGCGACGAATACGAGCAAAAGCCAGCTCTTCCACTACTTCCCAGGCGGCAAGAGCGACCTGGTCGACGCCGTCGCCGCGCTGCAGACCGAACGCGTGCTCGAGGCCCAGCGCCCGTTCCTTGACCACCTCGACTCCTGGGAGTCATGGGAGGGCTGGCGCGACGCGCTCCTCGCGCACTACGAGGCGCAGCCGCATTGGGGCTGCCCGATCGGCGCGCTCAGCGCGGAGCTGGCCCGCACCGATCCGGACCACGCCGCCGCGGTGATCGCTCACATGGAGCGCTGGCGCGGTTATCTGGAGGCAGGCCTGGCTCGTATGGCCGGCGCCGAACTGCTGCGGCCGGGCACCGATCCCGGCTTCCTCAGCATGAAGATCTTCGCCGCCCTGCACGGCGGCCTTGCCCTCATGAACACGTTCGAGTCCCTCGAGCCGCTTCGCGCCGGCTTGGACGCCGGCCTCTCCGCTCTGCGCGACGCCGCCTGACCCTCCTGCGACGACGGGCACGTAGGTACCGCTATCAGTTGTCTGCCCATGTCGGGGCACGCCACGTTCGCCGCATCCTCGTGTGCACGATCACTCGACGAGGAGGACTCGATGGCGGTCGAATTCTGGACGCCCGTACTGGGACCTACCCCGCGCAGTTGTCCAGGAGATATCGAACGGCCGTTTCGTGCTGAGCATCGGCCGTGATCTTGTCGGCTCCAACCGGAGCCCGTGGTGACGCCGTGATCGGGTCGATGCGACGCACGAGAGTCGACGTCGATCCAAGACCTTCTGATCGCAGCGGTCGACGTTCTCACTGGGCGACTGCTGTTCGCGGTGACAACGAGTTCTGTGGACATCACCGCACCGCATTGTCCACAAGTCGTCATCTTTCTTGACTATATAGTTTAGTGACTATAGCGTCGGCGGCGCGGCCGGTTCGAGCCAGGACTGGTGTCGGCATGCCGAAGGAGAACGACGATGACGCGACGCGTTACCGCGATGACCGTCTCCGAATCGCGAGCACAGTTCGTGTGGAACGACGTTGTGATTGACGATCCCCGGGCGGACGAGGGCTCGGGCATCGTGGAGAGTGTTGGTGCGGGAACGCAACACCGTCGTGGTACCTGATGTGGCACCTGCGCTACTCGCACCTCTTGGTTGCGGCATCCAGACCGGACTCGGCGCGGTCCTCAACGTGCTCGCATCCGGAGCGGCAGCGCTGTCGCTGTGTTCGGCGCTGGTGCGGCCGGACTGGCGGCGGTGATGGCCGCGGCATTGCTGCCGGTGCGCGGGCTGATCCTCGTGGACATCCAGGACTCCCGCCTCGAACCGGCGAAGCGGCTCGGAGCGACCGAGGTCGTGAACTCCCGGTCGGGCGATCCGCCGGCATCGTGCGGCCTCCGGTCGGTACTCACATTTTCCAACAGGCACAGGGGTCTATCGAAGGAGAGGTGCCATGACCACCAAGGCTTTCCACGACAGGCTCACCCCGGACAACGCCGCCGTGCTCCTGGTCGACCATCAGGTCGGCCTCTACAGCGGCGTCCGGGACATCTCGCTGCAGGACCTCAAGCACAACGTCACCGGCCTGGCCAAGGCGGCCCAAGTGTTCGGCATGCCACTTGTGGTCACCACGACCGCGGCGCAATCCATGTGGGGACCGCTGATCCCGGAACTCACGGACGTGCTCCCCGACAGCCTGGAGGTCGTCGACCGCAGCTCGGTCAACGCCTGGGACGACGAACGCATCCGCGACGCCGTGGCCGCCACCGGCCGCACCAAACTGATCATCTCCGGCATCTCGCTCGAGGTCTGCGCCGCCTTCCCCGCCATCGCCGCACTCGCCGACGGCTACGACACCTATGTCACCCTCGACGCCTCCGGCACCTTCTGGCAAGCCAAGCGCGAAGCCGGCCTGCTGCGGATGCAGCAAGCCGGGGTCATCGTCAGCGACTACTCCACCCTCATGGTCGAAGCACTCGCCGACAACGCCAACCCTCTCGCTGCCGATGTCTACGCCGCGCTCGACATGCCGTTCGCCAAACTCGTCGGCCAGATCGCCAGCGCCTACACCAAGTAACCCCTTCCCATCACGGAGGCGACAGTTGCGATGAGCACAGACCCGCACTACTCACCGCTCATCAACGGCGAATTCACCGCGTTCACCGACGAAACGTTCCCTGCCACCGAAGCCGCTACCGGAAGGCAACTGGCCACCATTACCCGATCAGGCAAGGCTGAGATCGACGCCGCCGTCGCCGCGGCCAAGGGCGCCTTCCCCGCGTGGGCGGCGACTCCCGCGGCCGAGCGCGCCAAGCTGTTGCTGAAGGTCGCCGACTGGCTGGAGGAGAACACGGGACGGCTCGTCGAGATCGACGCGCGTGACATCGGCCGCACGGTCTTCGAACTACCGCAGGACTACCGGCAGGCTATTGGCCAGTACCGTTTCTTCGCGGCTGCGATCCTGACTCACGACGGCTGGAACAACGTCGTTCCGGGCGGATGGGCGATCGCCAAGCGCGAGCCATACGGCGTCGTCGGGCAGATCATCCCATGGAACGTCCCGGCCATCATGGTCAGCTTCAAACTCGCTCCCGCGTTGGCCGCGGGCAACACCGTGGTCCTCAAGCCAGATGAGAACGCCTCATTGTCCACAATGGAACTGGCCAGGCAGCTGGCGGAGATCTTCCCGCCCGGCGTGGTGAACGTCGTGCCCGGTTTCGGAGAGGAGGCCGGAGCGGCACTGACCGCCCACCCGGACGTCGCGAAGCTCGCCTTCACCGGATCGTCCGAGGTCGGCCGGATGATCGCGCACGCGGGCGCCTCAAGGCTGGTGCCCGTGTCGCTGGAACTGGGCGGCAAGAGTCCGAATATCGTCTTCCCGGACATCGACGATATGGACGCGGTGGTCGACAACACCGCGTTCGCCGCCACGTTCTGCAACGGGCAGTCTTGTCTGGCGGGTACACGGTTGTTCGTCCACGATGAGATCTACCCGGAGTTCATGGCGAAGCTGACCGCCGCGTTCCAGCACATCCGGGTCGGCTCGCCACTCGCCCCGGCCACGCGTCTCAGTTGCCTGATCTCTGAGAAGCAAGGCGAGCGCGTCATGAAATACATCGAGACCGGCAAGACCGAAGCGAATCTGGTCACCGGCGGGCATCGCGTTGAGGTGCCCGGTCACCAAGCGGGCTGGTTCGTCGCGCCGACCATCTTCGAGACGGCCAACAGCACCAGGATCGCGCAGGAGGAGATCTTCGGGCCGGTGCTGTCGGTGATCCGGTGGAAGGACTTCGACACGATGATCCACGAGGCCAACGACGTCGTCTACGGTCTCGCGTCCGGCATCTACACGTCGAACCTCCGCAACGCCATGCGCACGGCGGACCGGCTGCAAGCCGGGCAGGTGTGGGTGAACCAGTATGTGAACCTGGTCGATGGCTCACCGTTCGGCGGTTACAAGGACAGCGGGCTGGGCCGTGAGGTCTGCAAGGAGACGCTGGACATGTACACCCAGCTGAAGTCGATCATGCTGGCCGAACAGGTTCCTCCGCCGTTCTACGCATGAGCTGACGCCGTCGACTTCCTTACCTGCTCGTTCCGCGCGGAAGGAGATCCCATGAACAACACCATCACCGTTGTGGGCGCCGGCAACATGGGCCGCGCCATTGCCCGCCGCTACGCCGTCGGCGGAGCCGACGTCCTTCTTGTTGACATGGACGCCGATCGTGCCGCGGATGTCGCGGCGCAGATGACCGACGATGCGCTGGGACGGGTCACCGCACGCCCGCTGGGCGAAGCGCTCGACAGCGACATCGTTGTGTTCGCAACGTGGTTCCCGCAGACGTTGGAACTGCTGAGCACGCACGCCGGCCCCTTGTCGGACTCGGTGGTCGTCGACATCTCGAACCCGCTGAACGACACTTTCGACGACCTCACCACAGCCTGGGGCTCCTCTGCCGCCGAAGAACTCGCCGTCAAGGCTCCCGGTGTCCGCTTGGTCAAGGCGTTCAATACCGTCTTCGCCCCGGTACTGATCGACGGCGCGATCGACGGCGTCCCACTGGATGTCTTCGTGGCCTCCGACCACGAGGACGCGAAGCGCGCGGTAGTGGCGTCGCTGGAGGGCACGGGCTTGCGCGCCATCGACGCCGGTGGACTGTCCGCCGCGCGTACCCTGGAGCGGCTCACGTTGCTGCAGATCGGCATCCAGAACCGCTTGGGCCTCGAATTCCGTACGGCCGTCAAGGTTCTGCCCCACGTGTACACGACCGAAGCGGAATCGGCCTGATGCCTACGTCAAAGCCACCCCGGTGATGTCGGCGCAGATCCTGAGCAGACCGTCCTGGACGGTGGGGTCCGAAGCGGCCGGGTGGGTCTGCCTCGGCTTACGGTGGTAGTAGTAGCCGCCGGTACCGGGATTGTCCGTGGTCGCCAGCCACACCTGTGTGTCCGGTGCCAACGACATGTCGTCCGGCGCTCCCGGTCCGCCCATCTTGGTGGGCACCCATCCTGGCTCAAGAGCGTTCGACAGCACGTCGGGCCACAACCGCGCGACCGCGAACGCGAGCACGACATCCCATAGCTTCGAGTCGGAATACGCCTGCATACCGTCCCACCGCCGGTGTTCCCACTGCAGATCGCCCAGGTCCGGGTCGCCGCCCCGGTGCATGCCGGAACTGAGGTAGATCAACCGGTCCGGACGATCCACCACGGCGGTGAGCAGGTACGGCGCCAGGACATTGATCGCGAACACGTGGGCCAGCCCGTCGACGGTCTCGATCCGGCGACGTTCCCGGTATCCGACCCCGGCGTTGTGCACGACGACGTCGAAACGACCGGTCGCGTTCGCCTGGTCAGCCACTGCCCTGGTCTCCGCGATGCTGGCCAGGTCGCCCACGACCGCGCCGGCCGCCCCGGGCGCCGCTCGCAACGCATCCTGGGCCCGCGCATCGCTACGGGCGTGCAGAACGACCTCGTGGCCGAGGCCGATCAGCCGCTGCGCCACCATCCGGCCGAGGCCGTCGGCGGATCCAGTGATCAAAACACGTTTCATGACATCACCATCCATGACCTGTCGCGCTGTCCACATTCGTCTAACGTGACCCCGGTGAGCAGCAGTTCAACGCCCGTCGAGGACCACCCCAAGCGAGCCGCCGTGCTGGACGCGGCTCTTGCGGTGTTCGGGCGGTTCGGGTTCCGCAAGACGTCGATGGAGGCGGTGGCCAAGGCGGCCGGGATCTCCAGGCCGGGGCTGTACCTGTTGTTCCCCAACAAGGAACAGCTCTACCGGGCCACCATGCAGGGCGTCATGGAAGGTGCCCAGCGGGACATGGAGTCCCGGTTCGCCGATGACACCCTGAGCTTTGAGGACAAACTCGTCGAGGCGTTCGACGCGCTCATGGGACTGTACGTCGAGTCCCAGGTTTCCCGTGACCTGGCCGCACTTCTGGCCGGCAGCGGACCCCAGCTGGGCTCCATGTTCGGCGACTACCAGGACAAAGCCCAAGCGACGATCACCGCACAGATCAAGAACCAGGCTCCTGCCGGCCTGCTCACCGCCCGGTGCACGGCGCAGGACGTCATGGACCTGCTTTACGCCGCCGCGCTGACCTGGAAATCGTCCGCGGCCACTCGTGACGAGTTCCGGGAACGGGTCAGGCGCGCCACACAGCTGATCTGTCGAAGTCAGGGACAACACCGCTAGTCCAGAAGGTCCTCGATGGTGATGGGGATGTGGCGAACCCGGATGCCAGTGGCGTTGTAGACGGCGTTGGCCACGGCAGCGGCCATCCCGACTGTGCCTACCTCGCCGAGGCCCTTGGCCCCACTGGGGTTGTGCAGAGTGTCCGGATACTGCACAAAGTGGACATCGACATCCGGGATGTCCGCGTTCACCGGCACCAGGTAGCCGGCCAGGTCACCGTTGGCCGGACGGCCGTCCGGCTCGATGTCCAGACGTTCGTGCAAGGCGGCTGAGACGCCCCAGATCATGCCGCCCATGATCTGGCTGCGGGCGGTTTTCTCGTTGATGATCCGGCCCGCGTCGAACACGCCGAGCATCCGGGTCACGCGGGTCTCTCGGGTCAGCTTGTGCACGCGGACTTCGACGAACTGGGCGCCGAAGGAGCTGAATGAGTGCTTGGTCAGCTCCTCTCCCGGCGCCGACGAGCCCCTTGCCGTGATCGACTCGCGGCCCATCTCCCGGAGCAGTTCCCCGAACTTCGTTGACCGGCCGTCAGCGTGCACACGGCCGTCCGTGTAGGTGACCTCCTGGCCGGCGAAAGGAGCTCCTGGCGATGACGCCAGGCCCAGGAGGTCGTCGATCACCTGGGCCGCGGCGATCATGATGGCTGAGGCCACGCTCGCCGTCCCGGTCGAACCGCCGGACAAGCCACCCGGTGGCAGTGCGGAGTCGCCCAGCAGAGGGGTGATCCGGTCGGCCGGGACGGCCAGTGATTCGGCGCCGATCAACGACATCACGGTCAGCAGCCCGGTTCCGGGGTCCGCGCCGCCGGTCGAGACCACCGCGGTCTCATCGGCCCGCAGTGTGATCATCACGGTGGCCGGGAATCGCATCGCCGGGTACATGGCTGTCGCGGTGCCCATGCCGACCAGCCAGTCGCCGTCCTCGCGTCCTTCCGGTGACCGGTTCGTCCACCCGAAGCGTCCGGCGCCGATGCGGTAGCACTCCTCGAGGTGCTTGCTCGACCACAGCAGATCGCTCCCCGCCGGAGCGGTCGAACTGTTGCGCAGGCGCAGCTCGATCGGGTCCATGTGCAACGCGACGGCCAGTTCGTCGATCGCGCTTTCCAACGCGAACGAGCCAGGCCCCTCCCCCGGCGCCCGCATGATCGACGTCGGCGGGATGTTCAGCGGCACCATCTTCTGGCTGATGGCCAGGTTCGGGATCGCGTAGGACTTCGGGGTCATCGTGTGGGAGGTCGGTTCGACGTATGACCGGTCCATCGGTGTGCCGGACCACGAGTCATGGCGCAGGGCCATCAGCGTGCCGTCCACCGACGCGCCGAGGGCGATCTTCTGCAGCGTCTCCGGGCGGTTCGCGGTGGCGGTGAACACCTGTTCCCGCGTGAGCACGACCTTCACCGGCCGGTTCAGCGCCCTGGCCGCCGCCGCGGCCAGGAACGCGGCGACCGACACGCGCGCTTTGCCGCCGAAGGCGCCGCCGACAAACGGGCTCAGCACACGAACCGACGACGCGTCGACGTCCAGCGCGCTGGCCAGCTCCGCCGCCTGCATGCCGGCCATCTGGTTCCCGCAGTGGACAGTCAACTCGCCGGACTCCCACACCGCGATCGCGGAGTGTGGCTCCATCGCGGCGTGGTTCTGCGTCGCGGTCGAGTACGTGGCCTCCACGACCACCGGGCTGGCAGCCAGCGCCTCCTGGATCGACCCGACACCAGACGCGAGTTCGACGACGACTGGCGGTTCACCTTGCGCTGTCGGCGGCGCGTCCTCGGCCGAGTCGAGGCTGTCCCGCAACGACGTGGCGGCCGGGCGTGGCTGGTAGGTGACATCGATGAGCGACTCGGCATTCCGGGCCTGCTCGAACGTCTCCGCCACTATCAAACCGATCGGCTGGCCGTAGTGCGCGACCTCGGCGTCTTGCAGGGGAACCCACGTATGTCCGAACAGCATGCTCGTCGCAGTGCGCAGCTTCAGTGGGTTGAACGGCGAGTACACGTCGATCACACCGGGTGCGCTTTTGGCCCAGGCGGTATCCATGGCCATGACTTGACCGTGCGCGATGGTACTGACCACGACGTGTCCGTAGACCATGCCGGGAAGACTGTTGTCCGCCCCGTACTTCGCCCGGCCGGTGACCTTCGGCGGGCCATCCACCCGGCTGGTCATGTGCGGCTCCCATCAGTCACTTCGAGCAGCGCGCGGACAATGGTCCGCTTCAGCAGAGATACCTTGAAGCCATTCCCGGGCAACGGTTTCGCGCCTTCAGCGGCAACACCAGCGGCTTGCTCGAAGGCGGTCACGGTCGGCGGGGCACCGCGCAGGGCGGCTTCGACCTGACGCAGTCGCCACGGCACTGTGGCCACGCCACCGACCGCCACTCGCGCGTCGACAATGCGCGAGTCCTGGATGTGGAGTGCGACCGCGGCGGAACAAAGCGCGAATTCGTAGGATCGCCGGTCCCTGACCTTGACGTACGTCGACTGTTGCGCCCAGTCCAGGCGAGGCACGATGACCTCGGTGATCAGCTCACCGGGCCGTAGGTCGTTCTCCAAGCCAGGCGTGTCACCCGGCATGCGGTAGAAGTCCGCCAGCTTGACCGTCCGTGCCTCCTGCGCGCTGACCAGCCGGACTTCGGTGTCAAGCGCGACCAGGGCAACTGCCACGTCGCTGGCGTGCGTCGCCACACACGAGTCGCTCGTGCCCAGGATGGCGTGCATCCGGTTCGCACCCGTGGCAGCCGGGCAACCGCTACCCGGTTCGCGCTTGTTGCACGGCATGGCCACATCCCGGAAATAACCACATCGGGTGCGCTGCAACAGGTTCCCGCCGATGCTGGCCATGTTGCGCAATTGCTGTGATGCGCTCAGCAACAAGGCACGCGAGATCATCGGGTACACGCGGGGATGGGCGGCGATGTCACTCATCCGTTCCAGCGCCCCGAACCGCAGCCCGTCCACCGAGTGGATACCACGCAGAGGCAACGCGTTGATGTCCAGAACGTGCAGTGGCGTAAGGACATTCAACTTCATCAGGTCGACAAGGGTCGTCCCGCCCGCGACATAGGTGCCGGTCCCGGCCAATGCGGCCTCGACTGTGCTGGGCGCGGTCAGCTCAAACGGTCGCATCGGCCCGCCTCGCCTGCTCGACCGCCGCGACGATGTTGGGATACGCCGCACAGCGGCAGATGTTGCCGGACATGAACTCCCGGACATCCGCCACGCCCTGCTCGACGGCGGCGACCGCGGACATGATCTGGCCGGACGTGCAGAACCCGCACTGCAGGGCGTCCTGCTCGACGAACGCCCGCTGGACCGGGTGCAACTCGTCTCCGTCGGCGAGCCCGTCCACAGTGGTCACGGGCTCGCGCACGGTCGCGGCAAGGGTGAGACACGACAGCACCGGCCGACCGTCCACGTGCACAGTGCAAGCGCCGCACTGACCTCGGTCGCAGCCCTTCTTCGGTCCGGTGACGCCCAGGCGCTCACGTAACGCGTCCAGGAGGGTGACGCCGGGATCCGCGCTCAGCTGTTCGGCTTTGCCATTGACCACAAGACAGATGTCCACTGGATCTCTTTCCCGCTCACAGTCCACATCGGAAGACTGCCGGCGCGGAAGCCCCGCCGACCAGCTACGAGCGACACGTTAGACAAGTTGCGCAAAGTTGTCTATATCGACAATGTTCATGACGATATGTCCTGGCGGCCACATGCCCGCACCGCGCCGCCATCATCACCGCAAGAGACCTGAACAACAACGGTCAAGCGCACAACGGGCCATGGCGAATTGACGCCGCACCGAGTGACCCGCGGCGATCCTGGTGGTACCCAGCACCCGGCTGCCATTGGTATCCTGACCTTAACTACTGAACTGTAGATGTCCGGATGTCAGGAGTCAACGTGGCGTTGAGTGATTACACGGGTCGAGCCGTGTTGACCGCGGTCGACCTGATCAACAGTCATGACGTGATGACCGGAACGGACACTCTGACATCCGGGGTCGAGGCCACCGAACTGCTCCGCCGACGCGGCTGGGTGGTGGACCGCCCATTGTCGGCCGCCAACCTGCAGCGGCTGCGCGGCCTGCGGCCACGGTTGCGGTTCGTCTTCGGCAATCCAGCCGCGCGCAAATCGGTCGAAGACCTCAACAGGCTACTCCACGAACTGCAGGCCCAGCCACAACTGACCGATCACGACGGTGCGTGGCACTGGCACTACGCCCGCCCCAAGGCCCCACTCGCCGAACGGGTGGCCACGACCTGTGCGATCGCCCTGCTGACTGTCATCGCCGATGGTGATACGTCGCGGCTGAAAGTCTGCGAAGGCACCGATTGCGCGAATGTCTTCGTCGACGCATCGCGGCCGGGCTCGCGGCGGTTCTGCGACTCGAAGGGCTGCGGCAACCGGGCACACGTCTCGGCCTACCGCGAGCGCAAGAAGCAAGCGACATGAGTTATTAGCTATTGACTACTGACAGACCGGCTGCCTACCGTGAGGCGAACCGACGCCACACAGGGAGGCACGTATGGCCGCACCGCTGCCCGTGACGCCCCGGCTGATCACCTTCGACACCTACGGCACCCTCATCGACTGGGACTCTGGGCTCCGCGCCTACATCGGGAAGTTCCTCGCCGCCAAGGGAGCGCGGCTCGACGTGCGCACGTTCTATGAACGCTGGTACTACGGCCATGCGTTGCCCGCGGTGTCAGGTCCATTCAAGATCTACCGCCGTCTGCTGGAACACACGATGGCCGCGGCCTTGGCTGAAGTCGGCGTTCCAGCAGACCCCAAGGAACTCTCCGCGCTCGGCGACGTGATGGCCGAGGCCGAGCCCTTCGCCGATGCGGTAGCTGTCCTCAACGAACTCAGGCATCACGTGCCTCTGGCCACGATCTCCAACAGTCAACGCGACATCATCCAGAGTAGCGCCAAGAAGCTGGGTGACCCGTTCACCTACGTCTTCACGGGCGAGGTGGTCGAGGCGTACAAGCCCGACCCAGCGCTGTTCGAGTTGGTCCTCGACCGGGCTGGGGTTCAGCCGCACGAAGCGGTGCACGTGGCCCAATCGCAGTATGTTGATCTCCCCCGCTCGGTACCGATGGGCATTCCGACGGTGTGGATCAACCGGCAGGGCCAGCAACGCGAACCGGAAACGCCTGCGCCCACCGCCGAACTGCCAGACCTGCGTGGTTTGCCTTCCCTGCTTGGATATCCACACCGGAACGGAAGTCAGCTGTGACCATCACGCCGACCCGGCAACTCATCGAGAGTCTCGGTGTCTTCGCCTACGACAAACTCCCCGGTCCGGTGATCCGGCAGGCAAAGAACGCGCTCTACGACAGCATCGGCGCGTTGCTGGCCGCGACCTCACGCCGCTACCCGATCATGTCGCTGCTGGAGAACATGGTCCGTGACGCCGGAGGAACGCCGGAATCGCGACTTGCCGGCTCAATGCTGCGCACCAATGCCGCCACCGCGGCGTTGGCCAACGGGACGCTGGCCTACTACTGCGACATCGAAAGCCATCACCCGTCCGCGAACGTGCACGCCATCGCCGTGGTGGGCCCGGCGGCCCTCGCTGTCGGTGAACGCCAGCGATCACGCGGTGCCGACGTCCTGTCCGCCATCGTGGCCGGAATCGACGTGGCCGCTCGCGTGAGCTACGCCCTGGGCCCCGCCGCTCAATACGCGCGGGGGTTCCATCCGACGACCGTGGCCGGCGCATTCGGCAGTGCCGTGGCCGCCGGTCTCCTGCTCGGCCTCGACGACGAACAGTTCCGCAATGCGTTCGGCCTGGCGGGAACGAGCGCGTCCGGACTGCTGTCGTGGGTTGATGATCCGACCGAACAGTCACGCCCGCTGAACATCGGACTGGCCGCGCAGGCCGGGGTCCAGGCGGCCTTGCTCGCGGCGACCGGATTCCGCGGGCCAACTGATGTCTTCGGTGGCAAGTACCCTTTCGGCAAGGCATTCACCGGCCAGTGGGACCAGGACGCGCTCATGGCGGGCCTCGGCGAACGCCACGAGGTGGGCCACCTGTTCTTCAAACGCAACTCCTGCTGCGTGTTCATTCCGGCCAGCCTCGACGGACTGCTGGACATTCTCGGCTCCGAGGGCGTCGCCGCCGAGGACATCGCCTCCGTGCACATCCGCGCGCCCCGGTCGGCCTATCACGTCATCGACGGCAATCCGTTGCGGTCCCACTGTGTCCAGTACGTTCTCGCCGTCGCCGCTCACCGCGGGCAGGTCGGCTTCGACGACATCATGAATGACCGCCGCACCGAACCGGCCGTCGCCTCGCTCGCGGAGAAGATCACCATCGAGGGGGACGACTCCTTCGACCAACGCGCGGGTGGGCTCCGCCAGTCGGTCGGCTCCATCACGACGGTCACCACCAACAGCGGCGCGACATTCGTACGAGACGTCGAGTTTCCGCTCGGTGCGGCCGAGAACCCCCTGTCGGAGAACGACCTTGAGCGAAAGTTCATCGGGCTCACCGCGGACGTCGTCGATCCCGGCCAGGCCAGTCGGATCAAGCACGCCATCGAGCGACTCGACACCATGGCGGACATCAACGAGCTGACCCGGCTGCTTGAACCAAGGTTCATCGAATGATCGAGCAAGACGGTGTGCATCTCCTCGGACGGGAGCACGAGCGGGAACGCCTGCACGCGTTCCTCGACGAGATGCGTCACGCAGGCGCCAGCCTGATCGTGGCCGGTGAGCCGGGCATCGGCAAGAGCGCCCTTGTGGCGGACGCACTGCGTCATGCGGAGGCAGAAGGGTTCCTCGTCCTGCGGGCCTCCGGCGTGGAGTACGAGGCCGACGTCAGTTTCTCTTGTCTCAACCAGGTTTTCCTGCCCGTGCTGGATCACGTGGACAACCTGGCACCGGCACTGGCCGACGCGTTGCGGGTCGCCTTGGGATTCGGCACCGGCGCTCCCCCGGAGCGGCTGTTGGTGTGCAACGCGGCGCTGAGCCTGCTTTGTCGCGCGGCAGACAATCGCCCGGTTCTGATCGCCCTTGACGACCTGCAATGGGTCGATCGGGCCAGCGCCGCCGTGCTCACGTTCATCGCGCGGCGTCTCAAATGTGCCCGCATCGGGTTTCTCGCTGCGGTGCGCACCGAGGCCGGCAAGTACTTCGAACATGGTGACCTGCCCACGCTCCTGGTCGAACCGCTCGACGATACGGCGTCCGCCGACCTGATGGACGCCCGCTTTCCCCTGCTGCGTCCGCGCCTGCGCCAGCGGCTTCTGGCTGAGGCTCAAGGCAATCCGCTCGCGATCCTGGAACTGCCGGGCGCGGTGTCGAGCACCGCGCCCCCGCCGCGGACCGGTGTGCTGCCGTTGACGGCGAGGCTACAAGCCCTGTTCGCGTCTCGGATCGGCGTGTTACCCGACGCGACGCGACAGCTTCTTCTCGTCGCCGTGCTGGACGGGACCGGTGACTTACGGGTGTTGGAAAAGGCATGTCACGGCGCCATGGCGGCGGGCGGGCTGGACGCGGCCGAACGCGTGCAGCTCATCACCGTCGACGACGCCACAGCACGCCTGACCTTCCGCCATCCCCTCATCCGGTCCGCTCTCGTCGAGGCGTCCACTCACACTGAGCGAAGACAGGCGCACGAGTCGCTGGCCGACGCGCTGCCGCACGACGTCGAACGGCGGGCGTGGCACCTGGCCGAGGCTGCCATCGGGCCTGATGCCGCCGTCGCGCAGCTACTCCATGACGCGGCCCGGGACATGCTTCGCCGGGGAGACTCCGTCGGTGCGGTGTCCACATTGACCAGAGCCGCCGAGCTGAGTGTGGACGACAGCGATCGCAGCAAGCGGCTGGCGGAGGCCGCGTACATCGGTGCCGAGATCAACGGTGACCTCCAGGCGGCGGAAAACCTGCTCGCGGACGCCCGGCGCATCGAGCCCGATCTGTCGACCTCACTGCTGGCCGCCTGTGCCGCGGTGTTCCTGATGCTCAACGACGACGGTGATGTCGCGACCGCGCACCGCCTGCTGGTCGCCGCGATCGAGCACGGATCACACGGGTACTCCGCTTCCGACGGGTCTCTCGTCGAGGCCATGCACACCCTTCTGTTGCTCTGCTGGTTCGGGGGACGGCCAGAGCTCTGGGAGCCGTTCCATCGCATGCTGGACCGGATGCAACCCGCTCCTCCGGACGTGCTCGCGTACGCGAGCATGACGTTCCCCGACCCGGTCCGGACCGCTGTCATGTCGCAACCGGACGCACCAGCGATCTACGCCAGCCTGGTCACCGAACCCGACCCCACCCGGGCGGTGCGCATCGCCACCGCATCGGTCTACATCGACCGCCTCGCCGACTGCCGCGAGAAGTCCTGGGCGACGGTGCGGCAAGGCCGTGAGGGTGGCCCGGCCCGGCGGTATCTCGGAGCGCTGAAGCACCTGTGCCTGGACGCGTACCTCAACGGGCGTTGGGACGAGCAGCAAGCACTGGCCGACGAAGCGCTCGAAGTGTGCGCCGCCACTGGGTTCCCCTTCTTCTCGTGGTACTTCTGGTACCACAAGGGCCTGGTGGCCGCGGTGCGTGGACAGCACGACGTCGCGTCGGAATGGGCGGCGAAAACCCTGGGCTGGGCGGCACCGCGCGGCGTTCACAGCGCGGAGGTGTTCGCACACCACTCCGAGGCGCTTTCCGCGCTGGGGCAAGGCGAATTGGAACGTGCCTACGAACACGCCACCGCAGTGAGCCCGCCTGGTGTGCTCGCCTCACACGTGCCGCACGCCACCTGGGTGATGTACGACGTTGTCGAGTTGGCCACCAGGCTGGGCCGCACGGCGGACGCTCGCGCCCACGTGCAGGCCATGCGGGACGCAGATGTCGGTGCCATCTCCCCACGGATGCTGATGCTCCAGCGGGGCGCGACAGCTCTCGTCGCCGCGGACGATGAGGCGATCGAACTGTTCCGCGCGGCGTTGAGCACGCCCTCGTCCGAATCGTGGCCGTTCGAGCGGGCACGGATCGAACTGGCCTACGGCGAGCGGCTACGCCGGATGCGGATGGTCGTGGACGCGCGAAGACCATTGCTTTCCGCGCTTGAGGTGTTCCAACGGCTCGGCGCGCATCCATGGGTCACGCGAACCCACACGGAACTGCGAGCCTCAGGTCATCAGGCGCCCAGAGCACCGAGGGACGCCAGAGACCAGCTGACCGCGCAGGAGCTCGAGATCGCGAAGCTGGCGGCGCGCGGGCTGTCCAACAAGGAGATCGGCGCGAAGCTGTTCCTTTCGCACCGCACCGTGGGCTCGCACCTTTACAAGACCTTTCCCAAGCTGAAGATCACGTCGAGGGCGGCTTTGCGGGACGCACTGGCCACCCTCGAACTTCAGGAGGGCTGACCGCGCCCCGGCTCCTTGGGCCGGTCACGGTTCTGTGCCACACCGAGCACTCTGCCCGGTCCGCGTCCGGTCGCGCATCAGTCGTTTGACTCAAAGCGCACCCGCGATGACCTAATGCCGTACCCCCCGAACACGTCAGTGCGATGACGGATGCCCGCGCGGCGGACCGTGGACGAGTGTTGTGGCAGTCAACAGGATCGAACAACCGGAAGGAGTTCGCCATGTCCACTCCGGACACTCCAAGAGTCGCCGTTGTGACGGGTGGTTCTGGCGGCATCGGCCGCGACGTCTGTCAACGACTCGCCGCGGACGGCATGACCGTCGTCGTGCACTACGCCGGAAACCCGAACCGCGCCAAGGCTGTTGTCGAATCGCTCGCCGCCGCCGGCGCCACCGCGACCAGCGTCGGCGCGGACGTCGCCGACGAGGAGCAGGTCGCCGCGCTGTTCGATGAGGTGGAGCGGATCCACGGCGGTGTGGACGTCGTCGTGCACACCGCCGGCATCATGCTGCTCTCACCGCTGGTCGACCTCGACCTCGCCGACTTGGACCGGATGCATCGGACCAACATCCGGGGGACTTTCGTGGTCAACCAGCAGGCGGCGCGCCGGCTGCGCCGCGGCGGGGCGTTGGTGAACTTCTCCTCCTCGGTCGTGAAGCTCGCGCTGCCGACGTACACCGCCTACGCCGCCACCAAAGGCGCGGTGGACGCCGTGACTCTGACGCTGGCCCGGGAGTTGCGAGGCCGCGACATCACCGTCAACGCGGTGGCTCCCGGCCCCACAGCGACACCACTGTTCCTCAACGGCAAGGACCAGGACACGATCGACCACCTCACGAGCATGGCCCCGCTGGAGCGGCTCGGCACGCCCGCGGACATCGCTGAGGTCGTCGCGTTCCTCGCCGGCCCCGCCCGCTGGGTCAACGGGCAGATCGTCTACGCCAACGGCGGAATCGCCTGACTGTCCACAACAGACGCAACGATAACTCCCAGGGAGGCAACATCATGTCCAGGACCATCGTCATCACCGGGGCGTCCAGTGGTTTCGGGGCGCTGACCGCCCGCGAACTGGCCGGCGCCGGGCACACCGTGTACGCCGGCATCCGCGGCACCACCGGCCGCAACGCCGCCGCGGTGCGGGAACTGCAGGAGTACGCCACCAGCAACTCGGTCGATCTGCGTGCCCTGGAAATGGACGTGTCGGACCAGGAGTCCGTGGACGACGCGATCGCCCAAGTCCTGGAGCGCTCCAACCGCATCGACGTCATCATCCACAATGCGGGGCACATGGTGCTCGGCCCGGCGGAGGCGTTCACCCCTGAGCAGCTCGCGTCCGTGTACGACACGAACGTCCTGTCCACGCAACGGGTCAACCGGGCGGTACTGCCACATCTGCGAGCGCAGCGTGACGGTTTGGTTGTCTGGGTCGGCTCCAGCTCGACCCGCGGCGGCACTCCCCCGTACCTCGCGCCCTACTTCGCGGCCAAGGCCGCGGAGGACTCGCTCGCGGTCAGCTACGCCGCCGAACTCGCCCGGTTCGGCGTCGACACGACCATCATCGTGCCGGGCTCGTTCACCCGGGGCACCAACCATTTCGCCCACGCCGGATACCCCGCCGACAAGGCGATCGCCGCCGAGTACGAGACGTTGTACGCCGGTCTGATGGACCAGGTGGCCGCCAAGCTCGCCGAGCTGTCCCCGCCCGACGCCGACCCGGCCGAGGTCGCACGCCAGATCACCCGGGTCGTCGGTCTGCCCAAGGGGCAGCGGCCGTTCCGGGTGCACATCGACCCGGCCAACGACGGCGCGGAAGAGGTCAACGCCCTGGGTGACCGTATCCGCAGCCAGTTCTACGAGCGCGTGGGACTTGCCGACCTGCTGGGCCCCGCATTGGACACCGACGCGGGCCTCACGGCCACCTCGGCGTGACGCCGTGTTCGGGCGGCCGGTACGCCCCGGCCCGCCCGAAACCACCCGATCCGTTTACCCCACGATCCCGCCTGCATCTCCCGGAGGAGACGATGACCGCCACCGATGTCCCCGCCCAGAACAGCACTGTCATCACCCGTGGCTTCCTCGCCGGTGACAGCGAACTCCAAGCGCTGTCCGGCCGCACGACAGACGACCTGAACCCCGTGACCGGGCAGGTGTACGCGCGCTTTCCCGCCGCGGACGTCGCCGACGTCACCCGTGTGGTCGACGCTGCCCACGCCGCCTTCGAGACCTGGGCCGGCACTGCTCCGTCCGAGCGGCGAGGCATCCTTGAGCGCGCCGCCGACCTGCTGGTCGAACGGGCCGGGCAGTTCGCTGAGCTCATGCGCCAGGAGACCGCGGGCACCCGCACCTGGGCCGAGTTCAACATCTCCATGTCGGCCACGCTCCTGCGCCAAGCCGCCACGATGGCTACGCGGCCGAGCGGCACGCTGCTGTCGACCGACGTCCCCGGGCAGTGGTCCATGGCGGTCAAGGCACCTGCGGGCGTGGTGGTGGCCTTCGTGCCGTGGAACGGACCGCTGATCCTGTGCACCCGCGCGGTCGCGGTCGCGCTCGCGACCGGCAACCCCGTGGTCATCCGCCCGAGCGAGGACGCCCCGCTCACGTCCGGGTACTTCCTTGCCGACGTGCTGCGCGACGCCGGTGTGCCCGCCGGTGCCATCAACGTCATCACCAATGACCGGGCGGACGCCCCAGCGGTGGTCGACGCGCTCATTTCCGACAAGCGCGTCCGGCGCGTCAACTTCACCGGCTCGACAGCGGTCGGGCGCATCGTCGGCTCGATCGCCGGGCGCGAGCTCAAGCCGGTCATGCTCGAACTGGGCGGCAAGAACCCGATCCTGGTTCTGGATGACGCCGACCTGGACCACGCGGCCAACGGCGTCGCCCTGGCGAAGTTCCTCAACGCCGGGCAGATCTGCCTGTGCGTCGACCGGGTCATCGTCCACCGCGCCGTGGTGGACGAGTTCACGGCGAAGTTCGTCGACAAGGTCCGTGCACTGGACCGGGGCAACACCAACGACGAACACACCATCGTCGGACCGATGATCAACGCGCGGGCAGCCGAGCGGGTCGCCGGTCTGGTCGCGGACGCTGTGGCCAAGGGAGCGCGTGTCCTGTACGGCGGCGGCAAACCAGAGGGCGCGTACCACCCGCCGACGGTGCTGGACGCAATCACCCCGCAGATGCGGATCTACTCCGAGGAGATCTTCGGTCCAGTTGCGACGATCCACACTGTTGACGACGACGAGCAGGCGCTGGCATTGGCCAACGACACGGCATACGGCTTGAGCAGCGGCGTCTACACGGAGAACGCCGGCCGTGGTCTCGCGGTCGCCCGGCGGCTGGAACACGGTTCGGTCCACGTCAACGACCAGTCCGTCGCCGACGAACCAGAAGCGCCGGTGGGCGGCGTCAAGGACAGCGGCTTCGGTCACTTCGGCAGCGACTGGGGGGTGGAGTTCTTCACCGAGACCCGCTGGATCACCGTCGCCGACCGGCACACGCCGTACCCGTTCTGATCGCCCGGCCATCGGCCTGAGGAGAACGACATGACGACCGTCGCACAGGCTGGCAAGGCGGGCAGGCGGTGGGTCCGCGCCCTGGTAGGAAGCGCGGGCCCACCTCGGCTGATCCCCGCCGCCCGAACGGGTGTCTGCACAGGTCTCGCCGTGGCCGTTGGCGTCGCAGCCGATCGGCCCGATTGGGGACTCGTCGCCGTCCTCGGCTGCTTCACGTCCCAATACGCCCCGCGCGACGTGGGGCGGCGCGCCGCCCTCATGCTCACCGGGATCACGCTGAGCCTGTCTCTCGCGGTCCTGGTAGCCGGACTGCTTGGCCCACATCACTTCTGGGCCGTGGTCTGCACCGCCGTCGGCGCGGCGATCACTACCGTCCTCGTTCCCGCCCTGGCGGTCCCACCCCCGGGCATGTCGGTGATCGTGATCGCCACTGCGGTGGCCACCGGGTTGCCTTCCGGCCACACGGCCCGAAACGCCCTGCTCGTTCTGGCCTCCGGCTGTGGATGCGTCGTCATCGCCGTCGTGGAAACCGCAGTGCGCACGGTTCTCCTACGACGCACCACTGTCACGGCGTCCTCACCGCGACTGTCCCTACGGGAGTGGTGGGAGTTCCACATCCGACACTCCCCTGCCTTGCTCATGGCCGCCCGAGTAGGCGGAACGGTGTTCGTCGCCGGCGTCCTCGCCAATGCGGCCGCCTCCGCATTGGGAACCAGCCGCCCCTACTGGGCGATGGCCGCAGCCGCGGCGGCGATGGGCACCGGCAGCCACGGCGTAGCCGTGCGAACGCGCGTCACGCACTATCTACTCGGCTCATGCGCCGGAGTCGCTGTGGCTGCCGCCATACTTTTCAGCAGCCCCGATCCGTACCTCATCGCCGTCTTGTTGGCATCGTTGATGTTCGGCGCGGAGTTCGTCGTCATCCGCAGCTATGCCATCGCGTTGGTGTTCATCACCCCGCTGGCGCTCCTCATCGCACACACCGGGCGAGCCGAGGCCCTGCCTGGCCTCGTGACCGATCGCCTGCTGGAAACCGCCATCGGCTGCACCTGCGCGCTCCTGGCCAGTCTCGTCATCACGAAGCGGTGGGCCCAACGCCAACTCACTGCCAGCAGCACCGCGACACTCCACGCCATCAATGCAACCTTGGCAGCCAGTCCAACGAGCCTCGACCGTGAACTGCACGCGCTGTGCCTTCACAGCAGCCGCCTCGATCTCGTTCGCTCACGAGTGAGCGGCGAACGCAGAGCTGTCCGCAGCGCGACGGCATCAGCGCTGCAATGGGCAGCTCAGGTCAGTGCGCAGGCCGCCGATCTCGTGCGAGCCGTCAGCCGTACTGGATGAGACAACCGTTCTCGCCAGCCGGCTTCCGCGGAGCGAACCGACGTCGTCGTCGATCCGCCCGGCACGAGGACATGGCCATGCTGGCCGATCAGCTCGTCACGTGACCAAGGACTGTCCACTCACGGCGCTTCGATGGCGGCGGTGACCTGACAGGACTCACCTTCTCGACACTTCCTCAACCTCACGCCGAACTGCCATCAGCGACGGGCCCTACCAGATTCGAAGGACGGGAAACGGCATACGGCTCCGCCGCCACTGGTCAACGGGCGGCGATGGCCTCGATCTCCAGCAGGACACCTGGCTGAGCCAGCCGCTCCACGCCGATCGCCGCGCTCGTGGGCATGATGCCCTCCGTCCGCAGCCGGGCCGCGACCCGGTCGAAGTTCTTCACGAACAGGTCTTCATCGGTGGTCGAGTACCGCAGTTGCGTGATGTCCGAAGGGTGGTAGCCCGCCTTGCGGACCTGCTCCACGACCTGGTCGAAATCCCGGTCGATCTGTGCGGGCATGTCCCACAGGTGCACATAGGTCTTGCCGTCCGGGCTCTTCGGGGTCTGGCCTGCCACGAAGAGGATCCCACGTGGGTTACGCACTTCGTGGGTCTGATACAGCAGTGGCGGGTTCGCATCAGCTGGCCAAGGCTCACCCACGACGTGGTTGCCACCAGGATGTGCCTGAGGCTGTGCGTCGTCATTGGACGCCGCCGCGGGCAGGATGCTCACCGCAGCCACAACGAGGGCGGTCGACGCGGCACGGGTGAGCAGCCGCCGCGTCCTGGCCGGAACGTTCTCCCGAATCGACATAGGACCATGCTGCTGCGCGGAACGACCCCCGCGAATCGTGGTACGACCACGAGATGAACCACGAGAAGCCGGACCATCAGGGCGGCGGCAGAATGCCGGAAAGTTGTGCGCGGCCGCTGATCCCCAGCTTGCGGTAGACGGCGGTCAAGTGGGTCTCAACCGTTCTGAGTGTGAGGTGAAGCGCTGCGGCGATGTCACGATTGGTCTGTCCGGCAGCGGCCCGGTCGGCGACACGCCGCTCGCCGACGGTCAGCGCATCGACTCCTGTCGCAGCGCGGGACCGCGGTCGTGCTCCGGCGGCCGTCATCCCAGCGCGCGCAGTGTCAGCGATTCCGCGGGCCGAGCACCATTCGGCCTCCGCCCAAGCGGCCTCGAACGTGCGGCGGGCGACGCTCGACCGGCCACGACCTGCTTGCGCGGCCGCCAGGCTCAGCAACGACTTCGCCAACTCCAGCCGGGTCTCCGTACTGTCGAGAACCTCGGCCGAACGAGACAACAGGTCCAGCGCTGCCTGCCCGGACGCCGCCTCGCCACGGGCGCGCAGTGCCATGCCGATTGCCCTGACCGTGCCCCATGCGCGGGCGTGCTCCCACGCCTGCGACGCCAATCGTTGTGCTGCCTCGGTTTCGCCGAGCTCTGCGTGCGATCGCGCGGCGAGCAGCTGCCACGAACGCTCCGGCCATGGACAGGATTTCGCGTAGTCCAACGCCAACGCAAGGGCTTCCCGGTTACGGCCCTGCGCGGCCCGGGTGAACGCGCAGTCCAACCGGACATCCACCACGTTCCCGGCGGACGCGTCCATCAGGTCATCGGCCAGACGGCCAGCTGTTTCGATCTCACCGCGCTCGGCGAATATGGCCATCCTGGTCGCGAGGGGGATGAGCCGTAACCTGCCCCAGTGCTCGAGCGGCAGGTTGACCATCACCTCCTCGTTGAGCTTGAGCGCCTCAGCCAAGTTGCCTGTCTGCAACGCGATACGCGACCGTGCGTCGATGAGGGTGACAAGTCCCAGCACAGCCCTGGTGCGGCGCGCATGACGGATGGCTTCGTCGCAATACCGAGCCGCGTTCACGGCTGAACCTGCCAGCGCCAGCGCGCGGACCGCGTGCTGCGCCGCGAACGGAGGCAGATCCGCCACTCCGGGCGCCAGCGCGCGTTCGGCCAGAGCAGCGACTCGCTCGGCGTCCCATCCTGGCGCGACGGTCGCGACAGCGGCCAGGACAGCGAGCACCGCACGTTCTCCGGGCGTTTCGCCGGACAGCGCGGTTTCCGCTTCGTCGACCTCGTGCAACATGGACTCGCCGATGCCGTAGACGACCTGCCCGGCGAGTCGGACGGCATCAAGCCGAAGCGCGAGTTCGCGATCGTCCGAGGCCAGCTTGGCCGAGATCCGGGTGAGCACCGCCTCAGCATCCGCAGGCCGTCCCTCACGCAGGAACACGTCGGCGAGCACTTCGGCGGCCGCTGCCTGCACCGCGGGATCACGCACTCGGTCCAGCACGACTGTGAGACGGCGCCAAGCGACCGCTGGGCGTTGGACCGCTTCGGCCAGCCCGAGGTCCAACTCAGCAGCATGCCGTTCCTGATCGCTCAGCTGTTCCTCAAGTGCCCTCGTCAGATAACGCGCGGCACCGTCCGGCGCGCCACGAATCGCCGCATCCCTCGCGGCGCACAGCAGCGTGGCAGCCACCCACGGTGCCTGTGGCGCCGGCACATTGAGCAGGTGAGCGCATATGCGTTCTGCATCAGCGTTCGCGTCGTACAACAGCATGGCGGCTCTCAGGTGCGCGCGCTGCCTCCAGCCGATCTCCAACCCGCCGAGCACTGCCTCACGGCCGAGTGGGTGCGCCCACCGCAGTTCTGTGCAGGACGCCAGCAATCCGAGGTCGCGCAACTGATCCTCTGCGCGCACGCTGGCGCTGTCGTCCAGCCCGGCAAGCTTTCCCACAACGGTGCCATCTTCGGCTGAGCCGAGTATCGCCAGCGCGGCGGCGAACTCCCGTGTCCGTTCAGGCACCGTGGCCAGCCATGCTTGGACGAACCCAGCGAATCGGGTGACCACCGGCCCGGACAGGGGATCGAGGCCGGCGGAGATCGATGTGATCAGTGCTTGAACCAGCAGCGGGTTGCCCCCAGTCAGCTGAGCACAAGACATCACCAGCTCAGGTTCCGGACGGCCCGGCAGGCGGCCCATCAGCACCTCGATCACCTGTTGCTCGGAGAACCGTTGCAGCCGCACATTCCGGTAACCCGGTCCAGGGTCAAGGATCCGCAACGAATCACCTTCCTCACCGCTGCGTACGGTGAGTACTACCAATATCCGCGACCGCGTGGCTTTGCGGACCAGGTAACGCAACCAACGCAGAGACGGCAGATCAGCCTTCTGCAGATCGTCCACCACCAACACCAAAGGTGCCGTTGTGGCGATGCGCAACGTCAGCCGGAACAACGCATGCAGGACGGTACGTGGCGCGTCGCCGAGAGCGTTGGCCTCGCCCACACACGGGATCGAGGAGAACACATGAGTGGCCGGCTGTGCCGGTCCGGAAAACATGCGTTCCGCGTCCTGCTCCGGCCAATCCGCAACGAGCGGCTCGAACAACTGCCGCACCACGCCGAACGGAAAGTCCCGCTCCAGCTCGTCACATCGGGCACGCAGCACATACGTACCAGGAAACGCCCGACGCACCTCATCCGCGAACGCGTCGACAAGTTTCGTCTTGCCCAGTCCTGCCGCACCTTCGATGACCACGAGACCCGGCCGGCCTTGCGCGGCGGCGCGCGCATCGGAAACCAGAGAGGCGAGTTCAGCCGGGCGATCGAAGAGGTCCATCATCGTTCCGTCGCATGTGGACTCAGGCATGGAACGGTGGCGGTACCTGTTCGGCGAGCACGATGGACTTCAGCGGGTCGGGAGTCTCCGTACGGACCTCCCGAGCAGGCGTGGCGGCCCAGGCTGGGCACGCCTCGGAAGTGAACGTGCCGCTGATCAGTGGCTTGTAGTGCGCTTCGAGGGGCATGCCGGCTCCTTCCCACCGCCCATCATCGCCGCCGATCACTACTTAGTCAAAATCACTGATCGTCAGCGATCTTGACCCTAGTGCCGAGCCCCGGGGTACCCACGCGTTTGACGACGTATGCGGCTTTACTTCGGGGCCAACCGTCGATGACCTGGCAGGATCTTGCCAGCCGTGCGTTCAATGGTGTCCGGCTCGGTGATGTCGACCGCCACGCTGATTCCGACGCACGGCACACGTCCACCGTGCCGCGCCATGTCAAAACTCCGGACCGACCGCGATGGTCGCGCGTCGACACCACGGCGGACTTGCCGGAAGGACGAGCGCGTCGATCGCGCTGCTCTCGACAGGATGTTCTTGCCCAGGGACTCGTGTGCGACGACGAATTCGTTCGCACACTGGGCGGCTGCACAACTGATCTCATCAGGCGATCCGGAACGGGCAACGGTGGTGATGACCGGGCATGTGCGTGGAACCAGCCGCGGCACGGCGCTCCGCAACGCGGTGGGCGCGCTCCGCTGACGCCTGGTTCCCCGGCGCAGACGCACGGACAGGAACGTCAGTAAAACGACTGATGCCGAGCCCGGCGCTGGCCTGGCACCGTAATCGCGTGCATGACGGCCGCCTGGGTACCGCGCTCCGGAGTGGAGGGCGGTCGGCGGCTGGATCCGAGCGGTGTGGAGGAGCGTTGCGATGAACGAAGTTTCCCCCGGTCACACTGTGCGGACAGCGGTGATCGTCAACGGCGAGCAGGTGGACCTCGATCATGACGCGCGGGTGACCCTCCTGGACTTCCTGCGCGAAAACCAGGGCCTGACCGGGGCGAAGAAGGGATGCAACCGCGGCGAGTGCGGCAGCTGCACGGTACTGGTCGGGGGACGGCGAGCAAACGCCTGCATGGTGTTGCTGGCCGGCATTGACGGCGCCGAGGTCACCACGGTGGAGGGTCTGACGGTCGACGGTGAGCTGCATCCGATGCAACGCGCGTTCGTGGACCACGACGCGTTCCAGTGCGGGTTCTGCACTCCCGGACAGATCATGTCCGCGGTGGCGTGCGTGGCTGAGGGGCATGTCGGCGACGACGGTGAGATCCGGGAGTGGATGAGCGGCAACATCTGCCGCTGCTCCGCCTATCCGCAGATCACCGCCGCCGTGGCGACCGCGGCGAAGGAGATGCGGTCATGATCCCGTTCACCTACGAACGAGTGGGCACCGTGGCCGAGGCGGTGGAACACAGCACAGCGCCGGGCTCGATGCTGATCGCCGGCGGCACCGAGGTGGTCAACTGGCTGCGGCTGGGTGTGCACGGTCCCGCCACGCTGGTGGACCTGAAAACCGTGCCCGGACTAGCGGACATCTCGCTCGTCGGCGAAACCGTCCACATCGGGCCCTTGGTCAGGCTGGCCGACGTGGCCGCCCACCCATGGGTGGCACAACGGTTTCCGGTGCTGCGCGAGTCGATCCACCTGGCCGCCTCCGCCCAGCTGCGCAACTTGGCCACCATCGGCGGGAATCCTCTGCAGTACACCCGGTGCCCGTACTTCCGGGCCGAGGCCGAGACGCCGTGCACCAAGCGCCGGCCCGGCTCCGGGTGCGCCGCGCGGCACGGAATCACCGACAACCAGGCCATCTTCGGCTGGACCGATGACTGTGTCGCAGTGCAGCCATCGGACCCGGGCACCGCGCTGGCCGCGCTCGACGCGGTCTACGTCACCCGTCATGCCGACGGTGGCCGGCGCATCGCGGCTCGGGAGTTGAACACGCTGCCCAGTCAGGACGCGGTTGCACACAACATGTTGCGACCGGGAGAGGTCATCACTGACATCGAGATCACCGGCACCGCGCCAACCTCGACGTATCTCAAAGTGCGCCCGCGGGCTAGCTACGAGTTCGCCACTGTGGCGGTGGCAGTCGCGTTAGAAGTCGACGGGGATCTGGTGCGGCGGGCCCGAATCGCGCTTGGTTCGGTGGCGATGCGGCCGTGGCGGCTGGATGCGACGGAGCGGCTCCTGGTCGGGCACCGAATCGGCAGTGCCGCCGCGCAGCGAGCGATCGAGGCCGGTTTCGCTGACGCGAAGCCGCTCCCCGGCAACGAATACAAGATCACCCTCGCCCGTAACGCGGTCGCGCGGGCGCTACGGCAGGCGGTGACGGCATGAACGTGACCACGATGGGGACTGGCGTGCGCAGGCTCGATGGGCCAGCGAAGGTGACCGGCGCCGCGATGTTCGCCGCGGACCACCGACCTACCGGAACGTTGCACGCGGTGCTGGTCGGCTCGCCAGTGCCGGCGGGTTCCCTCACGCACCTGGACACCACCGCGGCGCTGGCGGTGCCCGGTGTGGTTGCCGTGCTCGGCCCCGGGGACCTGCCCCGCCCGGACCCGCGGCTGGACGAGGTCAGCGTGCCGCCATTGGCGACTCGTTTTCTGCCATTGCAAGACGACCGGATCTGCTACCACGGTCAGGCGGTGGCGGTCGTGCTCGCGGGCTCGCTGCAGGACGCCGAACACGCCGCCACGCTCGTACGGCCGCACATCGCGCCGGCGCCGTTCGTCGTCCCGGCCGACGCGCCGGTCCGCGACGCGACAACCGCCGAGGGTTACGCCCAGTTGATGCCGCTGACCGAGCAGGTCGGCGAACCGATCGACCCCCGCGAGGCGCCGGTGCACGTGGCAGCGACCTACGCCCAGCCCGACCGGCACAACAACCCGATGGAGCCCTCGGCGATCGTCGCCGAATGGGACGGCGACACACTGACAGTGACCGACTCGGTCCAGCATGTGTACGCTGTGCGAGACACCCTGGCCGCGGCCCTGGGGCTGGACCAGGAGAAGGTCCTGGTGCGTTCGCCACACACCGGGGGTGGGTTCGGCGCGAAGGCGTTCGTCTGGCCGCACGAGATCATCGCCGCCCAGGTGGCCTGGGTCATGGGCCCGGGCCGACCGGTCAAGCTGGTGCTGACGCGGGCGCAGATGTACGCCATGGTCGGCTACCAGCCCGCGATGTGGCATGACGTCGCGCTCGGCGCGGCCGGCAACGGCTCACTGATCACCGTTCGGCACGATGCCGTCAACACCACCGCCGTGACCGAGGACTACGTCGAGTTCGCCACGGCGACCGCGCTCAGCCTGTACGCGTCGCCGTCGATCAGCACCAGCCAGCGTGTGCGGCGCGGCCACGTGAACCTGCCAACGTTCATGCGGTCACCGCTGGACGGGCCAGGCACTTGGGCGCTGGGCTCCGCGATCGACGAGTTGGCGCACGCGGCCGGCATCGACCCGCTGGACCTGCGGCTGATCAACCACGCGGACACCGAACCGGCCACCGGCAAGCCGTGGACGTCCAAGAAGCTGGTGCAGGCATACGGTGAGGCCGCCCGGAGGTTCGGTTGGCGGACGCGGCCCATCGGCGGCACGGTCGACGGCCAGTGGCGCATCGGGTGCGGCATGGCCGACGCGACCCAGGGCCAGTTCCGGTTCCCCTCGCAGGCCCGGCTGGTCATGGACCGCACCGCAACGGTCACTCTCGAAGTGGGTTTCACCGACATCGGCCAGGGACCGGGCACGGTCTTCCCCCAGGTCGCGGCCAGCGTTCTCGGGCTGCGCCCCGAGCAGATCCGGGTCAAGTACGGCGACGCGCGGCTGCCGTTCGCCGGTCCCACCTACGGTTCGGGCACAACTATCGGAGTGGGCGCGGCCGTGTTGGACGCCGCGCAGCGGTTGCGCGGCGAACTGGCCCGCATCGCCGGGTGGCCCGCCGACGAGGTGTCCTGCGCCGACGGGCGGTTGCGCCGCGACGGCAGCCAACGGGTGCCGTTCAGCCGCACGGACGAGGACATTCCGTTCACCGCGTTGATGGCTCTCCACGGCGGTGAGGTGGCCGTGGAGGGATCCTTCGCGCTACCCGGCGGCGTGCCCGCGGACGCCGGGCCTGCTGAGTACGCCACCCGCACGTTCGGTGCGGTGTTCGTCGAAGTCGCCGTTGACCCGGAACTAGGGCTGCTACGACTGCGCCGCGCTACCGGCGTCTACAGCGCCGGCCGCATTGTCAACGAGCGCACTGCCCGGTCCCAGATGATCGGTGGCATCGTGTGGGGCTGGGGAATGGCCGCGCTGGAGGCCAGCACGTTCGAACCGGCGCTCGGGCGGTGGCACTCGCAGAACCTGGCCGGTGTCGCGCTGCCGGTCAACGCCGACATCCCTGCCGCCATCGACATCGCCTTCATCGACGAGTTCGACGAACACGCCGGACCTCTGGGCGCCAAGGGCATTGGAGAGCTGTCCGCGACCGGTACCGCAGCAGCAGTGGCGAACGCCGTCTACGACGCCATCGGCGTGCGGGTACGCGACCTGCCGATCACTCCGCAGCGGCTCCTCCGCAGGGGCTGACACGGTCAACTACGACTATCCATATGCGACGGTCATGTTCACATGGCGGGCATCGCGTGTACGCGGCTGCTGTCCGGTCGTGAATCATTCGGCGCGCCCACCAGCCGGACCGTCGTCGCATCCGGCCGGTGGGCCAAGCGAAGCACCGCGTTGCCGGCGAGACCTACGAGCAGGCCACGATCACACGGTCATCCGCCACAGACGGCCACCGCTGCTGTAGTCGGTGATCAGCGCCTTGCCGAAACGATCGAGGCTGAAGTCCGAGACAGACACGTCGCGCAGATCACCAACTGTGCGCTCCTGGGTGCTGCCCGCCTCGATCCGGTGCAGGATGGAGGCGGCTTCCATGAAGTAGATCGTGCCGTTGTCGGTGACAGCGATGTGCGTCGGTTCGTAGAATCCAGACACCAAAGTGGACACTTTCCCGGTGGCGAGGTCGACCTGGCGGATCGGTCCACCGAGGTCGGCGACCACCGCTCGGTCACCGTCGATGGCCACGTCCATGGCCATCCAAAACCCCGTGGTGACGGCCTGAGCGCCCGAATCGACGCGCCACAGCGTGTTCCCGCCGACTGTATACGTGACACCGTTGTGTCTGGTCACGCCTTGCAGATGGGTCAGCCCAGACGCGATCACCTGCGCGGCGCCGCTGGCGGCATCGACACGCAGCACCCGCCCGTTCCAATCGGCGACATACACGCCAGTGGTGTCAGCCGCTACACCGCGGAGATTGCCCAATCCACTGGCCAGTACGGCGCTCGAACCGGTCGCGATATCAACCTTGCGCAGCTGACCGTTCATGTAGCCGACATAGGCCTTGCCGGCGAACTCCGCGGCTCCAAAGCCCTGGTCCATCCCGCTCGCGACGAGCCGGCAAGTCTGCGACGGGCAAGGGATGGCAGACGCTGCATTGGCAGGCACGGCCGCAGCCAGCAACACCATGGCGGCGACGCTGGCTGCGCGCCGAAGTTTCGAAAGGTTCACACCGACTCCATTCCACGGACGACAGAACTGGACACTGATCAGCCCAACGAGACTTACGCCCGCGAGCAGCCGCCGGATCACGATCGAGCTGGCAGATGCTTGCCAGTTGTCGCTCTGCAATCACGAACCCTGTTCGACGTGTGACGCCTCTGCCGGCGAGCGCGCCTGCGTGTGCACATGAGGTTCGTGCGCATTCGCACACCGGACAACGTAATCCCTCGGCGTCGGAATGTGAGACTCCAGACCTTCTCTTGCGCGACCAAATCCCCACACCAAGGAGCACCCATTGTGGCCACGTGTCCAGATATGTCGAGGATCGGACGGGCCAGGCGCACGCGTCGCCACGTTCACAACATTCCTGGGCAGTACACCTAGCTGTTGTGGGACATGAGATCGTCCCGTCGAACAGAGAGACCCATCCGTGCTCCACGGTAACGCCTCGCTGTCCGTCGAAGGCCGCCGCCGTCTCGTCGAACGCTGCCAATCCGCCCGATCGCGCATGTCGCCGCGGAAAGGTGCATCTACCGCCAATGCGCCTCGAAATGGGTCAACCGCTACCGCCGGTCCGGCGAGGCCGATCTGCTGGATCGGCCCAGCGTCCCGCACCACCAGCCCACCGCCACCCCGGCCGAGGTCATCGTCCGGATCGAACAGCTACGTCGTTCCGGCAAGCACCCGGTTCGCCGCATCGCTGTGGAACTGGCGGACGAAGGCGCCACGATATCGGTGCGCACGGTCAGCCAGCACCTGGCGCACCTCGGGCTCAACCGTCGAGAGTTCCTCGACCCCACCGGCGAGACCAACCGGCACCCGCCCGATCATCGCCCGCTGTGTCGTACACCTACCTGCACTCCGCGCCGTCGACAGTGATCCGTAACAGGCCCCCGGTGTTCGGGGCTGGCCACGCGAAACGCAGGTTCATCGTGCCCTGCATGGGCACTTCCTTCCACTGCAGCCATTCCCCCGTCGCCGTGTCGCCGACGTTCCAGCCACCGCCTGAGTCCGTGGTGGTCTGCACGACCAGGTTGTCACCGCGGTAGACGCCGAACCGGTTGCCCGCCGTGGTGTCGCCCCGCACCGAACCGATCGGCGAGCACCGCGTCGAAGAGCTACTCCTTGGAGCCAAACCGCTTCGAACCAGGCAGGGCCTGCCAGATGCGGGCCTCGCTGGCTAAGAGCTCATCCCGTTGATCGTCGTGGCGCCCTGCTGTGCCGGGAAGCCAAGGGTGTTCAGGAAGGGCACCGGGAAGTTCAGCTCGGGGGTGGTCAGTCCGTCGAGTTCGGCCAGCTCGTCGGGTGTCAGCGTGGTCTGCAGGGAGGCCAGGTTGGCGGTGAGCTGGTCGACGGTGCGGGCGCCAATGATGGTCGAGGTGATCATTGGTTGTTGACGTACCCAGGCCAGGGCTGTGGCCGCGATGGTGGTGTCGTGCGCGGCGGCGATCCGGCCGAGAGTGTCGATCAGCGACCAGGTTCGCTCGGTGAGGTGGCGGGCGACGAACGCGCCACGCCCGGACCCGGCGGGGTTGGGGTTGTCCCGCGTGTACTTGCCGGTGAGCATGCCGTTGGCGAGTGGGCTCCACGGCATGATGCCCAGTCCCAGCTCCTGTGCGGCGCCGAACAGTTCGCCCTCGGAGGTGCGTTCCAGCAGGTTGTATTCCAGCTGGATGGCGGCGATCGGGGTCCAGCCGCGCCATTCGGCCAGCGTGGCCATCCGCGCCACCGCCCACGCCGGTGTGTCGGACAGGCCCACGTAGCGGACTTTCCCCTCCCGGACCAGATCGTCCAATGTGGACATGGTTTCTTCCAGCGGGGTGTGCCGGTCCCAGTTGTGCTGCCAGTACAGGTCGAGGTAGTCGGTGCCGAGCCGGTTCAGCGACTCGTTGATGTGGCGGCGGATCGCTTTGCGGCCGGTGCCACCGTTGTTGGGGTCGTGCGGATCCATGGTCAGCGCGAACTTGCTCGCGATGACCAGCCGGTCGCGCAGGCCGGGGTTCTTGCCGAGGTAGGTGCCGATGACCCGCTCGGACTCGCCGTCCATGTAGCGGTTGGCGGTGTCGATGAAGTTGCCGCCCGCGTCCAGGTAGCGCTCGAGGATCTCGATCGAGGTGGCTTCGTCGGCGCCCCAGGACGGGTCGCCGAAGGTCATCGTGCCCAGGGCCAGCGGGCTCACGCGCAGACCGGTGCGGCCGAGCGTGCGGAAGTCGGTGAGGCTCATTTTCTGTTCTCCAGGACGTGGTCGGTGACGGCGGCCGGGATGCGGTCGTAGGCCGCCATGGGGGTGCCGCGGCAAGCCGCGGTCAAGCCGGGAAGTCGGTCGAGGTAGCCAGTGCGAGTCCGGCCTCGACCTCACGCAGGCGGTCGGACAGGGCGGCGTGGACGGCCTGGTAGGCGTCGCTGCCCAGAACCAGCCGGCGCGGGGCTGGGGTGACCGAGGCGGACGTGATGATCGCGGCGGCGACGCGAGCCGGATCGCCGGGTGCCGTGCCGGTCAAGTTGCCGCCCGAACCATCGAGGTACTGGCGGATCCGGCCGACCGGGGTTCCGGCGTACGCGGGGCTGGCCGGCGCGACCGACAGTGCCGCCCCGAACCCGGTGCGCACACTGCCCGGCTCGACCATGGTGATGCCGATGCCGAACGGCGCGACCTCACCGATGATCGACTCGAGGAAACCCTCGACTCCCCATTTCGACGCGTGGTACATGCTTGCGCCGGGACCGCTGATCTGCGCGCCCATCGTGGAGGTCTGGATGATCCGGCCGCCGCCTTGCGCCCGCAGGAACGGCAGGACCGCGCGGACGAGCTGGATCGGGCCGGTCATGTTGACGGCGATCTGCTCGGCGATCGCCTCGTCGGTCAGCTCCTCGGCCGCGCCGACCGCACCACGGCCGGCGTTGGAGAACACCACGTCGATCCGGCTGAGGTCCTCGAACGCCCGGGTGACGACCGCACGCACCGCCGCCGTGTCTGTGACGTCGAGGTCCGCCGTCCAGATCTGATCCGGGTATTTCGCCGCCAGGTCATCGAGCCGGCCCGCATCCCTGGCCGTGGCCGCGACCTGGTGCCCCGCCGCCAGCAGTTGTTCGGTCACCTCCCGCCCGATCCCGGCGGACGCGCCGGTCACGAACCACTGAGTCATCCTCGACACTCCTCATTTAAATCCAACCGGATGGTTTATTTCACCGTAGCCTCCACCGTGCGTGACGTCAAACCATCCGGTTGGTTTAAACCAGCGACGTGCCCTGTGTCACATCTGCCGGGAGCCCGGCCAGGACGAGCCAGCGGACTATTACGCGGAGTTGACCGGGAACCTGGTCACCGACTGGCAGATCGCCGTCACGGCCGCGACCACCATCGCCCGGTGCGCGGCCTGCCGCTCCGCCGGATCCTCGCCGCCCACCGCCCGCAGACCGGCCGGCACCGTGGTCCAGGCCGAGCTGATCGCCACCACGATCTCCAACACATCGATCGCCGTACGGTCGTCGGGCAGCCCCAGCGCCGCACGCAACGCGACCGCCTTCTCCAGGTGCGACTCGACCTCACCCGGCGCGACGTCATCCCGCTCCAGCCCACGCCAGCGGGTCAGCCGCAGCAGATCAGGAGCGGCGTTCAGAGCGTCGAACAACGCACCCGCATAGCCCGGCAGATCCTCAGGCGTGTAGGGCACGGTGTCGGCCAGCACGCTGATCCGGTCGGCCAGCACCGCATCGAACAGACTGTCCTTGGAACCGAAGTAGGCGTAAATCGCCTGCTTGTTGGCCGACGCCGCCGCCGCTATCCGCTCGACACGGGCGCCCGCCAGCCCCCACCTGGAAAACTCCTGGTAGGCCGCGTCCAGCAGGCGAGCCCGGGTGGCAGCGGAGTCGTACGGCACACACCCAACCTAACGAAACCAACCGCCTGGTTGCAAACGGTGATGTCTCCAACGGCCGTGTTTCCCCTGTCGCACAGGAATCACCACGACTGCGCTCAATGGAAGGGGGCCGGACAGCCCTGCCCCGGAACGGCTGCTCCACCGACACCGCTGAGTCCAGTGCGCTCGCGTGCGAGTGCTTCGTGTCGCTTTCGCGCGCGTAGTGGTCGAACAGCAGGGTCTTGTGGTCGCGGATCTCCCGCACCCGCGCGTCCACGCTGTCCTTGACCAGCAACCGGTGCACGTGGACCTTGCGGACCTGGCCCATCCGGTGACAACGGGCGATCGCCTGGTCCTCCGTGCTCGGCTTCCACTGCGGCTCGGCGCCGATCACCACGGACGCGGCCTGGATGTTGAGGCCCACGCCGCCCGCCTCGATCTGGGCCACCAGCACCACGTGGTCCTCGCACGCCGTGAACGCGTCCACCAGTTGTTGACGGCCCTGCACCGACGTCGCGCCGGTCAGGGACCGAAGACTTCGACGTGGTCCGCGACCGCGCCCAGAACGTCGTGGAAGTACGAGAACACCACGACCTTCCAGCCGTTGTCCCTCGACTCCTCGATGATCTCCAGCAACCGCTCCAGCTTCGCCGAGCCGCGGGGCGTGCCCGGCGCATCGCCATCAGGTTCCCCTCGCGCACCGCGTCGAGATACGCACCTCGGTCCTGCTTACCGAACTCGACCCAGTCCTCCATCTCCAGCAGCTCCGGCAGCTCCCCCAGCACGTCCTCCTGGTTACGCCGCAGGTACACCGGTGCGACAACGCGGCGGAAGGCCTTCGCTCCCACCACGGCGTCGGTGGCGCCGGGCGGAACCTCTTCGGCAGCACCAGTTTCGGCAACGTGCCGAACGTCGTCACGCCGACACCGCCCTGTGCCAACCACTTGCCGACCGCGCCGTCGCGGCCCGCGCCGTGCATCCGGTGCGGAACGAGGGCGCTGTGCCTGGCGATCTCGTTGACCCAGTTGACGACAACGCTCGCCGGGCAGACCACCGGGAACCCACGCCGCGCACCGACGGCGAGGCTGGCCATCACCGCGATGGCCTCGATCGTCTTGCCCAGTCCCATCTCATCGCCGATGATGACGCGTTTGCGGGCCAGCGCGAACTTGGCTCCGAACACCTGGTAGCCGCGCAGCGACACCTTCAGCAGGCTGGTGTCCTTCAGCCAACGCAGTTTGAGGTGGTTTGAAGCCTTCCCCGCGGGACGGCTCCGAAGGGCCACAAAACCTTCATCTCCTGCACAGCACCGCATCCAGCAAGGTCACCTACCTACATCGACCTCACCTTCCGCGCTCGTGGCGCCCTCAAATAGCAAGCTAAGCAGTGAACCCGCCGTCGACCGGGAGCACGACGCCGCTGAGGTGGCTCGCGCGGTCGCTCAGCAGGAACGCCGCGGTGGCCCCGACTTCCGCCCCTGTTCCTGGTTTTCGCAAGGGGGTGGCGGCGATGCGGGCCTCGACGCCGCCGGGGATCGTGCGGCGCAGTTCGTCGAGCATCGGGCTTTCGGTTGGCCCGGGGGCCAGCACGTTGACACGGATGCCGAGCGGCCCGAAGTCGTGGGCGGCGGTCCGGGTCAGGCCGATGACCGCGTGTTTCGTGGCCTGGTAGGCGCCCATGCCGGAGCTGCCGCGCAAGCCGCCGATGCTGCTGACGTTGACGATCGAGCCCGAGCCCTGCTGCTGCATCACACGGACTTCCTCGCGGATGCACAGCCACGTGCCCTTCACGTTGACGGCCATGATCCGGTCGAAGTCCGCTTCCGGCACCGCGTCGAGGCGCCCGGATCCGCCCAGCGCCGCGCTGTTGAACGCCCCGTCGAGCCGGCCGAACCGTTCGACCGTGGCGTCGACGAAGGCGGCGACGCTCGCCGCGTCGGAGACGTCACCCGTCGTGAACGCCACGTCGTGTCCCGCTGAGGTCAGGTCTTTCGTCAGCGCCGCAAGGGGTTCCTCACTGCGGGCGACGAGCATCACACGGGCGCCGTCCGCCGCGAAGACTCGTGCGGCATCAGCGCCGATTCCCGTGCTCGCGCCGACGAGCAGGACGACTTTGCCGGTGAGGATGCTCATCAGGCCTCCTTTCCGCGAAGCGCCAGCATCGCGCGGGCCTCGGCGGGGGTAGCGATCGGTTTGCCCAGATCCGCCACGACGGCCCGGATCTTCCTGACCTGCTGGGCGTTGCTCTCGGCGAGCCGGCCCTTGCCGATCCAGAGGCTGTCCTCGAGGCCTACACGCACGTGACCGCCGAGCCAGGCGCTGTGCGTGCCGAACCGTATCTGGTCGCGGCCCGCGGCGAACGCTGAGAACATGTAGTCGTCGCCGAAGAGCTTGTCGGCGATCCGCACCATGTGCTCCAGGTTCGCGTGGTCGGCGCCGATACCGCCGAGGACGCCGAACACACCCTGGATCAGCAGCGGCGGCCTCGCCAGGCCCTTGTCGGCGAAGTAGGCCAATGTGTACAGGTGGCCGATGTCGTAGCACTCGTACTCGAACCGGGTGCCGGACTCGCCAAGCGTCCGCAACGCGTGCTCGATGGCGTCGAAGGTGTTGACGAACGGGTGCGAGTAGGTGTTGAGCACGTAGGGCTTCTCCCAGTCGTGCTTCCACTCGGTCACCTTGTCCGCGATCCCCGCGTAGACGAAGTTCATCGAGCCCATGTTCATCGACGCCAGCTCCGGCCGCAGCCTGAGCGCGGCCGCGAGCCGCTGCTCCATGGTCATCGACGATGCGCCGCCGGTCGTGATGTTGATGACCGCGTCGGTCGCCGCGGTGATCCGTCCGACGATCTTCTCGAAGACGTCCGGGTCGGGTGTCGGCCGGCCGTCCGGCTGCCGGGCGTGCAGGTGCACGATGGCCGAACCGGCCTCGATCGCCTCGAGTGCGGCCTCCGCCACCTCGTCGGCGGACAACGGCAGGTAGGGACTTTGCGACGGGATGTTGACCGAACCCGTGATCGCCGTGGTGATGATGACCTTTTCGGCTGCCCGCATCAGTTCTCCGCCTCCCGGAACGACGCGACCAGCCCGCGCGCGGCCTCGGCCAGCATCGAGGTGTCGTTGCTGAGCAGGACGAAGCCGCAGCCCTCGCGCACCGCCCGCGCGGCACGCACCGGTGCGCTGCCGAACGCGAGCCCGCAGCGTTTGCCGGCGGCGTGGGCGGCCTCGATCGCCGAGCCGATCAGCTCCACGACCTCCGGCGAGGACGGCGTCAGGCCCATGGACATCGACAGGTCCGCCGCGCCGACGAACACAGCGTCCACTGTGTCCAGTGCCAGCATCTCCGGCGCGGCTTTGATCGCTTCCACGCTCTCCAGCTGCGGGATGCACAACACGTCGTCGTTGCCGGTCTCGAGGTACTCGGCGTTCGGGCGCAGCCCCCAGGCGCCCGCACGGCTCGTACCGCCCGCGCCGCGGACACCGTGCGGCGGGAACCGGCACGCCTGCCCGACCGCGACGGCCTGCTCGACCGTGTCGACGTGCGGCACGAGAATGCCCATGGCGCCGGCGTCGAGGATCTTCTGGATCGTCGACGGTGTCTTGTCCGGCACCCGGACCAGGGGCGTCATGCCAAGGGCGGCGGCGGAGCTGATCAGCCGGTAGGCGGTTTGCATGTCGAGCGGGGCGTGTTCCAGGTCGACCACGACGAAGTCGAACCCGGCGTACGCCATGATCTCGACCGGCTCCCCCGACGCGATCTTCAGCCAGGTGCCCACCGGGGTGGCGGCACGTCCGAACAGCCCGCCGCCCGTGCGTCCCGGCGTCTTCACGGCATCGGGTAGTCGTCGGCGTTGAGGACCCAGCCGGGTTTCCCGGAGAAGTCCGCGCGTGGCGGGCTGAAGATGTCGATCAGCTGGTTCACACCGGGATCGCTCGCCGCGGACGTGTGCACGGTCGGCGGCGGGATGATCGCGACGGATGGGCTGCCCAGCCGTACATGCTCGTCCTCGCGCCACCGGGTGCTGTCGGCCAGCCAGGGCGTGCGGATGTGATGGACGTACTCCCCCTGCACCGCAAGGGAAAGCTGCTCGAAGTCGTCGTGGGTGTGCGGGGAGAGCCTGTGCGGGTCGCGTGGCCCGTTCTGCTCGGGGATGAAGTTGACCATGAACGAGCGGGTGCGGAAGATGCGGCCGAACCGGTTCGGGTCATCCGCCACTGTGGACAGTGGGTAGAACCGGACGGCCTTGTCCCCCAAGGGTTCCGGCCAGCGTTTCAGCAGCGCCACACGCGGGTGGTCCTCGGTGTAGGCGTCGGCGTTCGCCGGTCGGCCGCGCCACGCGGGTTCCGTGGCTTCGACCAGCCGGATGAGCGGGCCCTCGCCGTGCACGCTGATCCTCGACGCGCCGGGCGGGACGACGACGAGGCCGGGTTCGCCGATCTTCGTGGCGCCGTCGTCGGTGAGCACCGTGAACGCGGGGGAAGCGCCGGTGACCACGATGGCGAGTTCGCCTTCCAGGAGCCCGTTGTCGAGATCGTCACCCGCCCGCGCCTCGGTGTGCGCCAGGATGACGTTCTGGGCACGCACGACCGAGGTCTCGCGCAGGTCGAAATACTGTGCTACCGCGATGGCCTCTCCGCCGTCCGGCCGGCGTGCGGTCGCCGTCGCGAGCGAGGAGCGGGGATCGTCCTTTTCGTACACCGTGCTGTCCTTTCCCTCAGGCGTCGAGGTCGAGCAGGTAGGCCGGGTTGTCGCGGACCATGCGCCGCAGGTCCTTCTCCGGCAGGCCGAGGTCGAGCAGCGCCGCACCGACCCGCAGCCACGCGTCCACCGGCTTGGGGTTGGCGGCCTGGCCGAAGTCGGAGGCCAGCACGACGTGCTCGGGGCCGAGCTTCTCCACCCAGGTCATCAGCTGCCTCGGGTCCCACTTCTGCGATCCCTCGGGGTCGTACATGCCGACCTCGTGCTCGACGAACGCGCCGAGATCGATCAGCTCACGGCACAGCTCCGGCTCGGCACCGATCACATAGTCGGGATGGCTGACGACCATGCGCTTGATCCCGCGGTCCTTCGCGGCCTGGAACAGCGTGCGGATGTACTCGGGGTACATGTGGCCGCCGTTGACCACGGCCCGCTGCTCCTTGATCTCGTCGAGGATCTCGATCACCTCGGGCCTGAGCGCCCCGGCCTGATCCACGATGTCGATGCGGTCCAGGGTCAGCGGGACTGTGGTGGTCGGGAACGCGCCGTCCTCGGGGTGGCACTCGAGGTGCCTGCCCGAGGAGATCGTCGGGAACCACACGACCTTGCCGCCCATGCGCAGGCACATCCGCACGGCGTGCGGGTTCAGCCCGCCGACCGTGCTGTTCAGCGCGATGCCGCCGTAGACCGTGGCCGCGACGTCCGCCAGGCGGCCCTTCATCGCCAGGACGTCCATCTGCGTGTTGTGGTGGTGGGACTTCGCGACCATTGCGCGCATCCCGATCCGGGCGCCGTCCTGCGCGGCCTCGACGTGGTCGAAACGCCTCGGGAACGGGCTGGGACCGGAGTGGACGTGCATGTCGACCAGGCCGTCCAGGACGGAGGCCATGGCGGGACGCTGACTCATCGGGCCGCCCTTCGTTCATAATGTGAAGTCGAAGTTCACTATAGGTGTCGTTGTCAACCCTATGTGCGCCCTTGTGCTCGGAAGTCCCTGCGTTTACGGTACATGTCGTTCACTTCGTGAACACACAGTTCGGAACGCATCCGGGAGGACGACGATGTCCACACCGCCCCCCATCGCGGAACCACAGCCGGCGGCCTTGGACGCGGACGGTCCAAGCGCCCCGCACCATCCGGACCCCGTGAAGGTGCGCGCCGCGGTGCGCGGCGGCGTACTGGCCTACTTCGTCGACCAGTTCGACATCTACCTGCCGATCGTCGTGCTGGCCCCGGCGGCGATCTACTTCCAGGCGGCGAACCTGAGCCCGGCCACCACGGCCCTGCTGTCGTCGCTCGTGTTCGCCTCGACGCTCATCGGCCGCCCGCTCGGCGCCATCATCTTCGGCCACTTCGCCGACACCGTCGGGCGCAAGCGCACCACGCTGGTGGCCGTCAGCGGCTTCGGCGTGGTCACGCTGGCGATCGCGTGCCTGCCCGGGCACGAGACGATCGGCACGTGGTCGATCGGCCTGCTGATCGCGCTGCGGTTCATCGACGGGATCTTCCTGGGCGGCGAGTACACGACCGCCATCCCGCTGGCGATGGAGTGGAGCCCCAAGCACAAACGCGGTCTCTACGCCTCGGTGATCACCTCGACCTCCCCCGCCGCCTACGTGATGATCGCCGCGATCACCCTGCTGGTACTGCAGGTGGTGCCGTCCGCCGGTCTGCACAGCGCCTACATGCAGTGGGGCTGGCGGATCCCGTTCGTGATCGGTGCGCTGCTGGCGGCCGTGCTGTTCCGCTACTACCTCAAGCAGGTGCACGAACCACCGGCCGCGCTGACCGGCGAGAAGCACAAGCTCCCGTTCGTGCGGCTGCTGAGGCGCTACCCGAGGGCACTGGGCCAGGTGTTCGTGCTGATGACCGGCACTTGGCTGACCACCAACGTCGAGGCCGCCGTGACACCCGCGCAGCTGGCGTCCCACCTGCACCTGACGAGCAAACAGGTCACCCTGACCATGCTGGTGATCAACGCGGCCGCGGCGCTGTCCTATCCGCTCTTCGGCCTGCTGTCGCAGCGGATCGGGCGGCGGCGGTTCTACATCGGCTACGGGATCGCGGTCCTCGTGATCGGGACCGGCTGCTACTCGCTGCTGATGATCTCCGGCGGCGGCCTGGGCACGGCGCTCGGGTTCGCCGTCCCGATCGGCGTGTTCACCGTGGGCACCTTCGGACCGATCGCCGCGTACCTGACGGAGCGGTTCCCGGCCAGCATCCGCTCGACGGGGTACGGCGTCGGGTACAGCCTCGCGCTGATCGCGCCCGCGTTCTACCAGTTCTACCTGCAGCGCCTCGGCGGCATCATGCCCGCGCACCTCGCCCCGGCCGTGCTGCTCGTCCTCGCCGGTGCGCTGATCAGCCTCGGTGGCTTCCTCGGCCCCGAGACCAAGGACGTCGACATGAGTGACGACCGCACGATCCCGAAGCTGTCCTGACGGTCAGCCTTCTCGGGCGCGGCCGAGATCGTCCGGCCAGTAGTGGCCGCCGAGCTCGTGGGTGAGCTCGCGCGCGGTGTTCACCACGACGCGCAGTTCGGGCGCGTCGCCGGACATCGACAGCGTGTTGTCCGGGCCGACGACCGCGAGAGTGGCGCAGATGCCGTCCTCATCGAAGACCGGTGCGGCCAGCGCGACGACGCCCGGCGTGCTCATCGCCGTGCAATAGCCGACCGCGCGGACGCGCTCGACCTCGGCGCGCAGCTCCTCCCGGGCCGCGCCGGGCAGGTTCGCCATCAGCCGTTCCATCGACAGCTGGTCGGCGTGGTAGGCGAGGAAGACCTTGCTCTGCGCCGTGTCCATCGGCAGGTGGCTGCCGACCCGCACGGACACGACCACGATGGTGGAGGTGTTCTCCTCGACCCGGGAGACCACCGGCCCGGTCAGGCCCCAGAGGCTGAGCACCGCGCTCGTCTGCGTGGCGCGGGAGAGGGCTCTCATGTGCCGCGGGGCGAGGTTGACGACCCGGCGGTGGCCGATGGCGAACGCACCCAGCTGCACCAGCAGACGGCCGGGCGCGTAGCCGCCCTCGGCGGTGCGTTCCAGCAGCCCGGCCGCGACCAGCGACGTGCAGTACCGGTACGCGGTGGTGCGGTTGAGGTCGAGCCGCTCGGCGACCATGTTCGCGGTCACCTCCGGCGTCGCCGGATCGAACAGCGACAGGATCTGGCTGACCCGGCTCACGGCCTGGATGTCGGCCTGGTCACCGCGGTCGGCTCGGTCCGCGTCCGGCGACCGGGTCGATTTGGTCACGAGAGCCTCCGCGGACGGTGTTTCGAGAGCCTGGGATCCCTGTTCACTTCGTGAACAATGACTGTCAGGCTACCCGAACGGACCTCTGCGTAACTGGTGCCGCTGTCCCCCAGGGTGTCGACACCACCAAACCGAGCCTCGCGCGCCTGTACGACGCGTTCCTCGGCGGCAAGGACCACTACGAGGTGGACCGCGAGGTCTACCGGCGGACCGTGGAGATCGAGCCGACCACCCCGCTGCTGGCCCGGTCGAGGCTGATCCGGGTGGTCCGCCAACTCACCGCGATGGCCGGCGTCGACCAGTTCCTCTACTGCGGGTCCGGCCTGCCCACGGCGGCGAACACCCACCAGGTGGCACAACCCCCTTCACCGAGCTGCACCGCGGGGTCATTCTCAGCACCTACGACCGAAACCGAAGAGGCGTCACTTGACCTTGGCGCCGCCGGCGGTGGCCATGATGTGGCGGGTGCGTTCGCGCAGCAGTTCGTGTGTGCGGTCGTGGTGGTTGCGGGGATGCCAGGCCATCCCGATCGCGATGTCGGGCAGTGCCAAGGGAATGGGGAACGTCCGCAGCCCGAGTACGTCCAGCATCGAGCGTCCCAGCCTGGCCGGGGCGACGCAGACGACGTCGGTTTCGCGGGCCAGGTACAGCGCGCTCGCGAAACTGGGGACCACGGCGAGCACGCGCCGGCTCAGGCCCAGATCGGCGAGCCGTTCGTCGATCGGGCCGTGCGCCCGGCCTCGACGCGATACGACGATGTGGTCGGCCGCGGCGAACCGCTTCGGCGTGACGGTCCTGACCCTCGTGAGTGGATGCTCTGGCCGCACCGCGCCGATCAGCGACTCGGTGACGAGCGTTTCCGAGTGGATCGCCGGGTCGCCCGCGCGGATGGTCCCGATTTCCAGGTCCACGAGTCCTTCGCGCAGGGCCGGGGTGTCCTCGAGGTTCTCCGGCCGCAGCCGCAGTGAGATCCCCGGCGCCTGAGCCCTCAGGTCGTCGATGAGCGACGGGATGAACGTCGTGGACAGCATGTCGGTGACTTGCAGGTCGAACATGCGCACCGCGGTTCGCGGATCGGCAACGCTCGACGGCGCGAACAGCGCTCGCGCCAAGGCGGTGACCGCGTGCACGTCACTACGCAGCTCCAGCGCCCGGGGCGTCGGCACGAGATCGCGTCCGGCGCGCACCAGGAGCGGGTCGTCGAAGGCACGCCGCAACCGAGCCAGGGCGCGGCTCATTGCCGGTGCCGAGGTGTGCAGCCGCTCCGCCGCCTTCGTCACGCTGTTCTCGGCGAGGAGCGCGTCCAGCGCCTCGATGAGCTTCAGGTCGTAGTCCACCCGCCGATTATCACAGGCGAAATGACTATGTACCAAAGTTGCACTGGAGTGAATCGGCATGTGTCCCTACCGTCGAACCCACAGGGAGACATGAGGAGTACGTGATGGACAGTCGAAACCGCCGAGTGCGTCCTCGCGGCGCCGGGGGTGAACTGTGATGCGGGCCGTTGTGATCGGTGCCGGGATCGTGGGCCTGACGAGCGGGCTCGCACTGCGCCGCGCCGGAATCGACGTCGCGATCTACGAGCACGCACCGGAAATCCGCGCCGCCGGAGCGGGGCTGGGGCTCTGGGCCAACGCGCTGACGGTGTTCGACGACCTCGGTGTCGGCGAACAGGTGCGTGCCATCGGAAAACCCAGCGAGATGTACTTCCACGACGCGGCCGGCCGGCTGCTCGACACCCCCGAATTCGGTGTCGAGGACCACCGGTTCCTGCTGGTGCACCGGGCGACGCTGAACGATCTGCTCGCCGACGCCGTCGGGAGGCAGAACATTCGCCTCGCCACCGGATTCGCCGACTACGAAGAGCATGCGGACCACCTCACGGTCCGGTTGACCAATGGCAGCGAGGAAAACGCTGACGTGCTCGTCGGGGCGGATGGCGCGTATTCGACGGTGCGCAGCCGGTTGGTGCCGGGAACCCCGGCGCAGCAACACCTCGGTCACCATGCCTGGCGCGCGGTCATCCCGAACCCGGGCGTGCCCCTGAGTGAAGACCGGCTGATCCTGGGCGCCCACGGCTGCCGCGGTGGTTACGTGCGCACCCACGACGGCAGCGTTTACTGGCTGGTGAACCAATTCAACACTCCGGCACTCACCGGTACGCTGAAGCAGCAGGCCCTGGAACGCGCCGCGCACCTGGAAGTGGACGGGAACAACACGATTCTCGCCGAACTCATCGCCGCGACGCCCGAGGAGATGATCCTGCACAACCAGATCATGCTGGTGCCTCCGTTGCCACACTGGGTTTCCGCGCGCGTCGCGCTTGCCGGGGACGCGGCCCACGCGATGTCGCCGCACATCACCGCGGGCGCGACACTGGGCATTGAGGACGCTGCGCTACTCGGCCGCCTGCTGGCTCCGACAGGCGACGTACGCGCGGCACTGGCCGCCTACGAGGCGGACCGGATCCCGCGGTACGCCCACGTCGCGGACCTGTCGGCGGCGGTGGAACACGCGTCCACGCCGCAGGAGTTCGCGCGCAACTACGCGGCGTTCAGCCACTGGATGATCACAGCACCCGGCGAGAACCGGGTGCGGGCATGACATTCACGGTGGAGGTGGACGTGCCGGTGCCGATGCGTGACGGTATCGCGCTCGCCACCAACGTGTGGCTACCGGACGGGCCGGGACCGTTTCCCGCGTTGCTGGTCCGCACGCCTTATGGCAAGGACGACGCCGGACTGTACGGCAATCCGAAGCTTCCCAACGTTTTCGCACTCGTCGAGGCCGGATACGCGGTGGTGGCACAGGATGTCCGTGGCACGTCCCGCTCTCCCGGAACCTTTGTGCCCCACAATCACGAAAAGACGGACAGCCTTGACACTCTGGCGTGGCTCGCCGCCCAGCCGTGGTGTGACGGCGAAGTCGGCATGTGGGGCGGCTCGTACATGGGTTTCACGCAGTGGGAGGCTGCCGCGCACGATGAACCGGCGCTGCGGGCGATCGCGCCGGTGATGAGTTCCGCCGACCCCTACGCGGCACCGTGGCGCTCTCCGGGTGGTGCGTTGTCGCAGGACACCGTGCTGACTTGGGGCACGCTGTCGGCACTGCGCAACCTGCGCCGCGACCTCGCCAACGGACACGGTGACCCCGCCGACGCCGAAGCATTGATGTCAAGCCTGACCGATCCGCAGTCGCTGCAAGAACCGCTGCCGATCGCCGGCCGACGCACGCTGACCCGGTCCCTGCCGTGGCTCGGCCAGGTGCTCGACCATCCGGAACGAGACGCCTTCTGGCAGGAGATCTCCGCGATCGACCACTGTCATCGCATCACGGTCCCCGCGCTCCACGTAGGAGGTTGGTACGACGTGTTCATCGGCGAGACCGTGCGGTCGTACACGATGATGCGCCGTCACGGTGGCAGCGCCGAGGCCCGTGACGGTCAGCGGCTGCTCATCGGCCCCTGGTCGCACGCCGACGGCACCGACCTCGGCACCTATCCCGATCGGTCGTTCGGGCTCGCCGGCAGCATCAAGGCCGCCGGCGTCACCGAAGCACACCTGCTGTTCTTCGACCGCTGGGTCCGCGGCCGGACGGAGGCCGCCGACGGCACCCACCGGGTCCGGATCTTCGTCATGGGCGTCGACCAGTGGCGCGACGAGGTCGACTGGCCGCTGCCGGACACCCGGTACACCAGCTTCTTCATCACCGGCGGCCGGGCCAACACCGCCACCGGCGACGGCGTCCTGACCCGCGATACCCCGTCGGTGGACGCGACCGACACCTTCGTCTACGACCCGCGCCTCCCAGTCCCCAGCCTGGGTGGCACCGTGCTTGCCGCCGCGTCCGGCGCCTATCCCGGACCGGCCGATCAGACACCGGTCGAAACCCGCGACGACGTGCTGTGCTTCACCACGGCCGTGCTCGAGCGTCCCTTGGAGGTCACCGGCCACGTCACGCTGGTGCTGCACGTTTCGTCCTCCGCACCGGACACCGATTTCACCGGCAAACTCGTCGACGTGCATCCCGACGGCAGGGCGATCCTGCTGTGCGAAGGCATTCAGCGCGTCCGCTATCGCGAGTCACTTACCGGCCCCACGCTCCTGGAGCCGGGGAAGGTCTGCGAACTCACTATCGACATGTGCGTGACTGCCAACGTCTTCCTGCCCGGTCACCGGATCCGGCTCGAGGTGTCCAGCAGCAACTTTCCCCGGTACGACCGCAACACCAACACGGGCGGGACGGTCGCCACCGACAGCGAGGACGACCTGGCCGTGGCCGTGAACCAAGTCCATCGCGGACCGGCCCACCTCAGCCGCCTCATCCTGCCGCTGATCGAACAGCGGGAGACGGAAACCGAGAGGCTCGAATGAGCGCGCTGGAGGACTTGGTGGATCGGGCGGCCATCGCCGATGTCGTCGCCGGTCTCGCCCACGCCCAGGACGACCGGAACTGGGCCGCTCTGCGGCGCCTGTTCGCCGACGAGGTGACGCTGGATCTCTCGACCCACTACCACGGCAGGCCACCGACGACCCTGGCTGCCGCCGACCTCGTCGAGCTCGCCCGTACGACCCTGCATGGTTTCGACTGCACTCACCACGCCGCCACCAACCTGGTCGTGCAGTTGTCCGGCGAGGACGCCGAGTGCCGCGTGCACATGGTCGCCTACCACCACGTCCCTGCCGACCTCGGAGTCATCGATCACTGCACGATGCGCGGCTACTGGCGGCTGAAACTGCGCAAGCTCGGCGGACGCTGGCTGATCCGGCACTGGACCGTGCTGCGCACCGCGCCTTGGGAGGGATCTCCGGACGTCTACGCACTTGCCGCCGCACGCACCACACCCCGGTCCTGACCGCTGCCGCCGAGGAGAACCGCCGATGTTCTACGAGATCCGCACCGAGCACGCCCGCACCGGACGCGGCCCGGAACTGGCCCGCTACATGGACGAGACCGTCATTCCGCTGCACCAGGAGATGGGGATGCAGGTCGTAGGGTCGTTCATCGTGATCGGTGAGGAGGACAGCTTCGTCTGGATCCGGCGGTTCGAGGACACCGCGGACCGTGAACGCGTCCTGAATGCCGTCCATCAGCATCCCGGGTGCACGGCCATGGCAAACGTTGTTTCGGCACTGACAGGCGAAAACGAGTCCACCATCCGCCTGGAACCGACCGCCGGGTCGATGCTCCACTAGGCCTTCGTACGTGCATGCCTCAGGAGACGACTCGTGGCCGATCACCAGCTCCCGGCGACTCGGGAGACCACCGTGGATGTGTTCGATCGTGACACTCCGCCGGTGCTGACGGTGGACTCCGGGGATTCCATTGTGGTCAGTTCGCTCGACGCCGCGGGCTACCTGGAACGGCGGGTGCAAGGCCCTACCATGTTCCCGGAGAGGCACGGGCACTGCCTGACCGGCCCGATCGAGGTGCGCGGAGCGGAGCCGGGCACGGTCCTGCAGGTGCACTTCACGTCGATCACTCCCGGGGACTGGGGCTGGACCTCCGCGGGCAGAAGGGACAACGCGCTCTACCGCAGACTGGGTGTGGCCGATGGTCCGGGCGTGTGGCTGACGTGGGACATCGACGGCGACACCGCCACCAGCAACCTCGGCCACATTGTCGGTATCGCGCCATTTCTCGGTGTTGTCGGCCTTCCGCCCGCCGAACCGGGACAACACTCGACCATCCCGCCGAGGGCCATCGGCGGTGGCAACATCGACTGCCGTGACCTCGTTGGGGGATCCACGTTGTTCCTGCCGGTGACGGTGCCCGGCGCGATGCTGCACCTGGGCGACGGCCACGCGGCGCAGGGACACGGCGAAGTCGCCGGGACGGCGATCGAGTGCTCGATGACAACCGGAGTGACCCTCACACTGTCGGCCGATCCGGTGGTCCCAGGTATCCACGCGCAGACCCCGGAAGGCCGCGTCACATTCGGGTTCAGCGCCGACCTCAACCAAGCCATGGCGGACGCGCTGGACACCATGACGACCTGGATACAGCAGCTCTACGACCTGGACAGGCCGACCGCGCTCGCCTTCGCCAGCCCAGTCGTCGACCTCCGGATCACCCAGGTCGCCAACGAGACGTGGGGAGTGCACGCCGTCCTGCCGCACGGATCGATCCGCTGATCGACCCGTGGGCGGGAGGAGAAAACCCGTCGCAGCTGAACACCTGCCGCGATCAGATCGGCGTGTGCTCGACGCGGCGGCCGGCTGCATTCCGGTCAGGTCTGGCGATGGCCGGGGCTCGCTCGGGTTCGGGTTTCTCGCCGAGTTGCTCGGTTGGGACGCGGTAGGTCTCGCGGCCGGTGGCCACGGCGATCACGTTGATCATGCACAGGGCCGCCGTGAACGCGGCGACACCGACCCAGTTGGTGTTGCCCTGGCGGTCCGCCAGCGTCGCCCACAGCGGGATTGCCGCCAGCGCCACGACATTGGCCAGCACGCCGACCCACAGCATGGGTGTCCTGGACAGGTGCGCGGTGTGAACACAACGCTGGGCCGTCATCGAACCGTGCCTGTGGCAAAGCCAGTCCACCCGACCGACCCGCTCCCTGTCAGCGAGGCACCAGATTCCCGCCACCCCGCCGACTGGCTGTAGTGCAGACAGCAGCAACCGCAGCGGTCAGAAGCCGCGAAAGACGCCGTCCTGGTCGACGGCGTCGGCGAACTCCGCGAAGTCCATGTTCGAGATCGACAGGTTGTTCTCGATCGACTGCACCGCAGCCGGAATCGCACGGAACAGGCGGCCGCGGTCGTGCCGCAGACCGACGACGAGGATGGGATTGCCGGGCTCACGGACAGTGATGTCGTCGACGACCATGAAGAACGCGCGCGTGTCGCTGTCCGGGAGGAGGTCGAGCAGTTGCTCCGTGGTCAGGCCACGGTAGGCGTCATCGTCCACGAACTCGACATGAGCACGGAAGTCCTCCTGCGTGGGCTCGCTGATGGCCGCCCTGATCGCTTCCCACGTCTGCTGGTCGGAGAAGTCGGTACGGATCACCAACGCGACACGGCTCAGCGGCAACGGGTTCATCGTCCTCGTCCTCGATCGGGTGCCAGGCCATCTCCGGCAAGTGCGACGGCAGACTACCGAGATCCCATTACGCCGGATCCTTGCGTCCACACGCACGCAACGGCATGAGCGCGCGTCACACTGAACCATCGATCAGAGACGTATCACGACACAAGGCAACTACTCTTCGTGTCCACATACTCACTCTTTGCCGCAGACGTTCTCGACGTGTTCTGACTGGCGCAACGAAGGGCTTGCCGGACTAGGCCAATCGGCCTAAAGTGCGTGAGGTAGATCACTCTGCGTCGGCTTGTGGTGACCGTAGTAGTTCCGCAGCCGGTCTCGTTCGTGTCAGGCGAACCGGGGCATGTGGCAACAAATTTTGGAGATCATCATGCTGATGCTGTCCTTTAGGTCTGCCCGTCGGCTCTCCCGTCTCGCTGTACTGTCCGTGGTCGCCGCAGCGGCGCTCACGCTGACTGTGCCCGCCGCGTCAGCGGAGACAACAGGCACGGGCACAAGCGACCCACTGGTTCCAGTCGAAGCGCAGTTGTATGACCTCGGTCTGGGTGCCTGTGGCTTTGCTGCCGCCACCAGCCCCGTCCCCAGCCCGCTGACCGCCTATGAGGTCACCGTCGCCCCCGGCGTGACCGACGGCGGCGCGACCCCCTGCGGCAAGCATGTCGCCGTAACCAACAACTCCAATGGAAAGAGCACCACCGTCATGGTCGTCGACCGGTGCGCCGGATGTAACGTGAGGGATTTGGATTTCAGTCCGAGCGCATTTTCTGAGCTTGCCGGGGCACCGCTTGGTCGCCTCTCTGACATCAGGTGGCATTTTGTTGATTAGGGTCGCCCAGTTTCGAAACTTTTACATTTGACTGCATGTCGCATGTGACCGTATGCGATCTGCTCAAAGTGACTGGCGAGTCGGTGTGATGTCGGTTCATGGTTGGGTGCAGGTGATCCCGGCGTCCCGGTCGGAGTGGATTGCCCCGTTCACGGGGTTGCAGCCTGGTCAGCGCCGCATCGAACAGGTCGCGACCGTCGACGGCACCCGGTTGGTGATCGCCACCGGTGACCTCGCATCCGGGCAACCGCAACGGCCGCACTGTCTATCGCGATTCCGGCATCGCCGATGTGCAGGCCGGGCGACCGGTGATGACCGACGGCGGGTATCAAGGCATCCCAGTGTGATCATGCCCTGCCGCGGCGCGCCGACGGCACCGCTTTGCCGAACTGGCACAGGACATCAAGATGACGCGGCTGCGCGCGTCGTTGATGTGGCACACGCCATCCCTTGGTGCTCTGCGGATGCGGAATGCGTGGGCCGCAGCGGGTAGCGCATCGTCGATCGTGGGCGGTGGCATGGAGATCTCAACGTCCTGGAGCCGGGTCACCTTCCTCCTCGGCGATTCTCATGGCCTCCTCGATCAGCGTCTCCACGATCTGGTGCTCGGGCACGGTCTTGATGACCTTGCCCTTGACGAAGATCTGGCCCTTGCCGTTGCCGG
>NZ_JBFAPA010000030.1:0-97595 GCF_040675465.1 Actinocrispum sp. NPDC049592 | reverse complement strand
CCGGCAACGGCAAGGGCCAGATCTTCGTCAAGGGCAAGGTCATCAAGACCGTGCCCGAGCACCAGATCGTGGAGACGCTGATCGAGGAGGCCATGCGGATCGCCGAGGACATGGACCCGCAGGAGGCCGGGGGCACCCCGGTCGTGTCCGTCTCCTGACCCCTACCGCACGCCTGCTGACGAGTTGCACTCCTCGATTCGCCGGTTCATCTGGCACGCTTACTAGGTGCTCCGGATGGCTTCCGCGCGGTTACTCGACGAACGGGACGGGATGGCGGTGCGGGCTGTGCTGGCCGCCGACCCCGTGGCCTGCTGCATGGTCGCCGCCAGGGTGGAAGCCGTGGGGGTCGACGCGTGGCGGCTCGGTGGCGAGCTGTGGGGCGCCGACGTGCGGCCGATGCGCAACGGGCGGCTCGACGGGCTCTGCTACGTCGGGCCGAACCTGATCCCGCTGCGCGGCAACCGGGCGGCGCTGCGCTGCTTCGCCGACCGCGCGCTGCGCCGCCGCCGGACCTGCTCCAGCCTGGTCGGCCCGGCCGACCAGGTGCTGGGCATGTGGGCCGAGCTGGAGTCGGAGTGGGGGCCGCCCCGGGAGATCCGGGCCGACCAGCCGCTGATGGCGATCACCAGTACGGCCAAGGTCAAGCCGGACCCGCTGGTCCGCCCGGTGCGGCCGGACGAACTGGAGCGCTACCTGCCCGCGGCCATCTCGATGTTCATCGAGGAGGTCGGCGTGGACCCGCGGATCGGGGACGGCGGGGCGGGCTACCGCGCCCGGGTCGCCGAGCTGATCGCGGGCGGCCGCGCGTTCGCCCGGTTCGAGGGCGGCGACGTGGTGTTCAAGGCCGAGATCGGGGCACTGTCCCGGTCGGTGGGGCAGATCCAGGGTGTGTGGGTGCATCCCGACCGGAGGGGCAGCGGCCTGGGCGCCGCGGGCACCGCCGCCGTGGTGGACCGGCTGGTCAAGGGCATGGGCCGGACCGCGAGCCTGTACGTGAACTCCTACAACGCCCCGGCCAGGGCCGCGTACCAAAAGATTGGTTTCACGCAAGTAGGCAGGTACGCGACGGTGTTGTTCTGACAGACTGCGCCGAGTGAGCCGAAAAGGGATCATCGCCGCGGTTCTGCTGGTCCTGCCCCTCGCCGGGTGCGGGCTGTTCTCCTCCGGGCCGAGCGCCGAGGAGTTCGCCGGGCAGTTCCTCAACGCCTTCGCCAGCGGGGACACCGCGGGCGCGGCGGGGAGGACCGACTCCGCCGACTCGGCCAAGACGTTGCTGGACAACGTTCGTGGCGCGTTGAAGCCGGCCGGTGTGGCCATGCACGTGGACAGCTCGGTGAAGAAGGACGACACCACCACCGTCGTCCGGTTCACCGCAGACTGGGACCTCGGCCGCGACCGGCACTGGAACTACCAGGGCGAAGTGGAGCTGCGCAAGGACAACGACTCCTGGAAGGTGCACTGGTCGCCCACCGCTGTGCACACGAAACTCGGCGCGCAGCAGACCATTGGCCTGCGCGACACCGAACCGTCGATGGCGCCGGTGCTGGACCGGGACGGAGCGCCGTTGCTGGCACCCGATCGGGTGGTCTCGGTCATCATCGACCCGGCCAAGGCGGGCAACGTTCCCCAGGTCGCCGGAGCCCTTGCCGCAGCGGTGAACAAGTACGACCCGACGATCACCCAGCAGTCCATCGTGGACGGTGTCGCCAAGGCGAACAACCAGCCCTACACCGTGGTCTCCTTGCGGGACGCGGACTATCAGGCCGCCAAGGCCGCGATCTACGAGCTGCCCGGTGTCCGGTTCGCCGGGGCGACCCGGATGCTGCCGGCGGTGAAGAACCTCGGATCGCAGATCCTGCCCGCGGTGCGCAAGATGTTCGAGGCGCAGACCGCCGGCAAACCAGGGTTCCGGATCGTCACGTTGAACGCCGCCGGTGGTGAGGTTGCCGAACTGTTCGCGAAGGACGCGGAAGCGGGCACTACCGCGAGCGTCACGTTGAGCCGCAAGGTACAGAGCGCCGCCGAGGCCGCGATCGACTCCATCCCACAGGCTTCCGCGCTGGTGGCGATCCAGCCGTCGACCGGTGAGATCCTTGCCGTGGCGCAGAACGCACCCGCGGACGCGCAGGGCGCCATCGCGCTGACTGGCAGGTTTCCGCCAGGGTCGACGTTCAAGACCGTGACCGCCGCCGCGGGATTGCAGGCAGGCGCGGTGAACGCGGACTCGCCGGTGCCATGCCCGGGCACGATCACCGTTGGCCCACGGGTGATCCCGAACGCCAACCAGTTCGACAAGGGCACGATCCCGTTGCACGCGGCCTATGCGTTCTCCTGCAACACCAGTTTCGCCAAGCTGGCCTCGGGTCTGCAGCCGGACGCGTTGACCACCACCGCCAAGCAGTTCGGGCTGGGCGTGGACTTCGTGATCCCGGACGTCACCACGGTCAGCGGATCCGTGCCGCCCGCCAACGACCTCACCGAACGCGCGGAGGACGGGTTCGGGCAGGGCAAGGTTCTCGCGTCGCCGTTCGGACTCGCATTGATGGCATCGACTGTGGCGAGAGGCACAATGCCGATCCCGGTGCTCGTGCGCGGCCAGGAGACCAAGGTCAACGCGTCCCCGCCGCCGCTGCCGCCCGGCGTGACCACCGCGCTGCAAGGCATGATGCGCGAAGTCGTCACCACCAACGCGGCCAACACGCTGGGCAAACTCAACGACGTGCGGGGCAAGACCGGGACCGCGCAGTTCGGCGACGGCACCCACGCACACGGCTGGTTCGCCGGGTACCAGGGCGATCTGGCGTTCTCGTTGCTCATCACCGACGCGGGCGCGTCTGCCCCGGCGGTCGAAGCGGCCGACAGGTTCCTGCGCGGTCTGGGGTGAGACGTAATCTGGGGATATGCGTGCCCCTCTGACACCCGGTGAGCAGTCGCCGCGCCGCCAGGTCCCCGTCACCATCGCCCGTCCCGAGTACGTCGACAAGCCCGCTCCGGCGCGCAACACCGAGCCGACGTACGTGCAGACGCCCGAGGTGATCGAGGCCATGCGCGTGGCCGGCCGGATCGCCGCGCAGGCCCTCCAGGAGGGCGGCAAGGCGGTCAAACCGGGCGCGACCACCGACGACGTGGACGCGGTGGTGCACGAGTTCCTGCTCGACCACGGGGCCTACCCGTCCACGCTGGGGTACCGGAACTTCCCCAAGTCCTGCTGCACGTCGCTGAACGAGGTGATCTGCCACGGCATCCCCGACTCGACCGTGATCGAGGACGGGGACATCGTGAACATCGACGTGACCGCGTTCATCGGCGGCGTGCACGGCGACTGCAACGCGACCTTCCTGGCCGGTGAGGTGTCCGAGGAGGCGCGGCTGCTGGTCGAGCGGACCCACGAGGCCACCATGCGGGCGATCAAGGCGGTGCGGCCGGGGCGGGCGCTGAACGTCATCGGCCGCGTCATCGAGTCCTACGCCAAGCGGTTCGACTACGGCGTGGTCCGCGACTTCACCGGGCACGGCATCGGCCGCTCGTTCCACAGCGGGCTGGTGATCCTGCACTACGAGGAGCCGTCGGTCAGCACCGAGATCGAGACCGGCATGACCTTCACCATCGAGCCGATGATCACCCTCGGCGGCATCGACTACGACATCTGGGACGACGGCTGGACCGTCACCACCAAGGACAAGAGCTGGACCGCCCAGTTCGAGCACACCATCGTCGTCACCGAGTCCGGCGCGGAGATCCTCACGCTGCCGTAGCGGGTCAGCGGGCGCGGCCCTCACCTCGGAGCGCCCTGGGGCGGCGGTGATCGGCCGTTCGGCTGAGTCGCCTTCCGGGCGTCGGCCGGGTGTCAGGTTCGGATCGTGACCGGTCACGCGGGGTAAAGCTCGGATGACTCGACTTGCTGAAACGATTTCATTCGACGAACGGCTGACGTTTCTTAAGGCTTTTAGGGGGAATGCATTCGATTGCCATTTGGCGAGAATCACCCTCGCGGGGGAGAAGGCGATTATCTTTCCCGCGGAGGTCCCCCGGACATGCGTATGAGCCGACGCTATGCCGGCTCATACGCAGTATTCGAATTAGACCGTTCGGCTCGGATTCAGGTCCGCCACCCGCCTGAGTGCCGGGCCGGGACGGTCACGCTGGGTTCTCGGCCAGGTAGGTCAGCGCCTCGGCCAGGAAGCCGCCCGCCTCCTGGACGGCCCGCTCGGGGTCGCGGTCGCGGATGGCGAACAGCAGACCCCGGTGGTCGATCTTGCGGGTGTCCGGCTGTGAGCTGTCCAGCGCCTCGATGCTGGCCTTGATCACTTCGGTGAGCCCAGCGTGCAGCTCGGCGAGCAGCGTGTTGTTCGACGCGACAACGACCAGGTGGTGGAAGTCGGCGTCGACGTCGATGAACCGAGCCCATTGCTTGCCGGCGTTGGCGTCGTCGCGGGCGGCGAGCAACGCCGTGAGCTGCTCCAGCTGCGCCTCCGTCCGGTTGGCCGCGGCCAGCCGGGCGCCCTCGACCTCGAGGGTCCGGCGGACCTCGAGGACGTCGCGCAGCTCTGGCCCGCACAACCGGCGGACGGCACCGGAGAGTTCGCTCGTGGCGCGCACGAACGTGCCGTCACCTTGGCGAACCTCCAGCAGCCCGGCGTGGGCGAGGGCGCGTACCGCCTCGCGGACGGTGTTGCGACCCACCCCCAACGCGGTGACAAGCTCTGGTTCGGTGGGGATTCGCTCGCCAACCCGCCATTCTCCTGTGGTGATCGCCGATCGCATCTGGTCGATCACCTGGTCGACAAGGCCGGCACGCCGGGTCGTGGCCAACGGCACGGTGTCATCCTCCCCACGTGGATGTTCAGACAACCGAACACCCTACGTCTGTTTCAGTAGTCGTGACGATGTCCGGAACGTGGAATCGTCGAGGAGAACAGAGTGCCATCCCACGACTGGTTTCGCGTAGAGCCTCCCGGTTTTAATTCCATGCGCCCTGATCACAGGTGTTGCCTATCCTTGTAGGTGAGATGGGAACGCCACTGAATGGTCTAGCGGACCGCCTGCCCGCGCTGACCCTGCGCGACGAGCGCCGCTTGCGCCGCCGGATCGACGGCGCGCGAAAGGTCCGCAAGCCCGCGCAACAGCAGGCAGTCGCCGCGAGGATCGACGCCGAGATCACCGCCGCCGAACGCAGGGTCGGCGCGCGGCGGGCCGCCGTGCCCGCACTCCGCTATCCGGACGAGCTGCCGGTCAGCCAGCGCCGCCAGGACATCCTGGCGGCCATCCGCGACCACCAGGTCGTGATCGTCGCCGGGGAGACCGGGTCGGGCAAGACGACCCAGCTGCCCAAGATCTGCCTGGAGCTCGGCCGCGGCATCCGCGGCACGATCGGCCACACGCAGCCGCGAAGACTCGCGGCCCGCACGGTCGCCGAGCGGATCGCCGAGGAGCTGGGCACCGAGCTGGGCGACGCGATCGGCTACAAGGTCCGGTTCTCCGACCAGGTCTCCGACGACACGCTCGTCAAGCTGATGACCGACGGGATCCTGCTCGCCGAGATCCAGTCCGACCGCTCGCTGAGCCAGTACGACACGCTGATCATCGACGAGGCGCACGAGCGCAGCCTCAACATCGACTTCATCCTCGGGTACGTCAAGCAGCTGCTGCCGCGCCGGCCGGACCTCAAGGTGATCATCACCTCGGCCACCATCGACCCGGAGCGGTTCTCCCGGCACTTCGGCGACGCACCGATCGTCGAGGTCTCCGGGCGCACGTACCCCGTGGAGGTCCGCTACCGGCCGGTCGTCGACCCGGACGACCCGGACGCCGACGAGGACCGCGACCAGACCCAGGCGATCATCGACGCGGCCCGTGAGCTGATGGCCGAGGGCCCCGGCGACATCCTGGTGTTCCTGTCCGGTGAGCGGGAGATCCGGGACACCGCGGACGCACTGTCCAAAGAGGACTTCAAGGGCACCGAGATCCTGCCGCTGTACGCACGGCTGTCGTTCGCCGAGCAGCACCGGGTGTTCCAGTCCCACCGCGGCCGGCGGATCGTGCTGGCCACGAACGTCGCCGAGACCTCGCTCACCGTTCCCGGTATCAAATATGTGATCGATCCCGGCATGGCGCGGATCTCCCGGTACTCCAACCGGCTCAAGGTCCAGCGGCTGCCGATCGAGGCGATCTCGCAGGCCTCGGCCAACCAGCGCAAGGGCCGCTGCGGCCGCGTCTCCGAGGGCATCTGCATCCGGCTCTACACCGAGGACGACTTCGACGCGCGCCCGGAGTTCACCGATCCGGAGATCCTGCGCACCAACCTGGCGTCGGTGATCCTGCAGATGACGGCCGCCGGGCTGGGCGACATCGCCGCGTTCCCGTTCATCGACCCGCCGGACCGCCGCAACATCGCCGACGGCGTGAACCTGCTGCAGGAACTGGGCGCGCTCGGTGAGGGCGGCCTGACCTCGCTGGGCCGCAAGCTCGCGCAGCTCCCGGTCGACCCGAGGCTGGCCCGGATGGTGCTGGCCGCCGACCGCAACGGCTGCGTCCGCGAGGTCATGGTGATCGCGGCCGCACTGTCCATTCAGGACCCCCGGGAACGCCCGCAGGACAAGCAGGAACAGGCCCAGCAGTCGCACGCCCGGTTCGCCGACAAGACCTCGGACTTCCTGTCCTACCTCAACCTCTGGGAGTACCTGCGGGAGAAGCAGAAGGAGCTCTCCGGCAACCGGTTCCGCAAGCTGTGCAAGGCCGAGTACCTGAACTACCTGCGGGTCCGCGAATGGCAGGACATCTACTCGCAGCTCCGCCAGATCTCCAAGACCCTGGGCGTCACGCTGAACGAGCCCGGCGAGGTCGACTCGGTGCGGGTACACCAGTCGCTGCTCGCGGGTTTGTTGTCGCACATCGGTTTGCGTGACCCGCAGAAGCAGGACTACATCGGCGCGAGGGGTGCGCGGTTCTCGGTCTTCCCGGGATCGGCGCTGTTCAAGAAGCCGCCGCAGTGGGTGATGGCCGCCGAACTGGTCGAGACCACCCGGCTGTGGGGCCGGATCGCCGGGCGGATCGACCCCGAGTGGGTCGAACCGTTGGCGGAACACCTGGTCAAGCGCACGTACAGCGAACCCCATTGGGAACGCAAGCAAGGCGCCGTGATGGCGACCGAACGCGTGACCCTGTACGGGATCCCGATCGTCACCCAGCGCCGGGTGAACTTCGGCCGGATCGACCCGGAGCTGTCTCGCGAGGAGTTCATCCGGCACGCGCTGGTCGAGGGCGACTGGGAGACCCGGCACAAGTTCTTCCACGACAACCGGAAGCTGCTCACCGAGGTCGAGGAGCTGGAGAACCGCGCCCGCCGCCGGGATCTCCTGGTGGACGACCAGACCCTGTACGACTTCTACGACAAGCGCGTCCCGGCCGAGGTCGTGTCCGCGCGGCACTTCGACACCTGGTGGCGCAAGACCCGGCACACCGAGCCGGAGCTGCTCACGTTCACCAGCGAGATGTTGGTCAACGCCAACGCGTCCACGGTCACCGAGCAGGCCTATCCGGACGACTGGCGGCGCGACGGGCTGACCATGCGGCTGACGTACCAGTTCGAGCCCGGGCGCACGGATGACGGTGTCACCGCGCACATCCCGCTGCCGGTGCTCAACCAGGTCACCGCGGACAACTTCGCCTGGCAGGTCCCGGGTCTGCGCGAGGAGATCGTCACCGCGCTGCTGAAGTCGTTGCCCAAGCAGCTTCGCCGCAACTTCGTGCCGACGCCGGACTGGGCCAAGGCGATCCTGCACCGGGTCGGCGACCTGGGGGAACGGTCGCTGCTGGACGTCGTGTCCGCGGAGATCAAGGCGTTGTCAGGTGTCGTGATCACGCGTGAGGACTGGGATCTGACCAAGATCCCCGATCATTTGAAGGTCACCTACCGGATCGAGGACGAGAGCCGGAAGGTGCTGGCCACCGGCAAGGACCTCACCGACCTCAAACGCCAGTTGCAGCCCAAGATGCGCGAGACGTTGTCCGAGGCCGCTGGTCAGATCGAGCGCAAAGGTTTGCGCGCCTGGGAGATCGGCACGCTGCCGAAGACACTGCGTGAGCAACAGCACGGGTTCGTGGTCACCGCGTATCCGGCGTTGGTCGACGAGGGCGAGACCGTGGCCGTGCGGATGTTCGAAACCGCTGGGGAGCAACGGGTCTCGATGTGGAAGGGCACCCGCAGGCTGCTGCTGATCGGCGTGCCGTCGCCGTTGAAGTACGTGCTCGGCCGGATGCCGAACGCGGCCAAGCTCGCCTTGTCGACAAATCCGCATCGCGACATGCAGGACCTGTTCGACGACTGCGTCAACTGCGCGGTGGACAAGATCATCATCGACAACGGCGGACCGGCCTGGGACGAGGCCGCGTTCACCAAGCTGCGCGACGACGTACGGGCCCGGCTGAACCCGACCACGCTGGAAGTGGTGAACCACGTCCAGAAGGCGCTGACCGCGTCGAACAGCGTGCGGGCCCGGCTGTCCACAATGAACAGTCCGAGGCTGGAACCTTCGTTGCAGGACATCCGGGCGCAGCTGGGCAGGCTGGTGTACCGCGGTTTCGTCACTGCCACCGGGTACGACCAGCTGCCCAGCCTCGTCCGCTACCTGCAGGGCATCGAGCTGCGGCTGGACAAGCTGCCCGAGCGGCCGGACCGCGACTTCGAGTGGACGCAGGACGTGCAGGAGGTCTGGGACGCCTACCGGCAGCTGCCGGTAGGCCCGGAGACGCGCAAGATCCGGTGGATGATCGAGGAGCTGCGGCTGAGCCTGTTCGCGCAGTCGATCAAGACCGCGTACCCGGTGTCGGACAAGCGCATCTACCGGGCGATCGACGCGCTGACCTCGGCATAGGCAAACCCCGGCGGATCGGCTCAACCTTTTCGTGACCTGGCGCGTGTAGGTCACGAAATGGAGTCGATCTACGCCGGGGAGCGACCGCGGGTGACCGCCGATGAACCAGCAACCGAGCCTTTTGCCGTTCCTGACCAGCGAAAACCGCGTCGCAAGCGGATCTGGCGCCGGGTCCGTAGAACCTGCTACGTGCTGCTGTTCCTGGCGGTCGCGACCCCGGTGACGGCGTTCTACATCTGCTACCAGATGTTCGACGTGCCGGACCCGATGCAGGTCACGCTGGCGCAGAACCAGACGATCACGCTGTACTACTCGGACGGCAAGACCGAGCTGGGCCGGATCCTGCCGCCGGGCGGTGGCGGGAACCGGACCCTGGTGCGGTTCGACCAGATCCCGCAGCACGTGCAGAACGCGGTGCTGGCGGCCGAGGACAACTCGTTCTGGACCAATTCGGGGTTCGACGTCACCGGGATCATGCGGGCCGCGTTCAACAACCTCATCGGCGCGTCCGGCGGTGGCTCGACCATCACCCAGCAGTACATCAAGAAGGCCACCGGCAACGAGGACCACTCGTTCTCCCGCAAGTGGCGGGAACTGGTGCTGGCCAAGAAGATCACCGACACCTACAGCAAGGAGAACCTGCTCACCGCGTACCTGAACACCGTCTACTTCGGACGCGGAGCGAACGGGATCCAGGCCGCGGCGCGGGCCTACTTCGGCAAGGACATCCAGCAGGTCAATGTGTCCGAGGCGGCGCTGCTCGCGGGCGTGATCCAGCGGCCGACGTTCTGGGACCCGGACGTGGACCGGGAGAACGCCGAGCGCCGGTGGAACTTCGTGCTGGACCAGATGGTGAACCAGAAGTGGTTGCCCAGCAAGGACGGTCTTGCGTTCCCGGCGACGCTGCCGCGCGACGCCGGGACGAGCAGCGCCGAGCTGCAGATCCAGAACCAGGTGTTGGCCGAGCTGGAGGAACGCGCCGACCTGCCGCGCGATGAGGCGCACGCCAAGGGGCTGCGCGTGATCACGACCATCGACCGGGCCGCCCAGCAGGCCGCCGAGCAGGCCGTCAAGACCACAATGGACGGTCAGCCGGACTACCTGCGGGCCGCGGTGGTGTCCATCGACCCGAACACCGGCGGGATCATCGCGTATCACGGCGGTGGCAACGGAAAGGGCCTCGACTACGCGCAGACCTGGCAGGAGCCCGGGACCGCGTTCGGGCCGTTCACCGGCGCCGCGGCGCTGACCCAGGGGTTCCGGCTGGACAGCCCGCTCGAGGGGAGTTCGCCGCGCACAATCGGCGGCATCCCGATGACGAACCCGCCCGGCGCCGACTGTTCGCCGTGCACCCTGCGCCGAGCGCTGCAGCAACCGGTGAACACCGCCATCGCGGGGCTCGCCAACAAGATCGGCCCGGACTTCGTCGCGGAGATCGCCTACCAGCTGGGGATCCCGCGGGAACTGCGTGGAAAACCCACGCTGGGCGAGAAACCCGACACCCGGATCGCGATCGGCATGGGCTCGACCATCGCCCGCCCGATCGACATGTCCACCGCCTACGCGACCCTCGCCGCCGACGGTGTCCGCACGAACCCGCATTTCGTCGACCGCGTCGAATACAGCTCCGGCAACATCCGGTACCGCGCCACTTTGACGTCGCAGCAGGTGGTTCCGCCGCGGGTCGCCCGCCAGGTCACCGAGGCGATGAATTCGCCCAAGGGTCTCGTCGGGGCGATCCGGCCCGGGGTGCGTCCGTTCGGCGAGAACGGCGCCGTCGCCAAGGCCTGGATGACCGGCTACACCCACGACCTCGCGACCGTCGTGTGGATGGGTTCCGACCAGCTCAAGGCGATCAAGAACAAATCCGGCGCGGACATCACCCCCTTCGCCGAACCCGCGGCGATCTGGCGCGCGGTGATGGAGGCCTACAACGCCCCGAACACCCCCACCCCCGCCGCCAGACCCATTCCGTCGACCCGCTGATTCAGGTCGCCGGCTGCGCCGACGTCCTGGTGACGAAGTACGCGATACCGAGGATCACAATGACCGCGCTGATCAGCCCACCCGCGATCATCAGCACGTTTCCGGTGGTCATCATGGCCTTCGCGGACGCACAGGTCGTCCGATACGTGCCGGACACCAATTGATGGGCCAGGCCCAGCTTGGTGCCGCACGAATCGACCTGCGGGGCGTTCTTGCCATGCAGGAAAATCCGGCAATCAGCCCGACAACACCCAGGATGAGGCCGGTCGGAAGCAGCCAGAAGTACTAATTCGTGAATTGTTTGGTGGGCAAAAAAAGGACAGGCTTCAGTCGATTTCGAGGTTGAGGAGGGCGTTTTCGATGACCTCGGGCATGGCGGGGTGGATCCAGTACTGGCCGCGGGCCATGCTCCGGACGTCGAGGCCGAAGCTCATCGCCTGGATCAGCGGCTGGATCACGGTCGGCGCCTGGGGGCCGATGATGTGGGCGCCCAGGAGTTTGCCGGTGCTGGGGTCGGCGAGGAGTTTCACGAAGCCGGTGGTGTCCTCCATGGCCCAGCCGTAGGCGATGTCCGCGTACTTCTGGACCGCCTTGACGTAGCGCTCGCCGCGCAGCTGCAGTTGCCGCTCGGTGGCGCCGACGGCGGCGATCTGCGGGGAGGTGAACACCGCGTGCGGGACGAACCGGTGGTCGGCCTTCTCGCGGGCGTCGGGGTGCAGGAGGTTGTGCTGGACGATGCGGGACTCGTGGTTGGCGACGTGCTTGAGCTCGTACGGGGAACTCATGTCGCCCAACGCGTACACGCCCGGGACGTTGGTCTCCTGGTACTCGTCGACCACCACGTGCCCGGTGGCCGCGACCGCGATACCGCCCGCGGCCACGTCGAGGATGTCGGAGTTGGGGGTCCGGCCCACGGCGACCAGCAGCACGTCGGACTCGAGCACCTCGGCGCCGCGCGGGCCTTCGAGGTACAGCTTGACCGTGTCACCGTCGCGCTCGGCCCGCACCGCCTTGCGGTCCAGCCGGACATCCCACTTGTCCTTGGCGAGCTCGGTGAACCGCTGGCTGATGTCGTCGTCCTCGTACCGCAGCAGCGCGCCGAACCGCGCCACGACCGTCACCTCGACGCCGAACGACGAGAACACGTGCGCGAACTCGGCGGCGACGAACCCGCTGCCCAGGATGGTCATCCGGCGCGGCAGGTCGTCCAGCCGCATGATCGTGTCGCTGGTGTGGAACCCGGCATCGGCCAGCCCCGGCACGTCAGGCACGACCACGCGCCCACCCGCGGCGAGCACGAACTTGTCCGCCGTGATGGTCTCGGTGGTGCCGTCGGGCAGCGTCACCTCAAGGGTCTTCGGCGCGGTGAACCGGCCCGTGCCCTCGTACACGGTGACGTTCTTGTTGTCCTCGTGGCTGACCCGGTACTCCCGGCCGCCCGCGGCGATCGGGTCGATCCGCCCGAAGATGCGGTCCCGGATCTCCGGCCAGCGCACCCCGTTCAGCGTCTCGTCCACACCCAGCCGGTAGCTGTGCCCCGGCGTGGCGGCGAGGTCCGCGGTGTGCACGAACATCTTCGTCGGGATGCAGCCGACGTTCAGGCACGTGCCGCCGAACACGCCCTTCTCGACGATCGCCACATCCCAGTCGCGGAACCGCGCGTCGAGGATGGAGTTGCCGGAGCCGGTGCCGATGATGACCAGGTCGAAGTTCCGCACAGGTACATCTAACGGCACCGGCTCCGGCAATGTTCCTGACTAGTGCGCGTACGTGGGTGTGATGATGGCCCTGGCCAGCGTGTGGAACACCAGGTTGAAGCTGACGAACGCGGCCGAGGCGTTCTCGTCCACGCCCAGCTTCTCCTGGTCCACCGCGTGCACCACGAAGTAGTACCGGTGCACCTGGTCGCCCTGTGGCGGCGCGGCCCCGTCGAACTTGAACGCGCCGAAGTCGTTGCGGGTGTGGAACGCGCCCTCGGGCAGCGACTCGTCACTCGCCCCGGCGCCGGTGTCCAGCGAGGTGACCGACGCCGGGATGTCGACGGCCAGCCAGTGCCAGAAGCCGGACGGGGTCGGCGCGTCCGGGTCGTAGCAGGTGACCACGAAGCTCTTGGTCTCCGCGGGGAAACCCGACCAGCTCAGCTGGGGCGAGGTGTTGCCGGCCTCGTAGACCTGCGCGCTGGGGAGCTGCTCACCGTTGGTCACGTCAGTGGAAGTCACCGTGAACGACCCGACCGCCGGCAGCAGCTCATAGGGGTCGGGTGCGACGGGACGCTCCAGGCTCATGATCGAAAACCTCCAGCGGTCTGGGTTGACGAGCCCCGCGAGGGGCCGGAGTGGACCACAGTCAGTGGACGGCCCTAGTCTCCGCTCAGGGACAACCCTGGTCTCTCCCGGGTCTGCGGTCCAGCCGGCACCCAAGGTGTCCGTTTCGGCGTACGTTGGGCCGTAACCACAGGGAGAGGTATCCAGCCGTGACTGAAACAGACGTCCAGCAGTCGGCGCCGCGCGTCCGGTTCCCGGGCATCAGCCCGCGCGCCTACGAACACCCCGCCGACAAGGGCGCGATGGCCACGCTGCGCGCCGTCCCAGGGATCAGCGATGTCCTGAAGACCTTGAACTCGCTGTGGAACGAACGCACCGAGCGGCTGCTCGCCGTCGCGTCGTTCGTGCGGGTGAGCGAGACGCAGTACCCCGTGATCAACCGGATCCACAAGGAAGCGACCGAGGTCCTCGACCTGCCGAAGGTGCCCAAGCTGTACGTCGCCCGCTCGGCCGAGGCCAACGCGTACACCATCGGCATCGACGAGCCGTTCATCGTGCTCACCTCGGGCCTGGTCGAGGCACTGGACCCGGAGGCGCTGCGGTTCGTGATCGGCCACGAGCTGGGGCACGTGCTGTCCGGGCACGCGGTTCTGCTCACCCTGCTGCGCCGCCTGCTCAACCTGCAGCGCAACATCCAGTGGGTGCCGCTGGGCGCGCTCGGGCTGCGGGCCGTGATCGCCGCGCTGTACGAGTGGCGCCGCAAGGCCGAGCTGAGCTGTGACCGGGCCGGCCTGCTGGTCTGCCAGGACCCGTCGGCCTCGCTGCGGGCGCACATGTACCTGGCCGGGGCCACCGACCTGTCGCAGATCGACATCCCCTCGTTCCTCGAGCAGGCCAAGGAGTACGAGGAGGTCGAGGACATCCGGGACAGCATCATCAAGCTGCTGGAGACCGAGGACCGGCCGCACCCGTTCGCCGTCGTGCGCGCCTCGCAGCTGCAGCGCTGGGCGGCCACCGAGGAGTACCGGGCCATCCTGGCCGGTGACTACAAGCGCCGGGACGCGCAGGACCCGCAGGCCAACCCGCTCAAGGAGGACTTCGCCGACGCGGGCAAGTCCTACAAGGAGTCGTTCACCAACTCCACCGACCCGCTGATCAAGGTGCTCAGCGATGTCGGCGGCGCGCTGTCCGGCGCGGCGGACAAGGTCTTCAGCGGGTTCCGCCGCCGTCCGTCCGATGAGGACAACAACAACGACCAGAACAACGGCGGCACCGGCGGCGGCGACAAGAGCTAGCTACTTGCCGGTCTGGGAGAAGTGCATCAGGTCCTTGGGGGAGGTCCAGGTGCCGCCCCAGGTCCAGCCGATCGCCGTGAAGGCACGCTCCACCACGTCCCCGGCCCGGATCATCCCGGGCCGGGGCGTACTTCTGTCCAGATAGGACGAAGCCAGCTCCGGCAGGACCAGATCGCCCTTGCGATACGGGTTGCAGAACGGGTCGATGTCGACCGCGAGGCCGTAGGCGTGGGCTGACCATGTTGTGGCGCCACGGGTTGGGCGGCAGACGAAGGCGGCCGTGGCGTTGCCGTCGCCGGTCGGTGCGGCGTCCAGTTCGGACTTGTCGGTGACCCGCATCTCCTCGATCGGGAACTTCGCCTGGAACAGCTTGCCGAACACCTGCGTGACCGCGGTGGCCACCGACTTGTTGACGATCATCTCGCCGGTGTGCGGCTTGTTGTCGAAGCCCCAGAACGACATCGTCAGGTAGCGCAGGTCGTCCTTGCCGACCGGGCAGGCGGCCTGCCAGGTGCTGCGCGCCAGCACGTCCGGTGGGATCGGCACGACCCGGGAGGCGTATTTCCCGTCGGCGGGTGGGGGCAACGTGTCCTTTGTCGGCAATGACCGATTCACCAGTTCGGGTGGGGTGGGCAGCACCTTGCCGAACCCATCCGGGCGCAGCGGCAACGGGTCCTTGCCGACCTGCCAGACCTTCCGGCCCGCGGGGGCGCCGGGCGGTGCCGCCGCGGCCGACGACTGGGGCGTTGCCGCTGGTGGTGGGGCGGTCTCGGAGGTCGCCGGGGCAGGGTTGGACGGCGATGGCGCACCACACCCCGCCACCACCAGCAAGATCACCAACCATGGCCGCACAGGTCTAGCTAATCATGTCCGAAGACCACCCGGTTCAGTGACAGCGCGTCGATGGTTCCTGACCTAACGTAGGCGGAGTCATACATGGGGACGCCGCGGAAAAGAGGAGCCGGTGATGAGGTCCAAGCTCGGATGGCTGGTGGGCGCTGCGCTGAGTCTGGCGGTGGTCATCACGGCCGTCGCCGTCCCGGCCTCGTCGTCGGAGTCGTCGGCACGCATCGTGGGTGGCACGAGAGCCAGCACCCAGCAGTACCCGTACGCGGTGTTCCTGACCACCCCGGACGACTTCCAGTTCTGCGGCGGCACCCTGACCACCCCCGACAAGGTGATCACGGCCGCGCACTGCGCCAAGGGCCAGCTGCCGGAGGACATGTACGTCGTGGCCGGGCGGGATGACAAGAACGCCACGACCGCGGGCGTGCGGGTGCCGGTGAAGAAGATCTGGATCCACCCCAAGTACACCGACGCCCTGGTCGGCAACGACGTCGCCGTGCTCACCCTGGGCAAGCGGATCACCGGCTACCCGCCGCTGCCGTTCGCGACCTCGGCCGACGAGGACCTGTACGAGACCAACACGATGGCCACGATCCTGGGCTGGGGGCGCACCGCGTCCGGCGGCCCGACCTCGCAGTACCTGCTCAAGGCGGACGTCCCGGTGGTCAGCGACGCCGACTGCAAGACCGCGTTCGGCAAGTACAACCCGGACGCGATGGTCTGCGCGGGTTACCCCCAAGGAGGGATCGACGGCTGCCAGGGCGACTCCGGCGGCCCGATGGTGGTCAAGGACCGGCTGATCGGCATCTCCTCGTGGGGCGAGGGCTGCGGCCTGCCGAACAAGCCCGGCGTGTACACGCGGGTGTCCACGTACGCCCCGGACCTGGCCCTGCAGGTCAACCCGGTCACGCCGTAGCTTGATCGGGTGAACCTTCGCACGATTCGCGGCCCGGAACTGTCGGCGGTCGATCTCCAGACCATCCTGCGGCTCCGGGCCGAGGTGTTCGTCGTCGAACAGCAGAGCCCGTACCTCGACGTGGACGGCCGCGACCTGGAGCCGGGCACGACGCATTACCTGATCGAGGATGGCGCCCTGCTCGCCTACGCCCGCACCCTCACCGAACCGGACGGCGAGCGGCGGATCGGCCGGGTGGTGACCGCCAAGGACGCCCGCGGCTCGGGTCTGGGCGAGAAGGTCATGGCCGCCGCTGTCACTGACCTGGGTGACGCCCGCAGCGTGCTGGAGGCGCAGACGTACGCGCAGGGGTTCTACGCGCGGTTCGGGTATGTAGCCGAGGGCGAGGAGTACATCGAGGACGGCATCCCGCACATCACGATGCGCCGCGCGGCGCACACCGGGTGATCACCTCGACCGCCTTCTCGACGTCGCCGTCGGTGAGGTCGGCCCGAACAGTGAGCCGCAGGCGGGAGACCTTGTCCGGCACCGAAGGCGGCCGGAAGCAGCCCACCCACACGCCCGCCGCGCGGCAGTCGTCCGCCCACGCCAGCGCGGTCTCCGGGGACGGGGCGCGGACCGCGATCACCGCCGCGTCCGGCACGGTCACCTGGAACCCGGCCGCCTTGAGCGACATGGACAGGTTCATCGCCACCTCACGCACCCGCTCGGCGCGTTCCGGCTCCTCCTTGAGCACGGTCAACGCGGTCAGCGCCGCGGCGGCGCTCGCGGGCGCCAAACCGGTGTCGAAGATGAACGTGCGCGCGGTCTCCAGCAGGTGCCGGATCACCCGGCGCGGCCCGAGGACTGCTCCGCCTTGCGCGCCAAGGGATTTCGACAACGTGACGGTGGTGACCACGTTCGGGTCCTTGATCAGCCCGGCCTCGTGCACCGCGCCCCGGCCGCCCTCGCCGAGCACGCCGAACCCGTGCGCGTCGTCGATCACCAGGCCCGCGTTGTGCTCGCGGCAGGCTTCCGCCAACTCGCCGAGCGGCGCGAGGTCTCCGTCCACTGAGAACACCGAATCGGTCACCACCAGGGCGTGTTCGGTGCGCCGGGTGGCCAGCGCGCGCTTGATCGCGGGCGCGTCGTTGTGGTTCATCACAGCGATATCCGCGCGCGACAGGCGGCAACCGTCGATCAGCGAGGCGTGGATGTAGGCGTCGGTAACGATCGCAGAACCTTTTCCGGACAGGGCGGTGATCGCCCCGAGGTTGGCCGCGAAGCCCGACGAGAACACCAAAGCCGCTTGTGTGCCACAGAAAGCGGCGAGCGCGTGCTCCAGTTCGGAGTGCAGCTCGGTGGTGCCGGTGACCAACCGCGATCCGGTCGAGCCCGCGCCCCAGCGCAACGCCGCCGCGGCCGCCGCGCCGCTGACCCGCTTGTCCCTGGACAGCCCGAGATAGTCGTTGCCGGCCAGGTCGAGCAGCGTGCTGTCGGCCCGGCGCGGACGCAACTGCCTGGTCAGTCCCGCCTTGCGGCGGTCCTCAGCCCGTGCGTCGATCCAGTCGAAGACCTGCTCGCCAGTGGAAGTCACGCCCGCGAGTGTCGCATCGCGCGGCCGTTGTGGAGTGTGGCGGGGGTGACAGTTGGGCCCCGGGGCCGCGATCGGGGCGTGCCGGGCGCCACGGTACGGTCGCCGCGTGAGCGCAGGAATCAGCTTTGTCGGCGCCGGTCCCGGGGCTTCGGACCTGATCACGCTGCGAGGCGCGCGCCACATCGGTGAGGCCGACGTGGTGCTGTGGACGCCGAGCATCGTGGACGCCGGGTGGGTCCGCCAGAACACCAGACCGGACGCGGACCTGGTCGACCTGGCCCGGCTGGGCGAGGACGAGATCACCGAGATCTACCGGCGCGCGGTCCGGGACAAGCTGCGCGTGGTGCGGATGCACGCGGGTGACCTGGCGTCGTGGGGCGGTCTGCGGGCGCAGCTCGAGCTGTGCGCGCGGCTGCAGCTGCCCGCCGAGGTCGTGCCCGGTGTGTCGCCGATGTCCGCCACGGCCGCGTCTGTGGGCGTTTCGCTCACCGAGCCCGACTTCGCCGACTCGGTGATCACCGCGGGCCAGGAGACGAATGGCATGCCCGATCTGGAGCAGATCCGGCAGTACGCCCAGTTCGGCACGACGATGGCCGTCGTCGTCCCGGCCGCGCGTGCCGGTGAGCTCGCGGATGCCTTGCGCGCCGGGGGTTTCGACGACAGCACCCCGGTCGTCGCGGCCTACAAGGTGAGCTGGCCGGACGAGATCGTCGCGCGGACCACCATCGGCGAGCTGCTGGTGACCGTGAAGCAGCACCGGTTGTGGCGGCACACGCTTTTCCTTGTCGGCGGGGCTGTCCGCGCCGGCAAGACCCGGTCCGCGGGCGACGCTTCGCGCCGGTCGTCGAGCGGTGATGGCGTGGTTCGCTGGTCCCGCAACCGGTCCAGCTGGACCAAGCGCGCGACTCCCGCGCCGGAGCCCGAGGTCACCCCCGAACCGGAGCCGGTGGCGAAGCCGCAGCGGGTGACCGTTGTCGCGGAGCCGATCGAGGTTCCCGAGCCCGCCGCCCCGGCCGAGGCCGAGGCTCCGGCCAGGAAACCGGCTCCGGCGAAGGCGGCCGCCGCCAGCACCGCGACGAAAACCGTGACGGCACAGGCGAAGAAGCCCGTCCCGCGGACCAACGCCGCGAAGACGGCCGCTGCCGCGAAAGCCGCCGCGGCCAAGCAACCGGCGAAGACCCAAGCCAAGACGCCCGTGAAGAAGGCGACCGGACAGGCGCAGCCGCAGCGGGGGAGGCGGGTGTGACCGACTTCGATCCCATGCCGTCCGATTGGGAGCGTGCCCTCGGCGTCGTCGCCCACCCGGACGACCTGGAATACGGTGCCTCCGCGGCGATCGCGGCCTGGACCGAGGCGGGCAAGTCGGTGGCGTACGTGCTGGCCACGCGCGGTGAGGCCGGGATCGACGGCATCCCGCCCGAGGAGTGCGGCCCGCTGCGGGAACGCGAGCAGATCGAGGCCGCGCGGGTCGTTGGTGTGTCCACTGTGGAGTTCCTGGACCACCACGACGGCGTGATCGAGTACGGCCTGCCGCTGCGCCGGGACCTGGCGGCCGCGATCCGGCGGCACCGTCCCGAGCTCATCGTGACGCTGAACGGCGATCCCTGGCCCGGTGGGCGGCCGAACTCGCCGGACCACCGCAATGTCGCGCAGGCGTTGATGGACGCGGTCGGCGACGCGGGCAACCGGTGGATCTTCCCGGAGCTCGGCCTGGAGCCGTGGAACGGCGTGCGCTGGGTCGCGGTGTCCGGTTCGCCGAACGCAACCCACGCGGTGGCCGTTGAGTCCACTTTGGACCTTGGCATGGCGTCGCTGGCCGCGCACAAGGCCTACCTCGAGGGGCTCGGGCCGGGCCCGATGTCCGACCCGTCGTTCATCCGGCGGTTCGCGGTCGAGAACGGCGAGCGCTTCGGCGGCAAGCCCGCGATCGCGTTCCAGCTCATCCCGTTCGCCTTCGAAGGATGACCGCCCCGGTCGCGGTGGTCACCGGTGCCGCCCAGGGCATCGGCCGGTCGGTCGCCGAACTCCTCGCCACCCGTGGGTACTCGACGGTTCTCGTTGACCTGCAAGAACTTCCGGGGGAGAACGCGTTCGTCGCGGACGTGTCCTCGGCGGAAGACGTCGCCGCGCTGGGCGAACGCGTGCGGGCCAAGTTCGGCCTGGTGGACGTGCTGGTCAACAACGCGGGCATCTCCTTGCTGCAACCCGCCGAGACCACGACGGCCGACCAGTGGCGGCGGGTCCTCGACGTGAACCTGACCGGTCCTTTCCTGCTGTGCCAGGAGTTCGGCCAGGACATGCTCGCCGCGGGCACCGGCTCGATCGTGAACATCGCCTCGATCGCGGGTCTGCAGGGGATCGCCGACCGCGCGGCCTACAACGCCAGCAAACACGGGCTGATCGGCCTCACCCGCACCCTGGCGGCCGAGTGGGGCGGCCGGGGCGTGCGGGTCAACGCGGTGTGCCCCGGCTGGGTGAAGACCGAGATGGACGTGGCCGACCAGGCCAGCGGCGGCTACACCGACGAGGACATCACCAGCGTCAACCCGATGGGCCGGTTCGCCTTCCCGGGTGACATCGCCGCCGCCGTCGCCTTCCTCGCCGACCCCGAGGCCTCCGGCTTCGTCAACGGCGTGGCCCTCCCGGTCGACGGCGGCTGGACCGCCGACGGCAGCTGGAACTCCCTGCGCCTGCGCAAACGCTGAGATAGCTGCTCGTCTGATCGGGCTAGTCGGTGTTGCGGGCGCGGGAGAGCAGGGCCTGGACGACCAGGACCACGAGCAGGGTGGTGCCGCTGACCAGGGCGTGCATGCTGGTGGAGAGGTCGCGCGTGTGGGTCAGCAAGCCGTGGACGAGGCCCAGCAGGACCACGCCGGCGAGGGTGCCGCTGACCGCGCCCGAGCCGCCGGCGAGCACGGTCCCGCCCAGCACGACGGCGGCGATCGCGGCCAGCTCGACGCCGAGGCCGATCGTGGTCACGCCGGTGCCGGCCTGGGCGGTGGACAGGGCGCCGGTCAGCCCGGCGAGCAGTCCGGACACGGCGTAGACCGCGATCTTCGTGCCCGCCACCGGCAAGCCCATCAGCCTGCTCGCGTCCTCGCTGCTGCCGATCGCGAACAGCCGCAGCCCGAAAGGTGTCCGCTGCAACAGCACGCCGCCGAGCAGGTACAGCACGATCGTCACGACCACCGGCACGGCGCCGTGCCCGAGTTCCAGGAACGTCGAACCCTTGGGCACGGTAAAGGTTTCCTGGCCTTCGGCGGTGATGAACAGCACCAGGCCGTGCGCGAACAACAACCCGCCCGCGGTCACGATGAACGACGCCAGCCGCAGCTTGCCGATCAGCCAGCCCTGAACCAGGCCGAACGCCAGACCCACGGCCACCGGCACCGCCAGCGCCGCGGCCGAGCCCCAGCGGGACGAATACGCCGCCAGCACACCGCAAAGCGAGTACACCGCGCCGATCGACAGGTCGATGCCGCCGCTGACGATGACGAACGTCAGGCCCAGCGCCACGATCGCCAGGAACGACGCCCGCACCGCCATCGCGCCGAGGTTCTCGCCGGTGAGGAAACCGGTGACCTGGGCGCCGCCGAACGTCAGCAGCACCATGACCATCAGCAGCGCGCCGTGCCGCTGGGCGAACGCGGCCAGTCTGCGTGCCCTCATCGCGTGCCTCGCTGAACCACCACCGCGGCGATGATGATCACCGCCTGGACCATCTGGGCCACCGACGCGGGCGCGCCGTTCTCCAGCAAAGTCGCCGTGACCAGCTGGATCAGCACGGCGCCCGCGACCGTGCCCAGCACCCGGATCCGGCCGCCGGACAACGGTGTCCCGCCCGCGACGACGGCGGTGATCGCGGACAGCCCGATCAGCTCGCCGGTCCGCGACGGGTCGCTCGTGGTCAGCCGGGTGAACATCCCGGCGACCGCGGCGAAAGATCCACAAAGGACATAGCTGGTCAGCAGCACCCGGTTCACCGGGAGACCCGAATACCGGGCGGCGGTGCGGTTCCCGCCGATCGCGACCAGCTGGCGGCCGAAGGTCGTCTGGCCGGCCAGCACCGACACCACGACGATCAACGCCACCGCGACCAGCACGAGAGTCGGCACGTCCACGCCCAGTCCCGTGCCCGGAGTCTCGCCGTCGGCGATCACCAACGCGATCCCACGCCCGACCACAAGAACCGCAAGCGTGGCCACAATCGGTTGCACCTTGAGGAAAGCGACCAGCGAACCACTCAGCATCCCGGTGAGGACACCGGTCAGCACACCGGCCATGACCGCCGGAACCACGCCATAGTCCAGCGACAGGGGTAGCACGGCCGCCGAGAGCGCCATGACCGCCCCGACCGACAGGTCGACGCCGCCGGTGCCGATCACCAAAGCCATGCCCAGCGCCACGATCAGCACCGGAACCAGCAGGATCACCTGCTCGCGCAAGGTCTCCACGGTGAGGAAGTCCCGCGTGACAAGAACATTCGACAGAGCCAGGAGCACAAGAGCCGCATAGACCCCATAGTCACGGGTGAACGCACTCAGCCGGGACTGGGTGATGGTCATGCGCCGCCTTTCCGGCGCACCGGCCCGCGGGTCATGTCCCGCGCTCCGCTATCGCCGCCCGCACCGCGTCCGCCGTCACCTGGTCGCCCTGCAACTCCGCCACCGCGGCACCCTCCCGCAACACGATCACCCGGTCGGCCCCCTCGACCAGCTCGGCCAGATCGCCGGACGCCAGGACGATCCCCAGGCCCTGGCCGGCCAGCTCCTCCACCAGCGCCTGCACTTGGGCCTTGGCATCGAGATCCATTCCCCGCGTCGGTTCGTCCAGCAGCAGCACCTTCGGGCTCAGCGCCAGCCACCTGGCCAGCATCACCTTCTGCTGGTTGACGCCGGACAGCTCGCTCACCCGCTGGTCCGGCCCGGTCGCCTGGATTCCGAGCCGCCGCATCAGGGTGTGCACCAGTCCGTCCTGTTTGGACTGTGACACCAGGCCGAACCGGGACAGCCGCGGCAGAGCGGCCAGCACGATGTTGTCCCGGACCGACAGGTGCGGCACCAGTCCCTGCCCGGTTCGGTCCTCCGGTACCAGCACGATGCCCGCTTCTATTGCGGCCGAAGGTGATCCGGTCCGGACCTGTCTACCTTGGACCTCCACCGTGCCCCGGCCGGGGTGCCGCAGACCGGCCGGCGCCCGCACCGTCTCGGTGCGGCCGGAGCCGGCCAGCCCGCCCAGACCCACGACCTCGCCGGCGTGCACATCGATGGCGACGTTGTCGGCATGCGAACTGCCGCCGAGCTGCCGCGCGCTGAGAACCTCTTGCGCCGCAGGGGTGTGCTCGTGCGTGAACGCCGTTGTGCCGGTGCGGCGGATGTCCGCGGCATCCCGGCCGAGCATGCTGGAGACCAGCTCGACCGGCCCGATGTCGCACATCCGTCCAGTGTGGACGACCTGGCCGTCGCGCAGCACCGTCACTGTATTGCAGATCTGAAACAGTTCCAGCAGCCGGTGACTGATGTAGACAATAGACACGTCACGTTCGCTGAGCCGCCGGATCACCTCGAACAGGGTCTCGACCTCGTCGGGTTCCAATGAGGACGTCGGTTCGTCCATGATGACGACGCGACTGTCCGTGTTCGCCGCCCGCGCGATCGCCACCATCTGTTGCTGCCCAAGGGTTAGTGAACGCAGTTCACGCCTCGGGTCGACCTCGATGCCCAGGGAGTCCAGCAGCCGCTCGGCATCCGCGTGCATCCGGCGGAAACTCACCATCCCCAGGCGGTTTCGTGGCTCCTTGCCGAGATACAGGTTGGCACTGACCGACATCGAGCCGACCAGGCTGAGTTCTTGGTATACCGCGCTGATTCCGCGCTGCTGCGCGTCCTGCGGCCCGGTGAACCGCACCGGGCGGCCGCGGTGGAACACCAGGCCCTCGTCCGGGGAGTAGACCCCGGAGAGCACCTTGACCAGAGTGGACTTCCCGGCGCCGTTCGCCCCCACCAGGGCGTGCACCTGCCCGCGTTCGAGCAGGAAGTCCACACCCCGCAAGGCGGGCACGCCGCCGAAGCGTTTGGTGACCCGCGCGGCTTCGAGCAAAAGGTCCTCCCAGTAGGCCGATCAGCAGGCATCCTGCTTGCCCGATATGGACGATGGTGGCACCTGCCGGCCCGAACGCAAAGAAACTTCATGGTTCTGGCGAAGCAAATGGTCCAAACCCGGGGCCGGTGGACAGGTCCACAGTGACCAGTCGGACTGGGCCGGCCGGCGTAGCTCCTCTCAGTCACGGCGTGTGTCCTATTAGTCACTGGGGCTGGACCGGCCGTCAAGAGTGTTCGTCGATCGATCGAAAATGACCGTTACAGGAGCCGGAAATGGTCATTGAAAACGACGTTTTGTTCCCTATTACGCGACTCAACCGCCGGATTGGGCGATGTGCACCTGGATGCCGGCGGCCTTGAATGCGGCCAGTTCATCGGGATCGGCGCCGGTATCGGTCACCACGTGGGTGATGTCCTGAGTGGGCACTGTCTGGTACATGGTGTCGACGCCGATCTTGGTGTTGTCCACCAGGACCACCACTTCCTTGGCGGTGGCCGCGAGCGCGCGGTCGATCCCGGCGACGGCTCCGTTCGGGGTGGACATTCCGCGTGCCGCGGTGAGGCCGTTGCCGGACATGAACGCCCGGCGCACTCGCAGGCTCTTCACGCTGTCCTCGGCGGCGGTCCCGACGAGGGCGAAGATCGAGCCGCGCAGCAGCCCACCGGTGACCAGGACCTCGATCCCGGACGCGCGCGCAAGCGCTTGCGTGACCAGCAGGGAGTTGGTGACCACGGTCAGCTCGGCGATCCGGGCCAGCCGTTTGGCCAGCGCGAGGGTGGTCGTCCCGGCGCCGATGACCACCGCGTCGCCGGGGCTGACCAGGTCCGCGGCCAGGTCGGCGATGGCCGCCTTCTCGTCGGCGGCCACCCCGGCCTTCTCCGTGTAGCTGGGTTCGTACGCGGTCCGGTCGTTGGCCACCGCTCCGCCGTGCCGCCGCGCCAGCATCCCCTCGGCCTCGAGCTGACGCAGGTCCCGGCGGACGGTCACCTCGCTGGTCTTCACGATCCGGGCCAGCTCGCGCAGGGACACGGCCCCGTTGGACCGGACGAGCTCGAGGATGACCTGGCGGCGTTCGGCGGCGAACATGTGATCGGTTGTGATCAGGACACTTTGGCGAGGAACGCGTCCACCTCGGCCAGCGCCTTGGTCCGCACCGGCTCGGCGGACAGGAACAGGTCGTGCAGGCCGTCGGTGATCTCCACGAGCGTGACGTTCTTGCCCAGCCCCGGACCGAACTTGATCATGTCGGCCACGTCCAGCACGGTGTCGGCCACCATGGCGTCCTGCGACCACGCCTTCGCGTGCAGGTGGCTGCGGCTGGAGTGCAGGATCAGCACCGGCGCGGTGATGTCGAGGCCCTGCTGCAGGCGCGCGTGCCCGAGCCGGATCGCGCGCAGCCACCCGGCGTGCACCGGGAACGCCATCAGCGGCTTCATCCGCAGGTCGAACTCCCACTCGCCGTGGTGGTCCCGGTGGATGCTCTGCCCGTACACCGGGCCGAGTCCCTTGCGCAGCACCAGTTTCGGCGCGATCCGGCCGACGAGCTTGACCACCGAGGTGCCGACGCCCTTCATCACGCCCGGCTCGGCCAGCTCGAACCACGGGCTGTTGAGCACCAGGGCGTCGACCTTCACGTCCGGCCGCTCGTTCAGCCACAACGGGGTGATCAGGCCACCGGTCGAGTGCGCCATCACCACGAACCTCTCGTGGCCGTCCTCGTGCAGCTTGGCCGCGGCCGCGTCGAGCTCCTCGAAGTACTCGGTGATGTCGAGCGTGAAGTTGGGCAGGTCGCCGTCCCGCAGCGACCGGCCGTACCCCCGCAGGTCCAGCGCGTAGAAGTCGTAGCCCTGCGCGGTGAAATGCGCCGCGACGTGCTCCTGGAAGAAGTAGTCCGACCACCCGTGCACGTACAGGATGGCCTTGGTCGCGTTCTCCGCCGCCAGCTTCACCAGCGTGGCCACCTTGCCACCGGCGAGCTCCAGCGTCCGCACGTCGTATTCGGTCACGCGTGCACACTAACCCGGAGTGTGACGTAGTCGAAGAGGCCAGGTGAGGCATGCTGTCGGGCATGCAGACAGAGCTCCACTACCTGGCCGGGCTGTCGCTGGCCGGGCGCCGGGTGGTCGTCGTCGGGGCGGGGACGGTCGCCCAGCGCCGCCTGCCCCGCCTGGTCGCGGCCGGCGCCCTTGTCGAGGTCATCGCCCCGCACGCCACGCCCGCCGTCCAGGCCATGGCCGACAACGGGGAGATCACCTGGCACCAGCGGCCGTACCAGGAAGGCGACCTGGCCGACGCCTGGTACGTGGTGAGCTGCGCGTCGGACACCGACGTGAACGCGGCGGTGTCCGGTGAGGCGGACCGGTCCCGGGTGTTCTGTGTGCGCGCGGACTCCGGCGCGGAGGGCAGCGCGGTCACCCCCGCGGTCGGCGACCACGACGGGCTGCTGGTTGGTGTGCTCGCGGGCGGGGAGTACCGCCGGTCGGGCGCGGTGCGCGACGAGATCATGGATGCCCTGCGCGAGGGGCGGGTCTCCGACCGGCCGGTGGTGTCACCGTTGCCGGGGGTGGCTTTGGTCGGTGGCGGTCCCGGTGACCCCGAGTTGATCACGGTTCGCGGGCAGCGGCTGCTGGCGCGGGCTGATGTCGTTGTGGCGGACCGGCTTGCGCCCCGGGAGTTGCTGGAGTCGTTGGCGCCGCAGGTGGAAGTCGTCGACGCGGCCAAGATCCCTTACGGGCGGGCGGCGAGCCAGGACTTCATCAACTCCGTGTTGGTGGAGCGGGCGCTGGCCGGGAAGTTCGTCGTGCGGTTGAAGGGCGGGGACCCTTACGTCTTCGGGCGGGGGTTCGAGGAGCTGATCGCCTGCGCCGAAGCGGGCGTCCCGGTGACCGTCGTCCCTGGTGTCACAAGCGCTTTCGGCGCACCCGCGGTCGCCGGCGTCCCGGTCACCCACCGCGGCGTGGCGCATGAGGTCGTCGTCGTGTCCGGCCACGTCGCCCCCGACTCCGAACAGTCCCTTGTGGACTGGAACGCCCTGGCCCGCCTGCGCGGCACCATCGTGCTGATGATGGGCGTCGAACGCATCGCCGCCTTCGCCACAACGCTGGTGGAAGGCGGCCGCCCCGCCGACACCCCAGCGGCCGTCGTCCAGGAAGGCACCACCCGCACCCAACGAGTCCTGCACGCCACCCTCGGCACCATCGCGGAAGAGATAGCGGCCCAAGGAATCCGCCCACCCGCCGTGATCATCATCGGCCCCGTCGCCGCCCTGGCCGAGAAACACCTCTAGTCCACATCGGAGAGTGTCGTTGCCGCCGCGCACAATTGGCGGATGTCCGCGCACGTTTTCGTTGACGAGACCCGGAAGAAGATTCTGGACGCGGTCACCGAACTGGAGCCGTCGGTGACCGTCTACGGCGCTTCTGCGTTGCCAGGCAGGCAACAGCGCGAAGCGTGTCTGCGTGCGCTGGTCGCGGATGTGGCGGCGATCGAGGCTCGGATGCTGGTGCTGGAGCGCGACGATTCCATTGCCGACATGGACAATCGGGTGCTGTACCAACAGATTCGTGAGCATGGCTGCCTCGAACTGCGGTATCAGCATCTGCGCGCTCATGAGGAACCACTGCTCGCGATTCCGGATGCGGTCGCGTGGTGCTGGCAACGCGGCGGCGCCTGGCGGCAGCGAGTGCGGGATCTCGTCGCGGAAGTGCGAACTTTGCCCAAATAGCGCGATACCCGGCCCACCCACCGTCCGGAAGGCTGCCGGGTCGCTTCAGCCGCCTAGTGGCGACTGCAAGTCACGTGCTAGCACATGAGAGACGTGTGGTGACTCCAAGCGATGTGGAGTCACCACACGTCATTGCTCAGCGGGTGTGTTCGTGGTGGGGGCGCTTGTTGCGGGTGGGGCGGTGGTCGCGGTCGCGCTTGGGGCCGGCGAACTTGCCGTCGGCGGATGGACGGTGCTCGCGGTCGCGGTCCCGGTCACGGCCGGTGCCCTCGGCGGAGCGGTGGCCGCCGCCGAACTTGCGGTTGCCGCCCTTGAACCCACCGGAACCCTTGAAGCCGCCCGAGCCCTTGAACCCACCGGCAGCCCGCTTGGGCCGGGTGGAGGGCGCCGGGGCGGGACGCTCGGGCACGGGCTCGCCGCTCGGGACACGCGCCCCGGTGATGCGGACCAGCTCGGCGTCACCCGGGCGGACCCGGACGTTGTGCGCACGCACGCCGGCGCGGTCGGTCATCCGGCGGACGCTGTGCCGCTGGTCGTGGGTGATCAGGGTGATCACCGTGCCGGACTGGCCCGCGCGGGCCGTGCGGCCGGCGCGGTGCAGGTAGTCCTTGGGGTCGGCGGGCGGGTCGACGTGCACGACGAGGCTGACGTCGTCCACGTGGATGCCGCGGGCGGCGACGTCGGTGGCGACCAGCACGGGGGTGTGGCCGTCCTTGAACTCGGCGAGCACGCGGGTCCGCGCGCCCTGGGCCTTGCCGCCGTGCAGCGCACCGGCGTTCACCCCGATCGACCGCAGCCGGGTGGCCAGCCGGTCGACGTGGTGCTTGGTGCGCACGAACATGATGGTCCGGCCCTCGCGGGCGGCGACCTCGGCGATCACGGCGGGCTTGTCCTCACGGGACACCAGCAGCACGTGGTGGTCCATTGTGGTCACACTGGCGGTCGCGGGCGCGACGCTGTGCGTGACCGGGTCCTTCATGTACTGCCTGATCAGCTGGTCGACGTCGCCGTCCAGGGTGGCCGAGAACAGCAGCCGCTGGCCGGTCGGGTCGGTCAGGTCCATGATCTCGCGGACCTGGGGCAGGAAGCCCATGTCGGCCATCTGGTCGGCCTCGTCGATGGCCGTGTACTGGATGTCGTGCAGGATCGCGGTGCCCTGGCGGACGTGGTCGGACAGCCGGCCGGGGGTGGCGATCAGCAGGTCGACGCCGCGGCGCAGCGCCTCGGCCTGCTTGACGAACGACATCCCGCCGACCGCGGCGCGGCACCACAGGCCGAGCGCGCGGGCCAGCGGCGAGAGCACGTCGCTGACCTGCATGGCCAGCTCACGGGTGGGCACGAGGATGAGCGCGCGCGGCCGCTTGGGCTTGGCGCGGCCGCCGTCGAGCTGGGCCAGCAGCGCGAGCCCGAAGGCGAGCGTCTTGCCGGACCCGGTCTGGGCGCGGCCGAGCACGTCCTTGCCGGCCAGCGCGTCGGGCAGGGTGGCGGCCTGGATCGGGAACGGCTCACGAATTCCGGCCTGGGACAGAGCATTCATCAGCGGCTGGGGGAGACCCAGCTGGTCGAACGTGGGCAGCACGAAAACCTCTCGGAAGTTGGCACGTCCCGAGGATGGTGTTTCGGGCGAGCCCGGCACTCGCTGGTGCCGCTGGGATGGGAAGTACCGGAGAACCTTTGCGGTACTAGATCAGTTTACCCCATGCGTGCACGCGGCTTTCGACCCGCGGCCGGGGCTGTGACCAACCCGACTATCGGATCACCAGCTCGAAGCCGCGGTCCGCCGTCCGCTCCAGGCGAAGATCCGCCTTCGCGGCCACTTTGACCATCGCCGCGAGCGAACCCGGCGCGGGCGAGGCCAAAGCCAGCGCACGCGCGAGCTTTCCCTTGTGCGCCTTGTTGAAATGCGTCACCGCGAGCCGCCGTCCACCCGGTCCCTCGCTGACCACCTTGACCGTCACCGCGCCGGGAATCCTCGCCAGCCCGGCATAGGGCCCGGACCGCAGGTCCACCACCAGATCGTCCAGCGAGGCCAGTACCGGTTCCAGCGCGGGGCGCCACAACGACCCCAGCGGGCCGATCCCGGGCACCGCGCTGGACGCGGACAGCCGGTAGGACGGCACGAGGTCACCGGCTCGCAGCAAACCGAACAAAGCGGACGCGACCGCGAGCCGCCCGGTCGCCCGGCGGCGTTCGGCAGCGGTCATCCCGGCCACGTCCAGCGCGTCGTAGAGCACACCGGTGTACCGGGTCAGCGCGGGCATGGTCGGCGAGAGGCGCAGCTCGGCGTTGCGGCGCACCTCGCCCGACTGCCGCTCGGACAGGCCCAGCGCGGCGAGGCTGGCCGGCACGTCGCCGGCCAGGTCCACCAGCGCGGACAGCAGCTTCTCTCGGACCGGCTCCAGCTCCGGGAAGGACAACGCGCCATGGTCGAACGACGGGCCGCTACCGCCCTCGGCCTTGGTCTCCGACGGCGGAAGCAGCACGAGCACGGACGGTGAGCTTACCCGGGTTGTCCCACGCAGAAGAGGTTGCCTTCGGGGTCGGCGAGCACGGTCCAGCTCATCCCGGGCACCTTCTGCTCGTCCACGATCGCCGCGCCCAGTCCGACCAGCCGGCCGACCGCGGCGTGCCGGTCGTCGGTGTGCAGGTCGAGGTGAACCCGGTTCTTCCCGGCCGGCTCCTCCGGCACCTTCTGCAGCCCGATGGCCGGGCCGCCCTCCCAGTCGAGGATCACGAAATAGCCCTCGAAATCCTGCTTGACCTGCGCGTTCAGCGCGGCGGTCCAGAACTTGGCCAGCTCCCTCGGGTCCTTGGAGTCGATGGTCGTCATGGCGTGCGTCAGTGTCATGCCCGGCACGTTAGCGACAGGCACCGACAAAACCGGGTCACGTCCGCTAGACATGGGGAATGCGGACCATCGACTGGACCGGCGGGCACATCACTGCCATCGACCAGACCCAGCTGCCGGGTGATCTTGTCACTCTCCGTATTCATACCGTGGGCGAACTCGTGCTGGCGATCAAACGGCTGTCCATCCGTGGCTCGTCCGCGATCGGCGTGGCCGGGGCGCTTGGCGTCGCGCTGGCCGCCCTGAACGGTGGTGATGTCCGCGCCGAGGCCGCCCAGCTGCGCGCGGCCCGCCCGACCGCGGTGAACCTGGCCTGGGCCGTGGACAAGGTGCTCGCCAAGCTGGACGAGGGCGTTCAAGCGGTGGTCGACGAGGCGGTCTTCATCCTGGAGGACGACGTGCGACGCAACCGCGCGGTCTGCGAGCGTGGCGCCGACTTCCTGCAGTCCCGGTTGCCGGACAAGAAGATCAACGTGCACACCCATTGCAACGCGGGTGCGCTGGCCTGCGTCGAGATGGGTATGGCGCTCGGCGTGGTCCAGGTGCTGCGCGACCGGGACGCCCTCGGCGAGGTCTACCTGGACGAGACGCGCCCGCTGCTGCAGGGCGCCCGGCTGACCGCGTGGGAGCTCGCCCAGATGGGCGTGAAACACACGGTCATCGTTGACTCGGCGGGCGCCACGGTGATCGCCCGCGGCCTGACCGACGCGGTGGTCGTCGGCGCCGACCGGATCACGGCCAACGGCGATGTGGTCAACAAGATCGGCACGTATCCGCTGGCCCTGGCCGCCGCCCGGGCCGGGATCCCGTTCGTGGTCGCCGTGCCGGAGTCGGTGATCGACCTGGCCACCCCGGACGGGGCGAGCGTGCACATCGAGCAGCGCGACCCCGCCGAACTGGGCGCGCCCGCGGGAACTCCGGCGCTGAACCTGGCTTTCGACGTCACGCCAGCTGATCTGGTCACCGCCATCGTCACCGACGAACGGACTATCCATGGAAAACCGCTGGGCTGAGACCGTCGCCGACCCGCTCGACGAGTGCGTGTACGGCTCCAGGCTGCTGGGCGCCGACCCGGATCTGGTGTTGCACGGCGGTGGCAACACGTCCGTGAAGGTGACTGTGGACGACATCACCGGCGCGCCGGTGAAAGTGTTGTATGTCAAGGGAAGCGGCTGGGATCTGGCGTCGATCGAGCGGCCCGGGTTCGCCCCGCTGCGGCTGAACCGGTCGCTCGAGCTGCTCCAGCTGCCGGAGCTGACCGACAGCGCGATGATGAACGAGCTGCGCTGTGCCCTGCTGGACGCCAAGGCACCGGACCCCAGTGTGGAGACGCTGCTGCACGCTTTCCTGCCGCACAAGGCGGTTCTGCACAGCCATGCCGACGCGGTGATCGCTCTGTCCAATGTGGACAAGCCGGTGGTGCGGGAGGTGTTCGGCGACAAGGTCGTCGTGATTCCTTATGTGATGCCGGGATTCCAGCTGGCTCGGCGCGCGGCTGAGCTGTTCCCGGAGCTGGTCACCGACAACACCATCGGCATGGTGCTGATGAACCACGGGCTGTTCACGTTCGGCGAGACCACCAAGGAGGCCTACGACCGGCACATCGAGCTGGTCAGCCTGGCCGAGGAGCACTTGGGCGGGTACGAGCCGCGGGGCGCGGCGGCGCCGTTCGTGCCCGCGGTGGCGATCGCCGAGCTGCGTGCGGAGATCTCCGACGCTGTGGGTGGGCCGGTGATCGTCAGCCGGACCACCACACCCGCGGTGATGTCGTTCGTGGCGCGAGACGACCTCGCCGACGTGGCCACTCGTGGCCCGGCAACGCCCGATCACGTCATCCGGACCAAGCGGCTGCCGTTGATCGGTCGCGTGGTGAGCGACTACCTGGCGGCCTACCGTGCGTACTTCGAGGAACACGCCAAACCTGGCCTGACCATGCTCGATCCGGCGCCACGCGTGTTGCTCGACGCCGACCTCGGCATGCTCACCGTCGGCAAGCGCGCCAAGGACGCCGACATCGCGCGGGACATCTACCTGCACACCATCAAGATCATCGAACAGGCCTCGCGGATCGGTTCGTACCAGGCGCTGCCCGCGCAGGACCTGTTCGACGTCGAGTACTGGGAGCTGGAGCAGGCCAAACTCCGGCTCGGCGGTTCGCCGCCGGAGTTCGCGGGCGAGGTCGCGCTGGTCACGGGCGCGGCCTCGGGCATCGGCAAGGCCTGCGCCGACGCGCTGCGGGCCAAGGGCGCGAGCGTGATCGGCCTCGACCTGACCGCCTCGGAGTCGTCCGCCGACTACCTGGGCCTGCAGGTGGACGTGACTGACGCCGAGGCTATGGAATCGGCGATCCAGCAGGGTGTCGAACGGTTCGGGGGTATCGACATCGTGGTGCCGTCCGCTGGTGTTTTCCCAGGTAGTGTGCCCATCGCCGAGCTGGACCCGGCGGCTTGGCGACGCACGATGGCGGTGAACACCGACGCGGTCGCCGCCTTGTTCACGCTGGTCCACCCTTTGTTGAAGGTCTCGCCGCGGGGTGGACGCGTTGTCGTCATCTCGTCGAAGAACGTGCCCGCTCCCGGCCCCGGCGCCGCTGCTTACTCGGCGTCCAAGGCCGCGGTCACCCAACTGGCTCGTGTTGCCGCTCTGGAGTGGGCCGCGGACCACATCCGGGTGAACATGGTGCACCCGGACGCGGTGTTCGACACCGGCCTGTGGACCCGTGAACTGCTCGAACAGCGCGCGTCGCACTACGGCATGCCGATCGGGGAGTACAAGCGCCGCAACCTGCTGGGCGTCGAGGTCACCAGCACCGCCGTCGGCCGTCTGGTCGCCGAACTGTGCTCGGAAACGTTCGCCTGCACCACCGGCGCGCAGGTCCCCGTCGACGGCGGCAACGAGCGGGTCGTTTAACCGGTTGGAAGTGCGCCTACGGCGTTCACTACCCTCTTGGGGCACACCAGCCATGAGGATGTGAACGCCGTGATCACCAGGATGTCGTCGTTGTTCCTGCGCACCTTGCGTGAGGATCCGGCGGACGCCGAGGTACCCAGCCACCGGCTGCTGGTACGCGCCGGCTACGTCCGCCGGGTGGCCCCGGGCGGTTACTCGTGGCTGCCGCTGGGCATGCGGGTGCTGCGCAAGGTCGAGAACGTGGTGCGCGAGGAGATGGACGCCATCGGCGCGCAGGAGATCCAGTTCCCCGCGCTGCTGCCCCGCGAGCCCTACGAGGCCACCGGCCGGTGGACCGAGTACGGCCCGAACCTGTTCCGGCTCAAGGACCGCAAGGGCGCCGACTACCTGCTGGGCCCCACCCACGAGGAGCTGTTCGCCCTCACGGTGAAGGGCGAGTTCAGCTCGTACAAGGACTACCCGGTCATCCTGTACCAGATCCAGACGAAGTACCGCGACGAGGCGCGGCCCCGCGCGGGGATCCTGCGCGGCCGCGAGTTCGTGATGAAGGACTCGTACTCGTTCGACCTGGACGACGAGGGTCTGGCGAACTCCTACGAGCTGCACCGCCGGGCCTACATCAGCACGTTCGACCGGCTCGGCATGGAGTACGTGATCGTCAAGGCCACGTCCGGCGCGATGGGTGGGTCGGCGTCGGAGGAGTTCCTGGCCGTCGCGCCCTCGGGCGAGGACACCTACGTCCGCAGCACCGGTTCGGACTACGCGGCCAACGTCGAGGCCGTGGTCACCCCCGCGCCCCCGGAGCAGTCCATTGAGGACAAGCCCGACGCGCAGGTGCACCACACCCCCAACACCCCCACGATCGAGTCCCTTGTGGACTTCTTGAACGCGGCCGATCTGGGCCGGAAGTTCACCGCGGCGGACACGTTGAAGAACGTGCTGCTCAAGACCCGCCAGCCGGGCGCCAAGGAGTGGACGCTGCTGGGCGTCGGCATCCCGGGCGACCGCGAGGTGGACATGAAGCGCCTCGAGGCCTCGCTGGAGCCGGCCGAGGTGGCGCTGCTGGAGGAGAGCGACTTCGCCGCGAACCCCTTCCTGGTCAAGGGATACATCGGCCCGGGCGCGCTCGCGGCCAACGGTGTGCGCTACCTCGTCGACCCCCGGATCGTGCGCGGCACCGCCTGGGTGACCGGCGCGGACAAGGCCGACCACCACGTCGTGGACCTGGTCGTGGGCCGCGACTTCACGCCGGACGGCACCATCGAGGCGGCCGAGGTCCGCGAGGGCGACGCAGCCCCCGACGGCACGGGCACGCTGGTGGCCGCGCGCGGCATCGAGATCGGCCACATCTTCCAGCTGGGCCGCAAGTACGCGGACGCGTTCTCGCTGGACGCGCTGGGCCCGGACTCGAAGCCGATCCGGATCACCATGGGGTCGTACGGCATCGGCGTTTCGCGTGCGGTGGCCGTGCTGGTCGAGCAGAACCACGACGAGCAGGGCATCATCTGGCCCCGCCTGGTCAGCCCGTTCGACCTCCACGTGGTCATCGCGGGCAAGGACGACGCGATCCGCTCGGGCGCCGAGAAACTGGCGGCGGACCTCGACGCGGCCGGCGTTTCGGTGCTGCTGGACGACCGCACTTCGTCGCCGGGCGTGAAGTTCGCCGACGCCGAGCTGATCGGTGTGCCGACGATCGTTGTCGTGGGGCGGGGTTTGGCCAAGGGCGTTGTCGAGGTCAAGGACCGTCGCAGCGGGGAGCGGACTGAGGTGGAGATCGGCGACGCCGTCGAGCACCTCAAGGCCCTCGTCAACAGCTGAACTACTGGGGGAGTGGAGCCGTGTCTGCTGCACTCCCCTGTGGACAGCTCATCCCCAGGCACCCGGAATCGTCCGCCTCCACTGCTAGCGTGAAATTCGGGGATCCCCCGGGAGGGGACCCTCGTTGCGGCGTGGCCTGAGGGCGGCGGCGCTTGGGGTGGCTTGGGCAGGGGGCGCGGACGAGGCGTGGCTTGGGGTGGTGTGGGTGTTGGCGCTTTTGGGTTTGGTGCGCGGCTCGATTTTGCGCGGGGACCCCTGCGGCGCACGGGCAGGCACAAAAAGTGGGCAGGTCTGACGACCTGCCCCGCCGGAAAGCTTGTGTGCGCCGCCACCCCGCACAAATCGAGCCGCGCACCAATCCCGGCCCGGCCGCGTTCCCAGGCGGCGCCCCCGGGATTTCCGGCCGTCGCAGATCCGGGCGCTGAACTGAGCATGCGGCGGGGCGAATCCCCTTCGTCCGTTCCCAGGTCGCGCCCCCAACCCGGCGGCCACGCCAGCCTCATCCGCGCCCCCTTTGATTCGCACCCCAACCGGGTCCAAAACCCCGTCTGGGCAAGAGGTGTCGTGGCTGGGTGTCGCTTTTAGCTTGTGGCGGTGTGGAAGCTGGTGACTATTTTCTGGAGGTCCTCTTCGGACACCGCGTCCGGCACTGCTTGGTCGGCCATGGCGATGAGGGTTGCGTTGTCGTCGGTGGGGTTCTTCATCTCGAAGACCAGGACGGCGATGCTCACCTTGGCGCTGCCGCAGGTGTCCTTTGTGGTCACGGGGATGGTCAGCTTGGCGACGACGAGGACGCCTTTCTTGTTGTCCTTCATGGTCACCGGGCGGGGGTCGCCGAGGAACGTTTCTGGCTGGACACGGTCCTTGGTGGTGAACACGGTGTTGGCGATCAGCTGGGCCGTGGCCGCGGCGGTGTTCTCCAGGGAACCTTTGTTCTGCGCCACCATCAGGCCTGCCATGGCGCGCCAGGACTTCGGTTCGCCTGTGCAGTACCCCTGTTTGTACACCGAGGGCGCCACGAGGCTCACTTCGTTGTGGTCACCGAACATCACCAGGCCGCCGCCGAACGGCCGCCAGGCCGGCGGCACGTCGTAGGCCTTGTCGGTGTCGAGGGCGGCGCCGTTGTTGATCTCGATCACCTGCCAGCCCGGTACCTGGGGTGTGCCGGAGGCCTTGGGCGCCAAGGGATCCTTCGCGGAAGAAGACGTGGCCCCAGCCAGCGGCGCGCCGGCGACCGGGGTGGGCACGCGGACGAAAAGGAGGGTCGCGGCGACCCCGATGGCCGCGACGAGGGCGACCGCGACGGCGAAGATCGGCTTCATGTCAGTTGGCTGGGTGGATGCTCGTGACGATCTTCTTCAGGTCCTCCTCGGCGGTGGCCTCGGGGAACCCCTGATCGGCAACCGCGACCAGGAACAGGCTGTTGGGGTCCTCTTTCTTGGGCTCCAGCAACATGATCGTCACCGTGCCCGAAGGGCCGTCGCACTTGTTCGCGGTCTGGGCGACCGTCGCCTTGGTGGTGAGCACGTAACCCTTCTTGCCGTCGTTGACGCTCACCGGCTCCTGGGTGCCCATGGCGAGCGTCGGCTTGGTGCCCTCGTCGACGGTGTACACCGCGTCCGCGATCTTCTTGGCCACGGTGGTCATCTGCGTGGCGATGTCGTCCTTGTTGGGCAACAGCACCAGCCCGGCCATGGACCGGAACGAGGTCGCCGAGCCGGGGCAGTAGCCCTTCATGTACGTCACCGGCAGGTAGATCCGCGCGGTGTGGTCGTCCTTGCCGAGGATCACCGAGTTGCCCAGGCCGACCACCGGTTCCCAGGCCGGCGGCACGTCGAACGCCTTGGTGGAGTTGATCTGGTCGCCGTCGTTGATCGGGATGACCTTCCAGCCCGGCACCATCGGCGCGCCGGTGGCCTGCGGCGACAGCGGGTCGTTGCCCTTCTTCGACGAGGACGAGGAGGAGCCCGACGGCTTCGTGGTGATGTTCGCGACCGGCATCGCCTGGCCGGGGGTCACCGTCTTCGGCGAGATGATCAGCAGCGTCGTGGTGACGCCGATCAGCACCACCGCGGCCAGGACGACCGCGATGACCAGGCCGTTGCCGCGTTTCTTCGGCGGGGGCGGGGTTTGCCCGCCGCCGTAGAACCCCAGCCCTTGGTATCCCCCAGTTGGCGCGCTCACGCGTTCAGACTAATGGCCGTCCGGCGCCCGGCGGTCGAGAACGGCGGAAAGGACCGCGGCGGTGTCGGACAGGTCCCGGAACGCCGCGTGCGCACCGGACTCGCGTAAGTGGGTGAGGCTGTGCCGGCCGGTGGCCACGCCGATCGCGAACGCCCCGTGGTGCAGGGCCGCATTGACGTCGTGCGGGGTGTCGCCGATGACCACGACATCCGACGGGTGGAACTCGACGCCGTGTTTGCCGCTCGCCAGCCGGATCGCCGCGTCGACGAGGTCGTGCCGGTCGGCCGACAGCGAGCCGTACCCGCCGATCTCCAGGTCGATGTGGTCCAGCAGGCCGAACGGGGCCAGCTTCACGCCGGCCACCTCGGGCAGGTTGCCGGTGACCAGGGACTGCACCACGTCGTCGCGCCGGCCGAGCGAGGTGACGATCTCCGCGACCCCGGGCAGCACGCGCCCGCGCCCGGCGAGCAGGTGCTGCTCGGCCTGCGCGATCGCGACCAGCTCGGCGAACACGCTCTGGATGGTCTCCTCGGTGACCTGCGCGCCGTGCGCGGTCAGCAGCTCCGAGGTGATCGCCCGTTCGGTGCGTCCAGGGAACGCGGGCAGGTGCGCCAACGTCACGCCCGTGGCGTTCAGCAAGGCAGCCGAGTACCACTCACGGCCGATGCCGGTCAGGTCGACGAGGGTCAGGTCGATGTCCCACAGTACGAGCGTTCGGTTACCCACTCGCTCATAGTGACATGATCGGGCGAGGTCATCGGCGTGTCGCATGCACTTGACACTTCAGGTTTGCAATGCAAACCTAATTGCACTGCAATCAAACTGGGGGAACAGAGATGCTGCGAGCCTTGCCGCTCGTCGCGGTCCTGCTGCTGAGCGGGACCGCCGCGACCGCCGCCGAAGACACCTTCTCGTTGACGGTCAAGCACATCGGCCGCGATGGGCGCCCGGCGGCCGAGCACGACACGAGCCTGGTGAACACCGCGACATGGGACCGCAGCCGGGTCGAGGAGGGGACGACCCGGCTGCCTGCGGGCCGGTACATCCTGCAGACCACGATTCCCGGCCCGGACGGCAAGGACTACCTGTCGTACCCGGATCTCGTGCTGGACAAGGACACCGAGGTCGACCTGGACGCCAGGCTGGCGAAGCCGGTGGACGTCGCCCCGCCCGCGCCGGACGTGCGGCTGACCTCGGGCGAGGTGTTCTTCCTGCTCGAGTTCGGCAACGACTACCTGGTTGACGGGATCACCTTCGAGGGCACCGAGAAGGTCGCGACCGCGCACCTCGGCGGCGTTCCGGCCGACCGGAAGCTGGAGTCGATGGTGCACACCGAATGGCAGGGCCGGAACCTCTACGACCTGGCCTGGTTCCAGCAAGGCGGCGTCCCCACCGGGTTCCGGCGGGCGGTTCGGCCGAAGGACCTGGCCAAGGTGCACGAACGGTTCGGTGCCCCGGCCAAGGGCAAGCTCGGCTGGGCGGTGACCATGCCGGTCAGCGGCAACCTGCAGGGGTTCGCCAGTGCCGTCCCGGTCCAGCTGCCCAGTGAGCGCATCGCGTACTACAACGAGGCGCCCTGGCAGCACCGCCTGTACCAGCTGCAGCCCAGTGACCCGCCGAACCCGGGCGACATCGAGGTCATGCTGACCAGCCCGATCCGTCACCACCGGGCCGGTGCCGACGAGGAGGAAACCTTTGACACGGCCGTTTCCGGGCCCGCGCTGGCCGAGGGGTGGCCGTTCAGTGTCGGCATCGAGCGCGTGCCGGGCGCGCTTTCGGTGCTGGTCCCGATGTTCGCGGACGGCGCCGGTCATCCGGGATACTCCACAATGGACAGCGAGCGGACCACGCTGTACCAGGACGGCGTCAAGGTCGGCGAGAACCCCGAGGCCGGCTCCGGATACTTCGCGGTGACCGGCAAGCCCGCGACCTTCCGGCTGGAGACCGAGGCGAGCCGGACCGGGGTGGCCGAGCTGAGCCCGAAGGTCAGCGTGGCCTGGACATTCCGGTCCAGCGACGACCAGCGCGGCCTGGTTGCGTTGTCCGCCATGCGGTTCGCGCCCAAGCTGGACGACAACGACGCCGCCGGGGCGGGGCGCGACTTCGTGATCCCGGTCTGGCTGCGCGACCAGCACAGCGAAACCGACCGCGTGCCAACGAACCTGACGGTCGACGTGTCCTACAACGCGGGCGCCACGTGGACTCCAGCCCAGCTCGCGGGCAACGTCGCGATCGTGCACCACCCCGCCAAAACCAGGCTGGTCTCCTTGCGCGCCAAGGCGACCGACCGGTTCGGCAGCACAGTGGAACAGACCATCATCAACGCGTACCGGACGACCCGGTGACCGACGACCCGGCCGCCCTGCTCGGCGACCTCAGGCAGCTGCGCCGCAAGGTCCGGCGCGACCGGAGCGGTTGCGCGTTCCCGTTGCTGCTGTTCGGCATGCTGATCCTGGCGGCGCCGCTGTGCTACGAGACGATCCGGCCGGAGATCGGACAGGTCTACGAGCGGGCAGCCGGGCCGTTCCCGGTGTTCCGGTACATCTGGCTGCCGTTGAAGCACGAGGTGCTCGTGCAGTGGTACTGGATGCTGGCCCTGCTGGCCGGGTTCGGCGCGACCATGTGGTGGTACCGCCGCCGGGCCGCGCAGGTGGGCGTGGAGACCGACCTCAGCGGCTACCTCGCCGCCGCGGGCGCCGGGCTGGTGGGTGTGGTCTTCGGCGTGCCGGTCCTGGCGGAGACCGTCACGGTCAGCAACTCGCTGTACTCGACGCCGGAGGTCAACCTGCCCATCGCGTTCGGGTCGGCGGCCGGGTCGGTGGTCGCGTTCTTCCTGGGCACGCGCCGGGCGCACTGGCGGCCGGTCGCCGTCCTGGCCGGGACCGTGCTGGGCATGATCACGCTTGCCGCGATCGGGGTCTACCTGGTCAACGGCTACAGCGCCCTGCTGGTCATCGCGGTGGCCATGCTGGTGCTGGCCTGGGTGGAGCGCAGTCACCTGGTCGCGGTGACCGCCGCGCTATTCACCGCGGCGTCGATCCACGCCAACCTGCAGGGGTTCGCGCAGCTGGTCCCCTACACCGACGACGGCCGGGTGATGGTGCTGGCTGATCTGGCGTTGCCCGCGGGGGTGCTTATCATCGGCGGCGTGATCGCGCTGCTGATGTCCCGCCGGGCCCTCGCATGAGCGCGTATCCGACCAATGACCTGAACGACCTCGTCCACCAGCGCCACCGGCTCGGGATCCTCACCATCGCCGCGGAGTCCAAGCAGGTCGAGTTCGGCTACCTCCGCGAGGCGCTGGACCTCACCGCGGGCAACCTCTCCCGGCACGTCACCGTGCTGCACGAGGCGGGTCTGGTGGACGTGCACAAGGGCTACGAGGGCAAACGGCCGCGGACCTGGGTGAGCATCACCGACGCGGGCCGCAAGGCGCTGGCCGACGAGATCGCCGCCCTACGCGCCCTCGTCGCCCGACACGACGACTAGAGCGTGCCGCCAGGCCGCCTCGGCTCGGCTGTCGCGATCGAGATGCACGGGACATGCTCTAACCGCGGGCGCTGTCGACGATCTTCTGCAGGTCGGCCTCGGTGGGCGGCGGCGGGTCGGCCGGGCCGCCCTCCAGGTCGCCGTTGACCACGAAGTACTGCAGGTCGGTACCGGACTCGAAGACCAGCACGGACACCTTTCCCTTGGTGGCCAGGCAGGTGTTGCCGGTGGTGGTGATGATCGCGTCGACCTGCACGCCCTTCATCGACTTGCCGTCACTGTCCTTGTGCGTCACCTGTTTGGGCTCGCCGACCTGCACGGTGGCGGTGCCGCTGCTGTAGAACTGCGCGCCGAACGCCTTCGCGATGTCGCCTGCCTGCTTGGCCGCGTCGGTCTTGGCCACGGTCCCGGCGCCCAGGCCGCCCCGGCTGTAGCTGTTGTTCTCGCACTTGTACGAGCCGATGTCGGCGGGCGAGCTCAGTTTCACGTCCGGCAGCTGCTCGCTGGCCAGCGTCCCGTTCGCGACCACCCGCCAGGCCGGAGGTACCTCGTAGATCAGCCGTGCCTTGTCGTTCTTGATCACGGTCCAGCCGGAGTTGCGCGGCCGCAACGGGTCGGTCTTGGCGGAGGCCGAGGTCGACGTCGATGCCGATGACCTGGCGGACGAGGACGTGGTGGTGGGCTGGGTCTGCGGGGTCTCCCCGCTGCCGCGGTTGAGCAGCACGATCGTCACCACCGCGGCCACGATCACCACGATGGCCACGATCGAGAAGATCATCACCAGGTTCTTGCGGTTCCGCGGCGGCTCGGGCTGCTGGTAGTAGCCGAGGCCCTGATACGTCGGCTGCCAGTTCTGCTGCGGTTGACCGTTCCCTGGGTACACGCGCCGACCGTAGCCGACTCCCGGTCAGCCGGTGACGCGGAGGCTGGACACGATCCCGTCGAGCTGTGCCTGGTCAGCGAGCGGAGTGGGCTGTTGCGGGCCGGGCGCGGAGTCCGCGCCGACGACCAGCACGGAGTTGCCCGCCGAAGTGGCAAGGGCGACCACCGTCACCGTGCCTTTCGTGCTGGCACACGGGTCCGCGGAGTTGGCGAGGGTCGCCTCGGCGTGCACGATCGCGCCTTCGACGCCGTCCTTGGACATCTGCTGCGGCTTGGACACCTTCACGGCGGCGGTCTGGTGACCGTCGCTGTACTGGTCCGCCGCGACCGCCGCAGCGAGCTCCGACGCGGCACGTGTCGGTTTCCTGTCAGTCGGCGCGATGCCGCTCGCGACGAACGCGCGGCCGTACTCCGCGCCCTGGCAGGTGTAGCTGCCCCAGTCGACGAGGTGGTCCAGTTTGACCCCGTTGGACGTGGTCAGCTCCTCGTCCTCCTCGGCGGGCTCCCAGCCCGCCGGCACGTCGAAGGCCAGCCGGGCGGCCTCGTTGGTGATCGTGTGCGCGTCGGTCCGCAGCGGTGGCGAGGCCTCCGCCACCTCCGGCGAGGGGTCGCTGTCGTGGCGGAAGAACGAGGCCGCCGCTATGCCGCCGACCACGAGGAGCGCCGCGACCGCGCCCAAGGTGATCAGCAGCCGAGTCGACCGTCGCAGAACCACACCTGCACCGTAGCTCCTGGTGACTGTGATCGCCTAAGGGGGGATAAATCCAACAAGTGTTGATTTACGCGTCCGCCCGGGCGTACGCTCACGCTTAATTCAACAAGTGATGAGAAACCTGGAGGGCGGATGACCGCCAAAGCCTTGGCCGTGTCGCTGGCAGGTGCGCTGGTAGCGGCCATTCTCGGGTTGCTGACGTTCGGCGCGCAGGCGACGGTGAACCCCGAACACATCCCCTTGGCCGTCGCCGGACCGCCGGAAGTGACGGCCCGGCTCGCCGCCCAGACCGGCGACCACGTCGACTGGCGTGTGGTGAACCCCACTGAAGGCCAGCAGTTGTTGGCGGACAAAGACGTCTACGGCGTCCTCGAACTAGGCCAGCCCGTGCGGGTGACGCTGTCCGGCGCGATCAACCCGGCCGGTGCCCAAGCGGCGCAACAGATCCTGACCACCATCGCGGGCGCTTTGCCTGGTGCGCAACCACCACAGGTGACCACCCTGCACCCAGCCTCGACCGCCGGACGTGTCGCACCGCTGGCCGCGAGCGCGTTGCTGTGGATCGCGGGCCTGGTCGCGGGTCTGTTGTTCGTGCTGCTCAGGACCCGGACCGGGGAGAACCCACGAGTGGGTACGCGGATCGTGTTGCCGGTCGCGGTGAGTGCGTTCGCCGTCGGGGTGGTCGCGTTGCTGCTGAGGCTCTGGGACTCGACTTTGCCGCTCGGCTGGGACGTGCTGGGCTACTTGTTCGTGGCGGCCTTGGCGTTCACCGGTGTGCAGGGCGCTTTGCTGCGGTGGCTTGGGTTCCGCGCCGCCGCGATCCTCGGGCCGCTGTACCTGATCGCGCCCGCGGTCGCCGGTCAGGTGCCCGAGCTGCTGCATCCGTTCTACCGGGACGTCCTGTGGTCGTGGACGCCGTTCCGGTTCGCCGCCGAGGGCACCCGGAGCCTGTTGCAGGGCACCGGTTCCGCGCCGGACGTGCAGACCGGGCTGATCGTGCTCGGCTCGATGGCCGTCGTCGGCCTGACCCTGATCCTGTTGCCTGACAAGCGATCCGCGCCCGCGACCGTCGACGCGCCGAGCGGTATCCCGGCCCACGTCTGACCCGGGGGTCAGCCTGCCAGAAAGCTGAGGCGGACCTTGCGGTCGGGGTTGTCCACATTGGTGTCCACCAGGCACACCGACTGCCAGGTCCCCAGGGCCATCCGCCCGTCCAGCACCGGGATGCTCGCGTACGGCGGCAGGAACGCGGGCAGCACATGGTCACGGCCGTGGCCCGGAGAGCCATGCCGGTGCTGCCAACGGTTGTCCTTGGGCAGCAGGTCCCCCAGCGCGGCCAGCAGGTCGTCGTCGCTGCCCGCGCCGGTCTCGATGATCGCGATCCCGGCGGTCGCGTGCGGCACCCAGACGTGCAGCAGCCCGTCCGCGGCGTCCGTGTCGGACAGGAACCGCTGGCACTCGTCGGTCAGGTCGTGCACGACCTCGCGTGAACCGGTCCGGATCCGCCGTTCCTCGCTGTACATGGCCGCTCCCACTCAAATGACTCGGACCCGGCCGATCATGCCGGGTAGCGTCGCGGTCGTGCGAACCGCATTCGGGCAGACATTCGACGTGCCGGACGGATACCTGAACACGGCGAGTATCGGCATACCACCTACGGTAGTCGCGGATGCGTTGGTGGGCGCGGTGAACCGCTGGCGCGCCGGTGCCGACGCGCCCCCGGACTTCGATGTGGACGTTCTGGCCGCGCGCAAGGCGTTCGGTCAGCTCGTCGGCGCGGCCGAGGGGCATGTGGCCACCGGAGCCAGTGTGTCGCAACTGGTCAGCCTGGTGGCGGCGAGCGTTCCGGACGGGACGCGCGTGCTGACCGTGCCGGGCGAGTTCACCAGTGTGACGTTTCCCTTTGCCGCGCAAGCACATCGCGGGGTCACCATCACCGAGGCCGACCTGTCCGAAGTGGACGGTTACGATCTGGTCGCGGCGAGCGTGGTGCAGTCCGCCGACGGCTCGGTACTCGATCTGGCCGCTCTCAAGGAGGCCGCGCAGGCGTCCGGAACCCGTGTCCTGCTGGACGTCTCGCAGGCGGCCGGGTGGATGCCGCTGGATCTCGGCTGGGCCGACTGGGTGGTCGGCGCTTGCTACAAATGGCTTATGGCGTCAAGGGGTGCGGCCTGGCTCGCGCTCACACCCGAGGCGCTGGAACGAACTCTGCCGTTCGCGGCGAACTGGTACGCCGGCGACGACCCGTGGAGCACGGTCTACGGACTGCCATTGCGCCTGGCAGACGACGCGCGGCGGCTGGACCTCTCGCCGGTCTGGTTCGCCCAGCACACCGCCGCGATCGCCGTCCCGTGGCTCGCTTCGCTGGACCTGGAAGCCGTGCGCGAGCACTGCGTCGGGCTCGCGGACGGCCTCGCGGTGGCGCTCGGCATGGAACCGCGCGGGTCGGCCATTCTGTCGCTGGATATCCCGGGCGCCGCGGAGAAACTTGCCGCGGCGGGCGTGAAAAGCAGCATTCGCGCAGGTCGGGTGCGGCTTTCCTGCCACCTGTACAACACCCCGGCGGACATCGAATCGGTACTGGCGGCACTACGGGACTGACCGAGTAGGTACCGTTCAAAACCGTGTCGGATCCCTACCGTCCCGGCCAGCAGCCTCAATGGCCGGACCAGACCACGCGTATCCCGCCGGTGCAGTCCCGGCAGGCACCGCCGCGTGGCCCTCGGCCACCGCAGCAGCCGCAGCCGAAGGACAAACGGCGTGAGTACCTGCTCAAAGGCGCCGGGCTGCTGCTCGTCGCGGTCGTGTCCGGCATGCTCTGGTGGCTGATCCAGCAGGGCAACACCACGCCGCCGAGCGACCCCAGCGGCAACGGCAAGACCGGGCAGCCCTCGGCGGGCAAGTTCGCGTTCACGCGGCACGAGAAGGTGCAGAAGCCGCTGCGGGACAGCAACTGCGAGGAGCACTCGTACCAGGGCGGCGGCAAGCCGGGGGTGAAGTCCTTCTTCAAGGACCACAAGTGCACCGGACTGGCCCGCGAGCTCTACACCACCACGGCGGACGGCAAGACCGCGTACGTCTCGGTGTCCGTGGTCGAGATGTCCAGCGCCCAGGAGGCGCAGGACCTGCAGAAGCTGACCGACTCCGACGGCACCGGCAACGTCAGCGACCTGATCCGGGACAAGGTGGTCAAGGTCCAGGGCCTGAACAACCTGTCCGGCGGCGGGTTCGCCAGCAAGGCCGAGGGCAACCACGTGATCATCGTCGAGGCCGACTTCGAGGGCGGCAGCAAGAACACCGACGAGCCGACCCTGGACGGCATCGCGACCGACGCCATCCGGCTGGGCGACGAGATCCGTCAGGGCTGACCGGGCAGCGCGAGGGCGGCGGGCGTGGTGCCGGCCGCCTTGCGCCAGCGGGTGGCCCGCACGGCGGACCCGGTGAGCACCCCCAGGGCCAGCTTGCGCAGATCGGGGTCGTCGGTGTGTTCCAGCACCGACCGCCAGGCGACGGCCGCATCGGCCTCGGCGAGCGCCAGCACGGTCAGGCTGGAGGCCTGGTCGGTGACCGGCTGTGGCGGCACATAGGCCGGTTCGGGCCCCACAGGGGCGACCTTGGCGGCCGACAGCATCCGTTCGGAGGCGTCCCGCTGGGCGCGGTGCGTGGTGGCGCCCTCGTTCAGCGCCTTGTTGAACGCGGGCGGCAGGAACGCGCTGACCAGTTCGTAGATCCAGACGGCCGCGTGCTCCGCGCTGAGCGCCTTCTGCACCGAGTCCACCGCGTCCGCGGGCACCGGTTTGGGACTGGTCGCGGTCGGCGGAGCCGAGGGAGTCGACGGCTGGGGCATCAGGTGAGCACCTCCCGGAGGCTGGCACAGCCCGCGGCGATCGAACCGAGCAGACCGGCCCGGTAGCGCGACACGCTGGGGACCAGCTCGGCGGATTTTTGTTCGGCGGCCTTCAGCGCCTCCACCAGGGTGGCCTTGGTACCGGCCGCCGGTGGTGGCGCGGTGGACGTGGCCGACGGCGCCGTGCTCGCCGGTGGCCGTTCGCGGTCCACCTCGGCCTGCAGCAGGCGGGCGTGCTCGGTGCGCGCCTTGGCCACGTCACCGGCGAGAGTTGCCAGGTCAGGGGCGGCTTTCGCGACCGCGTCGGCGGCCGCGGCGTCCTTGCGCGCCTGCTCGGCCAGTGCGGCCAGCGGGTCTGGCGGTGGCGGCGCCTCGGGTTCGCTCGTGCACCCCGGCAGCACGAGCACCAACGGGAGCGCGGCGAGCAAGCGGCGGCGGGCGAGAGGTGTCACGGTCCGTCATCCTGCCAGGACCGCCTCCGCGTGGCGGGCGCGATCCGGCCGACGAGATACGCTGGACGCTACACAGTTGACCAAGATCTAGAACAGGAGCGGCGCAACGTGGCGAACCAGCAGGGTGATCTCGGGGCGGCGTTGGAGCCCGTCGTACGGGATGCCGTGGACGCTGCCGGATTCGAGCTGGAAGAGCTCGAAGTGCAGCGGGCGGGTCGCCGCAGCCTGGTGAAGGTCGTCGTGGACGCCGACAGTGGCATCGGCCTGGACGAGGTGGCGGACGTCAGCCGCACCGTCTCGGGCGTGCTGGACGGCCACGACCACGTGCTGGGCGGGCCGTACACCCTGGAGGTGACCTCGCCGGGCATCGACCGGCCGCTGACCAAGCCGAGGCACTGGCGGCGCAACCGGCTGCGGCTGGTGAAGGTGCGCGCCGGTGAGGAGACGTTCACCGGGCGCGTCGGCGACACCGACGAGGACGGGGTGCAGCTGCTGGTCGGCGGGCAGTTGCGGCGCCTGGAGTTCGCGGCGGTCAACCACGCCGTGGTCGAGGTCGAGTTCAAACAACCACCGCCCGAGGAACTGGCCCTGCTGGGCGGCGGCAGCCAGGAGGGGTCAAGGTGAACGTCGACATCGCCGCGCTTCGAGCGATCGAGCGCGACAAGGACATTCCCTTCGAGACGGTCATCGAGGCCATCGAAACCGCGTTGCTCACGGCGTACAAGCACACCGACGGGCACGTGCCGCACGCCAAGATCGACATCGACCGGCGCACCGGCGTGGTGCGCGTGCTCGCCCAGCAGCTCGGCCCGGCCGGCGAGGTGCTGGAGGAGTGGGACGACACCCCGGAGGGCTTCGGCCGCATCGCGGCCACCACCGCCCGCCAGGTGATCCTGCAGCGGCTGCGGGACGCCGAGCACGAGAAGACCTTCGGCGAGTTCTCCGCCAAGGAGGGCGAGATCGTCGCCGGCGTGGTGCAGCGCGACGCACGGGCCAACTCCCGCGGCATGGTCGTGGTCCAGGTGGGTGACACCGAGGGCGTGCTGCCCGCGGTCGAGCAGGTGCCCGGTGAGCGGTACGAGCACGGCGTGCGGATCAAGTGCTACGTCCTGGGCGTGACCCGGGGCGCCCGCGGTCCGCAGATCACGTTGTCCCGCACGCACCCGAACCTCGTGCGACGACTGTTCGCGCTGGAGGTCCCGGAGATCGCCGACGGCACGGTCGAGATCCCCGCGGTGGCGCGCGAGGCGGGGCACCGGTCGAAGATCGCGGTGCGCTCCACGGTCGCCGGGGTGAACGCCAAGGGCGCGTGCATCGGCCCGATGGGCGCCCGTGTCCGGAACGTAATGAGCGAGCTTGCCGGCGAGAAGATCGATATCATCGACTACTCGGAGGACCCGGCCACGTTCGTGGGGAATGCGCTGTCGCCCGCGAAGGTTGTGTCGGTACGCGTTGTCGACGAGCGCGCGAAGACGGCACGCGTTGTGGTGCCTGACTTCCAGCTCTCCCTCGCCATCGGCAAGGAGGGCCAGAACGCGCGGCTGGCGGCCCGTCTGACGGGCTGGCGGATCGACATCCGGAGTGACAACGAGAGCACGACCAGCGCCCCGACCCCGGCATAGGGTTCGGGCGGGCAGGCGGTACGGGTAGAATCTTGGCAGGTCGTCGTCGAGGACCGGTTCCCGCACGTCGCGAGGGCACCCCGCAAGGGCAAGGCCCGGTGCGTACCTGCGTGGGCTGCCGTCAGCGTGCGCCGGCCGAGGAATTGCTGCGTGTGGTCGCCGAGGAGGGGAACGTCGTTCCCGATCCGCGGCGGCGGCTCGCCGGCAGGGGCGCTTGGTTGCACCCCACTCCGGCGTGCCTGGACTCCGCCGAGAAGCGGCGGGCGTTCCCCAGGGCTCTGCGAGTCCAGGGGCCGCTCGGTGCCGACGAGGTGCGAGCCATGATCGGGCGTCAGAACGCCCAGCCGACAGAAGGCCAGGGATCCTCCCTGGTCTCGCCGGGACACAGGAAGCAGGTCGACCCGTCATGAGTCAGCCGTGAAGCTGAAGCCATGAACGTGCGACGGTAAGACGAGGTCGAGCGGGATTTTTGCCGCCCGGCCTCCCCCAGTGAGGAGAGCAGTGGCAGGCAAGGCCCGCGTGCACGAGCTCGCGAAAGAGCTCGGTGTCACGAGCAAGGAAGTTCTCACGAAGCTCGCCGATCTCGGCGAGTACGTGAAGTCGGCGTCCTCCACGGTGGAGGCGCCGGTGGCGCGCCGGTTGCGGGACTCGTACCCGAAGCCAGGCGGCGCCAAGCCGTCCGGCGCGAAGCCGGGCCCTCGGCCCGGACCGCCCAAGCCGGCAGCCCCCCAGCAGCCCGTACAACAGCAACAGCAGCCCGCTGCCCAGCAGCCGGCCGCGACCCCGCGGCCCGCGCCGGCCAAGCCGGCCGCGCCCGCGCCCAAGCCCGCCGTCCAGCAGCCGGCCGCCGAGGTTCCGGCTCCGGCGGCGGCGTCCGCGGCTCCGGCCGCTCCGGCGCCTTCGACGACGTTCTCCGCGCCGTCGAAGCCGGCTAGCAGCGGCCCCGGTCCGCGTCCGGGCCCGCGTCCGCAACAGCAGCAGCAGTCGCAGCGGCCCCAGCAGCAACAGCCGCAGCAGAACCGGCCCGCGGCGGCCCGGTCCGAGGGTGGTCCCGGCGTCAAGCCCGGCCCGCGCCCCGGCCCGAAGCCCGCGCAGAACCAGCAGGGCGGCGGCGCCGTGGTCCCGCCGCGGACCCAGTCGCCCAAGCCCGGCCCGCGCGCGCCGCGGCCCGGCAACAACCCGTTCGGTGTCGGTGGCGGTGCTCCGTCGCCGCGTCCGCAGGCGCCCCGCCCCGGCGGCGGTCCCGGCGGCGACCGGCCCGAGCGTGGTCCCCGTCCCGGCGGTGACCGTCCCGACCGCGCGCCTCGCGGCGACCGCGGTGGCGACCGTCCCGCCGGCCCGCGTCCGAGCCCGGGCAACATGCCGCCCCGGCCGAACCCGGGCATGATGCCGCCCCGGCCGCAGCGGCCGTCCGGCGGTCCCGGCGGTGGCCGTGGTGGCCCCGGCGGCGGTCCTGGTGGCCGTGGTGGCCCCGGTGGCGGCGGAGGCCGTCCTGGTGGCGGTGGCGGCGGCTTCCGCCCAGGTGGCGGTGGCGGCGGAGGCGGTGGCTTCCGCGGCGGCGGCGGTGGTGGCGGAGGCGGTGGCTTCCGGCCCGGCGGTGGCGGTCCCGGTGGCGGCGGCGGTGGAGCGCCTGCCGGTGGCGGTGGCTTCCGCGGTGGCGGTGGCGGCGGTGGCCGTCCCGGTGGCGGCGGCCGCGGCGGTGCCGCCGGCGCGTTCGGCCGTCCGGGGGGTCCTTCGCGCCGCGGCCGCAAGTCGAAGCGGCAGAAGCGCCAGGAGTACATGGACAACATGCAGGCGCCGAGCGTCGGCGGTGTCCGGTTGCCGAAGGGCAACGGGGAGACCATCCGGCTGCCGCGCGGTGCCTCGCTGACCGACTTCGCCGAGAAGATCAACGCCAACCCGGCCTCGCTGGTGCAGGTGCTGTTCCACCTCGGTGAGATGGTCACCGCGACGCAGTCCGTCTCCGAGGACGTGCTGGAGCTGCTGGGCACCGAGATGAACTACACCGTCCAGGTGGTCAGCCCGGAGGAGGAGGACCGCGAGCTCCTGGAGTCCTTCGACATCACCTACGGCGAGAACGCCGGCGGTGAGGAGGCCCTCGAGTCCAGGCCGCCGGTCGTGACCGTCATGGGTCACGTCGACCACGGTAAGACCCGCCTGCTGGACACCATCCGCAAGGCGAACGTGCACGAGGGCGAGGCCGGTGGCATCACCCAGCACATCGGCGCCTACCAGGTGCCGGCCGTGGTGGACGGCACCGAGCGGCTGATCACCTTCATCGACACCCCGGGTCACGAGGCGTTCACCGCCATGCGTGCCCGTGGTGCGAACTCCACCGACATCGCGGTGATCGTGGTGGCGGCGGACGACGGTGTGATGCCCCAGACGGTGGAGGCGATCAACCACGCCCAGGCGGCGAACCTGCCGATCGTGGTCGCGGTGAACAAGATCGACAAGGAGGGGGCGAACCCCGCCAAGATCCGCCAGCAGCTCACCGAGTACGGCCTGGTCGCCGAGGAGTACGGCGGCGACACCATGTTCGTGGACATCTCGGCCAAGCAGAACATCAACATCGATGGGCTGCTCGAGGCGATCGTGCTGACCGCGGACGCGGCGCTCGACCTGCGGGCCAACCCGAAGATGGAGGCCCAGGGCGTCGCGATCGAGGCGCACCTGGACCGTGGCCGCGGCCCGGTCGCGACGGTGCTGGTGCAGCGCGGTTCGCTACGCGTCGGTGACTCGATCGTCGCCGGTGACGCGTACGGCCGGGTCCGCCGCATGGTGGACGAGTACAACGAGGACATCACGGTGGCGACGCCGTCGCGTCCGGTGCAGGTCATCGGCTTCACGTCGGTGCCCGGCGCGGGTGACACGTTCCTGGTCGTGGACGAGGACCGGGTGGCCCGGCAGATCGCCGAGCGCCGCCAGGCCCGGACCCGCAACGCGCAGAACGCCGCGAAGTTCAAGCGGTTCTCCCTGGAGGACCTGGACTCCGCGCTGAAGGAGACCGGCGAGCTCACCCTGATCATCAAGGGCGACAACTCGGGTACCGTCGAGGCACTCGAGGACGCGCTGATGAAGATCGAGGTCGGCGACGAGGTCCAGGTGCGCGTGATCGACCGCGGTGTCGGTGGCATCACCAAGGCGAACGTCGACCTCGCGATCGCGTCCGGCGCGATCATCCTCGGCTTCAACGTGCGGGCCGAGGCGAAGGTGGCCGAGCAGGCCACCCGCGAGGGCATCGACATCCGCTACTACTCGGTGATCTACCAGGCGATCGACGAGATCGAGCAGGCGCTGAAGGGCATGCTCAAGCCGGAGTTCGAAGAGGTCGAGCTGGGCCGCGCGGAGGTCCGCGAGGTCTTCAAGTCCTCCAAGTTCGGCACGATCGCGGGTTGCCTGGTGATGTCCGGCGAGATCCGGCGCAACGCCAAGGCGCGGTTGCTGCGCGACAGCAAGGTGGTCGCGGAGAACCTGCCGATCTCGTCGCTGCGGCGGTTCAAGGACGACGCCACCGAGGTCCGCGAGGGCTACGAGTGTGGTCTGACCTTGGGGTCGTACAACGACATCAGGGTCGACGACGTGGTCGAGACCTACGAGATGCGCGAGAAGCCGCGCGGCTGACAGAAGTCCGGCCGGCCGGGGAGTCCACATCGGACTCCCCGGCCCTGGCACCCATGGTGATGCCCGTTGTATGTCGGTGCCCTTGAACTGGACGTGCTGCTGGGTGACGTCCATTCGCTCAAACAGAAGCGGTCCGCCGTGCGGCCCGTGCTGGCCGAGCTGCGCAAGCGTTTCGAGGTGAGCGTCGCCGAGGCCGGTCATCTCGACCTGCACCGGCGTGCCCTGATCGGGGTCGCCGCGGTGGCCCCGGACGCGCAGCACATCCGTGACCTGCTCGACGCGTGCGAACGGCTCGTCGCCGGCCGCCCCGAGCTGCAGTTGTTGTCCGCACGGCACCGCCTGGTCGGGCCCGAGGACGACTGAGGAACCATTTCCTGAAGGAGGGGAGCGCCGTGGCCGACCCGGCCCGCGCCCGCAAGCTTGCGAAGCGGATCAAGCAGATCGTCGCGTCCGCACTGGAACACGAGGTCAAGGACCCGCGGCTGACCCTGGTGACCATCACCGACGTCAAGCTCACCGGTGACCTCCAGGACGCCACCGTGTACTACACGGTCTTCGGCGAGAAGCTGAACACCGAACCGGACACCAAGGGCGCGGCCGCCGCGCTGGCCAGCGCCAAGGGCGTGCTGCGCTCCCTGGTCGGCCAGGGCACCGGCGTCCGCTTCACGCCCACCCTGACGTTCGTCGCGGACACCGTCCCGGAGGAGGCGCAGCACATCAACGACCTGCTGGCCAAGGCCAAGGAGCAGGACGAGGAGGTCGCCCGCATCGCCACCAGCGCCAAACCCGCCGGCGAGGCCGACCCCTACCGCGCCCCCCGCGAACCCGACCCCGAAGACTGACCATCTCCACCCCGAAACCCGGCGCCCCCCAGGGCCGCCGGGTTTTCGCGTTGGCGCGCCTGATCAGCATCACCGCGCCGAAAACCACCGCCGCGCCGCCGACCAGGGTGCCGAACATCGCGTCGTAGGGCGCAGGACCCCGAAGACCCGCTCAGCATTCGACGCGCGAGAAGGACTGCTGGGGCGGCCGGCAGCTGGTCTGTGGCGGAGGCCAGGCGTCTGTACCGGTGGTGGGGCTTGGAAGTTCTTCGGCGCGGGGCGGATCCCCGCCTGCGGAGGCGGGAGTTGTACCGCGGGACGTGGCGGTTGTGCTTCGTCTGGCTGCGAAGGCGGCATGTGTACTGCGTGGCGTGACGGCTGCACTGCGTCTGTCTGAGGTCGCGGGTTCTTCGACAGGAGGTTCGCGGCGGCCGTGGACACGATTCTGCTGTCGTCCTGCGCCAGGCGTCGGATCTCTTCGGTGGCGTGGTTGCGCACGGTCTCGTTGCCCACCCGGTACAGGTGCGCGAGTCCTTCCAGGCCCCGAGCCGGTCTGTCGCAAGTGGACTCGTGATCGCTGTGCAGCTCGTCGAGGGTGATATCCCCGTCGCCGTCCTGGTCGGCGCCGCCGTCACGCAGCCCGGCGACCAGGTAGCGGGTGAAGGCCACCTCGCCGCGCGCCTGGTCGCCCTCGAACGAGTACTGGGTGGTATCCGAGGCGGTGAGCACGGTCCTGCCGCGGCCGTTGAATAGTTCCAGTGCGTGTACTGCAGCACCAGGTCGTCGCGCCGCCTGCCCTGGTAGACCTGTCGTGCGGCTCGTTGATCAACGTGGTGACCTACGAACTCGGCGATCTGCGGGTCGGCCAGGACCGCTGCCAGTGCCTCCGCGTCGTGCGCAGGCCAGGTTCAGTTGCCGCAACCCCGAGTCCTCGTACTCGTAGGTGGCGACGAGCAGTGCGAGTCTGCGGCTCATGGGTCACCGTCCCTGCTGCTATGTCGCTGGTGGTGGCGGCTTCGTCCCGGCGCCGCCGAAAACATTCAGCCGTTCGGGCTACCCCGCGCTGGTCACCGCCCTGGCTTGACCTCAAGTGAGGTTTATACAGAAGGGTTTTGTCGGTCGACGCCGTTATGGTGCTGCTGCCGGAATCGAACTGGGGGTTGGTGTGGAGATCAACTTCAACACGTACATGGCGATGGAGTCCGCCATGCAGGAGAAGGGGCGGACCGTGGGGCGGGAGACCGTCCGGCGGATCGTCACGTTCGCGCGGCCGTTGTGGCGGTCGGTAGGGGTACTGCTGTTGCTCAGCGCGGTGTCCGCGGTGCTGGCGGTGGCCTCGCCGGTGCTGGCCGGGCGGGTGGTCGACGGCATCGTGAACCGGGTGGGCACGGATGTCGTTGTGGGGCTGGCGGTTGTCATCGCGGTGATCGCCGTGCTGGACGCGGGGGTCGGCCTGGTCGAGCGGTGGCAGTCCGCGCGGCTGGGCGAGGAGCTGATCCTGCGGCTGCGGCAGTCGGTTTTCGACCATGTGCAACGGATGCCGGTCGCGTTCTTCATGCGCACCCGCACCGGCGCGCTGGTCAGCCGGTTGAACAACGACGTCATCGCGGCCCAGCGCGCCTTCTCGATGACGTTGTCGGTGGTGGTCAGCAACATCATCTCGCTGGTGCTCACGCTGGTCGTGATGCTCGCGTTGTCCTGGCAGATCACGTTACTGGCGTTGATCATGCTGCCGCTGTTCTACCTGCCCGCGCGCCGGATGGGCGGCCGGCTGGCGGGCATGGAGCGGGAGGCGGCGGGCCACAACGCGGCGATGACGACCCAGATGACCGAGCGGTTCTCCGCGCCGGGCGCCACGCTGATCAAGCTGTTCGGCCGGCCGCGGGACGAGTCGGACGAGTTCTACCGGCGCGCCAAGCGAGTCCGGGACATCGGGGTGCGCACGGCGGTGAACCAGTGGGTGTTCATGACCGCGCTCGCGCTGGTGTCCGCGCTGGCCCTGGCTTTGGTGTACGGGCTCGGCGGATACCTTTCCCTGGAAGGAGAGCTCGACGCGGGCACGGTCGTCACGCTGGCGTTGCTGCTGACCCGGCTGTACGGCCCGCTGACCAGCCTGGCCAACGCGCGTGCCGACGTGATGACCGCGCTGGTGAGCTTCGAGCGGGTCTTCGAGGTGCTCGACCTCCAGCCGTTGCTGACCGAGAAGCCGGACGCGCAACGGGTTCCGGACGGCCCGGTGTCGGTGGAGTTCGACGATGTGCGGTTCAGCTATCCGGCGGCGGACAAGGTTTCCATTGCCTCCCTTGAGGATGTGGCGGTGCTGGACAGCCGGGGCGGCGAGGAGGTGCTGCACGGCATCACCTTCCGCGCCGAACCCGGCCAGCTGATCGCCCTGGTCGGCTCGTCGGGCGCGGGCAAGTCGACGATCGCCTCGCTCGCGCCCCGGCTGTACGACCCGGACTCCGGCACCGTCCGGCTGTCCGGAGTGGACGTTCGTGACCTGTCGTTCGACTCCATCCGGGACGCGATGGGCCTGGTGACGCAGGACGGTCACCTGTTCCACGAGTCCATCGGGGACAACCTCCGGCTGGCCGACCCCACGGCCGCGGACGACGAACTCTGGGACAGCCTGGAACGGGCGCGGCTGGCCGACCTGGTCCGGTCCCTGCCCGATCAGCTGGAAACCGTTGTGGGAGAACGGGGGTACCGGCTGTCCGGTGGCGAACGCCAACGCCTGACGATCGCCCGCCTGCTGTTAGCCAAGCCCCGCGTGGTGATTTTGGACGAGGCGACCGCGCACCTGGACTCCTCGTCGGAGGCCGCGGTGCAGGAGGCTCTGGTGGAGGCCCTCGCCGGGCGCACGGCGCTGGTGATCGCGCACCGCCTGTCGACCGTGCGCGCGGCGGACCAGATCCTGGTGGTGGAAGCGGGTCAGATCGTCGAACGCGGGACCCATGAGGAACTGCTGGCCGCCGACGGGCGGTACGCCGAGCTGTACAACACGCAGTTCGACCGGGTCACGCGGTGAGCTCAGCGGTCACGGCGTCCGCGCCGAGACCGACGAGCCAGCCGAGCGGGGCGCCGGGGAGGTACCGGGACATCAGCTCGGTGAGCGCCGCCTGGTCCGAACCGAGGCGCCGCACGGCTTCCCGGTACATCAACAGGTACTGGCGTTGCCGGGTGAACAGCGTGACGTCGCCGGGCGCGCCATGCCCCGGGTAGAGCGCGACGCCGTCCAGAGACTCGGTCAGCCGGTCCAGCGCCGCCAGCCACGGCCCGGAATGCCCGTCCGACATGTACGAGTGAACGCCATCGAAAGCGAGGTCGCCGACGAACGCCGCCTGACGGTCCCCCACAACGAAATACGAGTCAGCGTGGCTCTCCGCCGGGCCGACATCGTGCACCGCGATGTCCAGCCCGCCGACCGAGACCGTGTCGCCGTCGGCCAGGACGTGTGACGGCACGCGGTACTGGTCGGGCCACTCGTCGCCGTACGTCGGTCCCCACTGTTCCCGTTTGGCCACAGCGGTTTCGGCGATCGTCTTGGCGACAGCGGCGGTCGCGTAGACCGGGACATCCTCGCCCGCCACGTACGGCAGGCCGTTGTAGTGGTCGGGATGCGGATGGGTCACGAACGCGGCGAGCAAAGGCTTGCGCAGCGCGGTGATCCGGGCTGCCAACGCGCGGGCGTCGGACACCAGCAGGCTGCTGTCCACCAGGATCAGCCCTTCCGCCGTCTCCAGCACGTAGCCGTTGACGAAGATGCCCGGCTCGGCCGCGGTGTAGGTGTGCACCCTGAAATCTGTCATGAGGGCAAACTAGGCAGGCGCGGGCGCGGCGGCCAGAAGGCACTTCGAAGTGCCCTTACCGACAGGAGACGACGATGGCGCTGGTCATTCCGGACGTGTTCGAGGAGACCTGCGCCACCAGACAGGCCCTCGAACGGCTCGCCACCAAGTGGCGGGTCCTGCTGATCTACGCCCTGCTCGCCGGGCCGCAGCGCAACACCGACCTCCGCCGCCGCCTGCCCGGCATCACCCAGAAGGTCCTCACCGAGACCCTGCGCGGCATGGAGGCCGACGGTCTCGTCGAACGCCAGATCCTCAAGGACACCGCCCCCAAACACATCGAGTACACCCTCACCGACCTCGGCAAGACCCTCCAGGAACCCCTCACCGCGATCTGCGAGTGGGCTGCCCACAACACCCCATAACTCAGCAACCCGCCCCGTCCGCCGAGATGCCTGCCCGCTGGGATGGCGTGGTGACGGCAGCCACCCCAGCGCGTTCGCCGAGATGGCTGCCCGTGGGATGGTCGCGATCGGGCAGCCATCCCGGCGCGTCCGCGGAGGGGCTGTCCTTGGGGTGGCCGTGGTGTGGGCAGCGCCCCCGGCGCGTTCGCCGAGGTGGCTGTCCTTGGGGTGGCCGTGGTGTGGGCAGCTACCTCAGCGCGTCCATCGAGATGCGTGCCCCTGGGATGGCCGCAATGCGGGCAGCCATCCCAGCGGGCGTGGGGTTAGGGCGTGTCAATGGATCGCGATAGCCGAGGCGGCCAGGAACCACCTCGCTGGAGCCTCATTTCGGCCCCCGGCCGGGGCGCTCTCATCGACCGAGATCCATCGGACAGGACTTAGTCGTGGCCGAGGATGGGGTGCGGCCGGTAGGGGGCTTCCAGGCGGGTCACTTCTTCCGGGGTCAGGGACACATCGACGGCCGCCAGGGCGTCCTCGATGTGCCGGAGTTTGGTCGCGCCGACGATCGGTGCCGTGACGGCCGGTTTGGTGTAGAGCCAGGCCAGGGCGACCTGCGCCGGGGGTAGTTCCCGTTCGGCGGCCACAGCCCGGAGTTCGTCGATGACCTTGGCGTCGTCCTCCGCGTGCGGCGCGTAGATGTCCAGGACCGGGTCGGAGGTCGTGCGGGTGGTCGCCTCGGTCCGGGCCAGGTTGCCCCGCGCGAGCGGGCTCCACGGGATGACGCCCACGCCCTGGTCCGTGCACAGCGGGATCATCTCCCGCTCTTCCTCGCGGTAGATCAGGTTGTAGTGGTTCTGCATCGAGGAGAATGCGGTCCAGCCGTTGGCCGCGGCGATCTGCTGCGCCTTGGCGAACTGCCACGCGTACATGCTCGACGCCCCGATGTACCGGGCCTTGCCCGCTTTGACGATGTCGTGCAGCGCGGACATCGTCTCTTCCAACGGGGTTTCGTAGTCGAAGCGGTGGATTTGGTACAGGTCAACGTGATCCGTGCCCAGCCGGCGCAGCGAGTCATCGATCGACGTCATGATGTGCTTGCGGGACAGGCCCTGGTCGTTCGGGCCGCTGCCCATCGGGAAGTACACCTTGGTGGCCAGCACGTAGTCCGAGCGCTGCGGGAACATCTTGCGCAGCAGCCGGCCGGTGATCTGCTCGCTCACCCCGGTCGAGTACATGTCGGCGGTGTCGAAGAAGGTCACCCCAGCTGTCACCGCGTGGCGGACGATGGGTTCCGCCTGTTCCTCGGTCAGGTGCCAGGCGCGGTGGTCCGGCGAGCCGTAGCTCATCATCCCCAGGCAGACCCGCGACACCTTCAGTCCTGTCGATCCCAGTCGAACGTACTTCATGCGGGTATCCTCTCGAACCACGCCAGCGAAATACAGGGCAATCTGAAGGTGAGAGGTGTCACGTGCCTGTGAATTCAAGGTCGACAGCTGATGACACCTCCATAGACGCCATCAACGCCCGTCTGCTGAACGAGCTGCACGGTGACCCCAGGATGTCCATGTCCGAGCTCGCGCGCCGCGTCGGGATGTCCGCTCCGGCCGTGACCGAACGCGTGCAACGGATGGAGAGCGCGGGCATCATCGCCGGATTCCGGATGGACGTCGACCCGGCCGCGCTCGGCATGCCGGTCACCGCGTTGGTGCGGGTGAGACCGGGACCCGGTCAGCTGCCCAAGGTCGCCCAGGCCGCGAAGGACACGCCGCAGGTGGTCGAGTGCCACCGGATCACCGGCGACGACTGTTTCCACCTCAAGGTGCACGCGCCGTCCATCGCCGCGCTGGAGGAGGTCCTGGACCGCTTCCTCCTCTTTGGACAGACAACCAGCTCGATCGTGGTGTCCACCCCGGTCCCGCCGCGCCCGCTACCCGTCAACGAATGACCGGATGTCCGCGGCGATCCCCGGCAACGGCGCCGTCCGCCCGATCGACGCGAACCAGTCCCACAGCTCCAAAGCGTGGTACAGCTTGTAGATCGCCAGCCGATCCCTAGCGAACTCCCCATACCCCGCCAAAAGCCCGGCGAACTTGGCCGCGGAACCCCGCACGGCGTAGTAGTCCACCTTGGCGAGGTCGAGCACCGGGTCGCCCGCGACCGCGTTCTCCATGTCGACCACACCCGTAACCCGGCCATCGGTCACCAGAATGTTGCCCTCATGAAAGTCGTTGTGGCACAACACAGCCTGCGAACAAGCAGCGAACAGATCCCGATGCCGCTCGACATAACCCTCCATGAGAGCGTGCAACCCGGGATCACCGCCGTACCGAAGAAAATCCGCGAGCTTCGCGGCGAACTGCCGTGACATATACGCGAGGTTCGTCGCCTCCGGCTCAAGAACCTCCGTCACCACATACCCGAACGCGGGCTGCGCAACAGCATGAATCCGCGCCAGCAGCGCGCCCATCTGCCGATAAACCTCGTACTCATCAACAGATTCCACCGACGACAGCGGCACCCCATCCAGCAAACTCAGCACAGACACCCCGCCAGGCAACACCTCCAGCACCTCCGGAACTGGAAGCCCACCCAGCAACCCACACACATACTGTTCCTTGCGCTGCCGCCACTCCGCCCAATCCGAATAAACCTTCACAACCACCGCCGCCTGTTCACCCGCCCGCCGCACCAAGAACACCTTCCAAGCTCCCCGCCCCCCAACCGTGCAATCTCAACACCAGCCGCCCACCCACCATCCATCATCCCCACAACCTAGAACCAACCACTTCCCCGAACCACCGATTTGTTCGGCTGGGTGGCGGTAGGGTGCGGTATGGGGGTTTCGCGGCGGGTGGTTATTAGTGGGGCGGTTGGGCTTGGGGTTGTTGGGGTGGTGGGGGTCGGTGTGGTCAGTGATGTTCTGCCGGGTGGGGCTGAGGTTCGCAGGGTGTTGGGGATGACTGGGCCGGCTGGGACGATTCCGGATGTGCCGGCCGGACAAGTCGTCAGGACCCAGGTGATGTCCAAGGCGCGGGGGCGTCAGGTCACCGTGCTCACTATGGCGCCGGATGGGTACACGGCGGAAGAGCTGCCGAAGTGTGTTGCGCTGCATGGTCGTGGTGGTGACGCGGCCTGGATGGCGAACCTCGGCGTGCCGCAGTTCCTCACCGCCGCGGTCCGTGCGGGGGTACCGCCGTTTGCGGTGATCTCGGTCGATGGCGGCGCGGACAGCTACTGGATCGCGTCCGATGACGATGACCCGCAAGCCATGCTGCGCACCGAGCTCGGGCCGTTCGACGCGGCGTTCGGCATCTCGATGGGCGCGTTCGGCTGCCTGCGGCTGGCCAGGGACCTGCCGCTCAAGGCCGTCGCGGCGATCAGCCCGGCGATCTTCCGGTCCTGGCCGGACGCCGCGAAACGCAACGCCTTCCACACCGAGGCGCAATGGGCCGGCAACGAACCCCTCCGCCACACCCAAGCGCTGCAAGGCAAAACGCTGGGTGTGTGGTGTGGCCGCGAAGACCCGCTTGTCGACGCGGCCCGGGCGCTGATCGACGAGGTCCACCCCACCCACGCCGCGATCACCCACGGCGCCCACGACAACGCCTACTGGCAACGCGTGCTGCCGGAGGTCGTCGCGTTCATCGGCGCCGCCTTGAAGTCCTAAGAGGACAGTGCCTCCAGCAGTCGTGAGATGATCGGCTCGATCGGTCCCTCGGCGGTGTATCCCGCCGCACGACGATGCCCGCCGCCGCCCAGCGACACCGCGACCTCCTGAACATCAACGTCCGCAACCGAACGCAGCGAAACCGACCACCGTGCGGGGCCGACCTCCTTGAACACGGCGGCAACCTCGGCCTCGTGCGCGGTCCGCACGATGTCCACAACGGACTCGATCTCCTCGGGCCGCACGTCCCGCGCGTCCTGCTGAGTCACGTACGTGTAGACCAATCCGCGCCCACCCGCGGCTGACGGCGCCAGCTGAGCCCGCCCCAGCACACCTGAAAGCATGCCTAGCCAAGCGAATGGATGCGCCTCCATCAACTTCCGCGCGGTCTCGTCCGGATCCACCCCAGCCGCCAGCAAACGCGCCGCCAGCAGATGCGTTTCCGGTGTGGCGCGCCGGAACGAACCCGTGTCCGTCACCAAACCCGCGTAGATGCAGCGCGCCAAAGGCTCGTCCAGAGCCACATCCATAGCGTCCAGAATCTGCGCAACGAGAGCAGCGGTGGCAACGGCATGCTCGTCGACAACGTGGTGAGTGCCGTAGAACGTGTTGGAAGCGTGGTGATCCACAACAAGCACCGAACCGCCCGCAGCCACCGTGCCCGCCACCCGCGAACCCAGCGGCCCAAGGCGTTCCACGCTGCCGGTGTCCAGGCAGACCAGCAACGGCGCGTCCATCGGCACCTCGGCCGCCGGAACCAGCAGACCCGCGTAATCCAAGGGACGCAACGTCTCCGGCACCGACTCCGGCTCACCGAACGACACCCGCACGGTCGCCCCACTCCGATGCAGCGCGAGACCCAGCGCCAGGGCGCTGCCAAGCGCGTCGGCATCGGGGTGGACATGGGCCAGCAGGGTCACGTCGGTGGCCGCCCGCAGCAGCTCGATCGCGCCGTCCAGATCACTCACGTGATCAGCCTAGGGCGTCCGCTGCCTGGATCGGTGGGCGGCGACGTGAACTCTGTTCGCGCAACGCGAGGAGCAGTACCGCTTGGCCCGGTTGGTGGACGTGTCCACGAAGTAGTTGCCGCAGCTGGGGCACTGGCCCCACCGGGACATCCCGAGCCGGACCACGCCCTGCGCGATGCCCCACGCGGCCGCGGCGGCGACCTCGGTGGCCGGGGGCGCGTCCGGGTCGGCGACGTGAATGTGCCAGTCCGGGGTGGCGGAGTGGCCCGCCGACAGCCGCGGCCGCAGCGGGTAGGCCTCCAGCAGGGCGTTCACCCCGGTCCGGACGGCGACAGCGTCCCCGTCGACGGCGGCGGCGAGCACGACGCGCAGCCCCTCGGACACCGGGCGGAGCGCCTCGACGTCGTCGGTGGTCACCCGGGAGGCCCACCACGGCGACTCGTGGATGGCCTCCTGAAGTGCGGAAACGGAGGTGAGGGTGGCGTTGGCCAGCCGCATGGCCACGTCGAGGTAATCGGCGTTGTCCATGTGCGGTCCTTACATCTAGAGTGTCAGGGGCGAAACCAATACCGACACCTTACCGATGGGGGACCCGATGACGCCGCTGAGACGCATCCTGTCGTTGGCTGTGCCCGCGTTGGGCGTGCTCGCGGCCGAACCGCTGTACCTGCTCGTGGACACGGCGGTCGTCGGTCACCTGGGCGCGTTGCCGCTGGCCGGGCTGTCGGTCGGGGCGATCGTCCTCGCGCAGGTCTCCACCCAGTTGACGTTCCTGTCCTACGGCACGACCGCGCGAGCGGCGCGCCTGCACGGAGCCGGCCGGCGCGCCGACGCGGTGGCGGAGGGCGTCCAGGCGACCTGGCTGGCGTTGATCGTCGGCGGTGCCCTGCTCCTCCTTGGCCAACTGCTGGCGCAGCCGGTCGCGAACGCCCTGTCCGGTTCCCAGGACGTGGCCGACGCCGCGGTGGGGTGGCTGCGGATCGCGCTGTTCGGCGTCCCCTTGATCTTGGTCACGATGGCCGGCAACGGATGGATGCGAGGCGTCCAGGACACCGTCCGCCCGCTGCGTTATGTCTTGGCGGGCAACGGAATCTCCGCGATCCTCTGCCCGGTCCTGGTGCACGTCGCCGGATGGGGCCTCGCCGGGTCGGCTATCGCGAACGTCACAGCGCAGGTGATCTCGGCGACCCTGTTCATCCGGGCCCTGATGGCCGAACGGGTCCCGCTCCGGCCCGAACCCCAGAAGATGCGCGCCCAGCTGGTCCTGGGCCGCGACCTGGTCGTACGCAGCGCGGCGTTCCAGGCCTGCTACATCTCGGCCACCGCGGTCGCTGCCCACACGTCGACCGCAGCCGTTGGCGCACACCAGGTTCTGCTGCAGCTGTGGGTGTTCCTGGCGCTGGTGATGGACTCCATCGCGATCGCCGCGCAGGCCCTGGTCGGCGAGGCGCTGGGCGCGGAGGACGACCACAAGGCCAAGGCGATGGCCTGGCAGGTCACCGGCTACGGCCTGCTGTTCGGGATCGCGCTCGGCGCGGTGTTCGCCGCGCTCACGAACTTGCTGCCCAAGGCGTTCACCCAGGATTCCGCCGTGCTGAACGAGATTCCGCACGCCTGGTGGCTGTTCATCGCGCTGCTTCCGGTCGGTGGCGTGGTTTTCGCGCTCGACGGGGTGCTGCTCGGCGCCGGTGATGCCGCGTTCATGCGCAACTGCACGCTGATCGCCGCGCTCGGTGGGTTCCTGCCGTTGGTCTGGGCGGCGTACGTGTTCGACTGGGGTCTGGCCGGGATCTGGGTGGCGATCAACGCATTCCTGATTGTGAGACTTGTCGCTGTCCTCAGTCGGACACGTTCCGGCAGGTGGGCAGTGGTGGGGGCAATTCGTTAGCATGTGATTGCTAAATAAAACGATCATCGAGGGGAGAGCGTGTGCGCGCCGCCAGACAGGCGTGGTTGATGTGGGGCATGGCAGTGGTCGTCTACATGGCGGCGGTTTTCCATCGCGGCTCCCTGGGTGTGGCGAGTCTCGAGGCGACCAACCGGTTCGGGGTCGGCCCGGCAGCGCTCGGCACCTTCACCGTCCTGCAACTCCTTGTCTACGCGGCGATGCAGGTGCCTACCGGGTTGCTCGTCGACCGGTTCGGCCCACGCAAGATCCTCACCGCGGCGGCCGTGCTGATGGGCCTGGGCCAGGTCCTGTTCGCCGTCGCCACCTCCTACCCGCTCGGCCTGCTGGCCCGTGCGGTGCTCGGGTTCGGCGACGCGATGACGTTCATCAGCCTGCTGCGCCTGGCATCCGCACACTTCCCGGCCCGCCGCTACTCGCTCGTGGTCTCCATCACGGCCGCGCTCGGTGGTCTGGGCAACCTGGTCGCGACCGTCCCGCTGACGCTCCTGCTCGGCAAGATCGGCTGGGTGCCGACGTTCTTGATCACAGGCGTGGTCACGGCGTGCTACGCGCTCGTCGCGTCGCGGCTCAAGGACACCCCCACCGGCCCGGCTCCGCGCGCCGAGCGTGTTCATGTTCGTGAAGTGGCAAGGAGTGTGCGCACCGCGTGGCGGGTTCCGGCCACCCGGCTGGGGTTCTGGGTGCACTTCGGCACCATGGCCGCGCCCGCGGTGATGACCTTGCTGTGGGGGTTCCCGTATCTCGTCGCGGGACGCGGGTTGTCACACGAGGTCGCCAGCTCGGTGCTCGGCGTGATGGTGCTGGTGACCATTGTGAGCGGGCCGATGATCGGCGCCCTGATCGGGCCGCGGCCCGAGGTGCGGATGCTGCTGGTCGCCGGGTTCCTGGTGTTCCAGGTGGCGGTGTGGACGGTGTTGCTGCTGTGGGACGGCATGCCGGTGGCGCTGCTCACTGTCGCTTTTGGACTGTTGTCGCTCGGCCTGCCGCTGTCCGCGATCGGGTTCTCCATCGCCCGCGACTACAACCCGTTGCACCGCGTGGGTACCGCCAGCGGCGTGGTGAACGTCGGCGGCTTCTTCGCGACAACGTTGTCCGCGTTGGGGATCGGCCTGCTGCTGGGCTGGACCGGCTCGTACCGGATCGCCCTGCTGGTGCCCGCCGTGCTGATCCTGATCGGCTTCTGGCGGACCGGGGTGTGGTGGCGCCGGGCCCGTGCCGAGGTTTTCGCGGCCGAGGCACGTGGTGAGGAAGTTCCCGTCCGGATCCGGCCGCGGCGCTGGGACGCCGATCCGGTGGTGATCGTGTAACGAGTTCCGCGCGCCGGCGGACAGCATGGGTGTGCATGGCCGGTAACGCGAGGGGCAGGCACCATGAAGGTCGTCGCGGGAATCGTTTGTGTCTTGTGCCTTGCCGCTTGCGGTGAGGACTACCAGATGCCCGTCGACCCACCCCTGCCCACCTTCAGCTCGGCCCCAGCCATCGCGCCGGATCCGACCAGTGACCGGGCTTCGGTGCAGGTCGACGCCGCGGTGGGCCAGGCGGGCCTGCACGCCAGCGGTTTCGTCGGCAGTCCGTCCACAATGGTCAGCAGCACCTGCGAGAACATGCGCATGCCGGGCAGTTTCGGTTCCGCGGCCGAGATCCTGGACCTGCAGATCGACGGCCAGCGGCAGGCGCTGAAGATCTTCCAGATCGGCATCCCGCTGCTCTGCCCGGACCAGGCCGAGGCCCTCCGGGAGGTCGTCGAGGGCAACATCCCGTTCGGTTCGGGGACCTACGACATCGGCACCGAACGCGGCCAGGTCCGGCCGGGCACGTACCGGACGACGTCCGTGGTCGACAACTGCTACTGGGAACGCACCGACCCGAAAGGCCGCGTCATCGCGAAAAGCACGGTGCCGCACGCGAACTCGGTCAGCGTGACGATCCGGCCCGGCGACGGCTCGTTCACCAACGACCGGTGCGGGGCCTGGAAACGCGTCGGCTGAGAATCGGGAAGCGGAATTCCGGCCGTCACAGTGTGCCGCCTAGCGAGGAGGAGCGGCACATGGGAAACAACGGAATCCCGAACTACTACGGCAGGCAGCTGGTGCGCACGATCCGCCGGCTGCGGGAACAGTGCGAGCTGACCCAGGAGGAGGCCGGCGCGAAGCTGCACCTGAGCCTGCAGAAGCTCAGCCGGATCGAGAACGGCCAGTTGCCCGGCTACCACGAGCTGCGCGCGATGCTGAAGCTCTACGGCCTGCCACAGTCCGGCTGGGACCCCTGCTTCCGGCTGTGGGAACGGGCGAAACAGCGCGGCTGGTGGCGCAAGTTCGGTGTGCCGGACACCACGTACATCTGCATGGAGCAGGAGGCGTCGCGGATGACCGAGTTCGCCCTCGGCCGGCTGCCCGAGCTGCTGCAGACCGAGGGATATGCGCGCCGGGCCGCACAGTGCGGGTTCCCGGGCGACGAGGCGGCGGCCGACGGCGCCGTGAAGGTCCAGCTGCGCCGCCAGGACCGGTTGTTCCGCGATGAGGAACAGCTGACCCTGCACGTCCTGCTGCACGAACCCGCGCTGTACCAGGGCGGCGACCGTGAGCAGTGGATCGAGCTGTACCAGCGGGCGCAGCTGCCGAACATCACCGTGCAGGTCATCGAGCAGCGGGCGGGCCTGCACAGCGGCCTGGACGGGCCGGTGGCCCTGCTGGAGTTCGACGACCCGGAGGAGCCGGACATCGTGTTCGCGGGCAGTGTCCTCGGCCTGAGTTCAACGCAGGACGAGGAGCGGACGGCGGCCGTGCGGGCCCGGCTGGAGCGGCTGACGGAGCTGGCTCTGTCGCCGGAGGACACCCTGGCCGCCCTGCGGGGGTTGATCGGGTGAGCCATATGTGAGGATTTCGGGCGTGTCCTCGAAGCGTGCCCCAGTAGCACCGGGCCTTGTCGTGGTCGACAAGGCGCCGGGTATGACCTCCCACGACGTCGTCGCCAAGGTGCGGCGGATCCTCGGCACCCGCAAGGTCGGCCACGCCGGCACGCTGGACCCGATGGCGACCGGAGTGCTGGTCCTGGGTGTCGAAAGAGCCACCAAACTGCTCGGCCACCTCGCCCTGGACACCAAGGTCTACCTGGGCACGATCAAACTGGGCTCGGCGACGACCACCGACGACGCCGAAGGCGAAGTGCTGTCCGAAGTGGACGCGAGCGGCGTCAAGGACGACGCGATCACCAAGGGCATCCAAGCCCTGACCGGCGACATCATGCAGGTCCCCAGCTCGGTGAGCGCGGTGAAGATCGACGGCAAACGCGCCTACGCCCGGGTCCGCGAAGGCGAACAGGTGGAAATCCCGGCCCGCCCGGTGACGATCAACCGTTTCGACGTCCTGAACATGCGCCGGGAACCCACGACCGTGGAGCTGGACGTGATGGTGGACTGCTCCTCGGGAACCTACGTCCGAGCCCTCGCCCGCGACCTGGGCGCAGCCCTGGGCGTCGGAGGCCACCTGGCAGCCCTGCGCCGGACCCGAGTAGGCCCCTTCGACCTCCGAGTGGCCCGAACCCTGGAACAGCTGGAAGCCGACCCAGGCCTCTCCCTGGACCTCGACGCCTCCGTGGCAACCGCCTTCACCCGCCACGACGTCGACGAAAAGCAGACCACCGCCCTGAAGTACGGCCAGAAGATCCCAGCCGCGGGCGTGAAGGGCACCTACGGCGTCTTCGACCCCAACGGCCACGTCCTGGCCCTCGCAACCGACGAGGGACCGGTAGCAAGACCCCTCGTAGTCCTCAGCCCCGCCGGCTGACGGCAGCAGGAGGCGGCCCGCCGGTTGGCGCCAGCGGGAGGGGCCTGCTGGCTGGCGGCAGCGCGGGGGTGCGTGCTGGTTAGTGGCAGCGGGAGGGGCCTGCTGGTTGGTGGCAACGCGGGGGTACCCGCCGGTTGGCGGCAGCGCGAGGGAGCCGCTGGCTGGCGGCAGCGCGAGAGGGCTTTGGCCTGTGATTGGACACACGGCTTGGTCGCGCCGGTCATTTCCGGCCCGCGACACGCCCAGCGCCGCCCCGATGCCAGATCGGCCCGGTTCCCGCGGCGCTGGCCGCGTGGCGCGGGCCGGAAATGACTGGCTTCCGGCGACCAAGCCCTGTCCGAGCGGAGCGAGGACCAATAAGACTGCGGAAATGACCGGCTTCCGGCGACCAAGCCCTGTCCGAGCGGAGCGAGGACCAATAACGGAGCGAGGACATCAAACACAGAGCGAGGACATAAGCTAGCCCCGTGCAGCGATGGCGCGGGTTGGAGCATCTGCCGGGCGGCTGGGGACGTTGCGTCGCCACCATAGGCGTGTTCGATGGGGTGCACCGGGGGCATCAGGGGCTGATCGCCCGGGCGGTTGAGCTGGCCCAGCAGCGGTCGGTGCCGAGTGTGGTCGTGACTTTCGACCCGCATCCTTCGGAGGTTGTCCGGCCGGGGAGTCATCCGGCTCAGCTGACCACTTTGCGGCGTAAGGCCGAGTTGGTCGAGGAGCTGGGTGTGGATGTGTTCTGTGTGTTGCCGTTCACTCCGGAGCTTTCGCGGGTGCCGGCTGACGAGTTCGTGCACGAGATCCTGGTGGACCGGTTGCATGCCGCCGCCGTGGTGGTGGGGGAGAACTTCCGGTTCGGTCACCGGGCTCAGGGTGATGTGGAGCTGTTGAGCCAGTTGGGGCACCGGTTCGGGTTCGTCGCGGAGGGCGCGAAGTTACTCACTTCGGCGACCAACGGCGAGATCACGTTCTCATCGACGTATATCCGGGCTTGTGTGGACGCTGGTGACGTGGTGGCCGCGGAGGCCGCGCTGGGTCGTCCGCACCGGCTGGAGGGCATCGTCGTGCGTGGCGATGGCCGGGGCCGTGAGCTGGGCTTTCCCACCGCGAACCTGTCGACGCCGAGGTACACGGCGATTCCCGCGGACGGCGTCTACGCGTGCCGGTTCACCCTATTGGGGAGCCATGGGCAGCGGTCGCTGAACGCGGCTGTGTCGGTCGGCACCAACCCGACGTTCTCCGGGCGGGAGCGCCGGGTGGAGGCGTTCGTGCTGGATGTGGCCGAGGACTTCTACGGGCAGCGGGTCGGCCTGGACTTCGTGGCCCGGTTGCGGGACATGGAACGGTTCGACACGGTCGAGGGTCTTCTGGAGCAGATGCACGCCGACGTCGCCAGGGCGCGGGAGGTCCTGGCCTGACGAATCGCCGGGATCCGTCAATTCGGCTCGCCGGATGGCCGTGGCCTGGCAAGATGCAGACCACGACCTGGTGAAGAGGGGCGAAGGTGGAGGACCAGAAGATCGTCCAGCGCAACCTGGAGCTGCAGAGACAGTGGTACGGCGAGCCGCTCGGCGACCGGGTCCGGCGGCTCGTGGTGGCGTTCGACGTGTCTCAGGCCAATCTCGCCGACGTGCTCGGGATCAGCGCGCCCATGCTCAGCCAGGTGATGAGCGGGCGGCGGGCCAAGATCGGCAACCCCTCGGTGCTGGCCCGGTTGATCATGCTGGAGCGCAAGGTGCTCACCCCCGAGGTCGCCTCGGGCCGTCGTGAGGCGTTGCAGAAGGCCCTGGAGGACGTGCGCGACTCCAAGCCGACGGTGAGCCGGGACATGCTGCCGGTGGACCCGGGGCGGGCCGACCGTGCGGCGCTGGCGTTGCTGCGGCGGACCGCGACGGTCGACGAGCTCACCGAGGCGGCGAAGATGCTGGACGGCCGGTTCCCGGCGATCGCCGAGCTGCTGCGGCGTGCGGGGATGCTCGCGTGAGGCTGTTCACCGCCGCTGTGCCGCCGGTTGAGGTCGCTGACCATCTCGAGGCTTTCCTGAAGGACGTTCCCGATGTGCCGTACTGGGCGCCGCGGGCGGCCTGGCACATCACGTTGGGGTACTACGGGACCGAGGAGCCCGGTCCGCGGATCTCCTGGGTCGGGTCGCGGCTGGCCGCGCTGGCCCGGCCGCGGGTGTCCTTGGGGCGGCCGGGGAACTTCGGGGACACGCTGCTGATGACAGTGTCCACAAAGGACTCCGCACTCGCCGGTCTGGCGGCCGCTTTGCGTTGGGACGACAAACACCCCACCTACATCCCGCACCTGACCATCGGCAAGGGCGCGCCGCTCGAACTGGACTACTCCGGTCCGGAGTGGACGATCGACGAGGTCGTCCTGCTGGGTGCGGAGCAGCGGCACGACTACACGGTGGTCGAGCGCTTCCCGTTGGACTGAGGTTTGCCCGCCGCCGGGACGGGAACCCTGGGTGCGACAAATCGCACATCCCCAGGGAGTAGGTCATGGCTCAGGCAGTTCGGGCTCGAGTGCAACCCACCCAGGTGCTGGCCGGACTCGTCGGGCTGGCATTCGTGGTGTTCGGTGCCATCGGCCTGGTTCGCCACGGTTTCGCCGACTTCAGCGGCAACAGCGAGATGCTCGGCCCGTTCGGGACCAACCCGCTGCACAACCTGCTGTACGTGATCGCCGGCGTGATCGGTCTGCTGCTTTCGTTCTCGTCGGCCACCTCGCGGCTCTACGGCTGGATCGTGCTCATCGGGTCGGCCGTGCTGGTCGCCTGGGGTCTGATGCTGGTCGGCTTCACGTCGACCAACCCCGTGTCGGAGCTGGGCAACCCGCTCAACCTCAACATCGCCGACAACTGGCTGCACGTGGGCACCGGCGTCCTGGGCCTGATCGTGGCCGTGCTGCCGGCGCGCCGCCGGATCGTGGAGGAGGAGCCGGTGGTGGAACCCGTCACCGAGCCCGTTGAGGTGCAGAAGCCCGCTGTGGCGGCTTCTGACTCCACCTCCGATTCAGACACTGCTGAGACTGAGAAGGCCGAGCGGCCTCGAGGGCTGCATCGGCTTGCCCGTCTGCGGGGCCACCAGGCCCACTAGGTCCCCTCCCCGCAGGTAACTGCAGCCCCCGTGGTCCCCCTCCCGCGGGGGCTGCGCCATGTCTTGGCTTCTAGGGTGTGTCGTGCCTACGACAAATAGCGCAGTACTGCTAGTACGCGCCGGTGATCGCTTTCGGACGGCGGCAGTCCGAGTTTCGCGAAGATGTTGCTGATGTGCTTTTCCACTGAGCCGTCGCCGATGAACAGGGTTCTTGCGATCGCCGTATTCGTCCGGCCTTCGGCCATGAGGGCCAGGACTTCTCGTTCGCGTGTGGTCAGTGCGGCGAGGTTTGTGGCTCGGCGGCTTGCGCCGAGGATCTGGGTTACTACTTCGGGGTCCAGGACTGTTCCGCCGCTGGCGATCTGTTCGCATGCGGCCAGGAAGTCCTTGGTATCCGCGACACGATCCTTCAGGAGGTAGCCGACGCCTTGGGTTCCGCCTGCGAGTAGCTCTGCGGCGTACCGGGTCTCAACGTGTTGGGAGAACACCAAAAGGCCTACGGAGGGGTGTGCACGGCGGACGTCCAGGGCTGCGCGGATGCCTTCGTCCGTGAAGGTTGGGGGCATGCGGACGTCGACGACGGCGATGTCGGGGGTGTGGGTGGCGACGGCTGACTGTAGGGAGTCACCGGTGCTGACGGTCGCGGCGACTGTGTGGCCACGGGTGGTCAGGAGGAGTTCCAGGCCGTCTCGCAGTACCGCGCTGTCCTCGGCGATCACTACCTTCATGCCGGGAATTCGATCACGACTGTTGTCGGGCCACCGGGCGGGCTCGACATCGTCAACGTTCCGTCTACTGTGGACACGCGTTCGCGCAGGCCCGCGAGGCCCGCGCCCGGGGTTACTGCGGCGCCGCCGATTCCGTCGTCCACCACCGTAATTTTCAGGTCGGGCGACACCGACACCTTCGCTGCGGAGGCTTGGGAGTGCTTGGCGATGTTCGTCAGCAGTTCGGCCGTGCAGAAGTAGGCGATGGCTTCCAGGGCTTGGGGTGGGCGAACTGGAAGGGAGACTGAGAGTTCTACGGGGACGGGGCTGCGGGACGCCAGGGTTGCGAGGGCCGCGTCGAGGCCCTTGTCCAGTGCGGCGGGGTGGATCCCACGGGCCAGGTCGCGGACCTCGACCAGGGCTTCCTTGGCGTTGTGGTGAGCCATCTCCACCAGGCGACGGGTCATCTCCAGGTTGGGCTCGCCGTCCAGCTCGTCCTTGGCCATCCCCAGATGCATGGCCAGCGCGACCATCCGTGCTTGGGTTCCGTCGTGGAGGTCTCGCTCGATCCTTCGCAGGCGTGCCGCCGCGTCGTCCACGGCGAGCGCCCGGGTCTCTTCCAGATCGCGGATCCGTTGCGACAACGTCGAAGCCGAGAGCAGCGACCGGATCAGCCAGCGGTCGAGCATCAGTGCTCCACGGGTCACCCAAGGGGCCGCGGCGAGCAGAAGGAGGCCGACCAGTCCGTTGAGCAGCACGATCGGCCAGTGGTCCAGCCGGATCCCGCCGAACGGCAGCAGTATCCGCTGATCCTCGGACAGCACCCACCAGAACAGGGTGTACGCCGTGTTCAGCAGCCCGTACACCCAGAACGCGAACGAGGCGATGAACGTCGCCACTCCCAGGGGCGCCTTCACCACGACGTACGCCACCGCACGCCAGCTGGCCGTGTCCAGCAGCACCGCCGGGATGATCCCGCGCCGCGGACGGGGCTTCGCCGGCCGCGAGACCTGGAGGTCCAGCAGGGCCCCGGCCAGTGACCGGTGGGTGTGGCCAAGACCACGTGCGACCAGTACGCCGAGGGCCGCGATCGGCAGTCCGATGAAGGTGATCGACAGGACGGTGCCCAGCAAAAGCGGGAGCATCGTGAGCACTAGACCCAGTACACTCAACGGCAGGCCGGTGAGAACGTACAGCGTCTCCGCCCAGGTGCGCCTGGTGAACATGCCGACCAGCCTGCCCGAGCGGCGGGCCGCCGGGAACCCGGCTGGCCCCCATGCGCTCGGTTGGTGGGCTGCGCAAGGGCCCTGATACCCTTCGTAGTTGGGTACAGCTGCGGTCCGTGGCGGCTGTCACCGACCAACGCTCCGTGACCGGGGCGTCCCCACGGTACAGCGAAGATGTAGGGAGAAAGACGCGTGGCGCTGACCACCGACCAGAAGAAGACGATCCTCGGCGAGTACGGCCTGCACGACTCGGACACGGGATCACCCGAGGCCCAGGTGGCCCTGCTGACCAAGCGGATCAGCGACCTGACCCGGCACCTTCAGCAGCACAAGCACGACCACCACTCCCGCCGCGGCCTGCTGCTGCTGGTGGGCCGTCGCCGCCGGTTGCTCAACTACGTGGCGAAGGTGGACATCCAGCGGTACCGCTCGCTGATCCAGCGCCTCGGTCTCCGCAGGTGACTTGACGAGGGGGAGTGGCCACCGGTCGCTCCCCCTCGGCACATTGACAACAAAGAGGTAAGGGCAAGCGCGCCGCGTACGGGCGAATATCGTGCCGGTCCTCGGTAGTGGTTCCCGGGTCTGCAAGAGGACACCCGGGGGCTTCGATCGAAGACCGGCCTCGTCTCCCGCGGGTTCCCGTGGCGTCGCGCGACCCGTTAGACGAGGAGAAACAACTACATGACCGACACCCAGGAAGCTGGGGTCCACGAGACCACCGCCGTTGTCGACAACGGCCGGTTCGGCAAGCGCACGGTCCGCTTCGAGACCGGCCGGCTGGCCAAGCAGGCCGCCGGCAGCGTGGTGGCCTACCTCGACGAGGAGACCATGCTCCTCTCGGCGACCACCGCGTCCAAGCACCCGAAGGAGCACTTCGACTTCTTCCCGCTCACGGTGGACGTCGAGGAGCGCATGTACGCCGTGGGCCGCATCCCCGGCGCGTTCTTCCGCCGCGAGGGCCGTCCGTCCACCGACGCGATCCTGGCCTGCCGGCTGATCGACCGGCCGCTGCGCCCGTCCTTCGTGGACGGCCTGCGCAACGAGATCCAGGTCGTCGTCACGGTGATGAGCCTGGCCCCGCAGGACCTGTACGACGTGGTCGCGATCAACGCCGCGTCCGCCTCCACCCAGCTGGCCGGCCTGCCGTTCTCCGGCCCGGTCGGTGGCGTGCGGGTGGCCCTGATCGAGGGCCAGTGGGTCGCGTTCCCGACCCATGAGCAGCTTGAGAAGGCCGTGTTCGACATGGTCGTCGCCGGTCGCATCGTCGGCGATGACGTGGCGATCATGATGGTCGAGGCCGAGGCCACCGAGAAGGTCATCGACCTCATCGGCGACGGCGCCACCGCGCCGACCGAGCAGGTCGTGGCCGAGGGCCTGGAGGCCGCCAAGCCGTTCATCCGCTCGCTGTGCGTCGCGCAGCAGGAGCTGGCCGACCTGGCCGCCAAGGCCACCGGCGAGTTCCCGCTGTTCCCGGCCTACGAGCAGGACGCCTACGACGCGGTCGCCGAGATCGCCACGAACGACCTGGCCCAGGCGCTGACCATCGCCGGCAAGCAGGACCGCGAGGCCGCGATCGACGAGGTCAAGGCCCGCGTGCTGGAGACCGTCGGGGCCCGCGAGGAGTTCGAGGACCGCGAGAAGGAGATCGGCGCGGCCTTCCGCTCGCTGAACAAGAAGCTGGTCCGCCAGCGCATCCTGCGCGACAAGGTGCGCATCGACGGCCGCGGCCTGACCGACATCCGGTCGCTGTCCGCCGAGGTCGCCGTGGTGCCCCGGGCGCACGGCTCGGCGCTGTTCGAGCGCGGCGAGACCCAGATCATGGGCGTCACCACGCTGAACATGCTCCGGATGGAGCAGCAGATCGACTCGCTGTCGCCGGAGACCACCAAGCGCTACCTGCACCACTACAACTTCCCGCCCTACTCGACCGGTGAGACCGGCCGGGTCGGTTCGCCCAAGCGCCGCGAGATCGGCCACGGCGCGCTGGCCGAGCGGGCGCTGGTGCCGGTGCTGCCCAAGCGGGACGAGTTCCCGTACGCGCTGCGCCAGGTGTCCGAGGCGCTGGGCTCCAACGGGTCCACCTCGATGGGCTCGGTGTGCGCGTCCACCCTGTCGCTGCTGAACGCCGGTGTGCCGCTGAAGGCCCCGGTCGCCGGTATCGCCATGGGCCTGGTCTCCGACGAGGTCGACGGCAAGACCCAGTACGTGGCGCTGACCGACATCCTCGGTGCCGAGGACGCGTTCGGCGACATGGACTTCAAGGTCGCCGGCACCAAGGACTTCGTGACCGCGCTGCAGCTGGACACCAAGCTGGACGGCATCCCGTCCGAGGTGCTGGCCCAGGCGCTGTCGCAGGCCTACGACGCCCGTGTGACGATCCTCGAGGTCATCGCCGAGGCGATCGACAAGCCGGACGAGATGAGCCCGTACGCGCCGCGGGTGACCAGCGTGAAGATCCCGGTCGACAAGATCGGCGAGGTCATCGGCCCGAAGGGCAAGATGATCAACTCGATCACCGAGGAGACCGGCGCCGACATCTCCATCGAGGACGACGGCACGATCTACGTCGGCGCGGCGGACGGCCCGTCGGCCGAGGCGGCGATCTCCAAGATCAACGCCATCGCCAACCCGCAGCTGCCGAAGGTGGGCGAGCGGTTCCTGGGCACGGTGGTCAAGACCGCCGCGTTCGGCGCGTTCGTCTCGCTGCTGCCCGGCAAGGACGGCCTGGTGCACATCTCCAAGCTGGGCAACGGCAAGCGCATCGGCAAGGTCGAGGACGTCGTGAAGGTCGGCGACAAGCTCCGCGTGGAGATCGCCGACATCGACGCCCGCGGCAAGATCAGCCTGGTGCTGGTCAAGGAAGACGAGGCTGAGAAGCCCGCCGACACCACCCCGGCAGAGGAGCCCGCGACCACGTGACGGTCCGCAACGGCAACGGCCCGGCCGCCTCGGGCGGCCGGGCCTTCGTTCAGAAGCCCGGCACCACCAAGACGCTGGAGCGCACGGAGCAGGGCGAGGTCCGCCGCACCCTGCTGCCGGGCGGCCTGCGGGTGGTGACCGAGCACGTTCCCGGTGTGCGTTCGGCCTCGGTCGGTATGTGGGTCGGGGTCGGCTCGCGTGACGAGCAGCCGAACGTGGCCGGTGCGGCGCACTACCTGGAGCACCTGCTCTTCAAGAGCACCTCCCGGCGCAGCGCCATGGAGATCGCCGAGGAGATCGACGCCGTCGGCGGCGAGCTGAACGCGTTCACCGCCAAGGAACACACCTGCTACTACGCGCACGTCCTCGACGAGGACCTGCCGCTGGCGGTGGACCTGGTGTGCGACGTCGTGTTCGAGGCGCTGCTGGCCGAGCGGGACATGGAGACCGAGCGCAGCGTCGTGCTCGAAGAGATCGCGATGCGCGACGACGACCCGGAGGACCTGCTGCACGACGCGTTCTGCGCGGCGCTGCTGCCGGACCACGCGCTGGGCCGTCCGGTGCTGGGCACCGAGCACTCGATCACCAACCTGAGCCGCACCGCGCTGTACGGGTTCTACAAGCGGCGGTACACGCTGCCGCGGATGGTCTTCGCGGTCGCCGGGAACATCAAGCACGCCGACGTGCTTCGCTTGGTGCGTAAGGCTTTGCGGGACCGCCTGGCCGGCGAGGTTGAGCCGGTGCCGGTGCGTCGCGGACGGGCCAGGACGTCTGGTTCGCCGCGGCTCGTGCTGCACACCGAGGACACCGAGCAGACCCACCTGATGCTGGGTGTGCGTGCGCTGGACCGGCACGACGAGCGCCGGTTCGTGCTCGGCGTGCTGAACGCGGCGCTGGGCGGCGGGATGAGCTCCCGGCTGTTCCAGGAGATCCGCGAACGGCGGGGCCTGGCCTACCAGGTGTACTCGTCGGTCGCGTCCTATTCGGACATGGGGCACCTGTCGGTGTACGCGGGTGTTCAGCCGGACCGGCTGGGCGAGGTCGCCGCCGTGGTGCGGGAAGTGCTCGGACAGGTTGCCAATGAGGGCCTGACCGACGCGGAAGTGGCCCGTGGCAAGGGACAGCTGCGTGGCGGTCTCGTGCTTGGCCTGGAGGACACCAGTTCGCGGATGTCGCGGATCGGCAAGGGCGAGCTCACCTACGGCAACTACCTGACCGTCGAGGAGACCCTCGGCCGGATCGACGCGGTGACCGGCGACGACATCGCCGTGCTGGCCAAGGAGTTGCTGTCCCGGCCGATCGCGGCCGCGGTGGTCGGGCCGTACGCGCACACCGATGATGTGCCGGTCGAGGTGCACGAGGTGATCAAGTGATTCGCGTTGGTGTGCTGGGTGCTCGTGGCCGGATGGGCGCCGAGGTGTGCCGTGCCGTCGAGGCGGCGGAGGGCATGGAGGTCGTCGCCGCGATCGATCTCGGGGACTCGCTGACCGAGCTGGTGTCGGCGTCCGCCGAGGTGATTGTCGACTTCACCCACCCGAACGTCGTGATGGACAACATCCGGTTCGCCGTGGACAACGGGATCCATTGCGTGGTCGGCACTTCCGGGTTCACCACCGAGAAACTCGACGCGTTGTCCGGGTTGCTGGCGGACAAGCCGTCCGTCGGTGTGCTGATCGCGCCGAACTTCGCGATCGGCGCCGTGCTGTCGATGCGGTTCGCCGAACTCGCCGCGCCCTACTACGAGTCCGTCGAGATCATCGAGCTGCACCACCCCCGCAAGGTCGACGCCCCCTCGGGTACCGCCGCGCACACCGCCCGCCTGATCGCCGCCGCCCGCACCACCGCGGGCCTCGGCAAGGCGCCGGACGCGACCACCGAATCCCTCGACGGCGCACGGGGTTCCGTGGTCGACGACATCCGGGTGCACTCGATCCGGCTGTCCGGTCTGATCGCCCACCAGGAGGTGCTGTTCGGCGCGCCGGGGGAGACCCTGACCGTCCGGCACGACTCGATGGACCGCAACTCGTTCATGCCCGGCGTCGTGCTGGCCGTGCGGTCCATCGGGAACCGCGCGGGCCTGCTGGTCGGCCTCGACAAGCTGATGGACCTGTGAGACTGTCCGCCCGGTCGACAACCGTGCTGCTGTGTGCGGCACTGGTCGTCTACTTCGTGCTGTTGACCGGGCGGGCGATCGCTCTTCTTCGAACCGGCACCCCGGTCGGCATCGGCCTTGGCATCGGCGTCCTGCTCCTCCCCATCGTCGGCGCCTGGGTCACCATCGCCACGATCCGCTTCGGTTTCCAGGCCGAACGGCTCGCGCAGCGCTTGGCCGCGGAGGGCACCCTCCCGGACACCACGGACCTGCCCCGGATGCCTTCCGGCCGGATCCGCCGCGACGAGGCCGATGCCTGGTTCGAGGCCCGCCGCGCCGAGGTCGAGGCGTCCCCGGACGACTGGCGCACCTGGTTCCGCCTCGCCCACGGCTACGACATCGCCGGCGACCGCCGCCGCGCCCGCGAAGCCATGCGCAAAGCCCTCGAACTCGCCGAACGTTGAGCCGAGTGTCCACAGCGGTAACCGAGCGACCGAGCCATCTCGTAGAAACCAGGTCCAGGTTCCTTGTCGCCATCCTTGGTGAGTCACGATCGCCGTAAGTAGCGGCCGTCCTGCGGCGTGCTCGTCCTCAAGGACGGCGCCCAACAGGTGATTCATCAACGGGGAGTGTGGATCCACGGAAGCCGCGGTCACCTGAGCAGCGACGTGGCCGTACCAAGTCATCTGTTGGGCCCCGGCCGCTTCGAGGATCGCCGCGCGCAGCTGGGATTTGGCTGACTCTCAGGTCGTGCCGGACAAACCGAACGTTGATGGCGAGCGTCACAGCGGCGACTCCTGTCGCGCCACCCTCGGTGAACAACACCCGAAACCCGATCGAACCCCGGCGGGCACCGAGGGCCGCCCGGGTCAGCGGGTGAGCTTCTTGAGGGTGGGGGCGAGGGTGCCGCGGGTGCCGACTGCGACGCCGGAAAGGCCAAGCCAGGTGGCCATGTCCTTGAGTTCGGCGGCGAGTTCGGTCACCACACGGGCAGTGTCCACTCCGGACTCGGCGAAGGCGCCGGGGACGCGCAGGACGCCGGCGGCGCGATCGGCCTTGAGGTCGACGCGGCCGACGAGGTTGCCGTCCAGCAGGAAGGGGAAGACGTAGTAGCCGAACTCGCGTTTGGCTTCCGGCACGTAGATCTCGATGCGGTAGCGGAAGTCGAAGATGCGCTCGGTGCGGTCGCGTTCCCAGATCAGTGGGTCGAACGGGCACAGCAGGGCCCGGCCGGAGATCCGGCGTGGGGTTCGGGCGTCGATGTGTTTGTAGGCCTTGCGGGACCACCCTGTCACGGTGACTGCCTCGAGAATGCCCGCGTCGACGAGGTCGAGGATGGCTTGGCGGTTCACGTCGGGCGCCAAGCGGTAGTAGTCACGCAGCTCCGGCTCGGTGGCGACGCCGAGGGCCCGCGCCGAGCGCTCGACCAGCTGGCGGGCGCCTTCGTCGGGCGCGACCTTGCGGGTCAGTACCTCTGGCGGGACAACGCGTTCGGTGAGGTCGTACAGCCGCTCGAAACTCCGGCGCGCCCCGGTGGTCAGCTCGCCGATGCCGAACAGGTACTCACAGATGTGCTTGACGTCCGACCGGTCCCACCACGTGCCCTTCTCCCGTTTGACGTCACCCACCAGCTCGCGTTCCAGCGTGCCGGCGCCGATCGGCCCCCGCTCCTTGACCATGTCCAGCACGTCCTGCACCAGGCCGGGGGACCGCTCGACCACCTCGCGGTAGTGCTTCCACCAGCCCTGACGCTTGGTGAGGTGCAGCAGCGGCCAGTCGTCCATCGGGATCAGGCTCGCCTCGTGCGCCCACTTCTCCACCAGCAGCCGCGGCCGCCGCACCGAGTGCGACCAGGCCGCGTCGTCGATCAGCGACATCGGATAGGCGCCCAGCCGGCTGAACAGCGGCATGTAGTGCGCGCGCACCGCCACGTTCACCGAGTCCAGCTGGATCAGCTGGGTCCTGGACAGCACCCGCAGCAGATGACGCCGCGACGGCACACCCGTCGGACGCGGATCCGTGAACCCCTGCGCGGCCACCGCGGTACGCCTGGCCGCGGCAGCGCTCATTTCGGTACTCATCGTCAGCATGATGGGTGCATCGTGCCACCCGGCACCGACAATTCCCGGCCGACTAAGTTCCCAGCCATGGCGCAGGCAGACGTGCACACCGCGAAACCCGAGGACATCGCCGAGATCGCCCGCATCCAGGTGGACACCTGGCGGGCCGCGTACACCGGGATCCTCACCGACGAGGTCCTGCGCAGCCTCGACCCGGCGGAACTGGGCGAGATCTGGCAGGACACGGTCGAGCACGGCGACGCGACGGTCTACGTGGCCACCGAGGGCGAGTGGCGGGTCGGTTTCTGCGCCGCCGGACCGGCGCCGGAGACCGAGGTCGCCGACCACGAGGGCCTGCTGCCCGAGGACGCGAGCACGATCGGCCTGATCGGAACGCTGCTGGTGGAGCCCCGCTGGGGACGGCGCGGGCACGGCGGGCGGCTGCTCGCGACCGCCGCGCAGGGGTTGAAACAAACCGGCGCCACCCGCGGCATGGTGTGGATTCCGGAGAATGACGGCGTTTCCATCGCCTTCTACGAACGGGCCGGCTGGGAACGTGACGGGATGGTGCGAACCTTGGACGCCGGTGGACGTCCCCTAAGGGAGATACGCCTGACCGGAACCCTGGACTTCCGGCTGAGCTGAATGGTCCCGGCGAATGACGTCGGGGTACCCGAGGCTCGGCTAGTCTTGCGGCCGGTCGGGGGGACGTCTTTCTAAGGGGAAGACCTTTTGTTCGCGAGCCTGTGCGTGGCAGCCGGTGTCGCGTTCGGTTCCGCGCTGGTGCCGTTGATGAACGTGGAGATCTTCGTTCTGGCACTGGTGACCAAGGAGCCGGCGCTGCCCTGGCTCGCGCTCGGCGCCGTCGTGGCGGCCGCCCAGGTCGCGGGCAAGATGCTGTTCTACATGGCCGCGCGCGGCTGGCTGCACCTGCCGAAGTTCATGCACCGCGAGCCGAAGCCGCTCACGCCCAGGCGGGTGGCCTGGCAGCAGCGCACGAAACGGCTGCGTGGCTGGGTGGACGGGCTGACCGAGAAGTGCCATCGGCATCCGCACTGGATGGTCGGCACGTACGGCGTCAGCGCGGTCACCGGGATCCCGCCGTTCATGGCCACCACGATCCTGGCCGGGCTGGCCAGGATGTCCCTGGTCACCTTCCTGACCACCGGTTTGGCCGGGCGTTGGATCCGGTTCAGCCTCCTGGCAGCCTCTCCCGGGTTGATCCACCACCTGTTCTGAGCAGTGCCGTTCGGACCGAGGCCAGCCGCCGCACGCCTTCCACCAGCGCGTGTTCCGGCGCCCCGCCGAACGTCAGCCGCAGGAACGACCCCGGTGGCTCGGCCGCGAACCACGACCGGCCAGGGAAAACAACGACCTCCCGGGCCGCTGCGGCGGTCACGAGTTCGACGTCGTCCACGTCGTCCGGCAACGTCGCCCACGCGTGCAAACCGCCGACAGGCACGGAGACCCGCCAATCGAGCAGATAGGTGGCCACGGCCGACAAGAGCGCATCTCGCCTGGTACGCAACGAAACACGCAAGGCCCGCAGATGCCGCCGCCAGGCCGGTGAGGTGACGAAGTCGATCGTGGCCTCCTGCAACGGCCCGGCCACATAGAAGTCGTCCAACGCCCGCGCTGTCCGCAACCGGATCCCCGCCGCTGCACGCGCCCCGATCCCGGCGACCCGCAACCCCGGAGCGGCGACTTTGGTCAATGACCGCAGGTAGACCACGTGCCCGTCGGTGTCCTCGGAGGCCAACGTGGGCGGTTCAACGCCGTCCACGGTCAGTCCGCGTGCCCAGTCGTCCTCGATCAGGAACGCCCCGGCCCGGCGAACCGCGGCGAACACCGGCGCCCGCCGGTCGCGAGCCAGCACGGCGCCGTGCGGGTTGGCATGAAGCGGCTGGCAGTAGAACATCCGCGCGCCCGTCCGCCGGAACGCCGCATCCAGCAGGTCAGGCCGCACGCCGTCGGCGTCCGAAGGCACCGGGACGACCCGAAGGCCCGCATCCCGGGCAGCGGCGACGGCACCCAGGTACGTCGGCGCCTCGACCAGCACCACCTCACCCGGTTCACCGAATCCGCGGAACACCGTCGCCAGACCGGGTTGCGCGCCGCTGCACAGCGTGATGTCCCCAGCCCGGAAGGCCCCACCAGCCTCCCGGGCGAACCACGTCCGCAGCTCCTCGCGCCCCTCCACGGGCATCCGTCCCCACGCGGTCGGACGCCGCGCGGCACGGGCCAGCGCGGCCCCCAAGGCCTCCACGGGCTGCAGAGACGGGTCGAGGTACCCGCTGGACAGCTGGATGACCTCCGGGCGCGGAACGGTGATGAGCGACGTCAGCAGCTCCTCGTACGGCCGCCCGGCGCCCAGCGCGACCGCCTGCCAGGACAGGTCCGGCGCGGCCACCGGCTCGGGCCGCGCGGCCACAAAACTGCCCCGGCCGGGGCGAACCTCGACCAGCCCTTCCCCGGCCAGCTGCGAGATCGCCGCTTGGACGGTCACCGGCGAGGCGCGATGCCGGGCCATCAGGTCACGGACCGAGGGCAGCCGGTCGCCCGGCCGTCCCGCCTGAGCGGTGGCCTTGATCTCGGCGATAACGCGACCGACGGCGTTATCCTCATTCATGAGAGTGGAGAGTAACGTTATCGCGCCCGCGGGGGTAACACTCGGCGGTCTGGGCGTCCTCGGGTTCAGCTTCTCGCTGCCCGCCACCCGGCTCGCGGTGCTCGGCCTGGACCCCTGGTTCGTGTCCTTCGGCCGGGCCGTCGGCGCAGGTCTGCTGGCCATCGGCTACCTCACGTACACCCGCGCGCCGCGGCCGTCCGGCCGGCAGTGGCGGCAGCTCGCGGTGGTGGCGGTCGGGATCGTGATCGGCTTCCCGTTATCGACCTCTCTCGCTCTCGAGACCCAGACGTCCGCACACGGGGCCGTCGTGATCGCGTGCCTGCCGATGTCGACCGCGATCTGGGCCGTTCTGCGGGCAGGTGAACGGCCACATCGCGGGTTCTGGGTGGCGAGCCTGGTCGGGTTCATGGCCGTTCTCGTCTTCATGTTCACGACCGGGGGCGTCAACGGCGGGTTCGAGCTGCCGGACCTCTTCCTGCTGGTCGGTGTGGTGCTGTGCGGCCTGGGGTACGCGGAGGGCGGGGCGTTGTCGCGTGACCTCGGCGGGGCGCGGACCGTCTGCTGGACGCTGGTGGTGGCGTTGCCGGTGAGCGTCCCGGTGACGGTTTCCGTGGCCTTGACCTCGGGGTTCGCCCGTGCGGACGGGACCGCCTGGTCCGGGTTCGGCTATGTCACGGTCGTGTCGATGTTCCTGGGGTTCTTCGCCTGGTACGCCGGGATGGCCCGCGGCGGGGTCGCGAAAGTCGGTCAGGTTCAGCTGGCTCAGCCGGTTCTGACCCTGGTCTGGAGCGCTTTGTTACTGCGGGAACCGGTCGGCTGGGCTACGGTTTTGACCGCCGCGGTGGTCCTGACCTGCGTTGTTTGGACTCAGCGGAGCCGGGTTCAGCGCGTTGGTAACGGTTAGATAACGAAGCGGCCTCGGTTGAACGTCGGGAGCCAACGCGCTCGTATCCCCCAGTGACGAAGCAAGACCCCGACAGCATTCCGCCGTACTACCCAGGCAATACCTTTTCATGGCTGTGCAGGAGCAGCTGTGGCGCCCCCGCCTGGCCAAAATCCGGAACGAGGTGAGAAGTGGATGCCCCGCACCAATGGGCGACACCGAATCTCCCGCACAACGAAGATCGCGGCCGCGGGCATTGGGCTCGCAATGGCGATCGGCACGTTAGTGGTCATCACCACGACGGGTTCGACCGGCAGTGCCAACGCTGATGCCGCGGATCCGTCGTTCTTTGTGGACATCACCAAGGTCAAGCCGAACGTGAAGCTGGCGAAGCAACAGAACGACGCTTCCACCGGCACATTCACCGTCGACTGTGGTGAGAACCAGAACGGCCACTTCAACCCGGACAACTTCATCGCCCAGCCTGGCATCAAGAACGGCGCCCAGCACCTGCACGACTACGTCGGCAACCTTTCGACGAATGCCGACTCGAGCAACCAGAGCCTGCTCAAGGCCGGGACCACCTGCAAGAACGGTGACCAGTCCGCCTACTTCTGGCCGGTGATCCGGATCGACCGCGAGGACAACGCGGCCAAGCAGAAGAAGGACCAGCAGCAACAGCAGAACAAGAAGAACCAGCAGCAGAAGAACCAGGACGCGAACCAGGACAACGCGAACCAGGACGACGCTGCTCAGAACGACCAGCAGAACAACAAGCAGCAGCAGAACAAGAAGAACAACAACGACGCTGCTCAGAACGACCAGCAGGCCAACGACCAGCAGCAGGCCGACAACGGCGGCCGCAAGAACCTGCGTCAGGGCCAGCAGGACCAGAACCAGGGCGGCAACCGCAAGCAGCAGGGCCGCAACCAGGACGGCCAGCAGCAGAACGACAACGCCGCGCAGGACAAGAACCAGAACCAGGACAAGAACCAGCAGCAGGACCAGAACAAGCAGGACCAGAACAAGAACAACCAGAACGACAAGAACAAGGACAACAAGGACCAGAACGCGGACCAGCAGGACGAGGAACTCGAGGCTCCCCAGGGCGCCGACCAGGAGCTCGCGGGCAACGACGGTCAGATCCTCCAGGCCGCCAACGCGGACATCACCTTCCGCGGCAGCCCGACCGGCGACGTCGTGCCGATGCCGAAGTTCCTCCGGATCCTCTACGGGGACGCCAAGCAGAGCCAGAACGGTCCGAAGAACGCGCGTGACTCGTGGACCTGTGCCGGTTTCGAGGACCGGGTCCTGATCGACAAGTACCCGATCTGCCCGAACGGCGCCGCGGTCAAGCGCATCCACGATTTCCCCAGCTGCTGGGACGGAAAGAACACCGACAGCGAGAACCACCGCGACCACATCGTCTTCCCGGACGAGAACGGTCAGTGCAAGAAGGGGTTCAAGGCGGTTCCGCAGCTGCGCATCACCCTGACGTACAACATCCCGCAGGACGTGCAGCAAAAGGGTCAGTACAAGGTGGACGCGTTCCCGTTCGAGGAGCACAACCCCAAGTCCGACCACGACGACTTCGCGAACGTCATGTCGAACAACCTGATGAACCGGGTCGTCGACTGCATCAACTCCGGAAAGAAATGTAAGGAATAACCACAGGAAGTCTTCGAGGGCCACCAGCCGGGTGGCCCTCAAGGCGCGTCGCGTCCCATCCCCCGACAAATGGGGCGCGACAGTTTGCAACCCCCCGACACCGGCCGCCGCCGGTGAACAAAAAATTGAGGTGAGTAGTCGATGGCCCGTGGCAATGGGCGACACCGCATCTCCCGTCGTACCAAGATCGCGACCGGGGCTTTAGGTCTGGCGGTCGCGGTCGGCACGATCGTTGTGGTGACGACTGCAGGAGGAAGTTCCGGCGACGCGAACGCGGACGCCGCGAACAAGGCGTTCTTCGTTGACATCACCAAGGTCAAGCCGAACGTCAAGAAGCCACAGCAGCAGCGCAACGCGAGCAGGGGCACCTTCACGGTGAACTGTGGCCGCAACGAGAACGGCCACTTCAACCCGGACAACTTCATCGCCGCTCCCGGCGTGAAGAACGGCGCCCAGCACCTGCACGACTACGTGGGCAACCTGTCCACCAACGCCGACTCCACCAACGAGAGCCTGCTCAAGGCGGGCACCACCTGCCGCAACGGCGACAAGTCGGCGTACTTCTGGCCGGTCATCCGGATCGACACGGGTGACGAGGAGAAAGAGGCCAAGGAGAACCCGCCGGCCGCGCAGCAGAAGCAGGAGCGCGAGCAGCAGGCCGCCAAGGACAAGCAGGACAAGGCCAAGCCGCAGGTCGACTGCCCGGACGTGGCCTCCAAGCTCCCGGGTGAGATTCCCGACGACGCGCAGAAGGTCGTCGAGGACAACCTGAAGAAGGTCGACGAGGTCACCGACGCCGCCAACAAGAAGGCGGCCACGGCCAAGAACCTCGACCAGGAGGTCATCGGCCCGCTCACCGAGCAGCGCAAGCAGCCGCTGGACCAGATCAGCCTGGCGCTGATGCGCATCGGCCAGCAGACCCAGGACTTCGGCCAGCTCGCCGTCTGCAAGGTCAAGCAGCCCAACGGAGCCGGTGGCCAGGACAACGGCGGCCAGAACAACAACAAGCCGGAGCCGGGCACCGACACCAAGCCGCAGAAGCCGGAGACCAACGAGAACGAGCTCGAGGGCAACGACGGCGTCATCCAGAAGCCGCTGAAGGCCGAGCTGACCTTCGAGGGCAACGAGACCGGCAAGGTCACCGCCATGCCGAAGTTCCTGCGGATCCTGTTCGGTGACGCCAAGGAGAGCCAGAACGGCCCGAAGAACGCCCGTGACTCCTGGACCTGTGAGGGCTTCGAGAACCGCGTGCTGATGGACAAGTACCCGATCTGCCCGCAGGGCAAGAAGGTCAAGCGCATCCACGAGTTCCCGAGCTGCTGGGACGGCAAGAACATCGACTCCACCAACCACCGCGACCACATCGTGTTCCCGGACGCGAACGGCAAGTGCAAGCAGGGCTTCAAGGCCGTGCCCAAGCTGGTGACCACGCTGACCTACGACATCCCGCACGACATCCAGGTCAAGGGCCAGTACAAGGTGGACGCGTTCCCGTTCGAAAACCACAACCCCAAGTCCGACCACGACGACTTCGCCAACGTGATGTCGCAGTGCATCATGAACCGCGTTGTCAACTGCATCAACAAGGGTAAGCGCTGCAGCGAGTGAGTTACCCCCAATGACCCTTGGCGGGGTTGTGGGTTGGCGCACCGATTCACAACCCCGCCAAGGCCTTTTCACCCCCGAGGACGGTTCCGGCCCTGCACCGGAACCGTCCTTTTTGTACTGACTAGCCGTCGAGCGCGGTGGTCACCAGCGCGTGGCCGGAACCGGTGCGGCCGCGCACCCGCAGCACGGGCTTGGTATTGGGTGGCGTGTTCAGCAACGGAAGTTCGCTGCGGGCCTGGCCGGAACCCGACGACAGGTCGATCTCGGCGCTGGTGCCCTGCCGGATGCCGACCCGGATCTCGCCGGAGCCGGTGTTCAGGTCGAGCTTGCCGGAGGCTGCGTCGGCCACCGACAGGTCGCCGGATCCGGTGCGCGCCATGACATCCGCGGCCACCGCGCCCAGCCAGACGTCCCCGCTGCCGGTCACCAGCGCGCTGCTGCCGCCGACCGAGGACACCTCGACGTCGCCGCTGCCGCTGCGGGCCTGCAGGCCGCCGAGCATCGGGCCCAGCCGCACCGCGCCCGTCCCGGTGTTCACCGTCGCGGCCCCGTCGGCGCGGTCGACCTTGATGTCCCCGGAACCGGTGTGCACCTTCAGCCGGCCCGCGGCCCCGGTGACCAGGATGTCCGCGGAGCCGCTTCGAATGTCCACATGGGACCCGTTGGGCGCGCGAACGGTGATCCCCACTGCGAAGGCACGCATGGACTTCGGCATCTGCACGGTCAGCCTGCCGCCGGAGAACTCGATCCTGGCCTGCGCCAAGCCTTCCTCGGTCTGCTCGCCGGTCTGCCCGGAGAACCAGCTCATGATGCTGGAGAACCCGGACGCCCAGGCGGAGGCCAGGTCCGGGCGGTGCCTGAGCCGCACGGTGATGCCGGGCTCGTCGGTGAGCAGCACGTCGACCGCGCCGGAGTTCAGCGCGATCTCCAGCTCCTGCGGCCCGTCGGCGTCGAAGTTCCGGACGATGTCTTCCTCGGTCATGATGGTCCCGCCTCCCCGGATTTCACTGTGTTGGTCGCGTTGGGCAGCGGGTGTCATGACCCGTCGGTCCATCCGTGCACGCGCGAGGACGAACCCCCGCCGCGCTTGGGCTGCTCCTGCGTGGTGTGGTCGTGCTGCCAGCCGCGGTCGCGCATCTTGCGGTGCAGGGCGCCCTGGACGGCCTGCGAGACGAACGTGTTCAGCGACACGCCCTGGGCCGCGGCGGCCTGCTCGGCCTGGCTCTTGATCTGCTCGAACATCCGCACGGTCATCCGGCTGATGTTCTCGGCGGAGTCCCCGCCACCGGCCCCCGTGGGCGGCAGGTCGGGCTCGGGTTCGGCGTGCGTGCCGGTGTGCGTGACGACCACCTGGACGTCGCGGCCGTCCAGCCGGACTTCGACGATGTGCTCGTCCAGGGCCGCGGTGACCTCGGCGGCCAGGTCCGACAGGGCGTTCATGATCGCGAGCCGGAGGGCCGGCTCCAGCGCGGCGGACAACACGGCGGCCGATCGCCGGGTTTGCTCGTCCCCGGCGGAAGCGGTGGTCGCGAGGTCCTCGCGCAGTGACTCGATGTACGGCGTGAGATCCATGACGTCAGCATGACATCACTCGTGACGTCACGTCAAGGCAGAATGACGTCACCAATGATGTCACTTGACGTCACCGTGGCGTCAACCTGTCGAGGACCCGAAAGTGACCAGGGCAATCGGCGCGGGGGAGGTAGCCCGGCAAAAGAGCCGGTTAGGCTCACCGCCATGACCGAGACCGTGGCCCCCAAGGTGCAACTGATCGCCAAAACCGAGTTCTTCCCGCCGGCGGACGTGCCCTGGACGACCGACAGCGACGGCGGCGAGGCGCTCGCCGAGTTCGCCGGCCGCGCGTGCTACCAGTCGTGGAAGAAGCCCAACCCGGCCACCGCGACCAACGCCGGCTACCTGCGGCACATCCTCGAGGTCGGCCACCTCTCGGTGCTCGAGCACGGGACGGTGTCCTTCTACATCACCGGGATCTCGCGCTCGCTGACCCACGAGCTGATCCGCCACCGGCACTTCTCGTACTCGCAGTTGTCCCAGCGGTACGTGCCCGAGCGCAACGCGGCCATGGTCGAGCCGGACGTCATCGCCCAGGACCCCGAGCTGCACGCGAAGTTCGTCGCGGCGGCCGACGCGGCGGTCGAGGCCTACACCGAGCTGCTGGCGGGCCTGGAGCGGAAGTTCGCCGACGAGCCCAGCGCGACGCTGCGCCGCAAGCAGGCCCGCCAGGCCGCCCGCGCGGTGCTGCCCAACGCCACCGAGACCCGGATCGTGGTCACCGGCAACTACCGCGCCTGGCGGCACTTCATCGCCATGCGCGCCACCGAGGCCGCCGACGTGGAGATCCGCGCGCTGGCCATCGAATGCCTGCGGCAGCTGCAGAAGGCCGCGGCGAACGTGTTCGACGACTTCACCATCTCTGCCCTGCCGGACGGCACCGAGACCGCAGCCAGCCCGCTCGTCACCGAAGGATGAAGCGGCTCACCGTCGACCTGCGTCCGGGGGGCTACGCGGTCTCCCGGCTGCCGGGCGGAACGGCGCTGCCCGCGTTCGACGCCGGGGACGCGCTGGTCTCGGTCACCAGTACGCCCGATGAGGTCTCGATCGTCGCCCCGGCGGGCATGGTGCCCGAAGGGGCCAAAGTGGACGGTGGCTGGCGGCTGCTGACCGTGCGCGGGCCGCTGGAGTTCACCCTGACCGGGATCATGGCCTCGCTGGCCGGTTCGCTGGCCGCGGCCGGGGTGCCGATCTTCGCGGTGTCCACCTTCGACACCGACCACATCCTGGTCAAGCAGGCCGACCTGGACCGGGCCGTGACGGCGTTGCGCGAGGCGGGCCACGAGGTGCACGCCTGACCGCCCGAAAGGGCACGCACAACGCGGACGGCGTTGCGGGCGGCGGGTTACAGTGCGCGGGTGACCGAGGAGCAGCGCGTCGTCGCCGGCCGGTACGCCTTCCTTCGTGAGCTGGGCCGCGGCGGCATGGGCGTGGTCTGGCTGGCCGAGGACCGGACCATCGGGCGGCAGGTCGCCATCAAGGAACTCCTGCTGCCGCCGGGCATCCCGCCGCACGAGCGGGAGGTGTTCGAGCAGCGCGTGCTGCGCGAGGCGCGCACGGCCGGGCGGCTGAGCGACCCGGGCATCGTCACGGTGCACGACGTGGTGCAGGAGGACGGCGCCACCTACATCGTGATGGAGCTGATCGAGGCCGAGAACCTGGCCGACGTCGTCCGCGCGCACGGCCCGCTGCCGCCCCTGCGGGTGCTCAAGATCGCCGAACAGGTGCTGGTCGCGTTGCAGGTCGCGCACGCGGCCGGGATCGTGCACCGGGATGTCAAGCCCAGCAACGTGATGATCGCCGCGAACGGCCGGGTGAAGCTGACCGACTTCGGCATCGCCCAGTCCACAGAGGACTCACGGCTGACCACGAGCGGCACGCTGGTCGGCTCGCCCACCTACATCTCGCCGGAACGGCTGCTGGGCCGCGACGCCAGCCCGGCCTCCGACCTGTGGGCCCTGGGCGCGACGCTTTTCTTTGCCGCGGAAGGGTTCGGCGCCTACGACCGGCCGACCACGGCGGCGTCCATCCAGGCCATCATGAACGAGCGGGCCCAGTTGCGGACCGTGCCACCCGGCCCGCTCGCCGAGCTGATCCTGGGTCTGCTGGAGCCCGACCCGGACGCCCGGATCACCGACGGCCAGGCGCACTACCTGATCGACCAGGCGCGCAGGCAGCCGCCACCCAGGCCGGTGCACGGCACGCCGTCGAGCCCGATGACCGGCCACCCGCAGCCCGGTCCCCAATCCGGTCCGCAGTCCGGGCCACAGTCCGGACCGCAGCCGGTGCACCAGCACCCGGTCGTGCCGCCCACGAAGGTCGTGCCCAAGAGCCGCAGGAACGGGATCCTGGTGGCGGTCGCGGCCGTGATCCTGGCCGGCGCGGTCGTCGTGGTCCTTGCCGTGACAGGTGTTTTCGACTCGAAGAAGGACAACCCCGCCGCGGTCACCCCACCGGCGAGCGGCAGCCCGACCCCGCCCATCACAGGCAAACCGGCCTACACCACCAAGACGTTGACCTTCGGTCAGGGCGGGGACATCACGTCCGACGGGTTCACCGACTTCGTCGGCCTCGGCTGCTTCGCCGGTACCAGCCGGACGGACCTGAAGGAGGCCGACTGCAAGGAGCCGCATGTGCTGGAGCTGCTCAAGAAGATCGACCTGGACGGCGACAGCGACACCTACCCCGGCGCCGAAGCGGCCGCCACGACCACCGAGGACGGCTGCAAGGAGGTCCCCGGCGAGGTGAAGACCGACATCGCGGTCAGCTTCGGCGCGGTGGTGCCCACACAGGACGCATGGGACAAAGGCAAGCACGAGGGCTGGTGTGTCGCCTGGGCGCCAGGAAGTAGCCAGATGACCGCGTCCATCGCGGGTAACTAACTTCTTGGGCTACCGCTCGGTTCGGCGGCGAACGGAAGTTAGAGTGCCCGCGTGACGCAGGACTATGCGCAGCAACAGCGGGTCATCGCGGGCCGCTATGTCATCCTCCGCGAGATCGGCCGCGGCGGCATGGGCGTGGTGTGGCTCGCCGAGGACCGCACGATCGGCCGCCGGGTCGCCATCAAGGAACTGCACCTGCCGGACGGGATCGAGCCGCAGGAGCGGCACATCTTCGAGGAGCGGGTGCTGCGCGAGGCCCGCACCGCCGGCCGGCTCAACGACCCGGGAATCGTGACGGTGTTCGACGTGCTGCAGGAGCACGGCAACACGTTCATCGTGATGGAGCTGATCGAGGCGCCGACCCTGGCCGACATCGTCAAGCAGAGCGGCCCGTTGTCGGAGGACCACACCACGCGGGTGGCCGCCCAGCTGGTGTCCGCTTTGGACACCGCGCACCGGGCCGGGATCGTGCACCGGGACGTCAAGCCCAGCAACGTCATGATCGACATGAGCGGCCGGGTGAAGCTGACCGACTTCGGCATCGCCCAGTCCACCGACGACCCGCGGCTGACCACGAGCGGCACGCTGATCGGTTCGCCCACCTACATGTCGCCGGAGCGGCTCAAGGGCCAGGAGGCCGTGCCCGCCTCCGACCTGTGGGCGCTCGGCGCCACCCTGTTCTACGCCGTCGAGGGCTACGGCGCGTACGACCGGCAGACCACGGCCGCCTCGATCCAGGCGATCATGAACGAGGTCGCGTTCCTGACCCGCTGCCGCGGCCCGCTCGCGTCGCTGATCATGGGCCTGCTCAACTCGGAGCCCGCGGGCCGGCCGACCGCGCCTCAGGTCCGGGCCCTGCTCAACCAGGCCACGCACGCGATCCCGAACACCGGCCCGACCGCGCAGGTGGGGTGGAACGGCCAGCTGCCGCCGACCCAGCCGAACAACGGCATGCCGCCGAAACGCAACCGCACCACGGCGATCGTGCTGGTCGTGCTGGTCGCGTTGGTGATGGCGACCGCGGGCTGGTTCGGCCGGGACCTGTTCACCTCGTCCGGCGCCTCGGGCGCGACCGCGGCCATCCAGCCGACCCTGACCTACGGCGACGCCGGCAACATCCCGGTCTGGGACATCTACTTCTCCGGCGGCGAGACCTGCATGGAGGAACCGCCCGCGGACAAGCGGCAGTACAAGTCCGCCGACAAGGTCGACTGCGACAAGCAACACTCGACCGAGGTCTTCGACGAGATCAAGTCCAACCTGAAGTCCCCGGACAAGACCAAGCACACCGCGGGCGCGGCCTACCAGGCCGAGACGCTGACCAAGTTCGCCGAGGACGCCTGCACGATGAGCTTCAACTCGGGCCTGCTCAAGGACGCCAAGGCGAACATGAAGTACATGGCCGCGATCCCGTCCGAGCAGGCCTGGAACGACAGCACCCAGCCCGCGCGGTCGATCTTCTGCCTGGCCTGGACCAAGGACAACAGCAAGGTGACCGGCTCCATACTGCCGAAGGACGACAGCTGAGTACCTTGGCGATATGGGTATCGCCACGGACGAACGTGCGCAGCTGAGTGACCTGTTCCTCACCGTGGGGCCGGACGCGCCGACCCTGTGCGAGGGCTGGCAGACCAAGGACCTGGCCGCCCACCTGGTGGTCCGCGAGCGCCGCCCGGACGCGGCCGGTGGGATCCTGATCCCCGCGCTGGCCGCGCGGACCGAGCGCGTGATGGCCGAGTACGCGGCCAAACCGTGGGACGAGCTGGTGGACCTGGTCCGGTCCGGCCCGCCGCGCTGGTCGCCGATGAGCTTCGGCCCGGTGAACGAGCTGGCCAACGGCGGCGAGTTCTTCATCCACCACGAGGACGTCCGGCGGGCCCAGGAGGGCTGGGAGCCCCGGCCGTCCGACCCCCGCCGGGACGAGGTGTTGTGGCGCGGGCTGAAGTTCGCGGCGAGGCGCGGCTACCGCAAGAGCGTGGTCGGCGTGCTGCTGCGCCGTCCGGACGGGGCCACGATCGTCGGCAAGGTCGGCCCGAACGCGGTGACCCTCTCCGGCGAGGTCGGCGACCTGCTGCTGCACGCGTTCGGCCGGGACGCGGTGCGCCTGGAGTTCGAGGGCGACGAGGCCGCTGTGGCCGAGATCAAGGGTGTGAAGCGAAGCTTTTGAGGTAATTCCGGCCGGGACGCGTCGAATTTCCGCACCGCCGGAGTCGCCGCTGATCAGCGCGGATTGAGGAGGTAACTTCAGCGCTATGACTGGATGCCCCACCGCAGCCCCGGGACGGCCCGTAGGCCGCGTCCTGACCGCCATGGTGACCCCATTCAACGCCGACGGGCGGCTGGACCTGGCCAAGGCCCAGGAGCTCGCCCGGCATCTGGTCGACCTCGGCAACGACGGCCTGATCGTGAACGGCACCACGGGGGAGGCGCCGACCACGACCGACGACGAGAAGGCGGACCTGATCCGCGCCGTCGCCGAGGCCGTCGGCGACCGTTGCACGATCATCGCGGGCGGCAGTACCTACGACACCGCCCACAGCGTCACCATGGCCCGCAGGCTGGCGCAGGCCGGTGCGCACGCGCTGCTCGCCGTCACCCCGTACTACTCACGGCCGTCCCAGGCAGGCCTGATCGCGCACTTCACCGCGATCGCCGAGGCCACGGACCTCCCCGTGGTGCTGTATGACATCCCCCCGCGCGCCGTGGTCGCCATCGAGGTCCCGACCCTGCTACAGCTGGCCGAGCACCCCCAGATCGTCGCGGTCAAGGACGCCAAGGGCGACCTCGCCGCGGGCGCCGAAGTGATCGCCAACACCGAGCTGGCCTACTACAGCGGCGACGACGTGCTGAACCTGCCGTGGCTGGCAGTCGGCGCCGTCGGTTTCGGCAGCATCATCGGCCACGTCGTCGGCGACCGCCTCAAGGCCATGCTCGACGCGTTCGAGAAGGGCGACGTCGCGGGCGCCCAGGAGGTCAACCGGTCCCTGATGCCCGTCAACCGCGCCATGTCCCGCACCGGCGGCGGCCAGGGCCTGGTGTTCGCCAAGGCCGCCATGCGCCTGCGCGGCATCGACGCCGGCACCCCCCGCCTGCCCCTCCTGCCCGCCACCGACGAGCAGATCGCCGCCATCGCCGCCGACTTGGCGGTGGCCGGTGTGCCCCTCAAAAGCGCGTCTGAGACGGTAGTGGGGTGATCGAAACCTCGCAGAACTCTCCGCCACCGCTGGCCGAGGGTGGGCTACGGGTGGTCGCTCTCGGCGGGATCGGCGAGGTCGGCCGGAACATGACGGTCTTCGAGCACGAGGGCCGGCTGCTGATCGTCGACTGCGGTGTGCTGTTCCCCGAGGACCAGCAGCCCGGTGTCGACCTGATCCTGCCGGACTTCCGGGCCATCGAGAACCGTCTGGACGATGTGGACGCGATCGTGCTCACGCACGGCCACGAGGACCACATCGGCGCCGTCCCGTTCCTGCTCCGGCTGCGTGCGGACATCCCGGTGATCGGGTCAAGGTTCACCCTGGCGCTGCTGGCCGCTAAGTGCCGCGAGCACCGCCAGGACCCGGTGCTGATCGAAGTGAACGAGCGGGAACGGCGCACCGCGGGCCCGTTCGAGTGCGAGTTCTTCGCGGTCAACCACTCCATCCCAGACGCGCTGGCGGTGGCCATCCGCACCTCCGCGGGCCTGATCCTGCACACCGGCGACATCAAGCTCGACCAGCTGCCGCTGGACGGCAGGCTGACCGACCTCAGCGGGTTCTCCCAGCTCGGCGACGAGGGCGTGGACCTGTTCCTGGTCGACTCGACCAACGCCGAGGTGCCCGGGTTCGTCACGCCGGAGCGCGAGATCGGCCCGGTGCTGGACAACGTGATCATGCGCGCGACCCAGCGGGTGATCGTGGCCTGCTTCGCCTCGCACGTGCACCGGGTCCAGCAGGTGCTGGACATCGCGGTCGCGCACAAGCGCCGGGTCGCGTTCGTAGGCCGTTCGATGGTCCGCAACATGGGCATCGCGGGTGACCTGGGGCTGCTGCACATCCCGCCGGGCCTGCTGGTGGACCTGGACGCCGCCATGGAGCTGCCCGAGCACGAGGTGCTGTTCGTGTCCACGGGGTCGCAGGGCGAGCCGTTGTCGGCGTTGTCGCGGATGGCCCGTGGTGAGCACCGGCAGATCTCCATCCGCCCCGGTGACACCGTCATCCTGGCGTCGTCACTGATCCCGGGTAACGAGACCGCGGTGTTTGGCGTGGTCAACGGCCTCGCGCGGCTGGGGGCGCACGTCGTGCACCAGGGCAACGCCAAGGTGCACGTGTCCGGGCACGCGTCCGCCGGGGAGCTGTTGTTCCTGTACAACGCCGTGCGGCCGTCGAACGTCATGCCGGTACACGGGGAGTGGCGTCACCTACGCGCGAACGCGGACCTCGCGGTGAGGACGGGTGTGCCTAGGGACCACGTCGTGCTCGCCGAGGATGGCGTTGTCGTGGACCTGATCGACGGGCGCGCGCGGATCACGGGGCGCGTCGAGGTCGGGCACGTGTACGTCGACGGGTTGTCCGTCGGTGACGTCGGCGAGTCGACCTTGTCCGACCGGCTGATCCTGGGCGAGGGCGGGTTCATCTCGATCACCGTCGCCGTCGAGGCCAGCACCGGCCGCGCGGTGGCGCCGCCGACCATCTCCGGCCGCGGCTTCTCCGACGATCCCAAGGCGCTGGACGAGGTCGTCTCCCTGGTGGAGATGGAACTGTCCCGCACCGAGGCCGAGGGCATCACCGACACGCACCGGATCGCCCAGATCGTGCGGCGGGTGGTGGGCCGCTGGGTGGCGGAGAAGTACCGCCGCCGCCCGATGATCGTCCCCACGGTCATCCCCGTCTGACCCCGGGCACGCTCGTGAGTACGTTTGTCAGGCCTTCCCGGCAAACGTACTCACGAGTGCATCCCCAGTCTCTTGTGTACGGACCTGAGACGCACGCTGGGCGATGTAGGCTCCCGCGAGAATCGCGATTCCGCCGATGATCTGCACCACACCCAGGGTCTCGTTGAGCAGTACCCACGCGTAGAGGGTGGCGATCAGGGGTTCGGCGACGGCGAGCACGCTGGCCACATTGGACGGCAGGTGCCGCAGCGCGGTCATGCCGATCGTGTACGGCAGAACGGTGCCGAACAAGGCGATCGCGACGATGAGCGTCCACACCGGACCCAAGGCCGTGTCCTTGGTCAGCACGTCCAGCGGTAGTTCCCATGGTGGCGCGATGGCCACGACCAGCACCGCGCCGATCAGCATGCCCCAGGTGACCATGGTCAGCGGGTGTTTGGTGCGCACACCATGTTCGCCCAAGAGGAAGTACGAGGCCGCGCACAGGGCGGTGCCGATCCCGCAGAGCAGCCCGATCGCGTCCAGCGTCAAGCCTTGCCACACCTGCGCCATCACGGTGAGCCCGGCGAACGCCAACGCGGTGCCCAGCCACATCGTCTTGGGCAGCATGGTTTTCCGGACGAACCGCACCCACAAGGCGACGAGCACGGGCGACATGAACTCCAGCACCATCGCGATGCCGACCGGCAGCCGCGACACCCCGGCGAAGTACAGCACCTGAACCCCGGCGACACCGAACAACCCATAGGCGGACAACAACTTCCAGTCCGACCAATGGATCCGCAACAGCCGCGGCCGGGTGACACCCACACCGACTAGGAGCATCAGCGCCGCCAGCCCGATCCTCGCGCCCGCGACCTGCTGCGGGGACAGGCCCGCCGCCATCGCCGGCTTCGCCAACGGCCCCGAACAGGCGAAGAACAACGACGACACCAGCAGCAGAGCGATACCCCGGACGTTCACCCGCACGACCATCGCACACCCCACCGACACCCAGCGCGGGATTTTCTACAGGTTGAGAAGCCTCGCGGCGGTGGTGTCAAGGATGTTCCCGGCATCGGGCACACCCGAACGTTCGATGTAGGTGACGGCCTCCTGGAACGCTTCCCCTGACTGGTAGGGGAAATCCGTGCCCAGCACGAGCCGCCCGGCGCCGTACGACTCCGCCGCGGCCTTCACGCGGGCACGTGGTCGTGCGCAACTGTGTCGAAGAACATGCGCTGAACGGCCAGACTCGGCTTATCCGGAGTGCTCGGCGACTCCCAGGCCGCCTGGTGGTCCATCCGGGTGAGCAGCATCGGCAGAGCCCCGCCAAGGTGCGAGCCGAGGATCTTCATGTCCGGGAACCGGCTCGGAATCCCGGCCAGGATGAGGTGCGCGAGCGCAACAGTGTCCTCGATCGGCGCACCCACCGCCCACGTCATGTTCTTGGAGATCAGTGTGGACTCAGCCCGCGCACCGGCAGGGTGCACGTAGAGCACACTTCCGCGCCGGTCCAGCTCCTCGAACACCGGCAGGAAACCCTCATCGTCCAGCGCCTTCCCCAGCACCGACGTCGTCACCGCAACACCTAGCATGCCCATCTCGAAGGCCCGGTCCAGCTCGGCCAGGGCCGCGTCGGTGTGCGGGAACGGCAACGACGCGAACGCGCGGAAACGGTCGGGGTACTTCTCGACCAGCGCGGCGTACTCATCGTTCACGCGATGGGCGGCGTCGACCACGTGCGTCTTGTTCGCGAAGTGCGGCGACGCGGGCGTGGACGAAAGCACCTGGAGGTCGATCCCCGCCTTGTCCAGCTGCGCGAACCGCGCCGCCAACTCCCGCTCCGTCGTCCCCGCCCCCACCCCCCCGGTGCACCGCCGCATTGGCATACCCATAGCGCTCGACCAGAGCCAGATACGCCGCACTCCACACATGAGCATGAACATCGACCCGCATCCCGAACTCCCCTCCGCTCGGCACCTACCCACCACGCACCTAATGGGGATTGATCGGCGTGGCCTCCCACCGATTGTGGTTGGTGGGGGTGAGGCTGGTTGCCGAGCCGCTGGCCGGTGAGCACTGTCATC
>NZ_JBFAPA010000029.1:0-129204 GCF_040675465.1 Actinocrispum sp. NPDC049592 | reverse complement strand
GCACTACAACTACCATCGACCCCACACTGCCGCCGGAAACCAACCACCAGCCATCCGGCTCCACACCGGCGTCACCAACGTCATGGCCTCGTACACCTAGGCCGAGAACCAGCCGGGCGTGTCGACCGCCTCGTCGAAAAACTCCAGCGGGAACTCCGTTCAGTTCCCACGAAACCATGCAAACAGGCAAAGATATGCATATCGCGGATGAATGATTCACCGCGCATTCACGGCAAACCCGCAGAACCAGACATAGCGCCTCGCGGCCTTCGTCCCTATTTCCCTTTTTACGACGAGCGAAGGTTGAAGTCCTGGTGAATTCCGGGCAGCCTCGACCGTCTGACGGGCGGTTTCCGTGCTTTCCGCTCGCATAATTCACCGGTAGCCCGACCGATCGAGGAGTCAGAACTGTGCGTGCCCGCTGGATCGCGGTGGCCGCGGGTGCGGCGGTGATCGCCGCCGGGGTGGTGGTGGCGGCCTGGCCCGGCGACGAGGCGCATGCCGATCCCGAGGTGGAGATCTCCCGGTCGTCCTGCGGGACCGGGTGGTCCGATCCCCGGCCAGGCCCGCAGGTATTCCAGCTGCACAACACCGGGTCGGTGACCGCGGAGGTGGACCTGGTCGACCCCGCGACCGGCGTGATCTACGGCGAGGTCGAGGGCCTCAGTGCCGGAACCACCCGCCCGATGCAGGTCACGCTGGCCAACGGCGACTACGCCTTCCGTTGCCTGCCAGAGGACACGCCGGCCATCACCGGTCCAAAAGTGACAGTCACCGGCGGCGCCACACGATCGCCCGGCGTGGCCCCGGTCACCCGCAACGACCTGCTCGGCCCGCTCAAGACGTACGAACAGAAGACCCAGGAAGGCCTGAACGGCCTGGCCGGACAGACGGCCGCGCTGAAGGACGCCGTCCACAGTGGAAACCGGGATGCCGCCAAAACCGCCTGGCTGACCGCGTATCTGGCCTACGAACGACTCGGCGCGGCCTACGACGCGTTCGGCGACTTCGACGGGTCCATCAACGGCACCGCCGACGGGCTGCCCGGCGGCACGGCCGACGAGGGCTTCACCGGGTTCCATCGAGTGGAAGCCGGTCTCTGGCACAACGAGGACATGGCAGCGCTTGCACCGGTCGCCGACCAGCTGGACGCGGACGCGCGGAAGCTGCGGGACACGTTCGCCGACAGCCAGATCGACGGCAACGACCTCGGCCTGCGCGCCCACGAGATCATGGAGAACACGCTGCAGTTCGAGCTCACCGGGCACACCGACTACGGCAGCGGCAGCACCCTGGCCACCACCAAGGCGAACCTGGACGGCACCCAGGCGGTCCTGGACGTGCTGCGGCCCTTGCTGACGCCCCGCTACCCCGCTCTGCCCACAGTGGACAAGTGGATCACCCGGACCCGGTCCGATGTGGACAAGGCGGGTGCCGTCCCGGTCGCCCAGCTGGATCCCAAGACCCGGCAACGGCTGAACGCGGACGTGAGCCAGCTGTGCGAGCTGCTGGCCCCGATCGCGGCCATCGCGGAGCCGAGGAGGGTCTCGTGAGCACGCGTCGTTCGTTCCTCCGCGGCGCGATGGCCGGCGCCGCGGGGCTGGCCGCCGCCGGCACGTTGACCTCGGCCGAGACCGTCGCGGACACGATTGCGTTCCACGGCACCAGGCAGGCCGGGATCCTGCGGGTGCCGCCCGCGCAGAGCATCGTGGCCTCGTTCGACGTCACCGCGGACGGCAAGGGCGAGCTGACCGACCTGCTGAAGGCGATCACCGACCGCGCGAGGTTCCTGACCGCGGGCGGCCCACCGTCCACAGTGGGCATCACCGCTCCTCCGGCCGACTCGGGTGTGCTCGGCCCGCAGGTCCCGAAGGGTGATCTCTCGGTGGTCCTCGGCGTCGGCGACTCGTTGTTCGACGACCGGTTCGGGCTGGCCGCGCGCAAACCCAAGGGGCTCAAGCCGATGCCGGTGTTCCCCAACGACGCTCTCGACGCCGCCCAGTGCCACGGCGACCTGAGCCTGACGCTGGCCGCGACCAACACGGACACCGTCCTGCACGCGTTGCGGGACATCACCCGCGCGACCCGCGGCGGCATGCAGATCAAGTGGAAGCTCAACGGGTTCAGCTCACCGTCGCGTCCGAACGGAACACCCCGCAACCTGATGGGCTTCAAGGACGGCATTTCCAACCCGGAGGGCGCGGACATCGACCGTCTGGTGTGGACGGCCGACGGCGGCAGCTTCCAGGTGGTCCGGCTGATCCGGATGCTCGTCGAGTTCTGGGACCGGGTCTCGCTGGCCGAACAGGAGAACATGTTCGGCCGCCGCCGGGACACCGGTGCGCCGCTGGACGGCACCGACGAGAGGGACGTGCCCCGTTACGCCGAGGACCCGGTGGGCTCGGCGATCCCGTTGACCAGCCACATCCGCAAGGCCAACCCGCGCACCCCGGAGACCGACGACAGCCGGATCCTGCGGCGCGCGGTGAACTACGACCGCGGCGTGGACGTCAACGGCAACCTGGACATGGGCCTGATCTTCCTCTGCTACCAGCAGGATCTGGCACGGCAGTTCGAAGCGGTCCAGAAGCGGCTCACCGACGAGCCGCTGGTCGACTACATCTCCCCGTTCGGCGGCGGCTACTTCTACGCGCTGCCAGGTGTTTCCGGTCCGGATGACCACTACGGCCGGGCACTGCTCGGCTAAGTCCCCACCACCGAGAGGAAAACCCAGTGAACACAAGGCGCCGCAGAGCGATGTACGGGGTGGGCGCGATCGCGTCCGCCGCCGTGCTGGCGGTGGTCACTGGCTCCGCCGCGACCACGGCGGAAGCTCAACCGTTGCACCAGCGGCCCGCGGAGTGGCTGCCCACGATCACGCCGATCAAGCACGTCGTCGTGATCTTCGGTGAGAACATCTCCTTCGACCACTACTTCGGCACCTACCCGGACGCGGCCAACACCGACGGCACGCCGTTCCAGGCCAAGCACAACACGCCGAAGGTCAACGGGCTCGGCCACGACCTGCTGACGAACAACCCGAACGCCTACAACCCCAAGCGCCTGACCCACGAGCAGGCCATGACCTGCGACCAGAACCACGGGTACGGCGCCGAGCAGGCCGCGTTCAACGGCGGCAAGATGGACAAGTTCGTCGAGAAGACCGAGACCGACAAGTGCACCGGGCAGCCGATCCTGTTCGGCGAGCCGGGCCTGGTCATGGACTACTACGACGGCAACACCGTCACGGCGATGTGGAACTACGCGCAGCACTACGCGTTGAACGACAACTCGTTCAACACCGTGTTCGGCCCGTCCACTCCGGGCGCGCTCAACCTCATCTCCGGCCAGACCCACGGCGCCCAGGCGCTCACCTCGGTCACGCACGAGCCCACCACCGACTCGTACGCCGTCGTTTCCCCTGATGCCAAGGGAATCGGCACGGTCATCAACGACCCGGACCCGGCCTGGGACGACTGCTCGGACAAGAACCACACGAGCAAGGACAACCTGGCCACCATGCACGGCCGCAACATCGGTGACCTGCTCAACCAGCGGCACGTGACCTGGGGCTGGTTCCAGGGCGGCTTCAGGCCGACCGGCACCGCCAACGGGTTCGCGGTGTGCGGCCAGACGCACACCAACATCGGCGGGTTCTCCGTGGTCGACTACAGCCCGCACCACGAGCCGTTCCAGTACTACCAGTCGACGGCCAACCCGAAGCACCTCCCGCCGTCCTCTGTGGACGCCATCGGCCAGACCGACCAGGCCAACCACCAGTACGACATCACCGACTTCGACGCCGCGCTGAAGGCGGGCTCGATGCCCGCGGTGAGCTTCCTCAAGGCGCCGGAGTACCAGGACGGCCACGCCGGCTACTCGGACCCGTTAGACGAGCAGGAGTTCGTGGTCAACGAGATCAACAAGATCCAGCACTCCAGGGACTGGAAGTCCACCGCGATCGTGCTGGCCTACGACGACTCGGACGGCTGGTACGACCACGTGCCCGGCCAGGTCGTCAACGGCAGCCACGACGCCGGCCAGGACCAGGCGATCTGCACGGGCAAGCCCACCCACCTGGCCGGCTACGCGGACCGCTGCGGTTACGGCCCGCGCCTGCCGTTGCTGGTGATCTCCCCGTACAGCAAGACGAACTACGTCGACCACACCCAGACCGACCAGACCTCGGTGCTGAAGTTCGTCGAGGACAACTGGCTGACCGGCCGGATCGGCGACAGCTCGTTCGACACCCGGGCGAACGGGATGTGGAACATGTTCAACTTCTGGTTCCCGTGGAACCGGGCCGACGCCCTGCCGCTGGACCCGAAGACCGGTGCTGTCAAGCACTAACGAAGGCGCGCGTGCGCGATCATGGACAGGGCGGATGCGGTCAACGCGTCCGCCCTGTTCTTCAAGCAAGGCAAGTCATGCTGCCCGACCGTCTCGATGAGCGAGAACCCCTGCAGCGCCAGCTGGTCGGGACGGAAGAAACTCAGCCAGGGTTCGCCGTTTTCGGCGGAGTGTGCGGAGATGGCGGCGGCGTATGCCTGACCGGCGGGGTCGCGCAGGTCTTCCGGAAGCAGGTAGTCGAAGACGATCTCCGTGCCGGGGGCGAGCGTGCTGAGGTCGGCGAGAGTCTGAGCGATGGCTTGCGGCGTCAGGTACATCGTGACGCCGAGCCAGCTGACGAACGCGGGCCGGGCCGGATCGAGTCCACCGTGGACGAGCTGCTTGGTCAACGAGTCCTGTTCGAAGTCGACCGGGACGTAGGTGGCGGACGCCGGAATGCCCGCGGCGGCCAGGAGTTCCAGCTTGCGGGCCTGAGTGGCGGGATGGTCGACCTCGAAGATGCGGATACCCGTTGCCCGGTAAGCGAAAGTGTCCAGGCCCGCACCGAGGACGACATACTGGTCCAGGCCACTGGCAGCGAGACGGGTCTCGGTGTAGTGGCTGCGGGTGGTCACGGTCGCGCGAGCGCCCGCGAGGATCGGATGGGTGCCGTGGAGGCGGTGGTACTGAACGAGTTCCTCGGCCTGTTCGCCCAAGACCTGGTACGCCAGGGTATCGGCGAAGATGAATGGTTCGGCGTCGACGATCAGATGTGCGGCACGCGCGGCGGCGGCCGTCAGAGCACTGCGTTTCACGGCACGCAGGTTACATCGAGATTTTCTTATTATAGCACAAAAACAAATCTTTCGAAAGCGCCAGAAGGTTACGAGGCATACCGCAATGCGTCGCCGAGGACGCTGATGTCCGGCCGCGCGGCGGGTTCCGGACCGAGCGCCCGGTCGATCGCCTTGCCCAGCTCGCCCGGCACCTGGCCGGCGATCGGCTGCGCGGCGTGCGGCGGCCGGCCGGTCAGCAGGTGATAGGCCAGGGCCGCCACCTGGTACACGTCGGTGCGCGGGCCGATCTGGCCGCTGCCCCGCTGTTCCGGCGCCTGGTAGTACTCGGGTCCCTCGTCCTGCCGGAAATCCGTGGCCGCCAACCCGAGGTCGCGCAACATGAGCCGGTCGTGCCGGATCAGCGCGGCCGGGGTCAGGTTGCGGTGGGTCAACCCCAGCGAGTGCATCTCCGCCAGGGTCACGCAGATCTCGGCCAGGCCACCCAGCAACCCGTACCGCAGCCGGGGATCGATCCGTTCCGGCGACTCCAGGCTGGCCGCGGGGCCGGACCGCGCGGCGGGCCAGCCGGTCACCAGGGTCGCGACCCGGTCGTCGGACTCGAAGTCCACCGCGGGCGGCACCCCGGGAACTCCGGCAAGGCGGGCCAGCAGGAGGAACTCGCGTTCCAGCGCCGACCCCGCGCCCGATTCGGCTTGGCGCAACCAGACATACCGGTCACCGAGCGACGCGAGTGCCTGCAGCCGCAGGCCTTCGGAGACGACCTCGTCGGCGAGCAGGTACACCCGATCCCCGATGGCGATTTCCGCGGGTGTGACGTTCACGCCGACCACCGGCAGCGGGAACCGTGCGGTACCACCGAAAGCGATCAGCAGCTCCTCGACGCCGGCCCAGGTGAACTCCGAGACGATGTAGTGGGTCGTCGAGTAGGCACACAGGAACGTCGGGATGTCGTCCACCGAACGTCCAGGCAGGACAACGGGAAGCACCCGGCGGGTCTGGCCTTTCAGGTCCCGGGTCAGGATGTCGCGGATGATCGCGGCCTCGAACTGCGCGCCGCGGCCCTCGTCGGGCTCGGCCTCACCGTCGGCGCGCCTGCGGTAGTCCGGCGAGGCGACCACCAGGATGAAGTCCGCTTTGCGCAACTGTTCGATCGCCCACGCCGACCAGTCCCGCCGGTCGTCGTCGTACCAGGCGTCGATGTGCACGTCCAGCCCGACGTCCTCGCGCAGGAAGGTCGCGAACCGGCGGACCTGCTCCTTGTGCCCGGCCGAATCGTGCGAATAGGAAATGAACACTCGCGTCAACGCCAACTCGGTGCTCATCCGGGTGATTGAACCCCAGAAACAGCTGTTTCGGGAAGTTGTCCCGATTTTGTCCCGTTCAGACCACCAATGACGTCAACGCGGTCGTGGGCGCGGTCGGCTCATAGTCGCGCCACGCAACGGCAAGCCGCCGGACGGCCTCGGCGATGACGTCCGCCGGTTCCAGGAACGGGATCCGCAGCCAGGTCTTGCTGCCACCGGACACGTCCAGCGAAGTCCCGGGCAGCAGGGCGACATCGTGGCGCAGCGCGACCTGCGCGAACGAGGTCGCGTCCCCGCGCGGCAGCTCCACCCACAGCGTCTGTCCACCGAGGGCTGGCGTGAACCGCCAGTCCGGCAACAAGGTCCGCAGCCCGTCGCACAGGACGTCGTGGTTCTCCTCGAGACTCGCCACCCGCCGGGCCCGCAGCGAGTCCAAAATGGACACGAGTTCGGCGGCGGCGAGCTGGCCGGGGATGTTGCTGCCCAAGTCGTGCACGGCCTTCAACCGGCCCAGCTGCATGATCAACGGCGCCGAGCCGCGGATCCAGCCGACCCGCAGCCCGCCCCAGATCACCTTGCTCAACGAGCCGACCGTGAGCACGGAGCCGTACGCGGCGATCGGCAACGGCGGTTGCGCGTCGAACCCGAGCTCGGCCATCACGCCGTCCTCGATCACTTTGATCCCCAGTGCCGTCGCCACTTCCGCGACCCGGCGGCGGGCCAGCGCGGGCATCACCGCGCCGGTCGGGTTCTGGTGCGACGGGATCAGGTACACGACCGTGGGCCGGTCCTCGCGCATGACCCGGATCAGCGTCTCGATGTCGCCGACCGGCACCGTCCGGAACACCGCCGCGCACTCCCGGAACACCTCCAGCGCGCCCGGGTAGGTCGGCGCCTCCACCACCACCCGGTCGCCCGGGCCGACGAGCAGCCTGGCCAGCAGCGCCAACGCCTGCTGGCCACCGGTGGTCACCAGGATCTGGTCCGGGTCGGTGGGCACGCCTTGCCGCGTGTACCGGTCGGCGATCGCCTGGCGCAGCAAGGGATGGCCGACCGGGCGGTAGCCGAGGTCGCCGGTGAAGCTGGTCTCCAGGGCTTTGCGGTAGGCGTCCTGCACCTCGGGCGGCACGACCTTCGGCGCCGCGCAGGTGAGCTGGAGGATGTTGTCCAGCGGCTCCAGCAGGTGCAGGAACAACGGGTTCGCGCTGTCCACCGGCCGCGCCGGATCGGCGTACAGCACCGCGGGCGCGACCCGGGTGCCACTGCCCTGCCTGCGGACGATCTTGCCGTCTTGGGTGAGCAGGTCGTAGGCGGCCACCACGGTCGTCCGGCCGACCGCGAGCGCGGTGGCCAGGGTGCGGTCGGGCGGCAGCGGCGAGTCCGGCGGCAGCGCGCCGTCGTCGATCAGCTGGCGGATGCGGGTGGCCAGCAGCATGTACAGCGGGCCGTGCCCGGCCGACCAGCGGCCGAGCCGGGCGACCAGGTCCTCACAGCTCGTCACGAACCAATCCTGCCAGATTGGCCCTATGGCGAGTCCAATTGATATCGAAGACTTCGGTCATGACCTTGCACCGCGAAACCCTCGCCGTCCGCCTCCACGCTCCGGACCCGGGCCGCCCCCTCGCGGTGCCGATCTACCAGACCGCGAACTTCGCCTTCGACGGCCCCGACGAGGTGGCCTCGGCGATGAGCGGGCCGGACACGTTCAGCTACAGCGGTTACAGCAACCCCACCGCCCGCGCGCTGGAGGACTCGATGTCCGCGCTGGAGGGTGGGGAGGCGGCGTTCGTCACCGGCTCGGGCACGGGTGCGGTCAACGCGGTGTTCCATTCGATTCTGCGCCAAGGCGATCACGTCATCGCGCAACGGGCTTTGTACGGTGGCACGGTTTCCGTGCTGAACAACCTCGTGTCCCGGTGGGGCCTCTCGGTGAGCTACATCGACGGGGTGTCTCCATCGGAGCTGGAGTCCGCTCTCCGGCCCACGACCCGGATGTTGTTCCTGGAGACCATCGCCAACCCGCTCGGGCACGTGCCCGACCTGCCCGCGTTGACCGAGGCCGCCCGCTCGGCGGGCCTGATCACCGTGGTGGACAACACTTTCGCCACACCCCTGCTGTGCAGGCCGCTCGAGCACGGCGCGGACATCGTGATCCACTCGGCGACCAAGTACCTCGGCGGGCACCACGACGTGATCGGTGGCGTGGCGGTGTTCGCGGACCGGGACCAGTACCTTTCGGCGTGGCAGCACGCGATCCGGCTCGGCGTTGTCGTGGACCCGTTCGCCGCCTGGCTGATCCTGCGCGGGCTCAAGACCCTGCCGTTGCGCGTGGCCCGTCAGTGTTCCAGCGCCCAGTACCTGGCTTCCCGTCTTGAGGACCACCCTGCCGTGCGGGCCGTGCACCACCCGGGCCTGCCTTCGCATCCCAGCCACGAGCGCGCGGCCAAGCTGCTCAGTGACTTCGGCGGCACCGTGGCGATCGAGGTGGACGACGCGCACGCGTTCATGACCAAGCTCGAGCTGATCATCAACGCGCCGTCCTTGGGCGGCACCGAGACCATCGTGATGCACCCCGCCACGACCTCGCACAGGTTCCTCAACGAGGAGGAACTGGCCGCCGCGGGCATCTCCCAGGGCCTGGTCCGCATCGCCCTCGGCCTGGAACACCCCGAGGACCTCTGGGCCGACCTCCACCAGGCCCTCCCCTGATCCGAAAATCGATGGTGAGTGGGCAGGTCGAAGTACCCGGTGGGGTCGCGCCGGGTGCTTCGTGGGTTGTCAGGTGGGGTCAGGCGACGGGGTCGAGGGTGACTCGGTAGCCCAGCGCGTTGAGCTGGTGGATGTGGTTGCGGATCTTGCGGTCTCGGTTGGTGTGGTTGGCGTAGAAGTCCGGGCCGAGGTCCTGGAACTGGGTGTCGGGGTCAGATAGCAGATGCCAGATGATGACCAGGATGGAGCGGCCGACGGCGACGATGGCCTTTTTCGCGCCGCCGCGGCGGGCGATGCGCCGGTAGCGTTCGCCGAGGAAGGTGTTGGTCTTGCTGGCCGACACGGCGGCTTCGCCCAGGATCCTGGCCAGGTAGGGGTTGCCGTGGCCGGTGCCGCCGGCGCCTTTCTTCTTGCCTGCCGATTCGCTGATTCCGGGGGCGAACTTCGCCCATGAGCACAGATGTCCTGGGGTGGGGAAACGGGTCATGTCCAGCCCGATCTCGGCGATGGCCACGTGCGCGGCGGTGCGTCCGACTCCGGTGATCTCATCGAGCCGGTCCACCGCCGCGGCGAAAGGGAGGATCAGCTCCTCGATCTTGGTGTCGATATGGGCGATGTCGGCGGTGATCGCGTCGATGCGGCCGAGCATGGTGGACAGCAGGAAGGCGTGATGGTCGGTGAAGTGACCGGTGAACGCCTCCTGCAGCCGGTCGATCTTGCGGCGCATCGAGGACCGGGCCAGTTGCGCGAGCGCCTTCGGATCTCGCTCGCCCGTGATCAGCGCGGCCATCATGTCTCGTCCGGAGACGCCGAAGATGTCCGAGGCCACCACGCTCAGTTTGATCTGGGCGTCTTCTAGGAGCTTCTCCACTCGCTGCTTTTCCGCCGTGGCGGCCTCCACCAGGTCTCGCCGGTAGCGGGTGAGATCCCGCAGGCGACGGATCGGTGGCGGGGGCACGAAACTGGGGCGGATCATCTGCCGTTCGGCGACCTTGCACAACCAGACCGCGTCCAACCGGTCGGTCTTGGGCCGGCCGGGCAGGTGCTTGACGTCTCTGGCGTTGACCAGCCACGGGTCGAGCCCGTGGGCTTCCAGCAGGTAGAACACCGGCTTCCAATAGTCCGAAGTGGACTCCATTACCACCCGGGTCACCCCCAGCGCGGTCAGCCGATCGACCAGCAGCAGCAACGACCGGGTCATCGTCGAGTAGGGCTTGACCTCTTGCAGCCGTTTGCCCGGACGGGTCTCATCCGGCACCCGGACACAACACATCACCTCGGCCTTGCCGATATCCAGCGCGGCCACCCGCGTGATGATCTCCTCGTTGTCTTGCGTCTGCTCGAGCATCGGTCCTCCCCGGCTAGCAGGGCGGTTGCCCGCGGGAGCCCAGGCGATGACGAATCTGATCCGCGTGCTCGAAGCAACAATCAGGGGCCCAGCAGCAGCTCCCAGCGTCCGACTAACCCACGGCCTCGCACGACCACAGAGGCGACGACGTCAGCGGGCAACCAGCCCCCGATTTTCACCCCTCAACGGGCGTCCCACCAGGGACACAAGGACTAACCCCCTCACCCACCCCCATCGCCCCGCGTGTCCCCCGTTCCTCCCAGGTGTGTCCCCCGTTCCTCCCAGGTGTGTCCCGCGTTCGTCCGGCGAAGGGAGATTTCGGGGTGGAGGAATGGGGGACACACGGCGGAGGAAAGGGGGACACGGCGGGGGTAGGGCGGGTTAGTGGGGGATGTTGTGGTGGGCGGCGAGGGTGGCGAGGAGGGTCTGGAGTTTTTCGCGCTCGGGTTTGGTGAGGCCGGCGGTCAGGTCCTCGCTGAGTGACTGGGCTATCTCGTCGCATTTGACCAGCAGGGCATGGCCTTCGCCGGTCAACGTCAGGTTCATCCGGCGTCGGTCGACGCCGCTGCGGACTCGTTCGATGGCGCCCAGTTCTTCCAGGTGATCGGCCAGGGCCACCACCAGGCTGGGCGCCACGCCCATCATCGTGGCCAGTTCCTGCTGCGACGCCGTGCCATGGGTGTCGAGGGCGACCAGCAGGCCGGCGTGTTTCGGCTTGAGGTCCAGCTCGGCCGCGATGCGGTCGCCGAACTGGGTGGTCAGCAGGGTTCCCAGCAGGCCCATGCGGAACGCCACGGTGCTTCTCAGCAGTGGCTTGACATCGTTCACGTCGAGCATGTTACATGGGCAGTATGATTCACATTCTGAATGATTCAAGCGCAGAACCAGTCACGGCCGCAACCCTTCCGAAGGCCATCGTCACGGTGAACGTCCTGGCAGCGCTCGTCTCGGCGACGGCCGCGGTCATCGGCGTCACCAACCCGTCGCTGCTCATCCCCGGCGACGCCACTCCCCTGGTGGACTTCTACGCACAGGCGTACCTGGTCAGAGCCCTGCCGATCAGTGCCGTCCTGATCGGCCTGCTCGCCACCAAACGACCAGGCCTGCGACCGGTCCTGCTCCTAGCCGGCCTCGCACAGGTCGGTGACGGCGTCATCGGCACCCTGCACGCGCAACCCGGCATGATCGCGGGCTCCACGCTCGGCGCGGTCATCCACCTCGGGTCGGCCTGGCTGTTGCGCCGCAAGTAACTTCGCGGGCGTGGATGACTACAGGCTGGTTCTCAAGCACATGTCCGCCGGGGTGCTGTTCCGCTCCGAGGATGGACGGGTGCTACTGGTGGAACCGTCGTACAAACCGAACTGGGAGATTCCGGGTGGCGCCGTCGACGCCGACGAGTCGCCGTGGGCGGCCGCGACCCGTGAGCTGAAAGAGGAATTGGGTTTGTCGCGGCCCTTGGGACGGCTGCTGGTGGTCGACTATTCGCCGGCGGACGACTCCCGGCCCGAGCGCGTTCAGTTCGTCTTCGACGGCGGAATCCTCACCGAGGCGGACACGCGTGCGTTCGTCTTCGCCGATGGTGAGATCCTGTCCGCGGGCTTCTACCCACCCGCCGAAGTGCGTGAGCGCGTGCTGCCCCGGTTGGCCCGCCGGATCGAGTCGGCCGTCCGGGCCGCGAACCTCGGCGGCACCGCATTGTGCGAAGAAGGCGCCACCGTCGCCTGATTCATCTTATTTGTCCGCATTTCTCCGCACGCTCCGCCCGGCCGTGTTCACCCATTGTTGGTATTGCGCCTTTACGGTGCTCGCACACGAGTGGGCGGAGTGGTGCGATGGATGTCTCTCTCATTGTCATCGTTGTCATCGTGACGGCGCTGGCGTTCGACTTCACCAACGGATTCCATGACACGGCCAACGCCATGGCCACCTCGATCGCCACCGGCGCGCTGAAGCCGAAGATCGCGGTGACCATCTCGGCGGTGCTCAACCTGGGTGGCGCGTTCCTGTCCATCGAGGTGGCCAAGACGATCTCGGGCGGGATCGTCGACGAGAGCAGAATCAGTCCCGCGGTCATCTTCGGCGGCCTGGTCGGTGCGATCATCTGGAATCTCGCGACCTGGCTGCTCGGCCTGCCGTCCAGTTCGTCGCACGCCCTGTTCGGCGGCCTGATCGGCGCCACCTGGGTGGCCTCCGGCTCGGGCGCGGTGCACTTCAGCACGGTCGTGGAGAAGGTGCTGATCCCCGCGGTGGCCTCGCCGATCATCGCCGGTGTGGTGGCGACCATCGCAACCTACCTGGCCTACAAGCTGACCACCCGCACCAACCCGGACACCAGGACGGCCGGGTTCCGCGCCGGACAGGTCGTGTCGGCCTCGCTGGTCTCGCTGGCGCACGGCACCAACGACGCCCAGAAGACCATGGGCATCATCACCCTGACCCTGATCACCGCCGGCTCGCTGGCACCGGGCTCGCAGCCGCCGCTGTGGGTCATCCTCGCCGCCGGCACCGCGATCGCCCTGGGCACGTACCTCGGCGGCTGGCGGATCATCCGCACGATGGGCAAGGGCATCACCGACATCGAGACCCCGCAAGGGTTCTCGGCCGAGGCCAGCGCCGCCGCGGTCATCCTGACCTCGTCGCACGTCGGTTTCGCGCTGTCCACCACACACGTCTGCTCCGGCGGCGTGATCGGTTCCGGGATCGGCAAGCGGCTGGCCGAGGTCCGCTGGGGCACCGCCGGACGCATGGCCATCGCCTGGCTGCTGACCCTGCCCGCGGCCGCCATCGTCGGCGCGCTCGCCGGTGAGATCGCCTCGCAGGGCACGCTCGGCACCGTGGTCGTGGCCATCGTCGCGGTGGCCATCGCGGGCGGGATCTACGCGGCCTCCCGCCGCAACCCGATCAACGCCGAGAACGTCAACGAAGTCCCGGCTCTGGCGACCACGGGGAGCTGAACACCATGCACATCAACTGGAGTGGCCTCGGCGAGGTCTTCGCGATCGCGCTCGCCGCGGGTGTCGGGCTGGTCGTGTTGTTCTCGCTGGGCATCGCGGCCCTGGGCCGCCGCAACAACGAGGGCGAGGCGACGGCCGTGAACACCGCCGTGGCCGGGGTCTGCTTCCTGGCCTGCGTCGCGCTGGTCGGGTACGGCATCTATCTCGTGGTAGCCAAGTAACCGCAAGCACAGGAAAGCGGGGGCCGCGGCCCCCGCTTTCCCATATCCGCCCTAGGAGTCCAAAGAGGACATCACGTGCTTGATCCGGGTGTAGTCCTCCAGGCCGTACATCGACAGGTCCTTGCCGTAGCCGGAGTGCTTGAACCCGCCGTGTGGCATCTCGGCGACCATCGGGATGTGCGTGTTGATCCAGACGCAGCCGAAGTCGAGCCGCCGGGAGAACCGCATGGCGCGGCCGTGGTCCTTGGTCCAGACCGATGAGGCCAGGCCGTACTTGACGCCGTTGGCCAGCCGGATCGCCTCGGCCTCGTCGGCGAAACTCTGCACGGTGATGACCGGGCCGAAGATCTCGTCGCGGACGATCTCGTCGTCGGGACGCAGGCCGGAGACGACCGTTGGGGCGTAGAAGAATCCACGATCGCCGACTCGCTCGCCGCCCGCGTCGACGGCGGCGTGGCCGGGCAGGCGGTCGATGAACCCGCTGACCCGCGCCAGCTGATTGGCGTTGTTCAGGGCGCCATACGTGACGTCCTGGTCGGGCGCGCCGGTGGTGGTCGCCCGCGCGGCTTCCGCGAGCGCGGCACGGAACTCGTCGTGCACGGCCGGTGCGACGAGGACCCGAGTCGCGGCCGTGCAGTCCTGGCCCGCGTTGAAGTACCCGGCGCCCGCGATCGCCTCGGCGGCCGCGGCGATGTCGGCGTCCTCGAACACGACGACGGGGGCCTTGCCGCCGAGCTCCAGGTGGACGCGCTTGAGGTCGGCGGCCGCGGCACCCGCGACCTCCATCCCGGCCCGGACCGACCCGGTGATCGACACCATCGCCGGGGTCTCGTGCGTGACGAGCTCGCGGCCGGTGTCGCGGTCGCCGCAGACCACGTTGAGCACACCCGGCGGCAGGAACTCCGCGGCCAGCTCGGCCAGCAGCACCGTGCTGGCCGGGGTGGTGTCGGATGGCTTGAGTACCACCGTGTTCCCGGCCGCGATGGCGGGCGCGATCTTCCAGATGGCCATCATCAGCGGGTAGTTCCAGGGCGTGACCTGGGCGCAGACGCCGACCGGTTCGCGCCGGACGTACGAGGTGAACCCGCTCAAGTACTCCCCCGCCGACTTGCCCTCCAGGATCCGCGCCGCCCCGGCGAAGAACCGGATCTGGTCGACCGCGACCGGGAGCTCCTCGACCCTGGTCACCGCCAAGGGTTTGCCGGTGTTGGCCGCCTCGGCCTGGTTGAACTCCTCGGCCCGGGCCTCCAGCGCGTCGGCGATCCTGAGCAGGGCCAGCTGGCGCTGCGACGGCGTGGTGTCCCGCCAGGTCTCGAAGGCGGCCTCGGCGGCCCGGAACGCATCGTCCACATCGGACGCCCCGGACAGCGGCGAGGTGGCGTAGACCTCGCCGGTGGCCGGGTCGACGACGTCGAGCGTGCGACCGTCGGCCGCGCCGGTCTGCTTGCCGTTGACGAAGTTGCGGAACACTTGCTTGTCGGACAAGGGACTCTCTCTCACTCGGAAACGACCGTGACGACCCAGCGGTCCGCCGCGCGCGGGCGCAGGTACAACAGCCAGTACACGGCGGCGACCACCAGTGTGGCAAGAGTGATCAACAAGTCAGTGATGCTCTGCTGCACCAATATGTAGACCAGGGCACCGGCGATGACCACCGGGAGCACGGGCCATCCCTTCATCCGCCAGGCCGGCGCGCCCTTGAACTCGCCGCGCCGCGCGGCCAGGCTCGCGATCGCCACCCCGAGGTACATCGCGGTGACGACCACGCTGGTCACGCCGTTGAGCGTGTCCACCGGCGCGAAGCACAGCGCGGCCCCGCCGAGGCCCACGACCAGCGTGGACACCCACGGCGAGCCGAACCGGTGGCTGACCGTGCCGAACGACCGGTTCAGCGCCGCGGGCCAGGCGCGGTCGCGGGCGGAGGCGTACAGCACGCGGGAGTTCTGGATGACCATCACGATCACCGCGTTGACGATCGCCAGGGCGATGCTGAGGCTGACGAACGTGCCCACCCCGGTGTTGCTCCACGTGGTGACCATTCCGGCCACGTCTCCGCTGGTCAGCGTGGCGATGTCGGGGGCGCCGAGGGTGATCGCGATGACCGGGATGATGATCACCGCGGCGCCGATGCCGAGCGTCCACAGCACCGTCCGGACAACTGTCCGCCGCGGGTCGCGCATCTCCTCGGACAGGTAGACCGCGGTGGTGAAGCCCTGCAACACGAACAGCGCTACCGCGAGCCCGGCCACGATCGTGATCGCGCTCAGCGCGTCGCCCGAGTCGGTGATCGTCGGGGTGACCAGGACACTCGCTGGCCGCGAGACGTGGCTGAAGCCGAGGAACGACACGACCGCGATGGCGATGATCTCCAGGCACAGGAAGATGCCGGTGATCCAGGCGTTGGCGCGCAGGTTGAGCAGGCCCATCAGGGTGGACAGGATCATCACGGCCGCGCCGGCGACCGGCGGACTGATGTCCGCCACCGACGAGATGTACTCCGCCGTGCCCAGCGCGATGATCGGCGGGATGATCATGACGATGATGAAGGAGAGCACGAACATCATCCAGCCGGCGAACCGCCCGGCGAGGATGCCGAGCATGGCGTACTCGCCGCCCGCGCTCGGCACGAGCGTGCCCAGTTCCGAGTAGCAGAGCGCCACACCGATGCACAGGATCGCGGCGAGCACGATCGTCAGCACGGTGCCGGTGCCGGTCTCCCCTAACAACGGCGGGACCACGACGAACAGCGAGGACGCCGGGGTCAGGCAGCTCAGCGTCAGCAGGGTGCCGCCGAGCACGCCGATCGAGCGGACAAGTGGCCGCGGTCTGCCTTCGTGCTCCGAAGGGGGCGCTGTGGTGGAAACGGTGTCGGTCATGCGCGCCTCCTCGGGTGTTGTGTGAGGCACTAAACATCGCGGATCTCGCAATGTCAACGGCTCGTTGACGACGAAATCCGTTGTTTACGGGACCCGTTGATCCGGATCTGACGGTCTCGCGTGTCGCGTGACGGCCTTGTGACGTGCGGCGATAATGCCCAGCGTGACCAGGACGAACCCGGCCCAGCCCGCGGCCCCGCTGCTGGACGACATCGCCAAGCAGATCATCGAGCAGCTGCAGGAGGACGGCAGGCGGCCGTACTCGGCCATCGGCAAGGCCGTCGGCCTGTCGGAGGCGGCTGTGCGCCAACGGGTGCAGCGGCTGTCCGACGCGGGCGTGATCCAGATCGTCGCGGTGACCGATCCGATGCAGGTCGGGCTGTTCCGCCAGGCGATGATCGCGATCAACGTGGACGGGCCGCTCGAGCCGGTGGCCGACGCGCTGGCCGAGATCGACGAGATCGACTACGTCGTGGTGTGCGCGGGCCGGTTCGACATCCTGTGCGAGGCGATCTGCGAGGACGACGCGAGTCTGCTGTCCTTGATCTCGACGCGGATCCGGACCGTCCCCGGGGTGCGGTACGCGGAAACCCTCGTGTACCTCAAGCTGCGCAAGCAGTCCTACCAGTGGGGCACTCGCTGACCTACGAAATCCGTTGTTCAAGTTCTGATCGACAACGGAATCACTTGCATGTCGCGTCTCAGTGTGCGATAAACGAGGTATGACGCCCTCGCCCTATGACCTGTCCCGCTCGGCGGGTGAGCACCTGTTCATGCACTTCACCCGCCACTCAGGCTTCGCGCAGTCGCCGCCGCCCGTGATCGTGCGCGGCGAGGGCGCCTACGTGTTCGACGCCGAGGGCAAGCGTTACCTCGACGGCCTCGCCGGGCTGTTCGCCGTCCAAGTTGGACACGGCCGTGCCGAACTGGCCGAGGCCGCGGCGCGGCAGACCGCCGAGCTGGCCTACTTCCCGTTGTGGGGGTACGCGCATCCCCGGGCGATCGAGCTGGCCGAGCGGATGACCGCGGCCGCGCCCGGTGACCTCAACCGCGTGTTCTTCACCGTGAGCGGTGGCGAATCCGTTGAGACGGCGTGGAAACTGGCCAAGCAGTACTTCAAGCTGACCGGGAAACCCACCAAGCACAAGGTGATCAGCCGCTCCCTTGCCTACCATGGCACTTCCCAGGGCGCGCTGTCGATCACCGGGATTCCCGCGGCCAAGCAGGACTTCGAACCGTTGGTGCCCAGCGCCATCAAGGTGCCGAACACCAACTTCTACCGTGCGCCAGAGATCTTCCGCTCGGACTACTCGGGTTATGGCCGGTGGGCGGCGGACCAGATCGCCGCCGCGATCGAGATGGAGGGGCCGGACACCGTCGCGGCGGTGTTCCTGGAGCCCGTGCAGAACACCGGCGGTTGTTTCGTCCCGCCGCCCGGATACTTCGAGCGGGTGCGTGAGATCTGCGACGAGTATGACGTTCTGCTGGTGTCCGACGAGGTCATCTGCGCCTTCGGCCGTCTCGGCCACGACTACGGCGCCAAGCGTTACGGCTACCAGCCGGACATCCTCACGGTCGCGAAAGGACTCACCTCCGGCTACGCGCCGCTGGGCGGCGTGCTGGTCAGCGACCGGCTGATGGAACCGTTCCTCAACGGCACCACCACGTTCCTGCACGGCTCGACCTACGGCGGCCACCCGGTGTCCTGCGCCGTGGCCCTCGCCAACCTCGACCTGATGCAACGCGAAGGGTTGTACCAGCACGTGCTGTCCAATGAGGACGCCTTCAGGTCCACACTGGACAAGCTGTACGACCTCCCGATCGTCGGCAACGTCCGGGGTGCGGGCTTCTTCTACGGCATCGAGCTGGTGAAGGACAAGGAAACCCGCGAGACCTTCAGCCCGGAGGAGTCCGAACGCGTGCTGCGCGGCTTCCTCTCCACGGCGCTTTTCGACGCCGGGCTGTACTGCCGCGCCGACGACCGCGCCGAACCCGTCATCCAGTTCTCCCCGCCGCTGATCTGCGGCCAGGAGCAGTTCGACGAGATCGAGCAGATCCTCCGCAAGGTCCTCACCGAAGCCTGGCACCTCCTCTGAAGTCCGGTTGTGAGTGGTTTCGCTTATTCCAACGAGCAAAACCACTCACGAGCCGGGCTTCACCAGCTGACTGATCCGCTGCGGGGAGACGCCGAGAATCCGCGCCGCGTCCTGTTTGGACGTCCCCGCACCGAGGATGTGCGCGACCGCCTGACGGATCTTCTCCGCGGCGCTGCGCTGAGCCTGCTCTGCCGCCCGGGTTTCCTCCCGGGCCCTCCTGGCCTCGTCGCCCAGTTCACCGGGCAGCTCGAATTCGAGCTCGACGCCGACCTCCTCGGGCGCGATGTCACCCATGACGGCCACCAGGTCCCTGGCCATCCGCTCGGCCTCAGTGGTGGTCCGCCCCTCAAGAGGTGGCGGCTTGCCGCGGGGACAAGGCGCGGCGGGTCAAGGGGTTTCGAGGTCTACGGCGCAGGCGTTGAGCCAGGAGAGGACCAACTCCGCGTGGTCGCCGGCGTTGGTGCGGAGGATGTCTTCGAGGTGCTGGACGTGGGTGGCGGCGGCGGACAGGTGGGTTTGGCCTTTGGGGGTGAGCGTTGTTGTTTTGGCGCGGCCGGTGGTGGGGTCGGTGCGCGTGATGAGGCCCGCTTCTTCGAGGGCTGTCACGATGCGGATCATGGTGGGTGCGGTCACGAAGGAACGGCGGGCGAGTTCGGCGTTGGAGATGCCGGGCTCCTCGGCGAGCAATGCCAGAACGGCGTACTGAGGCGCGGTCAGGCCGAACGAGGCCAAGGCGCCGTCCATCCGCGCGCGCAAAGCCTGTTGCAGGCGTTTGAGGGCGAAGCCGACGGTGTGGCCCGGATCCACGTGCGAACTCATGCCGAGTATGTTAGCGTACTAATATCGATGTTAGCACGCTAACTTAGGAGGCTAAGATGATGACCACCATCGACGCGCACGCGGATCTGGTCACGTTGATCAACGTCTTCACCGTCGCACCCGACCGGCAGGAGGAGTTGTTCCAGGCGCTGGACAAGGCAACCGTCGACTTCTTCACCGGTCAGCAGGGGTTCATCTCGGCGAACCTGCACGTCAGCGAAGACGGCACCAAGGTCGTCAACTACGCCCAGTGGGCCAGTACGGAGGCCTACCAACAGGTCCTGCAGACCGAGGCCGCGAAGCAGCACATCGCCGAGATCATGACGATCGCGGAACGGGCTGAGCCTCGGCTGTACGAGGTTCGGTCGACACACCATCAGTGACAGCGCGCGATCCAGCACGAACACACCGGCCAAGATCCACGGAATGGGCATCCACGAAACGAACAGGCAGAACAATCCAATACCGACCACCGCGCAGGCGCCCCGAAGCCGTTGCCGAACGCCACCGGCACGTTCCGGTCATCGCGGTGATCGCCACCGCCATAAACACCACCCAAGAGCCCCGCGGAGTTCGGCTGAGCCGGTCGACCGTCGTCACTTTCCCGAGATGTCGGCCAGGATCTCCTGTGCGGCACGGGCTCCGGACTCGGCGCCGCCGTTCATGAAGCCCTGGAAGTCCACGGAGGTGTGTTCACCCGCGAGGTGGATGTTGCCCTGTCGTTGGGCTTCGTATCCGGCGAAGCGGTGGCAGTACCCGATCGGGTAGTAGCTGTAGGCGCCGTAGGACAACGGGTTCACGTGCCACGCGGACAAGGCCGCCTTGCCGGTCCAGTAGCTGCGGATGTCCGGGACCACGGCGGCGATCTGCGCGAGCTTGCGCCGGACCGCCTGCCGCACATACGGATCAGTGGCCCGCGGGAACGGTTGGGACGGGCGGAACTCTCGTGCGCCATTGCCGCCGCCGTACTGGATGGCGATCCCGCGGCTGCCCGGCTGCCCCGCGGTCGCGTCCCACACCTCCTGATAGCCGCTGTCGCTGAAGCTCTCACCGTTCGCGATCCCCGGCCACGGCCCGCGCCCGAGCCAGGGACGGGCGCTGAACTGCATGTTGAGCTTGCTGCAGTCGCCCATGCGCAGCGTCGCGATCGCGCCCTTCATCCGCGGGTCGAACCCGGCCCGGCGGTAGTCGATCCGTTGCAGCACACCAAGAGGGATGGTCAGAATGGTGTGGTCCACCTGGACCGGCTTGTGCCCGTTGAAAAACAGTGTTTGACCGCCGTCGGTCCGGCGGACGATCTCGGTCAGGTGCCAGCCGTGCTGGACCGTGCCGGCCGGTAAGGAATGCGCGATGGCCTCGGGCAGGCGCTGGTTGCCGCCGGTGATGTGGAACCGTTCGTCCGAGCTGCCCCAGATGTGCGGCTCCTTGAGGTCCTCCTGGTCGATCATCATGTAGACGAGGTTGACCGCGGTCTGGTCGCACGTCTCCGCGCCGTACTCCACAACGTAAGCGGCGTCGACGAAGCGGGCGAACCACGTCGAGTACCCGCCCGGCACCCGGGAGGCGATCCACTCCTGCACGCTCATGTTGCTCAGCGCGGTCGAGGCGGGCGTGGCGGAGTCCCAGACCGGGAAGTCCGGCGCCTTGTCCACGTCCTCCCGCAACGCCTTGTACACGGGCAGGAAGTCCTCGACGAACTGTTTGTGCGAGCGATAGCGCCCCTCGAAGAACAGCACATCCTCGCCGCCCCGCGGCGCGGCCTCGTGCACGTCCGTCAGGCCCAGTCCGAACCGCGCGCACAGATCCCGGATGACGGTGTGGTCGGTGTCGATCAACTCGCCGCCGTACTCGGAGATCTGTCCGCCGTCCCAGTACGAACGCTCCGAGAACATCCGCCCGCCAACATGATCGGACGCCTCGTAGACCGTCGCCCGCACACCCGCGTCCGCCAGCGTCAACGCCGCGTTGAGACCCGCGATGCCACCACCGACGATCGCGATCCGAGGAGCGTTCCGGACGGTGGCATGGGCTCGCCGGCCGCCGAGCAGGAACGTGCCGGCCCCCAGGACCCCACCGATCTTGAGCACGTCACGGCGGCTGAACGTGCGTGCCTGCCGGGTCTCGCGGTACTCCAGCACCGGCATGCCGAGCCGCTCGGCGGCGGCGTGATCCAGGACGACCCGGCGCAGGAAACGGAACATCTCGGTACGCGCCACGACACCTCCAAACAGTGGTGCCGATCAGCGAACCGTACGAAATCCGTGTTGTCAACGCCTCCAGGCGACGAAATCCGTAGCTACGAGTACAGCTTGGTGCCGAGCCGGGCGATCCAGGCCTCGATGTCCTCCGCCGAGCGGTCCGGCAGACCGAAGATCACGTCCGTCACCCCGATCGACTCCAGGTGCGCGAGCCGCCCGGGATCCGGCCGCCCACCAAGAGCGGCGATCCTCGGTTCGCCCGCACGCCCGGCGTCGCGCCACATTTCCCGCAACAGAGCCGTTTGCGCGTCGATGTCCACTTCGGCCGGTGTGGTGATCCAGCCATCGGCCGACTGGACGATCCACCGGAACGTCTTCTCGGTGCCGCCCGCGCCGATCAGAACTGGAATGTGTTCTTGTACCGGTTTCGGCCAGGCCCAGCTAGGTCCGAAGTGGACGAACTCACCCTTGTAGGAGGCCTCCTCCTGTGTCCACAGTGCACGCATCGCCTCGATGTACTCGCGCAGCACCGTCCGCCGCTTGCCGCCGGGGACGCCGTGGTCGGTCAGTTCGTCCGTGTTCCAGCCAAATCCGGCGCCCAGCGTCACCCGGCCGCCGGACAGGTGGTCCAGCGTGGCGATGGTCTTGGCGAGCGTGATCGGGTCGCTCTCGGTGGGCAGGGCGACGGCCGTGGACAGCCTGATCCGGGACGTCACGGACGCGACGGTCGCCAAGGACACCCAGGGATCCAGCGTCCGGACATACCGGTCGTCCGGCAGCGAGGAGTCTCCGGTCCGGGGATGGGGAGACTCCCGCTTCACCGGGATGTGGGTGTGTTCCGGGACATAGAACGAGTCGAAGCCGGCCCGCTCCGCCGCGACGGCCGCGGCCGCCGGGGTGATCCCTCGGTCACTGGTGAACAGCACGATCCCGTAGCGCACCCCGACACAATATTAGAACACGTTTCAGTTTGTCACGTGTGGGCGTAGTCGGTGTTGCTCAACGGCGTCGCGTACAGGTCCCGCATCAGCGCCGCCTCGGCGCCGTGGTGGATCAGTTCGTCCAGGATGTGCAGGGCGAAGGCGCGGCGAGTGGACTGCCCGTACGGCCCGAAACCGATCGGTTCGGCCAACGACTCCTCGGTCGTCGCCGCCAGCACGCCGCGCCAGGTCTGGTAGGCCTGCTCCAGCGCCGCCAAGACCTCGAGCGCGGTCGACGGCGAGACTTCCACCGCCGGCAACGGGTCCTGCCCCAGCCAGCTGCCGATCCGTTCGGCCCGCAGGAACTCGATGATGTGCCCCAGCCGCCACACCAGCGTGGTGAAACCGGCCGCGGGCGCCCAGTGGTATTCCCGGTCAGTGAGACCGGCCATCCGGTCGCGCAGCCGGGTGTACGCGAAATCGGACAGGTCAAGCAGATCGTCCCGTGAAGTCGCCATGCCATCGAAACGTACTCGTGTTGCTCCGGCGTTACGGTTCTCTCACCGAACTACGAGGACAGGGGTTGCCCGTGACGACATCTCCATCGACCGGCGAAGAACTCGCCATCGGCTTGTCCCACGACTACTCGACCAGCGACGCCGGTGTGGTGCCGCTGAGCCAACGCCGCTCGCTGTACCACTTCACCGCGCTGTGGATCACGTTGGCGGCCGGGCTGACCTACCTGTTCCTGGGCTTTCAGTACCACGACGCGGGATACTCGCTCGGCCGCGCGATCGCGGCCGGCGCGGTCGGTGCGGTGGCCTACCTGATCTACGCCTTACCCGCGGCATATCTGGGCTCCTCCACCGGGCTCACCCATTCGCTGCTCAGCAGGCTGATCTTCGGCAAACTGGGCTCGGTGCTCGTGTCGATCATCCTGATCGGGGTGGCCGCGGGCTGGACGGCCTTCGCGTTCAACCTGCTCGCCACCATCTACGACGGGTTGTTCGGCTGGGGCAACATCGTGCTGATCAGCGTGATACTGGCGGTCATCGGCGTGACCAACAACGTGTTCGGGTTCGGCGGGATCGCCGCGTTCGCCCGGTATCTGGTGGCACCGCTGATGATCCTGTGGATCGGCTACCTGGTGATCAAGGGCCTGGTGACCATCCCGGCGGACACGCTGAACGCGGGCACCGGCGAGAACCTGCCGTTCCTGGCCGGGGCCGGGCTGGCGATCGGCTCGGTGATGTGGGGCAACGAACCGGACACCTGGCGGTACGGCAAGCCGAAGTTCTTCTGGCCGGCGCTGCCGCTGGTGATCGCGTTCGCCATCGGGCTCGTGCTGTTCGTGGCGGGCGGCTGGATGATGGGAGCGCTCTCCGGCGCCGGGCAGTACGACATCGGCCCGGCCTTCAAGTACTCCGTGGAGTACTCGTTGTTCGGCATCCTCGCGCTCGGCGCGATCGTGGCCACCGTCCTGCAGATCGCGATCAACGACGGCAACTACTACGAGATGATCAACGCGGGCCAGAACCTCGTCGGGCACGCACGGGGCTGGAAGCGGTTCTACACCTGCCTGGTGATGGCGGGCGTGGCGGCGCTGTTCACGTGGTGGTTCCCACACCTGGAGAACGGGTTCTTCGAGGTGGCCGGGTGGACGTCGATCGCGCTGCCGAGCGCGACCGTGGTGATGTGCGTGGACCGGTTCGCCCTACCGCGACTGTCCGGTGTGGACCGTGGTGTCGCGGTGCCGTCCTGGCGGGCGGCCGGGTTCGCGAACTGGCCGGCGATCATCGCGGTGCTGGTGGCCGTGCTGTTCGGCGCGTGGGGCCTGAACCTGTTGCCGGGTCAGCAAACCGCGCCGGACCTCGGGCTGGTGCCGGTCGAGTCGTGGCTGATCGCGGGCCTGGTGTACCTCGGCCTTGGCGCCCTCGCCGCGAAACTGCCCAGCGCCAAGGCCGTTCTCGGGTTCGCTACGTCTTCTGCGGGTGGATGACCGGAGGCAGGGCCAAGCCCTCCTCGGCGGGAGCCAGCAGCGCTAGCTTGCCGACCAGGCCGCGATGGTGCAGATCCAGGAAAAGGTCCGCCACGTCCGGGTCGAACTGCGAGCCGCGGCCGGCCTGGATCTGCGCCCTGGACTCGTCCTCGGTGCGGGCGGTCTGGTACGGGCGGTCGGAGCGCATGGCCGCCCACGAGTCGCAGACCGCCAGCACCCGGGCCTCGATCCGGATCTCCTGCCCGGCAAGGCCTTCCGGGTAGCCGGCGCCGTCGTAGCGCTCGTGGTGCTGGCGGATCACCTTGGCCACGTTGTCGTAGCCGGGCAGCATCCGGGCCAGCTGGAAGCCGAAGTCCGGGTGGCGGCGCACCAGCCGCCACTCGTCCTCGGACAGCGCGCCCGGCTTGCGCAGCACCGACTCCGGGATGACGATCTTGCCCACGTCGTGCAGCCGCCCGGCCAGCTCGGCCGACCGGACCGATGTGGTCGCCAGGCCCAGCTCGCCGGCCAGCATGGACGACCACCGGCCGATCGCACGGCTGTGCTCGTAGCTGGACAGCCAGCCGTCCACCCGGTCGGCGATCTCGCACAGGTAGTCGACCAGCAGGCGGTCGGCGTCGGATCCGTTGGCGGACACCGGGCTCACCACGATCCGGTCCCGGCCGGACGCCTTGGCCGCGTACAACGCCCGGTCGGCCATGGAGACCAGCTCGCTGGGTTGCTCGCCGTGCAGGGGATAGCTGGCGCTGCCGACCGACACGGTCACCGCCACCCAGGTGTTCTCGGCCGCCACGATCGGGCTCGCGGCGACCTGCTTGCGCAGCCGGTCGGCGATGATCGGCACGTCCTTGGGCTCGACGTTCGGCGACAGCAGCGCGAACTCCTCGCCGCCGTACCGCGCGAGCACCTCCCCGCCGCGCACCGTGCTGCGCAGCCGGGCGGAGATCTCGACCAGGACCCGGTCGCCGGCCGGATGCCCGTACCGGTCGTTGATCGACTTGAACCGGTCCACGTCGATCAGCAGCACCGCTGCCGATGTCCCGGTGCGTTTGGCCCGCGCCAGCTCGATCGGCAGCTGCGCTTCGAAGAACCGGCGCGTGTACAGACCGGTGAGACTGTCGGTGATGGCCAGTTTGCGTTGCGCCGCCACCAAACCGACCAACCGGAGAATGGTCAGCAGGAACAGCACCGCGCACGCCACCGCGACCACCAACACGTCCTGGATGGAGTCGGTGAGGAACTGGATGATCAACGTCGCGGGCGCGACCAGCGCCGCCGCGAACGTAACGGCGATTCGCACCGGCCCCAGGGAGGTGTCCTGCGGCGGTGGCCGCTCCCCCAGCCGGCTCATGGTCGGATCGAGCGCGGCCGCGCCGAGCGCGAGGTTCGCCGTGAGCCAGACGGCATCAAGGAAGTTGCCGGTCGAATATGTGCCCTCGAGTTGTTGCAGGACGTACATAGTGTCCGCCGCCATGATGCCGACCAGGTTGGCGATCAGCAGGAAGTACGCGCGCGGCCGGCTGCCGGACCGCAGAATCAGCGGCAGCGCAACGGACAGCAGTGCCAGGTCGGCAACGGGATAACCCAGCGACGCCACTTTGACCAGCGCGGGCGAGTCCAGCCGCGCCTGTGGGCCGATCACATACAGCCAGGAAAGCATCGCCGCCACAACGGCGATCACCGCGGCATCGAGCAGGCTCGGCCAGTCACGGCCAGGGGCACGGCGCCTGATCAACAACAACAGACCGGCCACTACCAGCGGATAGTGCGCCAGATACAACACATCCGCGATCGACGGATAGTCGAGGACGTTCAGCAGGTAGTGCGAGACATAGAAAAACGCGTCGGCCGCCGCGTAGATGACCTGGCTTGCCCCCAGCAGCAGCCAAGGCAGTCGTGGCCTGGGCCGATGCCGCCAGACGCCAATGAACACGGCGATACTGGCGGATGTGCTGACCAGGCAGTAAAGAACGACGCGCGGCACCACCCCGCCGCCACTGGGCGGGGTCAGGTAGTAGACGACTTGCAGCACCAGGCCGGACGCCAGATACAGGAGCCAAGCCCGGCCGGACGCCATGCGGCCCCCTGGAGGTGTTCGCACCCGGACACTATTCCAGAAGCACAGTCGGCGGGCAGCACCGTCCGATTTGTTGAGCCCTCAAAGGATGACAATTGTCAGCAGATATCGGGATCGTGGTACTGGCCGAAGAACGCGGACTCGTCGACAACGCGCAAGCCGCGCCGGCCGAACACGAGGAACCCGGTGGGGCGCAGCTCGTGCTCGCCCGCCTGATCGCCCAGCACACCGACCGGGCCGCCGGTCTCCTCGCGGATGGCGAACTTGACGTCCGGCGGCACCAGCCCGGTCTCCCGCAGCCGCGCCACCCAGGCGCTGATCTCCGGAAGCACCGACGGATCGGTGTAGCAGGCGGCCCGGACCGGCGTCGGCCACGGCTGGTAGACCCTGATCACTCGACTCCGCATGGCTCCCATCCCCGTATGGCCGCGATCAACCACCCGAGGAGAGAACGTAGCACAACTGTCGAACACATGTTCGACAGTTGTGCCCCGAGTCAGCCGGCCAGGCGCGCGGGCGCCTCGGCGGCGGCCGGGTTCTCGGCATTCAGCAGGCCGAGTCGTTCGGCCGCGGCACCGGCCTGGAACCGGTTGTCGGCCTGCAGCAACTGGTACAGGGTCGAGATCCGGCGGGCCAGAGTCCTCGGCGCGAGGCACATCCGGCGGGCGATGGCTGTGTCCGGCAGGCCGGAGGCCAGCAGGACCAGCAGCTCGCGCTGCTCGCGGTCGAGCACCAGCACGTTCGACTTCACCCTGGAGCGAGACTTCATTTCCTTCGGCTCCTGATTGCGGCGGGATTGTGAGACCTGGTGTGGCGCCAGCGCCGACACCACACCAGGTGGAATGCCCCGATCGCCGAGACGGCACCGAAGGGGGTGTCGGCACCGATTCCCACCTGACACGGGCCCTGCCCCCGTGTCAGATTTCGGGCTTATCGCCGGGGCTGTTCGCACCTCACCGTGGTGCGACAAGAACCAATTTACCGGAGAAAGGCCAGTTCAGCGGGCTGTTTCCGGTGAGTTTTCGCGCAATGGTCGGTGTCCATTCGGGCAGCCGGCGGGCGCGGGCGTCCGCAGTGGACGGTTTCCCCTAGGGTCGGATGCGAAGCGAGGGGATTTCGATAAGGAGGCAACCCATGCGCACGGCCGCATTGACCGCCATGGTTGTGAGCGCTCTCACGCTAACGTCCGCCGTGGCCGCCGCGACCCCGTCCCGCGGGGTCACCGGAACGATCATCAGCCAGACCACGGTGGGCGGCAAGGACATCGTCGTCCGGGAGATCACACTGGACCGCGACGGGTCGACCGGATGGCACTGGCACGACGGCACGTTGTACGCCTACGTCAAACAAGGCACGCTCACGCACAACGACTCCGACTGCACCACCCAGGACGTTTACCCGGCTGGGAGCGCTTTCATAGAGCCGTCCGGCAACGACCACGTACATATCGGCCGGAACCGGGGGAATACGCCGGTCATTCTCGAGGTTGTTTACGTGCTTCCGCACGGGAAGCCGTTGTCCGAGGACGCGCCCAACCCCGGTTGCGACTTCCAGTAATTTCATGCATGTGAACCGTGAATCCGTTTTCAGGGATTCACGGTTCACAAACCGGGCGCAGCGAGACCGTGACGGCCTTCCGGTGCAATGCGTCGAGCCGGTTGGCGATATCCGCGGACACTTCCGCCTCCACGTGCCACACGAAACACCGCACGTTGCGGTCGCGAATTCGCCTGGTGTTCACCAATTGTTCAAGTATCTGCCCGGTGATCCGGTCGAGCCGCGGGCGCACCTCCTTGGCCAGGTCCGGCCGTTCGGTGGGCGCCTGGTCCGGATGTGCGGTCCAGCGCTCGAACAGGCCCCGCTGGACGACCTTGTTGGCCTCGATCTGGGCCCGGAAGAACCGCACGCCGGCTTCCGGCGGCAGGCCGAGGCCGGCCGACTTGGCGGCCACGTCGTCGAGGACCTGCTTCTCCCGCACCGGGTCGTCGATCGGCTGCGTGGTGCCGAACTTGGCCGCGGCCACCTTGTCCGCCAACAGGATCCGCTGCACCGCCAGGCCGGCCAGCGGGCCGAGCGGCCCCAGCGCCGCCGGCTGATCCGCCTGAGCGGGCGTCCCGATGCCGACCGCCGCCACCGCGGCCACCACTGCCGACCGAACACGCATGTCCCCACCTCCGCATCCGGTTCACAAGATACGCGGAGTTCCGGTTACCTCGCGCCCACCGACCAGGTGGCGGGAAATGGCCACCCCGAGCACCGCCGAAACGCCGTGGCCAATGGTGGTGAAGTCGGGCAGCCAGCCGAACCACTCGACGAACAACAGCGGCAGAATCAGCACAACGACCCAGAGCGGGCGAATTCGCCGGGGCACGAGGAACGTCACCGCGCCCATGCAGCCGAGCGCGCCGTAACTGACGCCATAGTCCGGCGCGGCACGTACTTCCGATGGGTAAGAACCGGTTTTGAGCGCCACCGCGACCACCAGAAGAGTGACCAATGTGGCGAGAACATGCACCGCCGCGAAAGTCCCCAGCGCCCGGAAAGTCCCGAACCGCCGCTCCAGCCAGCCCATGCTGAACGCGATTCCGGCCAGCACGATCGACAACGCCCCCAGCACCCCGCCGGTCAGGTCGACCACGAAAGCGCTGCCGATCAGCCGCAGCGGGAAGGACCAGTCCACATCGGCCAGGCTGGTGCTCACCGCGCGCTCCACGATCAGGCGCCCGCCATCCGGGAGAACCGCGACGACGACCACGTTCACCGTGAGTAACAAGACCAGGTAGACAGCGGTCCCCGGAGCGCGGCGAACGAAGGTCACCGCCGAAACGGTAGATGACCGATCAGTTTTCGCTACCCATCTTGTCTTTATCCGTACCAGACTCGTACGAACGGCTACGGAAGGTGATCAAATGCTCGCCGGCTGGTTGCTGACGATCGTGTTCACCGGGACGGCACTGTGGTTCCTCGTCGGCTGCGCGCGTCCGCGGGCGTGCACCAGCGAGCGGGTCACCAGTGTCGCGCATGTAGTCATGGGGTTGGCCATGGTGGCAATGGTGTGGAACACGGGACTGCCAGCATGGCTACAGGTCGCGTTCTTCGCGTCGGCGACGGTGTGGTTCGCGGGTCTGGCTACGGTCCCCCACCAGGCACCGGACTTCCGTTCGTTGCACCACGCGCTGATGGCGGCGGCGATGGTGTGGATGGTGGTGTCGATGTCGCTTGGCCACCACGTCGTGTCTGCGGCGACTGTGGTGAGTGCCGTGTTCGCTTGGTACTTCCTACTGGCCGCGTTGCCGTTCTTCTATGGCGTCGTGCGGCGGCGTCCCAAGGCCCTGGACGCGGTGAGCCACGCCGCTATGAGCCTGGGTGCGGGCGTGCTGCTGCTCGGCATGTGAACCGGCGCCGGTTCTGGATTACTCGGTTACTCAGCAGCCACAGCCGCAACCACAGTCACACACAACCGTCACCTCCCTCCTCACCCGGTGGGCACCAGTTCCCTGGTGGCACGGCGGGACACTGCCCTTCCGGCAGTGAGGCGAGAGTGCGGGCCATGTCGGACCGCAGGGCGCTCAGGCGTGCGACCTCGGCGTCCAGTTCGGCGATGTGCCGCCGGATCAGCTGTTCGGCGGGTTCACACGGGCAGACCCCGGTATCCCGGACCGCGAGCAGCTCGCCGATCTCCTTGAGCCGCAGCCCGAACCGCTGGCAGCCCTGGATGAACTGCAGCCGGTCGACGGTTTCCGGCGGGTAGACCCGGTATCCCGACGCCGTGCGCGGTGGTGGGGCGAGCAGCCCGGCACGCTCGTAGTAGCGGACCGTGTCCGGGCTGACCCCCACCTCGGCCGCGAGCTCGGCGACGCGAAGACCCGATGCAGATGTGACCGTCACATCGTCGACGGTAAACCTTGGAGCATGCTCCAAGGTCAAGCCTCACGACTTGCGCAGGGCCGCCAGTTGCTGCTCGAACGGCAGGACCGACGGCGGCACGACCGGGATGGGCTTGTTCGCCATCAACGCCGCCAGCTCGTCGGCCGCGCGGCCGATGCGGGAGGTGATGTCCTGCTCGGTGCCGCCCCAGTCGTCGGTCGCCACGTACACCGAGGTCGGCGCGACCACCATGCGCAGGTACACGAACATCGGGCGCAGTGCGTGCTCCAGCGCGAGCGAGTGCCGTCCGGTGCCGCCGGTCGCGGCGATCAGGACCGGCTTGCCGACCAGTGCGGTGTCCTCGATGACGTCGAAGAACGACTTGAACAGCCCGCTGTAGGAGGCGGTGAAGATCGGTGACACGGCGATCACGCCGTCGGCGGCGGTCACGGTGTCGATCGCGGCCCGCAGCTGCGCGCTGGGGAACCCGCTGACCATGTTCTTGGCGATGTCCACCGCCAGGTCGCGCAGCTCAACAAAATCGACACTGACCTCGGCACCGACGTCGTCGAGTTTCGCCACCGCCGCCGCGGTCAGGCGGTCGGCCAGCAACCGGGTGGACGACGGCCGGCTCAGTCCCGCTGAGATCACTGCAAGCTTCATGCCCGGCGCAACGACCGCCGGTTAGTCATTATTCCTTACTATCTGGGGCCGGCCCGGAAGTTGGCGCGGGCCAGGGTGTCCGCGTCGAGCACGACCTCGTCGATCGCCTCGATGACGTCCTGCTCGATCACGACCTCCGCCCAGTTGTCGGTGGCGCCGCAGGAAGCGCACGCCCAGGGCTGTAACAGGATCGTCGGCTCGCCGTCCTGCGGTGCACGCAGCAGTTCGTAGCCGTTGTCCAGCGCCCGTTGCGTCGTCACGGGCAGCTTGTCGCCGACGCCGAGGTACGCCAGGTTGGGGGTGTCCCGCAGCCTGGTGGTCATCTCGAGCATCTCGTCGGGCTGCGCTGTCCGGTTGCAATGTGCACAACGCAACGGGGCGACCAGATAGTCGAACCGATATCCCACGTCCCTTGATGGTGGGGCCATCGGCAGACGATAGCGTTGGACGCACGCGTCGGATAAGGGGCTTGGTGAGACTCGCGGACGATGGGGAGCTCGAACGTTCCTCTGTGGTCGCCAACCGGGCGATGAACCGGACACGCGGACTGTCCGGACGGGACGGTTACTCCGCCGTGCTCGGCGTCGACATCCTCGCGCTGGCCCCGGCCAGTTGGCTGGACCTGTGCTGTGGCAGCGGGAAAGCCCTGCTGGAGGCGGCGGGCGCGCTGGACACAGTGATCACTGGCGTGGACCTGGTCGGCTTCTTCGCGGGTCCCCTACCGGCCACAGTGGATCTCGTGGCGGCCTCGGTGACCGGCTGGCGCCCGGACCGCCGGTACGACTTGATCACGTGCGTGCACGGGCTGCACTACGTGGGCGACAAGCTCGGACTGCTCGCGGCGGCCGCATCCTGGCTCATGCCAAATGGACTGCTGATCGCGAACTTCGACGTGTCGTCCTTGCGCGATCAGGACGGCAGGCCACTGCGGGTCACGAAGGTGTTGCGCGAGGCGGGTTTCCAGTACGCGCGTCACCGGATCCGGCGCCAGGGCCCGGCGGAGGTCGCGTTCGGCGTTCTCGATCTGGGCGCGGACCCGAAAGCGGGCCTGAACTACACCGGCCAGCCCGCGGTGCACTCCTACTACAGCAGCCAGGGGTAGCGTTTTCCCAGCCGCCGCTGGCGAAGCACCACGCCGGGCACGAACAACGCGAGGCTGATCGAGATCCCGGTGATCGGGTCCGTGGTCGCGAAACTCCATGCCTGCACGTGGGTCGCGGCGAGGATGGCCGACACGCCGTAGGTCACCGTGGCCAGGCCGCCGATGATCAGCAGCACGCGTTCCATGATCCGTTCGCCCGCGCTGGCCGGCCGGGTGGCGCGATACCAGGACAACGCCCACACGCTCGACAACCCCAGCCTGCGCTTGCGCATCCGCGCGCCGATCAGGATGAACAGCAGGCCGAACCCGATGCCGAACGCGACATCCGCGCGCGGGTTCTTGGACACCGCGTCGGACACGGCGAAGCCGAGCAGCATGAAGCCGAACGCGATCAGCGCGCCCTCGCTCATCCGTCGCGCCGGGGTGTCCCAGAACTTCACCCGCACCGTCGGCGGTTCGTACGCCATGGGCGGTGGGGGCATTGCCGGTTGCGGCACCGGCATTGGTTGTGGCACCGGGCTTGGCATGCTGACCGGGAGTTGCTGGTGCGCGATGGACACCGAAGGGCGTTGCGGGGTCGACATCATGTCGCGGAACGGGCGCGTCGGGTCCATCGGGATCAGCGGGCCGTTCGACGGCGGCGGCAGCAACGAGATCATCACGTCGTAGACCTCGCGCGCGCTCGCCGGGCGCTCCCGCGGGTCCTTGGCCAGCAGCCTGGTCACCAGATGGCCCATCCGCGGGTCGACCTCGGGCCGGATCTCGTGCACCGGCATCGGGATCTCGGAGTAGTGCCGGTGCATGATCGCCAGCGCGGTGCTCGCCTCGAACACGTGCCTGCCGGTGATCAGCTCGTAGAGCACGCAGCCGAGCGAGTAGAGGTCGCTGCTGGGACTGGAAACACCGTGCATGGCCTGCTCGGGCGCCATGTACGCGGGCGTGCCGACCGCCTCGGAGGTGCGGGTGATCCGGGTCAGGTCGGCGTCCCTCAGTACCGCGATGCCGAAGTCCAGCACCTTGATCTCACCGGCGTGCGTGATCATCACGTTGCGCGGCTTGAGGTCCCGGTGCACCAGCCCGGCCTCGTGCGCGGCGCCCAGGATGGACGAGATCTGCGCGCCGATCGCGGCCACCCAGCCGAGCGGGACGGGTTCGTTCTCGGCGGAGAACTCGGCCAGGTCGGCCCCGCCGATCAGCTGCATGACCAGGTAGAGATCGTCCTGGTCGGTGCCGGTGTCGTAGACCGCCGGGACGCCGGGGTTCTCCAGTCGCGCGGTCAGCCGGGCCTCCCGGGCGAACCGGCTGATCAACGCCTCGACGTCGGACCCGGCCGGTAACGAGCTGGGCCGTAACAGCTTGACCGCGACGTCGCGGTCCAGGCGGGTGTCGCGGCCGAGCCAGACCTCGCCCATGCCGCCCCGGCCGAGCGGGCGGACCAGCTCGTACCGGCCGCCGACCACCCGGTCGACCATGTCGTCGCTCCTCTACCGCGGATGCCTCGGCGGCGCCACCAGCCCGTCAACCAGACCGTCCACTGTGGCCTGGACGACCTGGTTCGCCACCGCGCCGGCCTGGGCCAGCGCGGTAGAGAAGGTACCGAGAGCCGAGAACACCGCCGCATACCGGTACTGCTCGGCGAGCGGCATCCGCGGGATCTCGCAGCGCCGCACGTCCAGCCGGGCGGCCGCGGACAGGTGGGTGCTGGCCTGCCGGGAGTTGGCCGAGCCGGTCAGGAAACCGGCCAGGAACCAGGGATCGAGCACGTCACGGTTGGGGCGCAGCAGGCACAGGCCGCGGCCGAGGACGGCGCCGGCGTCGTTGATCACACGCGCGACCAGGCGGTGGCCGGCCGTTGGCAGGACGACGTCGCCTGGCTCCACCCGGACCGCGTCGCCGGCCAATTGGCGTGACATCCGGCGGGTGGGCGGCCGGTCGGCGAGGACGTCCGACAGATCGAGCACCGGCACGGCCTCCCCCGGCGACTCACCGGCGGGTGCGTCGGACTGTTTGAGGTGCAGCGCCCCAGTCTTGATCAACTCTGCCACGGTTGTCAGCACCCGGCGTTGTTGCGGCTGCCCGGTCCAGTCAAGGGTGGGCAACATCGGAACAAGCCCAGCAAGCCGTGAACTCAGTTCACGGTGCCCAGCGAGAAGTTTCTCGGCAGTGTCGGGGGCGGAGGAGACCGGCAGATTGCGCGCGGGGGTCAGGTCGACCTCCTCGCCCAGCAGCTCCAGGGCCGGAATGGAGCGCGCCACCCCCGGACGGCTGTCCACCACCTGGGCTTGGTCGAACGTTCGCCAGGCACCCACCACCAGGTCCGTCGCCTGATCCCACTCGCTCGCGGTCGCCTCGATGACCAGCAGGTTGTGCTCCGCGGCGGCGCCTGGTCTGCGCAACAGCCACAAGTGCACCGGCCCCGGCAACGCGATCACCGCCCGCAACGCACCCCGGCGCAACAACTCGGCCCGGATCCGCCGCCCCGACCTGCGGGAAGCCACCGACGGCGGCATCAGGATCGCGACCAACCCACCGGGCCGCACATGCGCGAGCGCGTGCTGCACCCACGCCAGCTCCGACTCCATCCGCGGCGGGATGCCGTACTCCCACCGTTCGTCGTGCAGGAGTTCCTCGTGCCCCCACTGCCGTTCGCCGACCGGCGGATCGCACACCACCACATCCACCTGCCGGCCGCGGAAACCGTCGTTGAGCAGGGAGTCCGCCGCAGTCAGCTCGACCTGCACGCCCCTCAGCGCGAGCCGGACCTCGGCCAGACCGGCGAGCCCGGGGTCGATCTCCTGGCCGAGGCACTGAGCACCTTGCCTGGCGACTCCGGCCAGCAGCGACCCCGCGCCACACGCCGGGTCGAGCACGACACCCTTCCGCACGTCGGCGAGCTGGGCGATCAGCCGCGCCGCCTCCACCGGGGTGACGGCCATCCACCGGGCGTTGGCCTGCGCGAACCGCTCCCAGAGGGCTTCGGCGGTCGCCAGGGCGCCGTGCTCCTTCGCGACGGCGGCGACCTCACGGACCAGTGCAGCAGGCAGCACGTCCTGGTCGCTGCCCAACCGCGAAGAACCCGGCCCCTGATCGCCGCCACGGCGCAGCGAACCTTGCTGCCGCCCAGCGCCCTGACCAGCAACCTGGCCCGACGGGCCTGGATCAGCGCCTGGCTGCGGAGTGGCCTGGCCGCCCGGGCCCTGGTCAGCGCCCGGGCGCAGCGAGCTCTGGGCGCCCCCCTGCCGGGAGGCGTCATGGCCGTGCCCACCTTGACCAGGGCTCTGCTGGAATGCGCCCTGGTCACCGGCCCGGCGAGGCACGCCTTCACCGGCAGCCCGCTCTGGCAGACCCTGATCCGCGCCCCGGCGCAGTGCCCCCTGGTCAGCCCCGTGACCAGCAGCTTGGCCGGAGGAGCCGGCACCGGCGCCTGGGCGCATCGAGCCCACGTCGCCGCCCGGTCGTGAGCCGCCGTGGCCGCCCTGGCCGGCGCCTTGCGGGAGGGCGCCCTGGTCGGTGGCTTGGCGGAGGAGGTAGCGGCCGATCGCCGCGAGGATGTCCGCGGGTTCCTGGTCGCCGCGGTGGGCCTCGACGAGTTGCCAGAGGCGTTCCCAAGGGGAGGAGGCCTGGAGTTTTCCCTGGTCACGGAGCCAGCGTTCGACCTCCGAGAGGGTGAACAGGGGGCTGTTGGGGGTGCCGCCGACGGGAGCGGGGAAGTCCTCGTAGCGCCGCCGCCAGTTGCTCACCGCGGCCCGGCCGACCCCGGCCAGCCGGGCGATGTCCGCCGCTGTGACGGCAGCCTCGTTCGACACTCCGCCCCCTTCCTTCCGTGTTCACACGCTTGGGCAGTGGAAACATACCCTATCGCAGAAATGCTTGTTGACAGAGTTCACACGCCCGTGGTCATATTTCGCCGCAACACCCAGGCGAGAGGTAGGGGCGATGTTCAAGGTTGCTTGTCTGCGGTTCGGGGTCCTCGGCCCGTTGGCCGTCACCACCGGCGAAGGCGCGCCGGTCTCGTTGCGCGGCAACAGGCTGCCCGCGTTGTTGAGCGAGTTGCTGTTCAACGCCAACCGGGCGGTGTCGATCGGCCGGCTGGTCGAGGTGCTGTGGGGCGACGAGCCGCCCAAGTCGTACGTGTCGAACCTGCACACCTACATCTCGCGGCTGCGGGAACGGCTGGACGGCGTCCCGATCGACCTGGTGCCCGGCGGGTACCGGATCGGCGTGGACACCGAGGAGCTGGACCTGCTGGTGTTCCGGGCCGAAGCGCAGGCCGGCCGCGAGACGGCCGACCCGGCGACCGCCGCCGCGCACTTCCGCCGCGCGCTGGACCAGTGGCGCGGCACCGACTTCCACCAGCCCCACCTCGAGCTGGAGGCGGTCCGCCTGGAGGCCGAACGGATCATGGTCGTCGAGGAATGGGTCGACGCCTCGCTCGCCGCGGGCCACGCCGCCGCGGTGATCGGCGAACTGGAGGCGTTCGTGCGGCTCTACCCATTACGCGAGCGGTTCGCCGCGCAGCTGATGGAGGCGCTGACCAGGTGCGGCCGCCGAGCGGAGGCATTGGCGGTCTACCAACGGACTCGCCGTGAACTCGTGGACCAGCTGGGCATCGAGCCCGGCCCGCAGCTGCGGGCGTTGCAGGCCCGGATCCTCGGATAACGGATCGACAACGCTGGCATAGTCGTGATCATGCGACTAGCGGGGGATTTCAACTACGAGACGCACGGACAGCACTACTCCACCATCCGCCGTCCCGACCCACGGATCGCCGCGTACCTCCACGCCGCTCTCGGCGACGCGAAGACCGTCATCAACGTTGGCGCGGGCGCCGGCAACTACGAACCCGAAGACCGTGACGTGACGGCGATCGAGCCGTCCGCGTCGATGCGTTCCCAACGCCCTTCCCGGCTCACTCCGGCGGTCGACGCCGTCGCAGGCGAACTTCCCTTCCCGGACAACAGTTTCGACGCCGCCATGGCGGTGCTTACCGTGCACCACTGGCCGGACGCCGACCAAGGCCTGCGCGAGATGCGCAGAGTCAGCCGTGGCCCGGTCATCGTGCTCACGTTCGACGGTGACCTGGTGAACCGGTTGTGGCTCAACGATTACACGCCCGAACTGTTCACCGCAGAGGCCCGTCGTTACCCGGCGATCTCGCACATCCAAGCTGTTCTCGGCGGGACGAGCACGGTCACGCCGGTGCCGATCCCGGTCGACTGCACGGATGGGTTCACTGAAGCCTTCTACGCGCGCCCGGCGATGTTCCTCGACCCCGCGGTGCGCGCGAGCCAGTCCGCGTGGGGGTTCGTCTCCCCCGCCGTGGTCGAACGTGGCATGGCGGATCTGCGACGGGACTTGGAAAACGGCGAATGGCACCGCAAGTACGGTGCCATCGCGAGCCAGTCCTCCTACGAGGGTGCGGTCAGGCTGGTTGCAGCTCTGCCGTAGCCGGTGCCGGGCGGTGCCGGTAGGCGTATGCGAATGCCAAGCCCAGCACCGCGATCAGCGCGCCCGTGACCGGAAGTGCCGTCGCACCGGCGTTGTCGAGCACCGCACCGCCGAGCGCGGACCCGGCGGCGACGCCGATGTAGATCGCCGATCCGTTCAGGCCCATCGCCACCGTCGGCACGTCCGGCGCGATCGTGAACAGGCGGTGCTGCTGGGGCACCATCAGCATGCCGCCGAACGCACCGACGGCGACCGCGATCACGATCGTGGTCAACAACGTCTGCGCTCCGGCGATGAGCAACGCCATGGTGATCGCCGTGCCCGCCAACGAAAGCATGCGGACTCGGTCGGTGCCGAACCTGTCCGTCCACCGGCCCGCGAAGTGGTTGCCGGCGACCTGGCCGACGCCGTAACCGACGAGCACCCAGGACAGGACCGCGCCGACCGCGGAGGGCGCGACCACCAACGGCAGATACGCGAACACCGTCAGCACGGCCATGAACCCGAGCGTTGTCACCAGCAGCACTTTTAGCACTGGCAGACGAGCTAGCACTGCTAGCCTCTCCCTCAGGCTGACCGGCGGGACGCGCACCGACGGCACGCTCAACATCATCAGCGCGACGAGCACGGACACCCCGGCGATCGCCCACATCACCGCGCGCCAGCCCAGTCCCTGCGCGGCGAACACGCCGATGGGCACGCCGAGCACGATGGACACGTTCATCCCGGTCATCACCGTTGACAACACCCGGCCCCGGCGTTCCGGCGTGGCCAGCGCCCCGGCGACCACGTAAGCGTTCGCCTGGAAGGCCGCCGCCCCCACAGCGGCCAGAATCCTTGAGATCAGCATCATCGTGTAGCCATCGGCGAGTGCCTGCCCGGCCATCCCCACAGTGAACAACCCCAGCCCCCAGGCCAGCAGCGTCCGGCGGTCCCAGTTCCCGGTCGCGGCGGCGATCACCGGCGAGGCGATCGCGTAGGTCAATGCGAAGGACGTGCTCAGCTGCCCGACCGCGGACTCGGTGACCCCCAGGTCATGCGCGATCAGGGGCAGCAGCCCGTTCAGCACGAACCCGTCCGTGCCCACGATGAACGTGCCCACGGCCAGGACGACAAGCACACTCGTCGACAACCGATCGTTTGATGGACGTCGAATCGTCATGCGGGCTATGATGGATGCATACTTCGACGCTTGTCAAATAGTCTAAGGATTGGAGACGCTGAGACCCGTGACCCGGTTCCTGCCGCAGCCCAGCGTGGGCGACATCGACATCGTGACCGTGCTGCACGCCCTCGCGGACCCGGTGCGGCTCGAGCTCATCCGGGATCTGAGCCGCAACACCGACCCCAAGACGTGCGCGGTCGACGCCTACGACATCGAGATCTCCGCGCCGACCCTGTCGCACCACTGGCGGGTGCTGCGCGAGGCCGGCCTGACCACCACGATGGTCGACGGCCGCAAGCGCTGGGTGGAGATCCGCCGCGACGACATCGAGTCGCGCTTTCCCGGTCTGCTGGGTGCGATCCTGACTCAGGACCCGGCTTCCGCGCCCGTGGAGCCCTGAACCATGCGGGCGTAACGGGTTCCGGCGGCCGGCAGCACGATCCCGGCGCCGAGGAACCCGGCCACCCGGACCAGACCGTCCAAGGCGGACAGGTGTCACGGTTGGGTCAATGGGGACCAGTGGGGGAACAGCGCGGCTTGGCCTGCGTGGTCGCCGTTGTCGTCCACGACGTTCCAGATGGTCGCGTCCTCGATCCAGAACCTTCGGCCGGACTTGGCGATCCGCACGCCGCGGTAGCCCGTCACGAAGTTGTCCGCCGCGACTTTGGCGAGCAGGGTCTGGCGGGCGGACTGGAGTTCGGTCTCCGCCGAAAGTCTTGAGGGCAGCTCGGTGAACTCGCTCCAGGTGTACTCGAAGCAGTGTTGCGCCGTTTTGTTGGCGTACACGAACAGCGGGTCCGGATCGGTGTTGTGCACCAGCAGTCCGAAGGGGGCCGTCCAGTACAGCCATTGCTCATCCAGCGGGCCCTTGGAAAATGGCTTACCGGCGAACTTCTCGTAGCTGCGGGCAACGAGATCGATGAGCACGCGTGTTCACTCCCCAGCGTGACTGATCCACTGTAGACAGTAACCGAACGTAGGTGGGCCGAGGCCGAATCGCAACCTGGGGACCAGTATCTGCGGCCCGCCCCGGCGCTCTTTCGGATATCGCGTCAGTCTGGCGAGTTCTCGCTGGGCGGCGCACAGGCCGGATCCAGTGAGGGAAACACATGGACACGATCTTGCTGCCGGGGCGCACCGCGCCGACCGGCATGGGCTGGCTGCCCGACCGTCCGGATGTTCGCGACCTGACGCACGAGTCGCCCGAGATCAAGGAGATCCTCGGCAAGTCCGGGTCGAAGGCGCTGCGCTCGCTCGCTGCCACGAGCGCCGCGGACACGGACAGCGGCGAGCTGCCCGCCACGACGGACCTGCGCGAGTGGTTCTCCCCGGTGGAGGACCAGGAGCAGATCGGCTCGTGCACCGCCAACGCCGCCTGCGGGATGGTCGAGTACTACCAGCGGCGCACGTTCGGCAAGTACATCGACATGTCCCGGCTGTTCGTCTACAAGGTCACCCGCCAGTACCTCGGGCTGACCGGCGACACCGGTGCGTACCTGCGCAGTGTCATGGGCGCGTTGGCACTGTTCGGCGCACCGCCGGAGAAGTACTGGCCGTACGAGACCGCCAAGTTCGAGGACGACCCGCCCGCGTTCGCCTTCGCGTTCGCGCAGAACTACCAGGCGCTGACCTACTTCCGGCTCGACCCGGCCGGGCAGAGCGGCGAGGACACGCTGACCGTGGTCAAGAGCCACCTCGCCTCGGGCATCCCGGCGATCTTCGGCTTCACCGTGTACGCCACCATCCGCAAGCCCAAGAAGGCCGGCGACATCCCGTACCCCGCCAAGAACGAGACCGTCCTGGGTGGACACGCGATTGTCGCGGTCGGCTACGACGACAACCGCACCGTCACCAACCCGTCCGACGGCAACACCCAGACGGGTGCGTTCCTGATCCGCAACTCGTGGGGCACCACGTGGGGCGAGGAGGGCTACGGCTGGCTGCCGTACGAGTACGTGCGCCAGGGCCTCGCCGAGGACTGGTGGGCGATGACATCCGCCGAATGGGTGGAGACCGCCGCGTTCGACGAGTGACACGCCAAGCCGAAAGGCCCGCTGCCGTGAGGTAGCGGGCCTTCGTCATTGACGGGCTCGGCCTCGCTGATTACGTTCTGAATCGTTCCATCTCTGAACAACGTTCACATACACAAACAGTGCTGGTCGTGGAGGTGGTGTATGTCCCTGCGCCGAGTTGTTCTGCCCCTGTTACTCCTGGCCACGCTGGTGGCCGTGCCTTCGTCCCCCGTCTCCGCCGCGCCCGAGGTGCGCCAGCTGTCGAGCCTGAACTCCGGCTGGCGGTTCCTGCGCAGCGACGCGGCCAACGCGCAGTCGCCGACCTTCAACGACTCGTCCTGGTCGGCGGTGAACGTCCCGCACACCTGGAACGCGCAGGACGGACAGGACGGCGGCAGCAACTACTACCGCGGAATCGGTTGGTACAGAAAGCATTTCACGCCCTCGACCACACTGGCGGGCAAGAAGCTGTGGCTGCAGTTCGACGGCGTCAACACGATCGCCGAGGTCTGGGTCAACGGCACCCGGCTGGGTGACCACCGCGGCGGGTTCGCCACGTTCCGGTTCGACGCGAGTGCGGCCCTCCGGCTCGGCCAGGACAACGTGGTGGCCGTGAAGGTCAACAACGCGTCGAACCCGGACATCGCGCCGCTCTCGGCGGACTTCACCTTCTTCGGCGGGATCTACCGCGATGTCACGCTCGTCGCGGTCGACCCGTTGTCCATCCGGATGGGCGACTTCGGCGGACCGGGTGTCTACTTGCGACAGAAGTCCGTCACGGCGTCCTCGGCCGGCGTCGACGTGACCACCAAGGCGTGGAACAACAACACGTCCGCGAAACAGGTCCAGGTCCGGACCACTGTCCGCGATGCCGCCGGAGCGGTCGTCACGTCAGCTAGCGCCGCTAGCCGAACTGTCAACGCTGCCACCGGCTTCGACACCGTGCAGAGCATCACCATCGGCTCACCCCATCGCTGGCAGGGCAAGGCGGATCCGTACCTCTACCAGGCCACGGTGGAGATCATCGACGCCTCGACCGGAACGGTCACCGACGCGGTCACCCAGCCGCTGGGACTCCGAGAATCCACTGTGGACCCAAGCAGCGGCTTCCTCCTCAACGGCCGGCACCTGAGCCTGCACGGCGTGAACGCGCACCAGGACCGGCTCAACCAGGGCTGGGCCGTCACGCCCGTGCAGCAGACGCAGGACTTCGACCTGATGGACGAGATGGGCGTGAACGCCCTGCGGACCGCGCACTACCAGCAGTCGCAGACCGTCTACTCGCTCGCCGACCAGCGCGGGTACGTCATCTGGGCGGAGATCCCGCTGGTCAACCAGGTCACCGACAGCGCCGCGTTCCGGGCCAACGCCCAGCAGCAGCTGTCCGAGCTGATCCGGCAGAACTACAACCACCCGTCGATCTTCTTCTGGGGCATCGGCAACGAACAGGCCTCGGACAACGCCGTCACCAACAGCATTCTGACCACTTTGGACAACCAGGTGGCCACCGAGGACCCGAGCCGGATGTCCACATACGCCACCAACAAGGGCGACACCGACGGTCTGGCCAGTCACACGGATGTCATCGGCTACAACAAGTACTACGGCTGGTACTCCAGCGGGACCGGGCCGGGTGCGTGGGCGGATCAGTTGCACGCCAAGGATCCCGGCCGCAAGATCGGCATCAGCGAGTACGGCGCCGGCGGCAGCGTCAACCAGCACCAGGAACCGCCCCAGCAACCCGTGACCACATCGAAGTTCCATCCTGAGGAGTACGAGAGCCTGCTGCACGAGAACCACTGGAAGCAGATCTCGACGCGGCCGTACCTGTGGGGCACGTTCGTGTGGAACATGTTCGACTTCGCGGTGGACAGCCGGTCCGAGGGCGACACCAACGGCCGCAACGACAAGGGCCTGGTGACCTACGACCGCAACACCCGCAAGGACGCGTTCTACTGGTACAAGGCGAACTGGACCAACACGTCCTTCGCGTACATCACCAGTCGCAGGTGGACCCAGCGGACCGCGGCCGCCACAACGGTGAAGGTCTACGGCACAGCCGACTCGATCTCGTTGTCGCTCAACGGGACCACGATCTCGACGAAGACCTCGGCCGACCACATCTACACGTGGCCGGTCACCTTGTCCCCCGGCCAGAACGTGGTCAAGGTGACCGGGACACGCGGCGGTCAGACGTTCACCGACACGGTCACGTGGACGCTCGCCTGACGATCGCCACGTTGGTCGTGCGGCTGAGCTGCTCGTAGGGGGCACGGTGGTCGTCGCTGAAGAACACCGCCAGCGGCGTCCACACCCCTACGACGAACACGGAAAGCAGCATGCCGGCCGGGATCAGCAGCCGGGACGGGTGATCACTGACGTCCCAGATGTCGACCGACAAAGCCAGCCACAGCAACCAGGCCGGCGACAGCAGGATCCCGTAGCGCACCAGCAGCGCCAGCGGTCCGGCCCGCCGGCCGTTGGTTCGCTCCACCCGCAACAACATCGCTCGTTTGCCCAATGTGGACCCACTGAGCAGGGGCGCGAGCACGAACCACACCACGGCCGCCAGGATGATCGGAATCTCCTGCCCGGTGGTCGGTTTGCCGAACAGCGTGAGCAGGCCGAGCCAGAACGCGACCAGCGTGGCGAACCCGAGGATGTCGGTGAACAGCGCGAACAACCGCCGGGTGATGGTGACCTTGTCCGCGTACCGCTTGACGTCGTGGGCCGGTTCGAGCGGCGGCAGGATCCGGCTCAGCGGGCCGCCGATCGCGGCGCCGAGGAAGGCCCCAGCGGTGTTGAGGATCAGATCGTCCACACTGAACAACCGGTACGCGCACGGGTAGACGAACCAGAGCCCGGTCAGCTGGGTGAGCTCGAAGAACAGCGACACCCCGAACCCGACCAGCACCGCGGGCAGGAACCTCATCTTCACCAGATAGCGCAGGTAGATGCCCAGCGGCACAAGCAGAACGACGTTCAGCGCGGTCGACCACAGTGGCGCGTTGCGCATGATCGCGCCGAGGTCCCAGTGCCCGCGGGCGCGTTGCTGGATGACCTCGACGAAGTAGAACGGCCGCAGCTGCGGGGTGCTCGCGTAGGACTGCGTCGCGCAGTACGCCCCGCCGTCCCGCGGCAACGGGATGATCGTCTGCAGCAACGCGGCCAGCAGGTAAAACAGGAACGAGTAGAACATCACCGACGTCCACCCGCCCGCGCGGCCCCGCCGCCGGTAGCTGACCACCGCCGCCGGCACCATCACAACCAGGACCACCAGCGGGAACACCCACAGCGCCGTCGTCACCGGCAACAAGAACGTCGCGACCACGAGCGAACTTATACCCCGTCGGGCACGTCCCTAAGCGACCGGTCCACCGGGTACGCCAACCGGCCCATCGCCGCGCCGCCCGATCGCCGCACTGTCCTTCATGGACACCCCAGCCGCCACGTCCAACGCCCGGATCCCAAGGCACTTCCCGGGATCAGCAGCTCAGCCGGATCCCGCGCGACGCTCATGAGCCGATCACTTCCGGATGCGGTCCGAACCAAGCCGCGCCACCAGCGGCGACAGGACCGCCTCGCAGGAGGTGTGGCCGATGTCGCGGCACAGGTCAAGGGCGTCGGCCGCGGCGACGGCGGCGAGGCCATCCTGGCCGGAGCGGGAGTAGATCAACGCCAACGCGGTGACCGCCGCCAGTTCTGGCAGGCGATATCCGCTTTGGCGCGCCACGATCCCGGCCCGGGAGGCGTTCTCGATCGCGGTGTCGAACTCGCCCAGCTCGGCGTTCAGCCGCGCCCGGGCGGTCAGGCCGTACGCCAGGTGCCAGCGGAGGCTGCCGCGGTCGACGATCGCGTCGGCCAGGTCGAGGTGTTCCGCGGCCGCCCCGAGCCGGCCCAGCCCGATCTCGGCGTCGGCCTGGGCGATCAGCGCCGCGCTCTCGGACAACTGGTCGCGCTCGGACCGCGACAGCTCTACCGCACGCACCGCCTCGACGTACGCGCCCGCGAAATCGCCTGTCTCCCAACGCAACCGGCTCATCCAGGTGAACGTGGTGGCCACGTCGTGCATGCCGAGCTCCTGGAACACCGCCCGTGCCTGCGACATGAACTCCTCGGACTCGGTGAACTGACCGCGGTCCAACAGGATCGCGCCGAGGTCACGCAGATCCCGTGCCATCGCAAGGCGCAGCCCATGGCGGCGGCTAATGTCCAGTGCCTGCCTGCTGGTGTCCTCGGCCAGCCGCAACCGGCCCAGGTGGTGGTACTGCTCGGCCAGGGCGTGCAGTGTCCGGTTCTCCCCCACCACCGAGCCCAGCTCGGCGAACAACGCGGCCGCCTTCTGGTTGTGGCTGATGGACTCCGGCAGCCGGCCGGTCCACTCCAGCGCGAAGCTCAGGCCGGCCAGCGAGGCCGCCTCGCACTCCGGCCAGCCGCACTCGCGGGCCATCGCGGCCGACCGGTTCAGCTGCTCGATCGCGCGTTCCCGTTGGCCCGAACGGAAAAGCGGCTCGCCGATGCTGTTGAGCAGCATGGCCTGGACCTCCGGCTCGCCATGCCTGCGCGCGGAGGAGAGGATCGGCGCCGCCAGCTCGATCCACTCGCCGCGCCGCCCGTTGCGCTGGTAGACCACGCGCAGGTCGTCGGCGAGCCACCAGGCCTGCGGGAACGGCCCGCGCGCGGCGGCCTCCAGCATCGCGGCGGCGAGGTTCGGCAGGTCGGCTACCTCGGCCGCCTCGTAGCCGGACGGGCCGACCGGGTTGCCGGGCAGGCGCAGGATGTCCGGTTCGAACAGCTGGCTGGCCGCGCTGGTGATGCCCGCGTAGTAGTCGAGCAGCCGGCCGCGGGCCCGCTCGCGATCCGGGTCCAGCCGGACCTCGCGACCGGCGAACAACCGCACCAGGTCATGGAAACGGTAGCGGTCCGTCGTGTGCTGCTCGACCAAGTGCGCCGCTGACAACGCTTTCAGCTCACGAGCGGTGTCCTCCAGCGGCAGCCCGGACACCGCGGCCGCCGCCGCGGCGGTGAAGTCCGGGCCGGGGATCAGCCCCAGCATCCGGAAAAGCTGCTGGCTGCGGGTTTTCAGCGCGCGGTAGGACGCGGTGAACGCGACCGTCACCGGGCTGTCGTCACCGTCGAGGGACAGACCCGCGAGGCGGTCGCCCTTGGCCAGTTCCGCGACCACGGCGGCGATCCCGCCGCCGGGCACGGTGGCCACGTTCGCTGCGGCGATCCGCAACGCCAGCGGCAGCCCGCCGCAGAGCTGCGCCAGCTCAACGGATGCGGCAACCTCGGCGGTCACCATGCCGGTGCCCAGCACCCCGGCCAGCAGGGCACGAGACTCCACTTCGGACATCTCGCTCACCGCGACCTGGTGCGCGCCCATCTCCGCGACCAGCCCGCCGAGCCGGTTGCGGCTGGTCACCAGCGCGACCCCGGCCGGCGGCAGCAGCGGGCGAACCTGCTCGGCGTCGCGCGCGTTGTCCAGCACCACAAGGACTTCGCGGTCGGCGAGCAGGGACCGGTACAGACCTGTCTGCTGGTCCAGGCCATCCGGCACGCGGCCGGGCGCCACGCCGAGCGAGTGCAGCAGCTGGGCCATGGCCGCGATCGGGGTCAACGGCTCGTGGTCGGGGTCGAACCCGCGCAGGTTGACGTAGAGCTGGCCGTCCGGGAACCGCTCGCGCCGGGTGTGCGCCCAGTGCACCGCCAGCGCCGTCTTGCCGATCCCCGCGGTCCCGCTGATCAGGCAGATCGCATCGGTGGCGGCCGCGGAATCGAGCCGTCTCAGCTCGGCGTCGCGGCCGGTGAAACCCCGGATGTCCCGCGGCAATTCGGCGGGCCTGGCGTGCGGAATCCCGGCGGCGGGCTGTTCCTCGACGGGATCAAGGACTTGCTGGTGAATTTCCCGCAATGCCTGGCCCGGTTCGATTCCCAGCTCCTCGACCAGGCGGTGATGCGTTTCGAGGTAAACACTGAGCGCTTCCGAGCGCCGCTGGGAACGATGCAGCGCGAGCATCAGCTGGGCCTGCAGGCGTTCGCGCAGCGGGTTGTCCGCGGCCGCCTTGCGCAGCTCGGCGACGACCTGGACGTGCCGTCCGGCGGCCAGCTCAGCGTCGAACAGCTCCTCCAGCGCGATCAGCCTGCGCTCCTCCAGGGCCGAACCCTCGCGCTCGACCAGCGGGGCGCTCACCCCGCCCAGCGCCGGACCGGCCCACAGCGCCAGCGCGTCCCGCAGCCGGCTCGCCGCCTCGGCCGCCCGGCCCTCGCGGGCGTCCACCCTGGCCTCGGCCACGGCCTGGTCGAACATGTCCAGGTCCAGCTCGCCCGGCTCGACCCGGATGCGGTAGCCGGCGCGGACCCGGTCGATCACGTCCCGGCCCAGCAGCGCGCGCAGCTCGTGCACGTAGACCCGGACCCGGCCGAGCACCGACCGCGGCGTGTTCTCCCCCCACACGAGCGTGAACAGCTGCTCCTCGGAGACCATCCGGTTGGCGTTGAGCAGCAGCGCGGCCAGCACGGCCCGCTGCTTGGGCGCGCCCAGCCCGGTCCTGCCGCGCACCGAGACCGGCCCCAGGATCCGGTAACGTGCCTGGTCGCGCGCGTCGCCCATCGAATCCCCCCGATTCGTCGCGATGACCTCGTGAAAAACGCCCACTGCACGAACAGAATTCCACGTCCGTACGGCCTGGCCAACGCGTTCAAGGTCACGCGCGTTGCCGGTCGAACAACCGTCGTGACAGACGTCACAAATTGATCTGCTGGCCCGTTCAACATTTGCCGGGTGTCCGGAGTTTCCCGGTCGCACACCCCAACAGCGGAAGGAGCGCCGGTGCCGGACGGCTTCGAGCAGTTCGCCGCGGAGCGACTCGATCGGCTCCTGCGGTACGCCACCGCGATGACCTGCGACCGGTATCTGGCCCAGGACATCGTGCAGGAGGTGCTGGCCCGGGCCCAGCACCGGTGGCCCAAGATCGCGGCGATGGACGCGCCCTACCTGTACGTCAAGCGGATGGTGACCAACGAGTACCTCTCGTGGCGCCGCCGCCGCGCGGCCCGGGACATCGCCTCCTCCCGCGCGACCCTGGAGACGCTCACCCCGCCGGTGCACGATCCGGCCGTGCAGCACGCCGAACGCGACGCCATGCGCGCCCGGATCGCCGTACTGCCAAGGAAACAACGCGCCGCCCTGGTGCTGCGCTACTACGAGGACTGCACGGACGCGGAGATCGCGGACGTGTTGCGCTGCACGGAGGCCACCGTCCGCAGCCACATTTCCCGTGCGCTCAAGACGTTGCGCACGGCCGACCGGGTCATGGAGGTGCTGTGAACGAGGAAACCCTGATCCGTCAGGCGATCGAGGAAGAGGCCAGCCAGGCCGTCGACCCCGGCACCGTGCTGGCCGGTCTCCGGGACACGCAGCCGAGGCGGCGAACCGGAATGCTGATGGCCGTCGCCGGAACCGCCGTCGCCGCAGCGGTTGTGGCCGTCGTGGTGCCGCTGACCGCGTCTCGTGACGAGCAGCCCGCTCCCGCGGCCAACTCCTCGGCCGCGCCGGTCCCAGCCGCCGAGGAGAACATCCTGCTGGTGGGAACGGACGACCACGGCGCCCCGTACACCGACACCATGATCCTGATCCACCGGGGCCCGGGGGGTTCGTTCCGCGCCGTCTCGCTGCCGCGCGACACCTTTGTGGAGATTCCCGGCTTCGGCCACCACAAGCTCAACTCGGCATACGTACGCGGCACGATGAACAACGGCGGCACCGAGGGCGGGACGAAGGCGCTGGTGGGCGCGGTCGAGCAGCTCACCGGCGCGCGCGTCGACCACTACGCGTTCATCGACACGCCCGACCTGCCCAAGGTCGTCAACGCCCTCGGCGGCGTGGAGGTCTGCCTGCGCAACAAGGTGAAGGACACGTACGCCGGCGTCGACCTCCCCGCCGGGAAACAGGTCATCAACGGTGAGCAGGCCCTGGGGTACCTCCGGCAGCGGCACGGCCTGCCCAACGGCGACCTCGACCGGATCGCCCGCGCACAGGCGTTCCTGACGTCGTTGCTGGCCAAGGTGGCCGGGCGGACCGACCTCAGCAAGGCGGTCGAGCTGGTGCAGAGCGCCGTGCGGGTGGACCCGAACTGGGACGTGCTGCGGTTCGCCAACGGACTCGCGGGAGCGACCCTGACCACGGCCACCATCCCGTACCAGAACGTGGCGCTGAAGACCCCTGCCGACGGGGACGCGATCGGCGTCGACCCGGCCGCGGTGAAGAAGTTCGTCACCGACTTCTTCGCCCAGCGGCCGGGCACGGCTCAGCCAGGTGCCCCTGGGGACGGCTGCGTCAACTGACGCCACTGGGGTCGTCCGGCTGCGGCCGGGCGACCCCAGTGCTGTGGCCGGATAGGTTCACCGACTCGACGGCCAACCCACCCGGCCACAGCACTAACTCGGGCTGGTGTCCACGCTGGCTATCTGGCGGAGGATGTTGCGGCGGACTTTGCCGGTCGCGGTGCGGGGCAACCTGGTCAGCTCGATGACCATGCGGGGGCGTTTGAACGCCGCCAGCCCGTCACGGCACCACTGGATCAGCTCGTCCTCGTCGACCTTGTGTCCCGCGACCGGGACGACGCAGGCGACCGTCTTGTCCAGACCATCCTGGTCGGGCACGCCGACCACCGCGACCTCCGCGACGGAAGGGTGTTCCAGCAGGCGGTTCTCCACTTCGCTTGGTGTCACCCAGATTCCGCCCGACTTGAGCATGTCTCCGGTGCGGCCCAAGCTGGTGTACGTGCCGTCCTCGTTGCGCACGTATGTGTCGCCGGTGCGGGTCCAGTCGCCCAGGAACACGCGGCGGGAGGTGTCCGTGCGGCACCAGTAGCCGGTCGCCGCGGACTCGCCCTTCACATACAGCTCGCCGGACACACCGTGCCCCTCGATCACCGCGCCGAACTCGTCCCGCAGCTCGACTTCGTACCCGGGCACCGGCACCCCCGAGGATGCGGGCCGGACCTGGCCGGGCCGGTTGGACACGAAGATGTGCAGCAGCTCGGTGGAGCCGATGCCGTCCAGGATCTCCAGGCCGAACCGGTCCCGCATGCCGTGGCACATCCGCGGCGGCAACGCCTCCCCCGCCGAAACACCTAGGCGCACACCGGCGAACGTGTCGTCGGGCAGGTCACCCGCGAGCACCGGGCCCCAGAAGCTGGGCATCCCGAACAACAACGTCGGCTGGTGTTCGGCGATCCGCCGCGCGATCAGGTCACCCGACGGGCGGCTCGGCTCCAGCACCGCCGAAGCGCTCACGGACAACGGGAAGAACATCGAGTTCCCCAGCCCGTAGGCGAAGAACAGCTTGGCCACGGACAAACACCGGTCCTCCGGCCGGATCCCGAGCACCTGCTGGCCATAAGTCTCGGCCACGACCTGGATATCGCGGTGCCGGTGCATGGCGGCCTTGGGTTCGCCGGTCGTCCCGGAGGTGTACAGCCACAACGCGGGCGAGTCGGACCAGGTGGCGTAGGGCTCGCTCAACCGGCCGTGCAGGGTCAGGACCCGCCACGGCAGAGCCTGCTCGGGCTCCATCCCGGCCATGACGACGTGCTCGACGTCGGGCGCCCCGTCGACGGCGATGGTGATCGCCCGCGCGTACTCCGACGAGCCCAGCACCGTCCGCGCCCGCGAGTCGATCACGAGTTTGCGCAGCTCAGGACCGGTGAGCATGGTCGAGCACGGCACCGCGACCGCGCCGAGCCACATCGAGGCGAGGATCGCGGTGAACAGCTCGACCTCGTCGGTCATGCACATCAGCACCCGGTCCTCGGGCCGCACGCCGAGCGAGCGCAGCCCGGCGGCGATGGTCTGGACCTCGTCGCCAAGCTCGGCGTACGTGAGCGTCCGGCTGGGTGCGACGACCGCGACCCGGTCACCGGCGCCCAACTGGACGTGTCTGTCCACTAAGTACTGTGCTGCGTTGAAAGCCGTGGTGGTGGGGGCAGTCATGGCGGGATCCGTCCGGCTCAGGTCAGATACACGTACTCGTAGTCGAACGGCTTGGAGTTGATGCCGTGCGTCGGCGGCGCGACCCAGCTGGCGATCTTGCCGCGCTCGTAGACCGGGTGCATCAGCGACCGGACGAAGGTCAGGTCTTCGCTCGTCGGCAGCCACTTGTGCTTGGCCGCCTGCCAGGTCTGCTCGTCCACGATCGTGCCGTCCGGGGTGATGTGGTGTCCGGCGTGCAGCCCGACATTACGGTTGAAACCGACGTGCGGCAATGCGAAGGAATACGAGATCTCGGCCTCGCTGAGGATCTTGTTCCACCGCTTGATCCCGCTGTTGCAGTCCGCTATGTACTCGCCACGCAGGTCGAGGTTGAGCGCCAGCAGGGTCTGCACCTCGTCGGTGCTCCAGGTGCCGTCGGTGTTCGGCCGCTCGAAGAACGTGGAGCCGTCGGCGAGCTGGTGGTCGTCCTTGCGCCGGGTCTCCTGCCAGCGGCCCTTGAGCCCGGCGGTGTAGTAGTTGGCCGCGTTGGTGGAGGTCTCGCTGCCGAACAGGTCCAGCGACACCGTGTAGTGGAAGTTGATGTACTTCTGGATGATGTCCAGCGGGATCCCGCCGTGCTTGCCGATGTCCAGCGTGTCGTGCTCGCGGATCAGCTCGGCACTGCGCGTCACCACCCGGTCCACCCCGGTGGTGCCGACGAACATGTGGTGCGCCTCCTCCTTGAGCATGAACTCGCAGGTGCGCGACAACGGGTCGAAGGCGCTCTCCTTCAACGTGCCGAGCTGGTACTTGCCGTCCCGGTCGGTGAAGTAGGTGAACATGTAGAAGGCCAGCCAGTCGGCGGTCTCCTCGTTGAACGCACCCAGGATGCGCGGCGCGTCCGGGCTGCCGGAGTTGCGGAACAGCAGCGCCTCCGCCTCCTCGCGGCCCTCCCGGCCGAAGTAGGCGTGCAGCAGGTACACCATCGCCCAGAGGTGCCTGCCTTCCTCCACGTTGACCTGGAACAGGTTGCGCAGGTCGTAAAGGCTTGGCGCGGTCAGGCCCAGAAGTCGTTGCTGCTCCACCGAAGCGGGTTCGGTGTCGCCCTGGATCACGATCAGCCGCTGCAGATCGGCCCGGTACTCGCCGGGAACCTGTTGCCAGGCCGGTTCACCCTTGTGCTCACCGAACGCGATCGACCGGCCCGGGTCGCGCTCGGCGAGGAAGATCCCCCACCGGTAGTCCGGGACGTGCACGTGGTCGAAGTGCGCCCACCCCTCCCGGCCGACGCTGACCGCGGTGCGCAGGTACACGCCGTGGGTCTCCAGCGTGGGGCCCATCTCGCCCCACCAGTTCATGAACTTCGGCTGCCAGCCCTCCAGCGCCCGCTGCAGCCGCCGGTCGCCGGCCAGGTTGACGTTGTTCGGGATCTTGGCGTCGTAGTCGATCTTTTCCGGCAAAGGTGTCACACCCGCTTCCGGTCGAAGGCGGCCTTGCGGCCGGTGCCGTACCGCCTCAGCGCGCCGTCCTCACCGGACGCGTTGGGCCGGTTGAAGATCCAGTTCTGCCAGGCGGTCAGCCGGCCGAAGATCTTGGTCTCCAGCGTTTCCGGGCCGACGAACCGGTGGTTGGCCTCCATCCCGGTCAGCGCGTCCGGTGACAGCGAGGCGCGCGCCTCGACGGCCAGCCGCACCTCGTCGTCCCAGTCCAGGTCGTCCAGCGCCTCGGTGACCAGGCCCAGCTCGTCGGCCTTGGCCGGGGGCAGCGGCCGGTCGACCTCCTTGCGCAGCCAGTCCAGGTGATCGGTCTCGCCGTAGAACCGGGACTCTGCTCTGGACAGTCCGTTGCCCATCGGGAACGTGCCGAAGTTGTGCTGCGACAACGTGATCGACACGCCGTCCTCGTCCAGCAGGTACTGCCGGTCGCATGCGAGCGCCAGTTCCAGGAGTACTCCGGCGAAGCAGCTGCCGGGTTCGATCAGCGCGATCAGGCTGCGGCTGGTGACGTCCAGGCGCTTGAGGGTGCGCTTGTAGTAGTGCGTGATCTCGTTGCACAGCCAGTCTTCCCGGCCGACGATCGCGTTCTCGTGCGCCAGCACCTTCCCGGGATCGCCTTCGGTGCGGATCACCCAGGTACCCAGCTCGGGTTCATTGGTGCGCAAGCGCAGGATCAGATCGTCGAGCTCGCGGGTCATGGCGAGCAGCCAGGTATCCGCGCCTTCCGCGTGCACGTCCGGTTGTTCTGTGTCCGGCCCCTTGACGGTGACGTCGACAGTGCGGGCCTGGCGGTCGTACTTCGCGGTCACGTAACGGTAAGTGATGCCGTCGTCGGTGACTTCCCGTTGCATGGGCGTGAGTTCGATGCCCTCGGCGTCCGGACGTGTGCTCCGCTCAGCCATTTCCGTCGCGCGCTTGTGCACGTAGGAGGTGAAGTCGCGGCGCGGGGCGAGTTCGTCGACCAGCCGCCATTCGACCGCGGTCTTGCCTTTGATGCCGTCGCTGCGGGTGGCGAAGATGTCCGCGCGGTCCTTGCGCACCCGGCGTTTGTCGACGACACGGGTCAGGCCGCCGGTGCCGGGCAGCACGCCGAGCAGCGGGACCTCGGGCAACGCGACCGTGGAGGAGTTGTCGTCGACCAGGATGATCGTGTCGCAGGCCAGGGCCAGCTCGTAGCCGCCGCCCGCGCAGGACCCGTTCACCGCGGCCAGCCAGGTCTGGCCGGAGTGCTCGGTCGCGTCCTCCATGCCGTTGCGGGTCTCGTTGGTGAACTTGCAGAAGTTCACCTTCCACTCGTGCGAGGACGCCGCCAGCATCCGGATGTTCGCGCCGGCGCAGAACACGTTGTCCTTCGCGCTGGTAAGGACAACGGTCTTGACGCCGGGGTGCTCGAACCGCAGCCGCTGCACGGCGTCGTAGAGCTCGATGTCCACGCCGAGGTCGTACGAGTTGAGCTTGAGCTCGTAGCCCTCGACCAGGCCACCCTGCTCGTCGACGGTCATCTCCAGCCACGCCACCGGCCCGTCCACCCGCAGGCGCCAGTGCCGGTAGGTGGCGGGATGCCGATCGAATGTGACCTGAGGCATACTCCATTTTCTACACGATGACACCTACACGTCAAGCTTGTGTAGAACTTTGTGGGCCTGTTCCCCCCTCAGGCATACACCCGGCCACTCCCGGTGGTCTACAGCTCGTTCAGGGGATCGGTGTGCCGCGGACGCCAGCCAAGTTCGTCGCGGGCTTTGGCGCTCGACAGCTGCTGGTCGAGGGCGAACGCGTCCGCGATCGGACCCATCTCCTGACGGGCCTCTTCGATCGTGATCGACCGCGTTTGCTTGCCCTTCGCCAAGACCTCACTGACCTGACGGGCGGTGGGGCGCGCTTCGTTGACTCCAATGTAGACAGAGCCCTTGGCGGCGTTGAGCGCCCGCACGTACAGGTCCGCGATGTCATCGACATGCACGAGATCCCAGTGGTTCTCGCCGTCGCCGATGTACGGGACGACGTCCTTGCTGGCGTAGAACGTCTCGATCAGACCTTCGCCGCGCCCGTAAACCAGCCCGGGCACAACGACAACCCCGCCCCTGGCGCGGACTTCCTTCTCGTTGTCCAGACGCCAGGCCACGATCCCCGGCGGGTTGTACGGCGAACTCTCGGTGGCGACCCCATCCGTGTCGCCGTACACCCACGTCCCTCCACTATGGACGTAGACCTCGGCGCCCTGCTGCATCGCCTGCGCCGCGGCGCGGTCGATCGCGGGTGTGTCACCGTCGAAGTCCTGCGCGAGGTGAATCGCCGCCCCAGCGGCTTTCGCCGCCTCCCGCAGGACCTCGGTGCCGGTGATCGTGCCCCGGACCGGGGTCCCGCCGAGGTCCTTGACCAGCTCCGCGCTCTTGTCGCTGCGGGTCAGCGCGGTGACCTCATGCCCCGCGCGCACCAGAGCCGGAACGACCGAACGACCGATGTAACCAGTGCCACCTGTCACGAAAACCTTCATGCATCCAGCATGTGCGCAGGTAGCACGCCACGTCCAAGACCTGTTCGAGCGCCTGTGATGCCCTACGGGTATCAGAACGGGTGCCGCTGGATGTGGTCGGTGAGGCGGTCACGGGTCCATCGGCCGTTCCCGATCACCACGCGGTAGCGCAGGTTCAGCGTGTCGCCGGCGGGGAGGGTCAGGGGTTCGAAGAACGCGAGGGAGGGGTTCACGACCGGGTACGGGTCGGCGCGGACGAACCAGCGGCGGTCCGGAACGGGGTTGGCGGGGTCGTCGTGGAACAGCAGGGTTGAATGGCGGTCGACCTCGTCGTGCTCGCCCACGAACGCGAGCCAGGATCCCTTGCCGCCCATCAGGTCCCCGTCCTCGGTGAGCACCGAACCGCCGGTGAACGAGCGCGGCCCGCGCCAGAAGAACCCGCAGTACCCGGCCATCTCCCGGCCGAACACCGTGGGACTGCCGAACTCCAGCGCCCGGCCGCGGACGTTGCTCAGCGATGTCGTGAAAGCCAGGATCCAGTGGTCGTCGCCGACCGTGTAGCCGATCTCCCGGCGCTCGTCGATCCAGCGTTCCCCGGTCGCGGTGATCCAGTCGACCCGCTCGGTCAGCGGCCCGTCGAACCCTTGGTGCGCCAGCGATCCCACATTCGGCAACACCTGGTAACCGGACTCGCGCACCCACGACACCCCGCCCCAGAAGTTCTGGCCGGACAGGTGCGAAGCGGTCATCGCCAGACCCTTGTGCCACCGGTGGTCATGCGGCCGGAACCCGGTGACCACATCGCCGTCGAGTGTCCTCAGTGGATGGAAGCTCGGGCACGGGCTCTCGAACGCGGGCAGGCTCGGCCGGTACACATACCGGAACAACTCAACGCCACCAACCGTTAACGTCACCGCGCGGCCGTCGTCCGTGAGGTCCACCCTCCTTCTCTACCACGCGGGTCAGCTTCGTTCGAGCAGTTCCTCGATGATCTTCCTGGCCGGCTGGATGAGGATCGCACTGACCACGACCACCGCCCCGATCATGACGAAGCCGAGAATGTTGGAGACGTCGATCGCGTGGGCAAGGTCGGAGGCGGTGGCCAGGATGTCGGCGCGGATGACCGCGGTGGCGACCATGATCAGACCGAACGACGCCGTGATCAGCCGCTGCCACATCCGGTACCGCGGCACCTCCCGCCACGCGTGGTCGAACGCCGCCGCGCGGCGGGAGTCGCCGAAAGTCGCGATCGCGGCGGTGCTCACGTGGCTGAACGGCCGCCGGAACAGCAGCGTGGCCAGGCAGAAAACGCCGCCGATGAGCACGTACACCGGCTCGCGGAGGGCGGCTACCAGCGCGCTCTGCGTGACCAGCGAGAGGGTCAATGTTGCGGCGAGTTCGCACAACACCAATAGCCCGATCATGTCGACGCGATGACGGCGAACAGTTTCTGTCAACGCGACGATGGCGACCGCGATCGCCGGGGCGGTGAGCGCCCAGAACACACCGGCTCCGAACGCACGCAGGAGGTAGTAGCCGCCGATCGAGAGGGCGATCTCCAGTAAAGCCGTTCGCATGTCCCCTCCTCGGCTTTAGTACGTCACGTACTAGTACGATACATACTATGGCACCTCGCGGGCAGCTGTCCCCGGTCGTGATCGCCGTCCTCGCGCTGCTGGCCGAGGCGCCGATGCACGCCTACCGCATGCAGCAGCTGATGAAGGAACGCGGCGTTGAGCTGGTGGTCAACGTGCGCAACCGGTCCGGCCTGCATGCCGCGATCGACCGGCTGGCCCGCGACGAGCTGATCCGTGTCCGTGCCGTCGAACGCGACACGCGCCATCCCGAGCGCACGGTTTACGAGCTGACGCCGAGCGGCAAGGACGCCCTGCTGACCGGTCTACGTGAGAGCGTCGCCGCTCCGGCGCGGGAGTTTCCGCTGTTCCCGGCGGTGGTGTCGTTCCTGCACCTACTCAGCCCGCGGGACGCGCTGGAGCAATTCGAGCGCCGGGTCGAAGCCTTGGAGCAGGCGCTCGCGGCGACTCAGGCCGTGCTCACCGCCTCGATCGAGTACGGCGTTCCCCGGCTGCACCTGCTGGAACACGAGTACCTCAAGACCGTCACCGAGGCGGAGCTGGCTTGGGTGCGGGGTGTGGTCGCGGACATCAAGGCCGGCACGCTGACCTGGGAAGTGCTCATGGGGTGAGCACTTTGTCTGCGAAACTTCGGGTATGCGCGCGGATCGGTTGGTGGCGGCGCTCCTGTTGATGCAGGCGCGTGGGCGGGTGACGGCCGCTGAGCTGGCGTCGGAGCTGGAGGTCTCGGTGGCCACCGCCCGCCGCGACCTCGAAGCGCTCTCGACGGCGGGCATTCCGGTGTACCCGCAGCCTGGGCGCGGCGGCGGGTGGGAGTTGCTCGGTGGGGCACGGACGGATCTGAGCGGGCTGACCGCAGCCGAGGCGCAGGCGTTGTTCCTGCTGGTCGGGCCCGCGGCGGCGGTGGCTCCCGAGGCGAAGGCGGCGTTGCGCAAGCTGGTGCAGGCGTTGCCCCAGACGTTCCGCGCGGACGCGCAAGCCGCGGCCGAGGCGACGGTCATCGACCCGTCGCGCTGGGGCGAGCACAGCAAGCAGACGCCCATCGCGGTGCGGACCCTGCAGACCGCCGTGGTGCGGCGGCTCAAGGTCCGGCTGACCTACAGCGGTCGCGAGCGGGTGATCGACCCGTGGGGTCTCGTGAACAAGGACGACATCTGGTACCTGATCGCCGGAACCGGCCAGGGCCGCCGCACCTTCCGGGTCGACCGGATCGCCACTGTCGAGGTCACGGCCGAACCCGCGGACCGGCCGGGCGACTTCGACCTGTCCGCGGTCTGGGACGAAGTCGTTCAGCAGATGGAAGAACGCCGGTCCACTGTGGAGACGCGGGTGCTGGTCGAGACCCGGTTCGTGCCGATTCTGCGCGACCAGTTCGGCCGGCACTGCGAGGTCGAGGCGGACCTGCCCGACGGCCGGTCCCGGGTTCGCCTCGCCGCGCATCTGCCGATCGGCATCGCCCAGCACCTGGCCGGCTGGGGCGCGCTGGTCGAAGTGATCGACTCCGGCCCGGTCAAAGCCGAACTGGCGCGCCTGGGCCGCGAACTCGTGGATCGCTACAGCTGAAAGAAGATCATCGGGTTGTCGTGTCCACTGTGGATCGGTTCGGCCAGCCCGAGCTTGGCGCGGTGCCGCATGATCCGGTCGTACACCCCGGGAGCGGCCTTGCGCGAGGCGGTGAAGTACGAGATCCGCTTGTCCGCCAGCCACTTCAGCACAACGGATCCTTCGGACAACGGCAGCGCCCGCCGCCCATGGAACACGTCATGCACGCTCACCGGGCAGGAAACCCCGGGGAACACCGCCTCCAGGTACCACCGGGCAAAGGAAGCGGTGTGCGCGGCATCCACGAACAGGTATCCGATGTCCTCGGGAAGCCTCGCCTCCCGCACATCTCCCTGCGCGAAACTCCACCGCGAGGCCAGCTCCGCGGGCACGGACGCGTTGGCCGTGATGTCGTACGAGTGCAGCTGCCCGAACTCGTTGTCCCGCAACGCCCGCAGAATCCACGACGTCGACCACCCGTACAACGACCCCATCTCGACGACGGTGGCGGGACACGTCTCCCGCAACCGCAGGTACGTCAGCTCGGCCTCGATGTCGTCCAGCTGGGCCTTGAGCCCGGACTCGTACAACTTCCGTTGCTCGGCGCGGACCTTCAGCAGGTCAGGCAGGTACTTCGAGTACAGCGCGACGACATCCTCGACATCCAGCCGGGAAACATTGGCGTGCAAGGGAATCTCCTCCAAGATCGGAACCAGGTCACGATCTCAGCGAAGACTCCCTTGCCGACAGCCAGAACTCCCCCACCCGCGGCTGGGGGATAACCCCCCTTACTCGGGGTCGTAGCCGAGGTTGGGCCGCAGCCAGCGCTCGACTTCGGCCAGGTCAAGACCGCGGCGGGCGGTGTAGTCGTCGATCTGGTCCTTGCCCAGCCGGCCCACGGTGAAGTACCGCGAGGCGGGGTGGGCGAAGATCAGGCCGCTCACGCTGGCCGCCGGGGTCATGGCGAACGACGACGTCAGGCCCATGCCGAGGTTGTCCGACTCGAGCAGCTCGAACAGGTCCTGCTTGAGGCTGTGGTCCGGGCTGGCCGGGTAGCCCAGCGCGGGCCGGATGCCGCGGAACCGCTCGGCGTGCAGGTCCTCGAGCTTCGGGTCGGCGTCCGGCTCGAACCAGTCCCGCCGCGCCTTGAGGTGGATGTACTCGGCGAACGCCTCGGCGAGCCGGTCGGCCAGGGCCTTGACCATGATCGACTTGTAGTCGTCGTTGCGCTCCTCGTAGGACGCCGCGAGCTGCTCGGCGCCGTGGATCGCCACGGCGAACCCGCCGAGGTGGTCACCGGCCGGCGCGATGTAGTCCGAGAGGCAGCGGTTCGGGCGGTTCTCCGGCTTCTCGGTCTGCTGGCGCAGCATCGGGAACTTCACGCCGTTCTCCAGGATGATGTCGTCACCCTCGGAGTGGGCGGGCCAGAAGCCATACGCCCCAACGGCCTGGAACGAGCCGTCGGCGATGATCTGGTCCAGCAACGCGTTCGCGTCGTCGAACAGCTCGCGGGCCACCGGCTGGTCCAGGATCGCCGGGAACTTGCCCTTCAGCTCCCAGGCCAGGAACAGGAACTGCCAGTCGATCATCTCGCGCAGCTCGGCGATCGACGGACGGACGACCCGCAGGCCGGTGAAGTCAGGCGTCGGGATGTCCGCGAAGGACACGACCTCGCGGTTCGCCCGAGCCTGCTCAATGGTCAGCAGCGCCTTCTGGTGCCGGTTCGCGTGCTGCTCGCGCAGCCGCTCCTGCTCGGCGATGTTCTCCTTGTGCAGCACCTCGGCGCGGTCCGGGTCCAGCAGGTCCGACACCACACCGACCACACGGGACGCGTCGAGCACGTGCACCGTGGTCTCGTCGTAGACGGGCGCGATCCGCACGGCGGTGTGCTGGCGGGAGGTCGTGGCGCCACCGATCAGCAGCGGCAGCTTCAGCCCGCGCCGCTGCATCTCCGACGCCACACTGACCATCTCGTCCAGCGACGGCGTGATCAGCCCGGAAAGCCCGACGGCGTCGGCACCTTCGGCCACCGCAGTGTCCAGGATGACCGACGCGGGCACCATCACGCCGAGGTCGATCACCTCGTAGTTGTTGCAGCCCAAGACAACGCCCACGATGTTCTTGCCGATGTCGTGCACGTCGCCCTTGACCGTTGCGAGCACGATCTTCCCGTTGCCGCGCCCGGTGTCCCGGCCCTCCAGCCGGGCCTGCTCCTTCTCCTCCTCCATGAACGGCTCGAGGTAGGCGACCGACCGCTTCATCACGCGCGCGCTCTTGACCACCTGCGGCAGGAACATCTTGCCGGAGCCGAACAGGTCACCGACGATCTTCATGCCGTCCATCAGCGGTCCCTCGATCACCTCGAGCGGACGCGCCATCTCCTGGCGGGCTTCCTCGGTGTCCTCTTCGATGTAGTCGACGATGCCGTGCACCAAAGCGTGCGCGAGCCGCTCGCGAACCGTGCCCTCGCGCCAGGACAGGTCGACGATCCGCTTGGTTCCCTGCCCGCGAACGGTCTCGGCGAACTCGACCAGCCGGTCGGTGGCGTCCTCCCGCCGGTCGAACAGCACGTCCTCGACCAGCTCCAGCAGGTCGGCCGGGATGTCCTGGTACACCGCGAGCTGACCGGCGTTCACGATGCCCATGTCCAGGCCGGCCTTGACGGCGTGGAACAGGAACGCCGAGTGCATCGCCTCGCGCACGACGTTGTTGCCGCGGAAGGAGAACGACAGGTTCGAGATACCGCCGCTGATCCGCACGCCCGGGCAGCGCTGCTTGATCTGCGGCAACGCGTCGATGAACGCCTTGGCGTACCCGTTGTGCTCGGCGATACCGGTGGCCACAGCGAGCACGTTCGGGTCGAAAATGATGTCCTCGGCCGGGAAACCGGCCTTCTGGGTCAGCAGGTCGTAGGCACGGGCGCAGATCTCGACCTTGCGCTCGGTGGTGTCGGCCTGGCCCTGCTCGTCGAACGCCATCACCACGACACCGGCGCCGTAGTCACGGATCTTGCGGGCGTGCTCGAGGAACGGCTCCTCGCCCTCCTTGAGGCTGATCGAGTTGACCACGCCCTTGCCCTGCACGCACTTGAGCCCGGCCTCCAGGACCGTCCACTTGGAACTGTCCACCATGATCGGGATCCGGGCCACCTCCGGCTCGGTCGCGATCAGGTTGAGGAACGTGGTCATCGCCTGCTCGCTGTCCAGCAGGTCGGCGTCCATGTTGACGTCCAGCAGGTTCGCACCGCCGCGGACCTGGTCCAGCGCCACGTCGACGGCGGCCTGGTGGTCGTCGCCCTCGATCAGCTTGCGGAACTTGGCCGAGCCGGTGACGTTGGTGCGCTCACCGATCATCACGAACCCGGTGTCCTCACCGATGCCGAACGGCTCCAGGCCGCTGAACCGGGTGGTGTGCCGCGGCGAGGCCAGCTCGCGCGGCGCCTTGCCGCGCACGGTCTCGGCGATCTTGGCGATGTGCGCGGGGGTGGTGCCGCAACAGCCGCCGACGACGTTCACCATGCCGGAGTCGGCGAACTCGCCCAGCAGCGCGGCCGTCTGCTCGGGGGTCTCGTCGTAGCCACCGAAGGCGTTCGGCAGACCGGCGTTCGGGTGGCTGGCCACGTACGTGTCCGCTAGGCGGGACAACTCGGCGACGTGCGGGCGCATCTCGGCGGCGCCGAGCGAGCAGTTCACGCCGACCATCAGCGGCTTGGCGTGCTCGATCGAGCTCCAGAACGCCTCGACGGTCTGCCCGGACAGCGTGCGGCCGCTCAGGTCGACGATGGTGACCGAGATCCACAGCGGCAGCTGCGGCGCGACCTCGCGGGCGGCGGCGATGGCGGCCTTGCAGTTCAGCGTGTCGAAGATGGTCTCGATCAGCAGCAGGTCCACGCCGCCCTCGGCGAGCGCCGCGATCTGCTCCGCGTAGGCGGCCTTGACCTGGTCGAACGTCACCGCGCGGAACGCCGGGTCCTCGACCTTCGGCGACAGCGACAGGGTGACGTTCAGCGGGCCGATCGACCCGGCGACGAACCGGCCGCCCGCCTCGTCGGCGGCCTGGCGGGCGATCTTCGCGCCCTGCACGTTCATCTCGCGCACCAGGCGCTGCAGGCCGTAGTCGGCCTGGCCGATGCTGGTGGCGGTGAAGGTGTTCGTCGTGGTGATGTCCGCGCCGGCGGCCAGGTACTGGCGGTGCACGTCGAGGATGACGTCCGGGCGGGTCAGGTTGAGCAGGTCCGGGTCGCCGGTCACGTCGTGGGTGTGGTCGGCGATCAGGTCGCCCCGGTAGTCCTCGGGAGTGAGCCTGGCACCCTGCAGCATCGTGCCCCACGCACCGTCGAGCACGACGATCCGCTGGTCCAGCAGTTCTCGCAGGGTATTCACCATGGCATCCTCCCGTTGTCCAGGAGGCGCCCTTCGGTGGTGGAATGGGCCGAGCGTGGCGGGCTTGGCGGCCCGTTGCAGCGCCTCTCGACCGCACCCAAGGATAGCGGAAGACCCGATCACGATCCGAGCCACACAGGTGGACGCCTCTCGCCGAACGCCCGGGGTCCCTCGACCGCGTCGTCGGACGCCAAAACGGCCTGATAGCGCGGTAAACGCCGAAAAATCCGGTAGCCGTCGGCCACCGATTCCGTCTCACATGTTGAGATGATCTCCTTGATGGCCGAGATGGCAAGCGGTGCCGAAGCCTCGGTCATGCGGGCCAGCGCCAGGGCTGCGGCGACCGGATCCGCGTCCACCCGGTTCACCAAACCCCACGCCAGCGCCTCTTCGGCGGACATCCGGCGGCCGGTGAGCAGCAGCTCCATGGCGATCGCCCGGGGCAGCCGTTTCGGCAGCCGCAGCACCCCGCCGGAGTCCGGCACGAGCCCGAGGGTGGCCTCCGGCAGGGCGAACCGGGCTTGTGGACCGGCCACAATCAGGTCGGCGGCGAGGGCCAGCTCGAACCCGCCGCCCAGTGCGGGACCGTTCACGGCCGCGATGACCGGTTTGTCGAGGGTGAACAACTCGGTCAGCCCGGCGAAGCCACCCGGGCCGTGGTCGGCGTCGACCGCTTCGCCCGCCTTGAGGTCCCAGCCGGCCGAGAAGAATTCGCCCGATCCGGTGATGATGGCGACCCGCAACGCCCGATCCTGCTGCAGCCGGTCGAAGGCGGCGTACAGCTCGTGGCTGGTGGCTACGTCGATCGCGTTCACTTTGGGCCGGTCCAGGGTGATGACCAGGGTCTTTCCGTCGACGTCGGTCCGCACGGCGGTCATCGCCGGATCAACGCGTCCACCGCGACAACTCCTTTGGGGCACACCACAAGGGGGTTCACATCCAGCTCGGCGACCGCGTCCGCCTGCGCATACGCGGCGATTGCGAGGACGGCCTCGAGAACCGCGTCGACATCACCAGGCTCCCGGCCTCGAAAACCGGTGAGCAACGGCCAGATCTTCAACGACGTCAAGGCTTCCCGGACCTCGTCCCGATCAACGGGAAACAACAGCGTGGCCGTGTCGCGCAACAACTCCACCAGCACGCCACCGGCGCCGATCGTGAGCAGGTGGCCGAACTGGGGGTCGTGCCGGACGCCGACGATCAACTCCGCCACCGCGCCGGGGACCATGCGCTCGACCAGGAACTCCTCGTAGGGCATGTCCTGCACGGCCACTACCACGGCTTTCGCGTTTTCCAGGCCGAGGCGGACCGCGTTCAGCTCGGACTTGTGGGCGACGCCGAGCGCCTTGACCACCACCGGACAACCGAGTTCTTCGGCCGCTTGAACGGGATCCCGGGTCCGCCGGCCGTCCGGCACCGGAACACCGTGGCCTGCCAGGGCCTCCTTGCTCTGCCACTCGTCGAGCAGCTGGGCGCTGCCGACCGGGATCACCGGCGCGATCGGCCGGGCTTCGCGGTCGACGCTCGCCGCGATGGCGTCCAGGCACTCGGGAAGCCCCTGCATGGGGGCGATTCCGTGGGCGATGAGCCGCTCGCCGAGGGACTCCGGGAGGTTCTCCGGGAGCAGGCTGACCACGCAGCCTCTTGTTGGCTTGGCGTCAATGAAAGCGTCCAGCGTGGTGCCCCACTCGTCACTCTGACACCGATCGTCACGGGGGAAATCGAGCATGAGCAGTTGGACATCGGTTTCCCGCAGCGCCGCGAAGCACTGGGTCTGTGCGGTCCGGTCGCCCCAGATATAGGTGTGGTAGTCGAGCGGGTTGCTGATGGCCACCTTGTCGCCGAGGACGACGGTCAGCGCCTCTCTAACAGTGTTAGAGAGGGGTGCGAGGTCCAGGCCACGGTCCTGAGCCAGGTCCGCGACCAGCGCCGCCTCGCCGCCGGAGCAGCTCGCCGAGGTGACCCTCTTGCCCGGCAGCGGGCCGTGGACGTGCAGGAACTTCAGCGTCTCGACGAACCTGGGCACGTCCCGGACGCGCGCGATGCCGAGCCGGCGGAACAGGGCGTCGTAGGCGATGTCCGGGCCGGCGAGCGAGCTGGTGTGGCTGACGGTGATCCTCGCGCCCTGCTCGGACGTGCCGGATTTCAGCACCACGAGCGGAGTTCCGCGGGTTTTCGACACGATCGCGGCCCGGGCGAAGGCTTCGATGTCGTCGAGACCCTCGATGTGCAGGCCGATCGCGGTGATCCGAGGGTCCGTGACCAGCTCGGTGATCAGCTCCGGGACGGTGACCCCGGCCATGTTGCCCACCGCGATCACGCAGCCGATCGGGAGGCTGCGGCGCTGCATGGTCAGGTTGACCGCGATGTTCCCGCTCTGCGTGATGATGGCGACGCCTCGCTCAACCCGCCGGCCGCCCTGCTGGTCCGGCCACAGCGCGGCGCCGTCGAGGTAGTTGAGCAGGCCGTAGCAGTTCGGGCCGATCAGGGGCATGCCGCCGGCCGCGTCGACCAGCCGTTGCTGCAACGCCTTCGCCCCGGTCTCGGCGAACCCCGACGCGTAGCAGACCGCTCCCCCAGCGCCTCTCGCCGCCAGCTGACCAACCACGTCTACAGTGGACTCACGGTTGACCGCGATGAAGCTGGCGTCCGGTGGTTCGGGTAAGGAATCCACGTCCGGGAAGCCGAGCCGGGGATGCACGAGCCAGATCTCACCGCGGTAGCCGAGGGCACGGCTCTGCCGGATGACCTCCTTGGCGTGGGCGCCGCCGACGACGGCGATGTGCCGGGGCGAGAGCAGCCTTTTCACGAGACCGCCCGCAGCAGCGAACGCGCGATGATGTGCCGCTGGATCTCACTGGTGCCGTCCCAGATCCGCTCCACCCTGGCGTCCCGCCAGAACCGCTCCACCGGGAGCTCGGCCATCAGACCCATCCCGCCGAACACCTGCACGGCCTGGTCGGTGATCCGGCCGAGCGCCTCGGAGGCGAACAGCTTGGCCATGGCCGCGTCCTGGTCGGTCATGCCGCCGTTGTCCTGTTTCCAGGCCGCCCGCAGGGTCAGCAGCTCGGCCGCCTCCAGCTCACACACCAAGTCCGCCAACGCAAAGCTCACACCCTGGAAGCTGCCGATGGTCCGGCCGAACTGTTTGCGGGTAGCCGCCCACGCGATCGCCATGTCCAGTACCCGCCTCGCCCGGCCCACACTCGCCGCGGCGACCGTCAACCTGCTGGCCCCCAGCCACTCCCCCATCAGCTCGAAGCCGCGTCCTTCCACCCCAAGGAGTTGCTTGGCGGGGATCCGGCAGCCCTCGAAGATCAGCTCGCACTGGTGGTACCCGCGATGGGACACGCACTGCGATCCTCTTCGGACAGTCAGCCCTGGCGCGTTCGTGTCGACGAGAAAGCACGAGATCCCGGCATCGGCCCGCGCGAACAGGATCACGAAGTCGGCCAGGTCGGCGTGGCTGATGAAGTGCTTGGTGCCGTTGATGACGTACTCGCCGCCCTGCCGCTCGGCCCGCGTGCGCATGGATCGCACATCGGAGCCGGCGCCCGGCTCGGTCATCGCCAGGCAGTCGTGCCGCTCGCCCCGGATCGCGGGCAGCAGGTACGTGTCGATCTGATCGCCTTGGCAGGCCAGGAGAATGTTGCTCGGCCGGGCCACGAGCATCTGCAGCGCATACCCGGCCCGCCCCAGCTCACGCTCGACCAGCGTCACGCCAACGGCATCCAGGCCGCCACCGCCGAGTTCAGCGGGCATGTTCGGGGCGTACAGGCCCGCGGCCAACGCCTTGGCGCGGATATCCCGCGCCAGCTCGGGTGGCACCTCGTCGAGGCGCTCCACCAGGTCCTCGTGCGGGTACAGTTCGGTCTCGGCGAAGTCCCGGACCGTGTCGGCGATGAGAGCTTGCTCGGCTGTCAGGTCGAACCGCATCGGGCCTCCCGCTGGCGGCGAATACCGATCACACTGCCGGTCCGCACCGGCTTCGGGAGTACGGCGTGCTCGGCGTGCAGGGCCGAGAGCCGTTCGTGCAGCCAGGGCGGCATCGCCGTGACCCGGCCCGCACCCATGTCCACATGCAACAGCATCTGCTCGGCAGTGGCCAGCAGGTCCTCGTCGCAGTACATCTCGTGGAAGATGTGCAGCCGCTTGGTGTCCACGTCCAGCACACGGAGGGTGAAGGCCAGCTCGGCGCCCGCGCCGATCTCGCGGATGTTGTGCTGGTGAGTCTCCACTGTGTACAACGAGCGGCCACTGTCCCGGTAGGACTCGTCGATACCGACGTGCCGGAAGAAGGCGTCCGAGTTGTCGCCGAACGCCTGCAGGTACCGGAACTCGCTGACATGACCGTTGTAGTCCAACCAGTCGTCCGGGACGACCGTCTCATACAACCGCAGCGGGCCGGTCATCCCGTGGCCATTCGCGGGGTGTTCGCCAGCAACGTCTTGGTGTAGTCGGCTTCCGGCGTGTCCAGCACCCGTTCGGTCGGGCCGTCCTCGACGATCCGGCCGTCCTCGAGAACGACCGTCCTCGTGGCGATCGACCGGACCAGCGCCAGGTTGTGGGTCACGAAAAGCATGGACAGGCCGCGGGTCTGCCGCAGGTCGTCCAGCAACGCGATGATCGACGCCTGCACGGACACGTCCAGCGCCGACGTCACCTCGTCGCAGATCAGCACTTCCGGCTCGCACGCCAGCGCTCGCGCGATCGCCACCCGCTGTCGTTCCCCGCCGGACAGCCTCACGGGCAGCAATCCCTTGGCAGAACGGGGCAACGAGACCTGGTCGAGCAGTTCGAGGACCCGCTTCTCCGCGTCGGCACCCTTGGCCAGCCCGAACAGGATCACCGGCCGCCGGATGATCTCGCCGACCGTCATCCGCGGATTCAGGGCCAGGTAAGGGTTCTGGAAGACGTACTGGATCGACTTGCGCAGCTGGGGAGTCCGTTTGCGAGCGCCCGCGGGCACCGGCTGGCCCTCGAACAGGATCGAGCCAGTCCATTCGTCGTGCAGGCCACCGATACACCGGGACAACGTCGACTTGCCGCTCCCCGACTCACCCACGAGTGCCACGCAACCGTTGCGTGGCACCGAGATGTCAATGTCGTGCAGAATCTCGACCCGGCCGTAGGACGCCGACAGGCCCGCGACTTCCAGAACCGTGTCCGTGGCATCGCATTCGGCCGCCGGCGCGGCCATCGGGACGGCGTTCGGCTGTGCTCGCACGTGTTCGGCCCGAAGACACCGGGACAACAACCCGCTGACCTCGATGACCGGCGGCTCGACCTCGGCGCACTCGGACTGCTGGTACTCGCAGCGATCGTGGAACCGGCAGCCCGACGGCCGATGCCCGGGCGACGGCGCATGGCCCGCGATCCCAGTCAGCACGCGGGGTTCGGTCACGCTCGGCACGGCCGCGAGCAATGCCCGGGTGTACGGGTGGGACGGGGCTGCGAAGATCTCCTCCTTGGTCCCGATCTCCACGATCTGCCCCGCGTAAAGCACGGCCACCCGATGCGCCAACTCGCCGACGACAGCCAGGTCGTGGGTGACGTAGACGGCCGCGACCTTGTGCCGTTGGCAGAGATCCCGCACTGTCTCCAGGACGTGCGCCTGGTTGGTCACGTCCAGGCCGGTCGTGGGTTCGTCGAGGACGAGAACCTTGGGCCGCAACGCGAAGGCCATCGCGATCACCACCCGCTGAGCCTGCCCGCCGGACAGCTGATGCGGATACCGCCTCAGGAACTCCTCGTCACTGGGCAGAGCGACTTCCGCGAGCACCTCGCGGACCCGTTCGTCGCGTTGCGCGGGCGTCCCGGACTCGTGCACGTCCAGAACCTCACGGATCTGATAACCCACCCGCAGCACCGGGTTCAGTGACGCGGCCGGGTCCTGTGGCACGTACGCGACCACCGACCCACGCCGTTTCCGGGACACCGCAACAGGTTGGCCGAGCAGCTCGGTGCCGTCGATGTCCACCGTCCCGGCCACGATCCGCGCACCACGCCGGGCATGCGCCAGCAACGCAGTGCCCACAGTGGTCTTCCCGCTGCCCGATTCGCCGACCAGGGCGAGAATCTCGCCGGGAAACACCTCGAAGCTGATCTCGTCGACCACATCCGGTCCTGCGCGGTCGAGCTGAACCTTCAGGCCCGCAACGGAACACGACGCTGTGGTCATGCCGACGCCTCCTCGTTCTGGTCGGCGTTGGCCGCCGCTGCGGCGATCCCGTCGGCGACGAGGTTCGTGCCCACCGTCAGGACCGCGATCGCGATCACCGGCGCGAGGATCGCCCAGGGCTGCACGAGCAGCGCCAGGCGGTTCTCGTTGATCATCATGCCCCAGTCGGCCGCCCGCGGATCGGCGACGAACCCGAGGAACCCGATCGACGCGACCAGCCCGATCGAGTACGTCAGCCGCAGGCCCAGCTCGGCCAGCAGTGGTCCGGACATGTTGGGCAGCAGCTCACCGAACATGATCCGCCCGCGCGGTTCGCCCATCGCCTCAGCGGACTGGATGAACTCCCTGGTGGCCAACGTGGTCGTCATCCCTCGCGTCAGCCGCGCAACACGAGGAGCGTGCGAGAGCCCGACGATGACGATGATCAGCCACTGCTGCGGCCCGGCGACCGTCAGCAACACCAGCGCCAGCACGATCTGCGGGAAGGCCAGCACGACGTCGGTGAGCCGCATGATCACCTCGTCCAGCCATCCTTTGGCGTACCCGGCGACCAGGCCAGCGACCACACCGACGACCATGCCCAGCACGGTCGCCAGCACCGCCGTCACCAGGACCGAGAACCCGCCTTCCAGCAACCGGCTCAGCACGTCCTGTCCCAAGTAGTCAGTGCCGAAGGCCGCCTTGCCACCGGGTTTCGCGTACGGACGGCCGACGATGTCGTTCGGCCCGTGCGGCGCCAGCAAAGGACCGAGGAGCGCGACCACCGCGATCACGCCGGTCAGCACGAGACCCGCCCACGTGCGCGGGTACCGCAGCGACACCCGGAAAGCCCGGCTCCAGGACCCGTTCATCGCACCGCCGTCCTCAGCCGGGGCGTGACCAGGATGGTCAGCACGTCCGCGATCAGGTTCACCACCACGTAAACCGCCGCGATCAGCAGCGCAAGCGCTTGCACCACCGGCAGGTCACGGTTGCGCACGGCGTCGACGAGGGTCATGCCGATGCCCTGGTACTGGAAGACGTTCTCCACCACCACGATCCCGCCGGCCAGCCACGCCAGCTGCAACGCCATCACCTGGATCGCGGGCACGACAGCGTTTGCGAGCGCGTGTCTGCGGACGGCAAGGCCTTCAGGCAGCCCCTTGAGCCGGGCCATCTCCACGTAGTCGCTCTCCAGCACCTCGATCAGCGACGCCCGCAGAATCCGGCTCACATAAGGGACCACCGCCAGCACAAGAGTCAACACCGGCAGGACCATGGCCTGAACGTTCGTCCAAGGTGGACCGCCGGCCGAAAGCGACACCGACGGCAGGATCCGGAACACGGTGGTCGACAGCAACGCCACCAACAGAATGCCGATCACGAACTCCGGAAGAGCCGCGACGGCCAGCATGATCACCTGTATCAGGCTGTCTGTTCGCTTGCCGTGCCGCCGGGCGGCCACGATCGCCAGGAACCCGGCCACCGGGATGATCACAACCGCGGCGATGAGCACCAGGACCGCGCTGTTGGCGATCCGCGGCCCGATCAGCGCGCCGACCGACCCGCCGCCGGTCAGCGACTCGCCGAGGTCACCGGTGAACACCCCGCCCAGCCAGGAGAAGTAACGCTCCACAATGGACTGGTCCATGTGCAGCCTGGCCTGCAGGGCGGCCAGCCGCTCGGGGGTGGCCGACCGGCCCAGGATGGCCCGGGCCGGATCGCCGAGCGCGTTGGTGGCCAGGAAGACCACGATCGAGATCAGCCACAGCGTCAGCGCGGCGAGGCCGAGCCGACGCAGCAGCCACTTGGTCCAGGCCCTGCCCGGCTCAGGTGCTGACCGAGACACTACGGAACCCGTAGGAGGACAACGGCATGTTGCGGTCCGGTACGAACCCGGTGACCTTGGCCGAGTAGGCGTCCACCTGGTTCTTGAAGCCCCAGATGATGTGCCCGCCGGTGTCGTACTCGATCTTCTGGGCTTGTTTCAGCAGGTCCGTGCGCTTGCCCTTGTCCAGCTCGCGCTGGGCCCGGCCGATCAGGTCGACGAACCCCGGGTCGTTCCAGTGCGTCTCGTTGAAGGACGAAGTGGACAGTGACCCGTTGGCCACCTGCGGCAGGTAGCTGCGGGTGAACCAGTAGTCCTGGGCGAACGGCCAGCTCAGGTAGTCCTTGCCGTAGAAGGTGGCCGAGTCGGTGTTGCGGATCTGCACGGTCACCCCGGCGCCCTTGGCCTGCTCGGCGAACAGCTGCGCCGCCTCGACCGCGCCCGAGCCGATGCCGCTGGAGGTCACCAGCTCGACGGTCATGCTCTCGTGGCCCGCGGACTTGAGCAGCGACTTGGCCTGGTCCAGGTCCTGGTGTCGTTGCGGCAGTTCGGATGCGTAGGCCGGGTCGAAGGGCGCGTACATGTCGTTGCCGATCCGGCCCTGCCCGTTGAGCGCCTGCGCGACCATCTGCGGCCGGTCCACGATCAGCCGGAACGCCTGGCGCACCCGGACATCGTCGAACGGCGCCGAGTCGACCCGCATGGTGAACGGCGTCCACGAGGCGGTCTCGGAGATCAACACCTGTGCCCCGGCCGCCTTGACGACATCCATTTGCGAGGTGGGCAGGTTGTCCAGGCAGTCGATCTGCCCACTGAGCAGCGCGTTGACCTTGGCGGTGTCATCGGGGAAGTCGATGATCACCAGCTCGTCCGGCAACGCCTTGTCCCGCCAGTAGTTGTCGAACCGGGTGAACGTGCTCCGGCCGCCCGCGGCGAAGTCCTTGAAGGCGAACGGCCCGGTGCCGACCGGCTTGGTGAGGTCGAAGCCGACCGGCACGATACCCATCATGTACTGGGCGAGCTGGTCGTCCAGCACGGAGTAGGCGTACTTCAGCGGGATCTCGACCGTGGTGGCGTCGACCCGCTTGAGCGCGCCGCCGTCGATCATCGCCAGGCCGGTGGCGCCGATCCCGGGCTGCTTCGGGTCGAGGATCCGGCGCAGCGAGAAGATCACGTCGTCGGCGTCGACGGTCTTGCCGTTGTGGAAGGTCAGGCCGGACCGGATCTTCAGCGTCCACACCTTCGCGTCGGCCGAGGGCGTGAGCGACTCGCCGAGCAGCGGCTCGATCTCGTACTTGGCGTTGCGGGTGAACAACGGCTCGTACAGGTTGAGGCAGCGGGCCTGGTCGGGATAGGTCACCGGGTTGTGCGGGTCGAGGGTGTCCTTGGCCCCGCCGCCGGTGGCGCCGACGCGCAGCACCCCGCCCGGCTTGCCACCGGCCGCTGCCGGTGCCGGGTCACCGCCGCCGCACGCCGTGAGCATCCCGCCGGCGGTCACCGCCAGGCCGAGCAGTCCGCCGCGGCGCAGTAAGTCCCGGCGGGTCAAGGGGAAACCGGTCATGGTCAAAGGCCTCACCTTCGAGTCGTGTGCTCTAATGGCGCGATGACCGTTCGAATGGCGTGACGATAGACACGTATCGTGAGTCCGGTCAAGAGCGACCCCCGGGAGCAAGGAGGCAGCGAATGTCCTCGGCTGATCTTGAAGCGAACGAGCCTAGCGGGGGCACCTCGGGCCGCGTGCAGTCACTCGAACGAGCGATCGCCCTGCTGCACGCGGTGGCGGAAAGCTCGCCGGAGGGCGAGTCCGTGGCCAACCTGGCGATCCAATGTGGACTCAACCGGGCCACCGCCTGGCGTCTGCTCAGCACCATGGAACTGCACTCGCTGGTCGAGCGGGACCCGGGGACCAACCGGTACGCGATCGGCTTCGCGATCACCCGGATGGCCAGCGCCGCGGGCGTGGACGGCCTGGTGCGCCGAGCCCATGGGATCATCCAACGCCTGTCTGAGCAGACCGGCGAGACGGCCGCCCTGGCGGTGGTCCGGCGGCTCGGAATGACCTATGTGGACGAGGTGTCACCGCCGGTCGTGCTCAGCGCCAAGTGGCTGGGCAGACGCGTGCCCCTGCACGCCACCTCGACCGGTAAGGCCCTGCTGGCCTGGCTGCCGTCCGCCGAGGTCGCCTCGCTGCTGGCCGGACCGCTCACCGCGTACACCGACACCACGATCGCCGACATGCCCCGGCTGGTCGAGGAGCTGGAGCGAACCAGGATCCGCGGGTTCGGCGTGTGCGCGGGTGAGCTGGAACCGAACCTCTACGGGGTGTCCGCCCCGGTGCTCGACGGCCGCGGCCGGCCGTACGCGGTGGTCAGTGTCTGGGGTTCCAAAGATCGTGTTCCCCCAACGAGATTCGACGCTCTGGGGGTACTCGCGCAGGAGGCCGCCGCGGACATCGCCAAAGAGACCTCTTGACAGACCGGACCCCGTGGCGCATGTTCAAATAGCGCGATGCTTGTTCGCTATATGCGATAGCGAGGGTCTTCCATGCCAGATACCCGCAAGGTCATCATCACCTGCGCGGTGACCGGATCCGGCCACACGCCGACCATGTCGCCGCATCTCCCGTTCACCGTCGAGGACGTGGTCGCCGAGTCGGTGGCCGCGGCCGAGGCCGGCGCGTCCGTGATCCACCTGCACGCCCGCGATCCCAAGGACGGGCGCCCCACCCCGGACCCGGCCGTGTTCATGGAGTACCTCAAACCCATCAAAGCGAACACGGACGCGGTTGTCAGCATCACAACGGGTGGTGGCACCGGCATGACCGTGCAGCAGCGGCTCGAGATCGTCGACGTGGCCAAGCCCGAGCTGTGCACGCTCAACCTGGGCACGATGAACTACGGCGGCTTCCCGATGATCGAGAAGCACCGCGGCGCCTGGAAGTTCGACTGGGAGGAGCCGTACCTGGAGAGCACCAGGGTGGAACCGTTCGTCAGCACGTACTCCGACATCGAGCACATGCTGCGCACGGTCGGCCCGGAGACCGGGGCGCGGTTCGAGTTCGAGGCCTACGACGTCGGCCACCTCTACACCCTGGCCTACTATCTGGACCTTGGCCTGGTCGAGCCGCCGATCTTCCTGCAGACCGTGATGGGCGTGATGGGCGGCATCGGCGCCGAGGTGGACCACCTCGTCCACATGCGACGGACCGCCGACCGGCTGCTCGGCGACGCCTACCAGTGGTCCGTGCTCGGCGGCGGGCGGCACCAGTTCAACATGATCACCGCCGCCGCGGTGATGGGCTCGCACGTCCGGGTCGGCCTGGAAGACGGCCTGTATCTCGGTAAGGGTCAGCTCGCACAGTCCAATGCGGACCAGGTGCGCAAGATCAGGCGGATCCTCGACGAGCTCTCGCTCGAGGTCGCCACGCCCGCGGAGACCCGGGAGATCCTGCGGCTCAAGGGCTTGGACAAGGTGGCGTTCTGATGCCCGCCCCGGGGGACGTCCAGACGGTCGGGGTGGTCGGCACCGGGGTGATCGGCGGCGGCTGGGCGGCGCACTTCCTGCGGATGGGGTACGACGTCCTCGCCCACGACCCCGGCCCCGGCGCCCAGGACCGGCTGGAAGCCCTGGTGGACAACGCCTGGCCGGCGCTGGAGCGGCTCGGGCTCGCGGCCGGGGCGGCCCGCTCCCGGCTGCGGTTCGTGTCCACTTTGGCCGAAACGGTGTCCACAGCGGACTTCGTGCAGGAGTCCACGCCGGAGAACCTGGACGCCAAGATCCGGGTCCTCGCCGAGATCGACGACGCCACGCCCGCTTCGGTGGTGGTCGCATCTTCCACGTCCGGCTTCGCCATGACCGACATGCAGGTGTCGTGCTCGAACCCGGAGAGGTTCGTGGTGGGGCACCCGTTCAACCCGCCTTACCTGATCCCCCTGGTGGAAGTGGTCGGCGGCAAGGCGACCGCCGATGAGGCGGTCACCTGGGCCGACGAGTTCTACCGGCTGGCGGGCAAGGTGCCGCTGAAGATGGACCGCGAGCTGCCCGGGTTCCTCGGCAACCGGCTGCAGGAGGCCATGTGGCGCGAGGCGTTGCACATGGTCGCGGCCGGGGAGGCGACGGTGTCCCAGATCGACGCGTCCATCGCGCACGGTCCGGGTCTGCGCTGGGCGTTGATGGGGCCGCTGCTGACGTTCCACCTCGCCGGCGGGCCGGGCGGGATGGCGCACATGCTCGACCACTTCGGACCCGCGCTGCTGGAACCCTGGACCCGGCTGGCCGCCCCGGAGTTGACACCGGACCTGCGGGACCGGATGGTGGCCGGGTGCGAGGAGGAAGCGGCCGGGCGGTCGATCGCCGAGCTGGCGCGCCGCCGGGACGACTTCCTCGTGGACCTGTTGCTGCTGCTGGAGAAGCATGGACGCTGAGCCGTTCCGCGAGTACACCACCGAGGTCCGTCCGGAGTGGATCGACTACAACAACCACATGACCGACTCCGCCTACGCGGCGGTCGCCTCGGAGGCCACCGAGGTCTTCCTCGCCACGCTCGGCCTGAGCGCGGACTACCAAGCCGCCACTGGCTGCACGACCTACACGGCAGAGACGCACATCTACTTCAAGAAGGAAGCCGCCCTCGGCGCGAGGATCACCGTCGAAACGGTCCTGGTGGACACCGACCCCAAAAGGATCCGGCTCCGGCACACTCTGGCCACCCCGGACGGCCCGATCGCCACCGTGGAGTCCTTGTACCTCCACGTGAACCAGCACACCGGACGCGTCGAACCGTTTCCCGCCGACCGGCAGCACCTGCTCAACGAAATCACCACTCTCCACAAAGAACTCAGCTGACTCGGCACAAGGGCTGCTATGTCGCGGCGCGTGGGGACGACTTCGCGCGACCGGACCGGCTGGTGCTGTTCACCGACGCGGTGATCGCGATCGCCATCACGCTGCTCGTGACCGGACGTTCGAGCATGTGAAGGTGTACGACCGGTGGTTGATGTGGATGAACATCGCCTGGACCAACGCCGTCAGCGCAACGGGCCTGATGGCGCTCGCGTCGCTGCTGACGGCGTTGGTTCCCCCGTTGAACTACTGGACGTTGCTCGCCCTGGTGCTGTCCCCGTTGGTGATCATGGTGTGGGCACGGTTCCAGCCATCAGTGCGTGAGGAGGGCCAGAGCCTTGGCCAGCCCGGGGTCGCGGCCCTTGGACAGGTCCTCCGCGGTGCGCGGCAGGTAGATGTCCGGTGCCACCCCGACGCCGTTGATCACCTCGCCGTTGGCGCCCTTCTCGTGCTGCTCGGGGAAACTGATGAGACTGTTGTCCGACAACAGGTATCCCCCAGCCGGACCGGAGACCGCCCCAGCGGTCCGGGTGCCGATGACCGTTCCCAGCTTGAGGTCCTTGACCGCGCTGGTGAACGCGTCGCAGGCGGATGCGCACTCGCGGTCGGTCAGCACGACCAGCGGGATGTTCAGCAACGGCACCGAATCGTCGGTCTTGTTCGGCGTGCACGTCCCCGCGCGGTCACACCAGAAGCTGTAGGTCTTGTTGTGCACCAAGGCACTCACCAGCTTGCGCACCGCATCCGGTGAGCCGCCGCCGTTGCCGCGCAGGTCCAGGACCATCCCCTTGACCGTGCCCATGTCCTTGAGCACCTGGAAGATCTGGTCGGCCGCGTCCGGCGCGAAGCCGTGCAGCACGAGACTGGCGATGTCCCCGGGCAGCTTCTTGGACTCCAGCAGCTGCCGCGGCGGCGCGTCGAAGAACTTGGGCTTCATGGTGACCGTCCACGTGCGACCGGTCGCCGGCCGTTTGACGGTCAGCCGCACCTGGTCACTGCGCGGGTAGTCCTGCCCCAGCAGCTTGTACACGCCCGGCGACGGGACACCGTCCACAAAGGGCGTCTGCCCGTTGACCGCCTCGATGATGTCGCCGACCTTCAGGCCCGCGTCGGTCGCGACCTGGGCCACAGCCGTGATGTAGACCGGTGGCACGGCCTGGTCCGGCACGTTCTGCATCAGCGGCGGCGCCGGCGACACCAGGAACCCCAGACCGTACGGCTTGTCCTGGGGCGGCCGCGGGCCAGGATGCTGCCAGTGCGCGTGGTTGTCGTCGAGACTCGCGACCATCTTGGTCATCGCGGCCTCGGCGACCGCCTGCCGGACCTCCGGACTGAGCCGCCCGGTGACCCGGTCGTAGACCGCCTTGAAGGCCTCCCAGTCGCTGTCGCGGTCGCCGGTGAAGGCAGGCACGGTGGCGTCGGCCTGGTCCAGACCGCGCTTGTGCAGCTCGTTGGCCAGCCCGCTGAACGCGCTCTGCAACAGGGATCGGTTGTCGACCACCCTGGCGTAGTGGTCGCCGATACAGAAATACGCCTGCCCGATGTTCTCGGACGTGGTCGCGGTGGGTGGCTGCGGTGGCCCTTGCGGCCGCGCGCACGCCGGCGGTTTCGCCGCGTTCGCACTGCTGCCGACCAGGATCGCGGACGCACACAGCACCGGAACCAGCCATAATGCTCGTTTCATGGTGGGAACGCTAGGAATCCGGCCGTTTGCTGATCGGAACGGCGACTGTTACCGGGCCCTTATGGCGGTCGGAGAAGAGTTGGCGGGATGAGGGTGCTGGTGGTGGAGGACCACGTGAAGCTCGCGAACACCATCGCGGCGGGGCTGCGCCGCGAGAAGATGACCGTGGACATCGCCCTGGACGGCGCCGAAGCACTCCAGCGCACCGGGCTGACCAGCTACGACGTGCTCGTGCTCGACCGGGACCTGCCCCGGTTGCACGGCGACGACGTCTGCCGTGCGCTGGCCGGTGGCGAGCCGCGGATCCTGATGCTCACCGCGGCGAGCACGGTCTGCGACCGGGTCGACGGCCTGGGCCTCGGCGCCGACGACTACCTGGCCAAACCGTTCGCGTTCGCCGAGCTGGTGGCGCGGGTCCGGGCTTTGGGGCGGCGCAGCACTCCGGCGCTGCCGCCGACACTGACGCACGGCGATCTGCGCGTCGACCCGGCTCAGCGGGTGGCGTCCCGGGGCGGGCAGCGGCTGGTGCTCAGCCCCAAGGAGTTCGGCGTGCTGGAGGTGTTGCTGCAGGCCAGGGGCGCGGTGGTGGCCGCCGAAGAGCTGCTCGACCGGGTCTGGGACGAGCTGGCCGACCCGTTCACCAGCACGGTGAAGATGACCGTGAGCCGGCTGCGGGCCAAGCTCGGCGACCCGCCGCTGATCGAGACCGTCGCCCAGGCCGGCTACCGGATCTGACATGCCCCGGCGGACCATCCGGCTGCGGCTGACGACCCTGTACGGCGGCCTGTTCCTGGTCTCCGGGATCGCGTTGCTGGCCATCATGTACACGCTCTCCAAGACCGTGTTCCAGGCTCCGCGCCCGCCGGGCGACGGCCCGGTGTCGATCCCCTTGGCCCCCTTGGGGCTGCCGCCGTCGCACACCGAGGCGCCGGTCCCCGAGGCACTGGTCGCGCTGGCGATCATGACGGTGGTCTCGATCGGGCTGGGCTGGCTGGTCGCCGGCCGGATCCTGCGGCCGCTGCGGGTGATGACCGCGACCACCCGGCTGATCTCCGAGGACAACCTGCACCGGCGGCTGGCCGTCCAGGGCCCGGGCGACGAGCTGAAGGACCTCGGCGACACCATCGACGGCCTGCTGGCCCGGCTGGAGGCCGCGTTCGAGGCGCAGAAGCGGTTCGTGGCCAACGCTTCGCACGAGCTGCGCACGCCGTTGACGTTGGAGCGGGCCATGTTGGAGGTCGCGCTCGCCGACCCGGACGCCACCGCGGAGACGCTCCGGGCCACCTGCGAGGAGGTGCTCGCGGCCGGGGAGCACCAGGAACGGCTGATCGACGCGCTGCTGACGCTGGCCCGCAGCCAACAAGGCGTGCACCACCGCGTGCCGGTGGACTTGGCGCAGGTCACGGCGACGGCATTGCGGCGGCCGATGGAGCTGCCGGTGTCCGCGGGCCTCAAGTTCGCGCCGATCTCCGGGGACCCACGGCTGATCGCCCAGCTGGTGACGAACCTGCTGGACAACGCCCAGCACCACAACATCCCCGGCGGGTCGGTGTCGGTGAGCACCTCGCGGATCCCCGGGTACGCGGTGTTCTCGGTGACCAACACCGGGCCGGTCATCCCCGCGGCGGAGATTCCCCGTCTGCTGCAACCGTTCCAGCGGATGGGCGCGTCCCGCACCGGCGACCGGTCCGGGCTCGGACTGTCCATTGTGGCCGCGATCGCCAAGGCGCACTACGCGATGCTGGACGCCCGCCCGGGACCGTCCGGCGGCCTGACCGTGAACGTGATCTTCCCCGAACGGCCTAATCACTCCACCGTGGACTGAACTTTCCGGCTGTCCTGTTCGGACGCTCCTACCGTCGAAGCCACTCGCCGGAACGAAAGGAGTGCATGAATGAGTGCGATCTCCCGCAGGGCAGCGATCCTGGCCGTGCCAGCCGCCGGAACCATTGCGATCGCCCACGCCAGCCCCGGGGACCAGGTCATCTCGTTCACCGCCAAGCGATCCAAGGACACCCTCCCGGTCAGCCCGCCGCTGGGCGCGCCGTTCATCATCTACTACACCCTGCTCGACCCCACCGGCGGCTCGGTCGGCGACGGCTCGCTGCTCGGCATGGTCGTGGACGTCGTGGTGGACGTGCCGCCCAAGATCGTGGTGCAGACCAAATCGATCTTCCGGCTGCCCGGCGGCGAGATCCACGTCAGCGGCATGGAGATCCGCAAAGTCCCCGACCCCGGCGTGAAACGGCCGATCGCCGTGGTGGGCGGCACCGGCATCTACGCCTCCGCCCGAGGCGAAGGCACCATCGAACACCAAACCGCCGACCTCTCCGCGGTGAGTCTCACGGTGACAACGGGCTGACGCGCGTTTTGTGGGCGTGGTGGCCATTCGTTGATCGAAACGGGTGGCCATCACGCCCTATTCGGCCGCCTCGGCGTCGAGCACGGCACCGGCTTCAGGAGGCATCAGTGGATGCGTCGAAGCATTCCGTCGAATTGATGGACGCGAACCAATGTCTTGACGCGGCCGTTGAGGCTGACAAAATCATCGCCGCAGCCCAGGCGGGTCGGGGTGGGGCTAGGCGCGGATGGTCATCCGGGAGACCAGGTTGCCTTCGACGCGGAAGCTGAAGTGGCTGGGGCCGTTGAAGCCGTTGCCGCCGACCTGGGCGGTGACCACGATCTCGTCCTCGACCTGTTCGGCCTTCTCGACCTGGAGGCTGACCTGTTTGCCGATGAACTCGTTGTCGCTCCAGTGCCGGATCTTCTGCGCGCCACGGAACTCGCGGCCCCAGTCGTCCACGACGCCGTCGGGGGTGAACCCGCCGAGGAACGCGTCGATGTCGTTGGCGTTGGCCGCGTCCAGCAACGCCTGGATTGGTGCGGGGATGGTCACTTCTCCTCCTTGGACTACCGGCCAGCGGCGCCACACCGCCACATGCAGGATGACACCGGTGCCGATTGCGTTCAACGCGGTGATGGCCACCCACTCGTCCTGGTGAATCCCGGACAGGCCAGGGTCCACACTGGACAGTGCCCAGTAGAGCAGACCGCCCAGGGCCAAGGCCGCGAGCACGGCGCCCAGTCGTGGGGACAGCTTGGTCCACGGCCAGCTCTCGAACAGCATCGAGGAGATCAGCACGGCCGCGATGGTGCACGCGCTGACGGCGAAAACGGGCCAGCGCAAGGCATCCATGATCAGGAAGGCCAGCCAGCCCGACACGATCACCATGAGGTTGCCGACGATCAACCGCACCGCGCGGTTGGCGATCTTCGAGAACGGCCAGCCGCGCAGGGTCACGAAGAACAGCACCTGGAACACGCCCATGGTGATCAGCAGGGCACCGTCGATGCGGTAGATCGCCAGGCCCAGCGCCCAGCCGACGACCAGCGCGGCCAGCCCGGCGGGCACCCGCGGCAGGCGGCGCAGCGGCCAGCCCTCGGTGACCAGGGTGAGCTGCAGGAACGCCACGAACACGGCTCCGGCCAGCGGCATCGAGTGCGGGTAGGCCTCACCGCGGAAGATCGCGGCCAGGTCCAGTTCGCCGGTGACGGCCTGGCCGATCGGGGTCAGCACCACGCCGGAGGCCACGATCAGCAGGGTGTCGGTCAGCCCGGACCAGCCCGCCCGCAGCGCGGTGCCGGGCCAGTCCTCCCACCAGAACGCGATCATGCCGATCACCGGCAGCGCGTAGGTGCACAGTGGACCGAGCACGCGCACCGAGTTCTCGGCGCCACCGGCCGAGAAGGTCAGCAGGAGGAACACGGGCACGACGAACAGCAGCCCGGCCACGCCCCGGACGGGCTGGGCGGCCTTGTGCTTCGCCGGCTCGGTGAGCGGCGGACTCGCGGGCAGCGGCGAGGTTCCTCGGTATGCGACGGTCATCGCGCACAGCATCCATGGCGGGATGCGGAATTTCTCCCCCGAAGTTGCGCGACTATCGCCGCGAATTGCCGCGGTACGCGAGCGGTGATACCCCGTGTACGCGCCGGAACGCCGCGGCGAACTGGCCGGGACTGCGGTACCCGCACGCGATGGCCACCTGCAGGACCGACAACGGGCTCTCCCGCAGCAGCTGCGCGGCGTGGTGCATCCTCAGGTCCACCAGGTAGCGGTGCGGGGTGAAGCCGGTGGCCGCCTTGAACATCCGCAGCAGGTGGAACTTGCTCAGGTTCGCCTGCGCGGCGAGATCATCGAGGCTGACCTCCTCGTGCAGGTGCTCCTTCATGTACGTGGTGAGCTTGCGCACGGTCCGGTCACCCATCGTGCCCTCGCCGCGCAGCCCGTACAGCAGGTGCGCGGCCAGCGCCTGGGCGATCGAGTCGGCGTACAGGCTGGGCGCACCGTCCGCGAGGGCCTTGTTCAGCGTGGTCAGCCCGGTCCGGACGAACGGGTCGTCCAGGGACAGCAGGTCCGGCACACCGCGCTTGCCCAGTGCCTCGGCGGTCTCGGCGATCATCTGCCCGCTGATGTGCGCGTGGAACGACTCCAGCCGTTCGTCCGAAGTGGACCGCCAGCGCAGCAGGCTGGAGTTGCCCGGCGCGGTGATGCCGACCGACCCGGCCCGGTACTGCGCGCGGCCCTTGCCGCTCTCGATGTCGTACACGCCTTTGGTGACCATCACCATGAGCAGGTCGTCGGACGGCCTGGTCTGGAACGCGTCCACCTCGGCCGGATCCACATAGGTCTCCGCCCGGACCGCCCCCCAGCCCAGCGCACTGCTGGACGTCACCAGCTCCCCAGGGGACGAGCACTGGTCAGTCACCGCGAACCTCCACACCTCCGGCCGTTGGCGAAATGGTAGCCGCACACCCCGGAGTGACTGCGAACTGTGACCGTCCAACAACATTACGACAACCACGTCCCGGACCCGTCACGGGACTGTCCCGGCAACTGGATCGTTCCGCCCTCCGACCTGGCGAGATCTTGCCAGCCGTCCAGCATGTGGACACAGGAGTCCACATGCGAGCTCACCGGTGGTGACCGCCTCCGCCACCGCCGTACCGGCCGGCGCTGCCGCCGTAGCTGCCGCTGCCGTAGCCGCCGCCCGTGTAGTAGTAGTACTGCAACCACCACGGGTACTGCGTCACCGTGTCATCGGCCGACGGCGAGGGCGGCGCCTGGGTGGCCGGGGGCGCGGGCCGCGGAGTGGATGTCTGCCTGGGTTTGGCCGCGGGCTTGGCCTGCTCGCTGACCGGCGGGGTGCTGATCTCGGTGGTGGCCGCGGCGTGCGGGATCTCCGGTATGTCCACTGTCGACGGTCTCGGCATGGCCAGTTCGGTGTTCTCCGCCTGCGGCACCACGATCCGCATGTCCGGCGGGACATCAGGGCCACCGCTCGCCACCATCATCGCCACCACGGCCGCGAGCACACCGAATGTGCCCAGCCCGGCCAAGCCCAGCGTGCGCCTCACTGACCCTCCTCCCAGTCCCCTGCGCCGACCAGTGCAGCACATCGGCGGGGAGGATCAAGCGATCATGTAGGTGAGGCATTGCCGGTCACGAGGTGGTGATCTTGTCCAGGTTCGGGCCGCCGTCACCCGTCCGCGAGGTGGCCCGGATCTTGTTGCCACCGCCCAGAAGACTCACCCGGATGGTGAGCACGCGGTAGGCAGAGAAGCTGCCCGTGGACGGGAAGTCCAGTGTGTCCACCAGGATCCCATTCACGGTGATGTCCATCGGCCGGTCCCCGCTGTTGCCGTTGGCGAACCGGAACGACACGTCGGTCTGGCCGGTGCGGCTCGCGTTCACCGTCCACTGCACGAAACTTCCGGCAACGTTGTCAGTGTCGACGAAACCGCGCCCGGTGAACCCGCCCGGCGAGGACTTCACAACACCGTTCTGGATCAGGGCGTCCTCGGCCTGGAAGTCCACACCTTGCGGCAGGGTCACGGTTTCCCGGCGCGGCGGTGGCTGCCGGTTCGGCGGCTCGGAGGTGGTGGCGGGCGGCGGTGGCGGCTGCGAAGTGGTGGAGTCCGGGCTGGTCGCCTGTTCCAACGGCGGCAGCGCGGACACGCTCGTCGTCGGCCTGGGCAGGGCCAGTTCCGAGTCCTGTGCCTGGGGCACCTGGAGAGGCGACGACGCCGGCTGAACCTCGGGGGTCATCAGCATCGACACCACGATGGCCACGGCCGCACAGGAAGCGCCCCCGACCACGGCCCACTTGAGCCTTCGCTTCACCAGACCTCCTCACGCGGCTACTGCATAAGGAGTAACACACGAGAAGGGACGATCATGGAATCATGCGAACAAGGCATCTTTGCGGTGCGAACAAAGTTATGACCAGGCCGTTGACACAGCGCCAATTCGCCCGCCCCTGGCCTGCCACGACATCCCAGTGACCGGAAATCCTTCTGTGCGAGCAAAGTCAGCCCGGCAAGCCCGCCACGAATGGGTTCTTGCCAGAACGGCGTGACGGGTGTAAGCGAAGTCCTACCCGGACTCGGGAAACACCGTCTCACCTGGACTCGAGCGGTCCGAACGCGAGCGTCCCGGCCGCCTCGATGTCATCCCCCGCCCAGAACTCCAGCCACAGTTCGGCGAACTCCGAACGCGACAGCCGGCCGTCGCCGTCGTGGTCCAGCCGCGGGAAGACCGCGTCCGTATCGGTGGGACGGCCGCGCCAGGCGTCCATCATGGTCCGGTACTCGTCCGGGGAGATGTAGTCGTCGCCGTTCCGGTCGACCGCGTCGAACATCGCGTCGGCGGTCGCGATCACCGCGTCGGGCATCCGCGGCAGCTGCTCCACCACCCCGAGCACACCGTCCACAGTGATCTTCTCGGCACCGGCGGCGCTACGCAGCGTGGACCACCAGCCCATCATCACCTCGGACAGCCGCTGCTCGTCCCCCGGTCCACGCAGGGACACCCAGCGCGAGGTGAGCGCCCTGAAGTCGTTCTCGTCCAGAAAACCATCACCGTCGGCATCCATCGCGGCGAAGACGACAGTCACTTTGCGCCGCTGCAAGTCGCTGGCCATACCGACGACCATAGGCCGAACGTCGCAACGCGACTATCGGCCGAATGGGGGCCCGGTCCCGCCCCGGCCTGCACCGTCCGGGGCGGGACCGGGTGCCTGTCACACGGTGATCTTGTCCACGTTCGGACCACCGTTCGCCGTCGTGGCAGTGGCTTTGATCTTGTTGGCACCCGCGTTGAGGGTCACGTGCACGGTCACGGTGTTCCACGTGTCCCAGTTGGTCGTCGACGGGAAGCCGACGTTGGAGGCCACCACCGTGCCGTTGACCGCGATGTTCATCGGCCGGTTCGTGGTGGTGCCGTTGGAGAACCGGACCACCACATCGGCCGCACCGGCCGCCGCGGCGTTGACGGTCCACTCGACCGCACTGCCGTTCACGTTGTCGTAGTTGACGAATCCCGTGCCGGTGTAGCCGTCGTGGTTGGACTCCACGACACCCTGGGTGATCGTCGCCTGCTCGGCCTGGTAGTCAACGGGTCCACCGCCACCACCGGAAGTCGTCGCGGTGACGGGATTGCTGGAGCCCGAGGTGTTCCCGGCGGCGTCCTTGGCCGTGACGGTGAACGTGTACGAAGTGTTCGCCGTCAAACCGTTGACGGTCAACGAGGTTCCGTTGACCGTGCTGTTGGGCTGGCCGTTGACGTACACGTCATAGCCGGTCACACCGACGTTGTCGGTCGAGGCGTCCCAGGCGAGGCCGACACTGGTGCTCGTCACACCGGTGCTGCGCAGGTTGCCGGGCACCGAAGGCGCCTGGTCGTCCCCGCCACCGCCGCCACCGGCCGGGATCGTCTGCGTGCCGGTGTTCCAGCCACTGATCCGGACCGACGGCGAAGCGCCCTTGAGGTCCGCGGTGCGGTACTTCGCCGTCAGCGTGGCCGACTCGCCCGGCCAGAGGCTGACCGCGTTGTCGTTCCACTGGATCGGCAGCACCGGGGCGCCGCCCGCGCCGACCACGTGAGCGTCCACATAGAACGCCGGCACCTTCCCGGAGGAGGTGTTCCGCAGCGTCACCGTGGTCGTCGTGGTGCCGTCGGCGTTGGCAGAACTGGCCGTCGCGCCGACGCTGACCTGAGCCAAACCGCTGAGGCCCTTGAGATCCGCGTACGCGGTCGTCGGGGTGTAGTACCAGTCGGTGGAACCCCAGTCGATCACGTCCGCCGCGGTGGACAGCCAGTAGACGTTCCGGCTGACCTCACGGTTCGACGAGTCGGTCAGGGTCAGCTTGGCCAGGTACGTTGTGGACAGTCCGCTGACCGCCGGGATGGTCAGAGCCGTTGTCTTGGCACCGTATCCGGCCACCGACAGGCCGGTCGCGGCCTGGCTGAACTTCTCCGTGCCGTCCAGGTTGTACAGCTTGACCGTCGCGGTCAGGCCGCTCGCGGTGCTCGTGGTCTGGTTGAGCACCATGACCGACTTGTTGTCGTACGAGTACTGGATGTGCAGCGGCTCGTTGGCCTTCTTGGCGCCGTAGTAAGAGCCGTTCTGGTCCAGGTAGTAGTCGAACAGCTGCCAGTGCAACGAGGTCCAGCCACTGTTGAGCATCCAGTAGATCAGACCCGTGGCCGGGTTGCTGCCGTTGGTGAAGTTGCGGTTGTGCGCCTCGAACTCGGCCCGCACGTTCTCGTACTGTGCCAGCTGGGCCTTGCGCACGAAGTCGTTCAGGTTCGCCGCGGCACCATAGCGTCCGGTCAGCGCGTTGCCGAACAGCTTGAGGTTGGCGAAGGTGGACGACTGCGAGCGGTGGTACTGCGCCGCGCCCGGGTTGCTCCACAACGTGTTGAGCTCACTGGCCGACATCATCCGGTTGAGGGTGTCCAATGTGGGCACGTCCGGGCCGGCCGAGGTCTCCGAGTTGAACCGCTCGGCGCCACCGGCGTCCTTGTGCGAGCTGTCGTACCAGTAGTTCGGCGGGATCCAGTCGTACGGGCCGTTCATCTTCATGCCCGACTGGCCCAGCTGCGGCGAGGACTTCGCGGACGCCGCCGGGACGATCGGAGTCGGCCAGTCGGCCGCATGCAGCGCGTCGAGGTAGTTCGTCTCGACCTTCGCGGTGGGCGCGAAGTCGCTGCCGATCAGGAAGGAGATCACGCTCGGGTGGTCGCGCAGCCGCTCGGCCTCGCTGGTCATCGACGCCTTGGCGATCACGTAGTCCGCGTCGCTCCACGTGTCGCCGGGCTCGCTGCCGTTGTTGTTGCCCTCCCACTTGTCACAGCATTCCCAGCCGGGCAACGTGAGCACGCCGTACTGGTCGGCCAGGTCGAAGAACTCGTCCGGCTCGATGTGCCCTTCCAGCCGCACGGTGTTCAGGCCCAGGTCCTTGACGTACTTGAGCTTGTCCGAGACGTAGGTCTGGTTCCAGCGCAGGAACAGGTCCGGCGACCAGCCGCCGCCCTTGACCAGGATCGGCTTTCCGTTGATCGTGTACGCCCGGCCGCCACTGGAGTTGTTGGTGGCCTTGACTTCCCGGACGCCGAAGTGGGTGTGCGAGACGTCCGACTCGGCGCCGGACACGCTCGCGCTCAGGTCCAGGTCGTACAGTGGCTGGCCGCCCATTCCCGCTGGCCACCAGACGTTCGGGTTGTCGATGCCGACCTGTCCGAAGGTGACAGTCTTCTTTTCCTTCGCCGCCAAGGACACGGTCTGGGTGATCGCCCGGCCCGCGACGGTTCCGGAGACCACAGTGGACACTGCGCTCGCGGAGTCGTTGCGGACATCGGCCTTCACGGTCAGGTCGACGTGGGCGAGGTTCGCGGCCAGCTTGGTGACCACGTGCGCGCCACGCAGGGCCACCGGCCCGCTGCGCCGCACCAGCACGTCCCGCACGATGCCCATGTTCTTGTCCGGCGGGGTCTGCGCCCAGTCGATCCACCCCATGGACAGGTCCTTGTTGGGGTCGTTCGGGTAGACCTTGAACGCCACGCTGTTGAGGCCCTCGTGCATCTGCGCGGTGACATCCAGGTCGTGCCGGGTGTAGGCGCCGTTGACCTCATCCTTGGTGGCCACGCGGGTGCCGTTGACCCACACGTCCGCCTTGGAGAGCACGCCGCTGAAGTCGAGGTAGGTCCGCTGCCCGGAGGCGTCCAGCGTCACATCGGTCCGGTACCACCACGGAACGGTGAACTGGGCCGTCGGCACATCCTTCATCCGGGTGGAGAAGAACGGGTCCGGGTAGACGTTGTTCTGCAGCAACCCGGCGTAGACGGTGGACCGGGCCGAGACCGGGTACCACCCGGTGGCCGGGAACCCGGGCTTGGACACCGCCGAGTCGTCGCTCACGCCGGTCGACGTGTGGATCAGGTAGCCCGGCACCGCGGAGGCAGTGCCCGCCGCGGCGCCGACGGCGAACGAAGCCCTGGGCTGACCGGCCGCCGAGGCGACCGTGACACCGCAGACCGCCGCCACCAACGCGGTGACAGTCAGCATTCTCAGGGGGACACGGGTCTTCACAAGCGCGCCTCCTCGGGCACAAGCGGCGGCGGCTGGCAGGGAAATAGTTAGGGAACTTTCCTAACTATTTTCGGAATGATAGCCGTCACAGCGCCCGGGGAACAGACCCTTGTGTCAGCCGAGACCGATCCGCAGCGAGGTCACCCGCTGCACGGCCGCGGTGAAGTCGGCCTCGTCGAGCTGACCACCGGAAAGGGCGTTCAGCATGCCGGTGACGGCGTCCTCGCCCTGGCGGACGTCCCGCGCCGAGCACAGGATCAGATCCACCCCGGCCCCGGCGGCCGCCACACTGCGCTGCGCCGTTGAGCCGTACGCCTGCAACGCCCCGGCCTCGATCGCGTCCGACACGGTCACACCGCTGAAATGCAGGTTCCCTCGCAGCTCGTTCTTGATCACCGTCGGCGACAGGCCCGCGGGCCGTTGTGCGTCGAGCGCCGGATAGACGGCCCAAGAGAGCATGATCAGTTTGGCTCCCGCGGTGTACGGCAGCTCGTCGACGGTTCGCAGGGTCTGCAGCGGAACGTTGAGGGTGACCGGAACGGCGTCGGTGTTCTCCTGCGCGGCCGCGGACCCGATGCCCGGGAAGTGTTTGGCGGTCGCGGCGACCCCGGTGATCCGCTGCTGCGCGGTGACGAACCCGCGGCTGAGCACGGCGACCACGGCCGGGTCGGTGCTGTAGGACCGCTGCGACTGGTCCATGAAATCGCCGGGCTGGCGGTAGACATCCAGGACCGGCGCCAGGTTCACGTTCATGCCGACACCGCGCAGGTTCTCCCCCGCGGTCGTCCCGGCCTCCTCGGCCGCGCGGACCGGGTCGGCCGACTGACCGATCTGCTTCTGGGACAACTCGGGCGCGCCCGGCAACCGGCGGACCAGGCCGCCTTCCTGGTCGGTCATCAGCAACAACGGCACGCCGGACGTGTTGGCCGCGTTCAGCTGCGCCGTCACCGCGCGGATCTGGTCGGGGCCGGCGATGTTCTCCTTGAAGAAGATCACACCCGCGGCCTCACCGTCGCGGATGTGCGCCAACAGGCTCTCCGGCGGCGTCAGACCCGCATAGGAGTAGATGACCCGCTGGCCGGCGAGCTGGCGAGACGGGACCGTGGCGTGGGTGCTGAGCGGGGTGTACGACGTCAACAGGGCCAGCAGTGCGGCCAGCAGACTCTTCACTCGGCTCCCTTCGCCAGTTACCCATCCTTGTCCATGGTTCGTGAATAGCCAACAAAGCCAACGTTATTCGTCGTCGGTAGTGTGGCGGCAGTGACAAGCGCACAACTGCTGACCGACGCTTTCGGGCGGATCCGGGAAGTGGTCCACGAGGTCGTCGAGGGCCTGACTCCCGAGCAGCTCGCCTACCGGATCGACGAGGACGCCAACTCGATCGCGTGGCTCGTCTGGCACCTTACCCGCATCCAGGACGACCACATGGCCGATGTGATGGGCACCGAACAGGTGTGGACGGCCGACGGCTGGGCGGACCGGTTCGCCCTCCCCTTCGACGCGTCCGACACCGGCTACGGGCACACCTCGGACGAGGTGGCCGCGGTCAAGGTCTCCTCCGGGGACCTGTTGACCGGCTACTACGACGCAGTGCACGCCAAGTCGGTTGCCTACCTGGCCTCCGTGCGTGACGACGACCTCACCCGGATCGTCGACCAGGGCTGGGACCCACCGGTGACCCTGGGCGTGCGGCTGATCAGCGTCATCTCCGACGACCTGCAGCACGCCGGGCAGGCCGCGATCATCAAAGGCATCCTGTAGACAGCGAAAAGGGGAGCCCGCGCGCGGGCTCCCCGTCGATTCACCGGTTACTTCTGCTCGATGCGCAGGTGGTTGCCCGCGGGGTCGCGCACGGCGGCGTCGCGGACGCCCCAGAACTGGTCCATGGGCTCCTGCAGGACCTCCACCCCGGGGGCGGTGGTCAGCTTGTCGAACGTGCCGTCCAGGTCGTCGACCCGGAAGTGCACCTGGCCGAGCACACCCTTCGCGAGCAGGGCGGCGATCGCGTCGCCGTCCTCCTTCGACCGGCCGGCATGCGGCTGGGACAGGACGATCTGGATCTCGGGCTGGGTGTCGGTGCTGAGGCTGATCCAGCGGAAGCCCTCGTTGGCGACGTCGTTGCGGACGGTCAGGCCGAGGATGTCGCGGTAGAAGCCAAGGGCGGCGTCGGTGTCGTCGACCATGAGGTGGACTGTGCTGATTGAAACGGTCATGGCAAGACCCTAAGCAGGCACAACGTCCCCGCGCTTCTCAGATCCTATTCGATTCGGTGCCGCCCTGACCCTTGCGCGGCCGGGTCAGCACCATCATCTGGCAGGGCGGCACGACCGCGATCTCCTCGTGGTCGCGGGCCCGGTAGGCCGACGGCGACTCGCCGACCAGCTCGGTGAACCGGGTGGAGAACGAGCCGAGGCTGGTACAGCCGACCGCGAAGCAGACCTCGGTCACGCTCAGGTCGCCGCGACGCAGCAACGCCTTGGCCCGCTCGATCCGCCGGGTCATCAGGTACGAGTACGGCGTCTCGGAGTACACCTCGCGGAACCGGCGGCTGAAGTGCGCGGGCGACATCAGCGCGGTGCGCGCGAGCGCGGCGACGTCCAGCGGCTGCGCGTACTCGCGGTCCATCCGGTCACGCGAACGGCGCAGTCGACGCAGCTCCTCCAAGTCCACGCTCATGCGCTCATTGTGCAGGTCCGCGCGGTGGCGGGCCACTGCCCCGTCGGAGTTCCCGCGAGAAATGCACGGACCACCGGCACGATCGCGGCAAGAAAGAACGAAAGCCGCCCGTTGAATGATCTAGGTAACAAACGGCGTTCCATCTCGATGGGTAGGCCGTGACCGAGAATTCGTCAGCCGGATTGTTCATGCTCGCTCCCGAGGTCAGTGTCACCGTGACCCGCGAGGAACACCACCAGCAGGCTTTCGCCCGTTACCCCGTTCGTGAGGGTATGTCCCGGCGGGTGGCGGTCGAACTGACGTGGTGCACCATCGCGAGCGGCAAGTACCGGGGCGAGCGGGCAATTGAGGTCCGGCTGGACGGATATCGGGTCGGCGAGCTCACTTATGCGATGACCCAGCGATATGCGCCGATGCTCGCCCAGGTCACCGATTCCGGCCGGCTGCCGGGGTGCACGGGGCTCATTCATCCCGGACAACGCGGCACCGAGATCGATTTGCTGCTGCCGCGGCCGACTTCGGCGATCGCCATCCCAGGTCCCCGTTCGGGAGCGTTCGCCGTCGCCCCGCAGGTCGCCGTTCCTGCTGCGGCGCCTGCGCGGGAAAACGCACCGCGGAAAGGCGTTTTCGCGCGCAACAAACCGGCGTGGATCGGCGGTGGCGTGGTTGGCGTGCTGCTGATCGCGGCCATCGCCGGGCAGAGCAGCGACACGCCGGTCGCGGACGGCAACCCGTCCCTGGTGGTCACGAGTTCGTCCACGACGACCACCACAACGACCACGACCTTCTCCACGCAAGCGCCCGCCGCACCCCTGTTCTCCAGCAGTTCCACGGCCGCGTCGCCGCCCCAGGCCCCGCCTGCGCAGGTCCAGCCCCAGACGCAGACCCAGGCTCCGGCGACCAAGGCCAAGCCACAGACCACGACCTCGAAAGCCGCGCCCCCGCCAAAGCCCCCGGCCCCGCCCGCAGCGCCCACGGGTGGCTGCGACCCGAACTACACTCCTTGCGTACCCATCGCCAGTGACGTCGATTGTGCGGGCGGGAGCGGTAATGGCCCGGCCTACGTGAAGGGGCCGGTCCGAGTTGTCGGCAGGGACATCTACGACCTCGATCGAGATGGCAACGGCATCGGCTGCGAATAGTCAGCCAAGGTGTGGGAAGACCTTCCGGACTTTGGCGACCAGGTACTCGCCGTAAGTGCCCTGGAATTCGTGCACACTCTCGCCGTCCCAGCGCGTGTCACGGTCGTCAGCGAGTTCCCGGGCGCCGATCGCGCGGATATCCGCGTCGAAGTTCGGGTCGAAGAAGAACGGCCACGACAACCGGTCGGCCGCCCTCGTTCCCACGACTCGATGCGGGGTCGACCGGTATCGGCCGCCGGTGAGCCGGTCGAGCATGTCACCGATATTGCAGACGAACGTGTCCGGGATCGGCACCGCGTCCATCCAATGATCCTGTGACTTCACCTGAAGGCCACCGCTGGCGTCCTGTTTCAGAATCGTGAGCAAACCGTAGTCGGTGTGTTCACCGACGCCCCAGGAACTGCCGTCGCCGGGCGGGTAGTTGAAGATCCGGAAGAGGGTGAACGGATCGGTTGTGTACCTGGCGGCGAAATAGTCCTCCGGCAGGGCCAGGCTCAGTGCGATCGCAGCCATCAGCCGGTGCCCCAACGAGGTCATCGCCGCCATGTACGCCAGCACCGTCTCCCGGAACTCCGCCGACGGGAACAGGTTCTGCCCGTGCAACGGCCGCCCTGGCTCGGACTCGACGCCGAAGTACAGGCCCTCCTTGCGGTCGGGCTTGCCCGAGGTCAGCTCGCCGCCGACCGGGAAGTACCCGCGCCACGCCGCCCCGGCCAGTTCCATCCGGATCTCGAGCTTGCTCGCCTCGTCCCGCGCGAAGAACTCGCGGCTCTGCGTTTCCAGGCGATCCTGCAGGTCGCGCGGCACGCCGTGGCCGGTCACGTAGAAGAACCCGGACGTGCGGCACGCCTCGCCGATCCGGTCGGCAACGGTCGCGGACGCGAGGTCGATCACCGGGATGGTCACTGGTCAAGATTCACTGTTGGGTGTGTCGGGGCGCAACCAGTCATGATGGGGAGTTGTGAACGGTGAGGCGATGGTCGCGGGGCCGGTGGTCACCGACAGCGAGGTGACGTTCCGGCTGCCGGACAGCGGTCCGACGCTGGCCGGGGTGCGGTTGTCGCCGGCGTTGTCGTTGCCCGGCGTGCCGATGGAGTTCAGCCACGCGGACGACGTGTGGACGCTGCGGTTGCTACGGCCGCCGGTCTGGCGGATGGAGTACCGGCTGCAACTGCGGCACGCGGACGGCAGCGTGGAGGAGATCTGCGACCCGGGCAACCCGTTGCGCGCGCCGGGGGCGTTCGGCGACAAGTCCGTCACCGAGTTCCCCGACTACAAGGCGCCCACGTGGCTTGCCGCCGAGCGCACTGGCAGCTATGACGGCGTTCTCTGGTCCCCCGCGGACACCGATCCCGAAGAGCCGCTGCCGTTGCTCGTCGCGTATGACGGCCCCGAATACGACCGCTTGGCCAGCCTGACGCTGTTCTCCGCGGCGGCCGACGTTCCGAAGCACCGGGTGGCGCTGCTCGCGTACAGCGACCGCAACGACGACTACTCCGCGAACCCCGCGTACACCCGCAAGCTCATCCAGGAAATCCTGCCCGCGTTCAAGAAGATCACCGCAGGCAAGGTGATCGGGATGGGCGCGAGCCTGGGCGGGGTGGGGATGCTGCACGCCCAACGCCGCCGCCCCGGCGTGTTCGGCGGGCTGTACCTGCAGTCGGCCTCGTTCTTCACCCGGCAGCTCGACCCGCAGGAGTCGGGCTTCAGCCGGTTCACCCGGGTGGTGCGGTTCGTCGAGCACGTGGGGCGCAGCAAGGCGCTGCCCGTGCCGGTGACGATCACCTGCGGCCTGGCCGAGGAGAACCTGGCGAACAACCGGCGGATGGCGGCCGTGCTCGGCGAACAGGGCTATCCGGTGACCCTGGTGGAGAACCCGGACGCGCACAACTACGTGGGATGGCGGGACACCTTCGATCCCGCGCTGGCCGGCCTGATGCGGAGGGTGTGGGAATGAGGCGTGAGCATGTCGACCTGCACGGCATGGTGATGGTCGCCTACGGCCATTACGGCAAGCCGTTCCTGGTGTTCCCGTCCGAACAGGGCCGGGCGTGGGACTTCGAGAACAACGGGATGATCGAGGCGGTCCAGCCGCTGATCGAGGACGGCCGCGCCAAGCTGTACTGCGTGGACTCGGCGGACGCCACCACCTGGTCCAACAAGGACGTTCCCTTGGAGGAACGGGCCCGGCGGCACGGCCACTACGAGAGCTGGGTCATCGACCACGTCGTGCCGACGATCTACGCGGACTCCGGTGGCCCTCTGGAGATCGGCGCGCTGGGGTGTTCGCTCGGCGCGTTCCACTCCGTCCTCTTCGGACTGCGCCGGGCCGATCTCTTCCCGCTGGTGATGGGGTTCTCCGGGAGCTACGACCCGTCGATGTGGCACGGCTGGGGTGAGCGCGGGGATGCGGCGTACTTCGCGAACCCGGTCGACTTCGTGCCCAACCTGCACGGCGACCACCTGACGTGGCTGCAGTCGCGGCTGTCGACCCTGCTGGTCGTCGGGCAGGGCCAGTGGGAGGACACCACGGGCGCGTTGGATTCCACCCGGCACATGGCCGGTCTGTTGCAGGGCAAGGGACTGCGCTGCGAACTCGACGTGTGGGGGCACGAGTTCCCGCACGACTGGCCGTCATGGCGGGCCCAGCTGGCCCACCACCTGCCCCGGTTCTGCTGAGCACAAGGAGGAACGGCATGCCCGACCGCACCGAACACCTGCTGGGACTGCTGCTCGGCACCGAGGAGGACTGGCCGCGCGCGTTCGAGGAGCTGGTCCGGCGCCTGGGATCGGTCACCGCCAACGGCGTCGAGCACACGGTGAGCACCGAGCGGATCACCATCGAGCCGTTCGACCTGCGCGCCAAGCCGCGCTACAACCTGGTGATCGACCGGTTGGCGTACTGGTACTACGTTCCGCGCGAGTGGCTGAAGAAGATCGCGCTGATGGACGACGTGTACACGCTCAACAGCCCGTTCACGTTCCAGTCCATGGAGAAGCACGCGGCCTACTGCGCAATGATGCGGCTGGGCCTGAAGGTGCCCAACACCTGGCTCGTGCCCTACAAGAACCCGGTCGACCACGCCAAATACGCTTACACAGCGGCGAAGTACAACCGGCCGTTCGACCTGAACGCGGTGGCCGAGCAGGTCGGCTACCCGATGTTCATGAAACCCTACGACGGCGGCGCGTGGCGGGGTGTGTCGCGCATCGGCGACCCGGACACGTTGCACCGGGCCTACGACGAGTCCGGCGAGATGCTGATGCACTTGCAGGCGGCGGTGGAGAACTACGACTCGTTCGCCCGGTCGCTCACCATCGGGCCGGACGTGATGGCGATGAAGTTCCGCCCGGAACTGCCGATGCACGACCGGTACGCGGTCCAGCACGACTTCCTGTCGGCGTCGGCCGGCGCCGAGGTGGTCACCATCTCGCGGCTGATCAACGCGTTCTTCCGGTGGGAGTTCAACTCCTGCGAGAGCCTGGTGGTCGGCTCGGAGGTCTACCCGATCGACTACGCGAACGCCTGCCCGGACATCTCGATCACCTCGCTGCACTACTACTTCCCGTGGGCGATCGGCAGCCTGCTGAAGTGGTCGGTGTTCTGCGCGGTGTCGGGCCGCAAGCCCCGCCTGGACCTGGACACCCACCGGTACTTCGAGATCGCCGACTCGGACCGCAGCTACGAGGAGAAACTGGCCGAGTACCTGGTACTGGCCAACGACTACTTCGAGATCGAGCGATACCACGAGTTCTGCGCGACCGCACTGTCCAAGGTGGACGACATGGTCCGCGACTGGATCGCCTCGGACTCCTTCGACACCCTGCTCGTCGAGACAGTGCGATCAACCTACCCACCAGCCGAGCACGACCGTTTCCTGGCCCACTTCCGCGGCCTGATCGCCCTCTGGCTCAACGACAACCCCTAACCCCACCCCTCCCCCGCGTGTCCCCCTTTCCTCCCGGGTATGTCCCCCTTTCCTCCGGGGTATGTCCCCCTTTCCTCCCGGAGGAAAGCGGGACACACGGCGGAGCAAAGGGGGACACGCGGGGGAGGAAAAGGGGACACGCGGGTTGGTCAGGTGAGGGTGATGGGGATGGTGACTTCCTGGGTGGGGGCGCCGGGGTAGGTGACGGTGATCTTCACCATCACGGCGCCCTTGCCGCGCGGACTGGTCAGCCACGGCAAGGTGAACCTGCTCGACAGCGGGTCGTAGAGCGCCGGGAACGAAGGCAGCGACTGCGCTCCCGTGGCCGAGACCTTGACCTGCCCGCTCAACACCAGCAAGAGCGCGGTGAGGTGCGGGATCGGCTTGCCGTTGGCGTCGACCAGCTGGAAGGTGACCGGCACGATCGAGCCGGCATTGTACTTGCCACCCGCGGCCGGGCTGATCACCTTCACGCCGTACTGCACCAGCTGCGTGAACGAACCGCTGCTGGCCAGGAACGAACCGTTGCCCGAGTAGGCCGCGGTCACCGCGTGCTGGCCGAGGTCGAGGTTCGCCGGGCCGCTGACCGCGGTCCCGTTGTTCACCGTGACGGGACCGTCGAGAGGCTTACCGTCCACAGTGAACTGAACCGTGCCGCCGGTGGCCCCGAGGCTGCCGCCGGTCACCTTGGCGGTGAACGTAACCGGGCCGCCCACGATCGCCGGGTTGGCCGATGAGGTCACCACCGTGGTGGTCTCGGTCGCGTCAATGTGGACGGTCGACGTGATCTCGGCCGAGCCGAAGGCGTTGGTGGCCTTGACCGTGAAGGTGAAGTCACCCGCGGTCGTCGGCGTTCCGGCCAGCTTCGCGCCGTTCAGCACCAGCCCAGGTGGCAGGGTGCCGGTGACCGAAGTGGACACCGGGGCGCTGCCGCCGAGCGTGTAGTCGAACGAGTACGGCGCACCGACCTTGCCCGTGGCTGGGGTGCCGCTGATCGTCGCCGGGGTGCCGAGGCTCAGGCCGGCCAGCACCGGGTCGTGGTCGCTGGTGCGGAACCGGTCCGGCGCGTACAGCGACTGGACCTGGCCCGGAGTCTTGAAGTTGGTGTTGTAGTCCAGCACCGACGGTTCGTCGGCGTTGTGGTGGGCGTCGCCCGCGCCGGTCACCTGCGGGGTGAGCGAGGCGGACGCGAGGACGTAGTCGAGGTAGCCCCACTGGCCGTCGAACACGTACGAGTACGCGTCCAGGCCGTGGAACTTCTTGACCAGGTTGGTGTATCCGGCGCCCTCCAGCGCGGCGATCGGGTCCTCACCGGCGTAGGAGTTCAGGTCACCGACGATGAGCACGTCCGGGTCACCGGCGCCGGGGACCACAGTGGACTGGACCCAGCTCGCCAGCTCGTTGGCCTGCGCGGTGCGGTGCGCGTTCCAGCAGCTCTGGCCGTCGCCCTGGTCGGTGTCCGGCCCCGAGGTGGGGCAGGAACCCTTGGACTTGAAGTGGTTCGCGATCACCGTGAACCGGGCGCCGGAGGCGTCCTGGAACGTCTGGGCGACCGGCCGCCGCTCGAACAACGGGTTCTGGTCCACAAAGGTCTTGCCCGCGACCGGCTGCACCACAGCGGTCTTGTAGAGCAGGCCAGCCTTGATCGCGTCCGTGCCAGCGACATCCGTGACACCGGTGGCCGCGTCAGGGTTGATGAACGCCCACGTGCCCGGGCCGTCGGCGGCGTTCAGAGCGTCCACAAGGGCCTGAACGGCGCTGTCCGGACCGTAGCCGTCGTTCTCCATCTCCATGTAGCCGATGACGTCCGCGTTCATGAACCGCAGCGACGCGACCTCCTTGGCCAGCTGGCGCTGGTACTCGGTGGTGTTCTCCGCGCCACGGCAGTCGGCCGGGCCGCCGAGGGTGCCGAACCTGCAGCCGCTGAACGTGTTGAAGAAGTTCAACAGGTTGGCGCTGGCCACGTGCAGGCCGCCGGTGCCGGTGTCGGGCCGGGTGGCCGGCCGCTCGTTGACCGCGTCGAACACCGCTGCGCCACCAAGGGAACCGACCGGGCGAAGCCGGTAGGCGTTGCCGCTGGCCGCGTTCCCGGCCCAGGTGTAGGTCAGCACGCCGACCGGCTTGGTGACGGTGTCCCCGCCGCGCAGGGTGTTGCTGGCGGACAACGGCTGGCCGCCGCGGCCGAACACGATCGGGTCCGGGTTCTGGCTCTGGTCGGCGTCGTCGATGATCAGCTGGTTGAGGTTGTTGGCGTTCTGCGCCGCCTGCACCGCCGCCTGGTCGGTGGCGCGGATGTCCGCGGTCGGCTGCCGCAGCCGGCCGTTGCTGGACACCTCCACCTGACCGAACCGGCCGAGCTGGAAATGCTCGGTCACGGTCAGCGTCTGGTTGAACCGGACCAGCATGCCCTCGTACGGCTCGAGATCCGTCGCGGAGGCCCGCGGCAGCGTCACGTCCGTCGGCGTCACCGTGGCCTGGCGGCCGCAGGACTCGACGCCGCTGGCCGAGGCGGTGATCTGGGTCTGGCCCTGGAACTCCGAGACCGGCCCGGTCACCTGGACCACATCGCCGTTCGACACCAGGTTGGCGCCGTTGTCGAAGACGAAGATACCGTCCGAAGTGGACCCGTTCCCGTCACCGCCGTCCTGCAGGTAGAACCCGCGCAGCGCGGGCTGGGCGCCCTCGTAGTCGGCGACGACCGTGCCGCGCACCGACACCGTCTGCCCGGCGACCGGGCTGATGTCCGTGGTGCCCTGCACCGAACCGATGCTGACTACGGGCGAGGTGCACGCAGGCGGGGCACCGACGCTGACCACAGCGCTGGTCGACTTGCGCTCCGGCAGGGGCAGGTCCTTCGCCGCCGCGCCGTCGCCGTAGAACACCGTGTCGCCGGAGTCGGTGACGACCTGGACCTGGCTGGTGTTCGTCAGCGGGTTCGGAACGTCCACAATGGCCTCGGGCTTGCCCGCAACCGCCACGGTGTCCAGCGATCCGGCGCGCAGCAGCGGCTGGTTGGCCGGGTTGCCGTCCCACGAGTAGAACTTGAACTCACCCGCGGCGCCGGTGCCCGCCCCGGGCGGACCGGCGATGATCAGGTACTGGTTGGCCGAGTTCCTGCGGATCTCCCGGATCCCACGCCCGCCGAGGTCCCAGCGCAGTGCGGTACCGAAGGCCGCCGACACGCCGGTGGTCGGGTTGGCGGCGGTCAGGGCCGCGATGTTGGTGACCGGCACGACGATCGCCTTGCCGTCACTGGTCAGCGGGCCACGGAAACCGAGGTACAGCGTGGAGTTGTCCGGCGCGAACTCCGCGCCCTCGATGTTGACGCCGTCCGGTTCGGGCGCCTTGGTCGCGGCGTCGGCCAGGCCCAACGCGTTGCCGTTGGCCTGATCCCACGCGACGAGGTCGTCCCGCAGGAGCTGGTAGCTGCCGCCCAGCGCCAGGGTCGCCGTCGTGCCCGTGCCGGTCACGGTGGTGGTGAACAGTTCCTGCCGGTTCAGGCGGGTCTTTCCTGACGAGTTCTGCCCCTGCGAGCCGAACCAGTAGATCGTGTTGCCGTTGCGGGCGGACGCCTCGATGTCGATCTCCCGCGTCACGTCGCTGTCCCGCAACGCCAGACCGGCGGCACGGACGTCGAACGACTGGGCCGGGTAACGGGAATGCGCCCGGTCGTACACACGCAGGACGTTGGTCTCGTCGTCGCTCACGACCATGGCGCCGTCGCCGAGGTCGATCGCCGTGCTCGCATCGCTTGCGCCGTAGTGGTTGTGCGTTCCGGCGGGCAGCGCGGCCGAGACGGAAACCGCGAATGTCGTGCTGTCGCTGAGGCTTCCGTCGGAGACCGTGACGGTCAGCGTCGCGTGGCCGACGCCGACCGGGTTGATGGTCAGCGTGCGGGTCGCGCCCGTGCCGGTCTCACCGCCGGTGGCCACCGCGTCGTTGCTGCTGGTGACCGAGACCGTCAAGCCGCTGGGCGAGGTCTCGTTGTCGGCGATGTCCACTGTGCGCAGTGCGGGCGGGTTGTCCGGGTCGCCCACGGTCAACGCCAGTTCCGGCACCGGCTTCGGGCCGATCGTCGGCGCGGTGTTGGCGCCGGTCGTCACCGTGACTGTCGCAGTGCGACTGTCGGCTTGACCAACCGCATTGGTTACCCGGACCCAGTAAGACGTTGTCGCGCTGAGCGCCGGGGTGGTGAACGAAGTCCCTGTGGCGCCTGCGATCGGGTTGCTCGTGTCACCCGCGGTGCCGGTGTACCACTGGTAGCTCAACGGAGCCGTACCGTTGGCGACCACGGTGAGGGTGGCCGTGCCACCGCTGGTGACCGAGCTGTCCTGCGGCTGGGTGGTGATCGTCGGGGCGGAAGTCGCTGCTGCCGGGGCGAAAGCGACACCGCGCATGACCGTGTTGGCGGACGCCGTGCGCAGAGTCGTGGCGGTGGCGGCGATCGTGGCGTTGTACGCGGCCGTGTCGTCCACCTTGACCAGTGCGTTGGTGGCCGCGGTCGTCGTCGCGAACAGCGTCACACCCGACGGGGTGGCCGAACCGGTGAGGCCACGGATGCCGCTGCCAGCCGGACGGAACGAGCCGCGAGCGGTCCAAGCCGTGCCGTCGAAGGAGAACTTGAGCACGCCGCCGCCCGGGCTGCCGGAGTCGTCGGCGGCGTAAAGGGTGTCAACCCCAGGCACCGCGGGATCGCTGTCCAGGAAGACAAAGCCGTACGGGCTGGGCACACCCGCGGTGAGCGCGGGAGTCTGACCGCCGGTCGTCGGCAGGCCCGCGCCGACCGAGTAGACGCCGGTCGTGCCGCTGCCGGTGGAGATGTAGAGCTGACCGCCGCTGACCGCCGCGGCGCGGATGTTCGTCGGCGCGGCCGTGTTGATCGCCGTGGTCGTGCCGGAGCCGAGGGAGGCCAACCGGACTCCGCCGTTACCACCGACCGCCCAGAACCGGCTGCCGTCGTCGGTCACCGCACCACGAATGTTGTTGCCGCTGAAGGCGTCGGTGATCGCGGTCGAGGTGTCGACCGTGCCCGCACCGTCCACACGGGCCACGACTCGGTTCGTCGCGGCGGTCGTCGTGCCGGCCACACTGGCCAGCCCGGGATCCGCGTCATACCCGCCGAGCGTGAGGTACCGGCCGTCCGCCGAGCGGGCGAGCGCCCCTTCGGAGGTCGCGGAACCGCTGAGGGTGAGCCGTTTGTTCGAACCGGACGCCGAGGTCGGCATCGGAATCGACTGCACAAGCGTGCCATCGGGCGTGTATTCGTCCAAAAAGACCGGTGTCGCCGCGCTCGACAACGTCGCGTCCCCGGTGCCCACCCGCGCGACAACGACGTTTCCGGGGCTGAATCCGACGGCCTGCGCGGGTGCCGCGCCGGCCAGTACCACGGCTGGTACGACTAACGACGAAACGACAGCACCGACAAGCGGTCTGCGTAAGGACAAACGCACAGCAACTCCAGCGGGAACAGACGACACGGCAACCTGGTGGACGTTAGGTTCCCGGAGGGGCAACGGGAAGGGCCATTTGGGCAACGTTCGCCCAACCGAAACCTCGTGAGTACTTTCGGTCGCCAGAACGACCGAAAGTACTCACGAGGGGTGAGCGTCAGATCGCGCTGAGGATTCCCGCGCCCCAGCCCGGGCCGTCACGGTGGACCGCACGGTAGGCCAGGATGAAGTTCAGCAGCGCGGGATGCACCCACCTGCCACCGAACTCCTGACGGGTCAACGCGGCGATGCCCGCCGCACTCGGCGTGGCCGCGGAGGTTCCGAAGAACCGGCACGTACCAGGAGTAGTAGCCGGGCAGGTGCCCGACCCGAACGGGCCAACGCCACTGACCTGGACACCGTCGGACGCAGTCCACGTTGGCGCGACGGCACTGCGCTCACGCGGACCCGCGACACCCTTGCAGGGACCGGGCTTGCCGCGCGGGCACTGCGTGGTGGTGAGCACCTGGACCGGGCCGGCGGCGCTGTAAGCCTCCAGCGGCACGGTGTTCGGGTCCACCGACACGCTCGCGTTGGCCGCGCCCGCGCTCGTGGCGAAGCCGATGTAGTTGGAGTCCGGGTTCATCGAACCGGCCCGGTCGGGCGGGTCGATGGTCTGGACCCCGGCCGAGAGCGCGCGCCAGCGCAGGTCCAGCGTGGGCACCGACTTGGCCGACGAGGTCCCGGCGACGTCGACGACCAGGCGCGCGGCCTGGGCCGCGCCCGAGGTGTTCTCGTAGATGAACTGCTCGATGGTGTCACCGACGCCGTCGGCCTGCTTGGCCGTGCTCGACGCGAGGCAGGCGCCGGTCGAGTCGATCAGGTACAGGTTGAGGTCGGTGAAGCCACCCTGGCCCGCGGTCGGGAACACCGCGCGCGGCTCGCTCCACTGCAGCGTCGGCATGACCGTCGCGCCGGGCAGCAGGTTGAGGTTGTAGGTGTTGTCCGTGCCACGCAGGTTCACGGTGTGGTTCAACGGGCCCGGGCAGTTGGTGAACGAGCTCGCCTGGTCGTCCGGCGTGCGGCCGGTGCTGGCGGCCGGGACGCGTGGGGCGTGCCGGCCGCCCAGGTTGCCCGCGGACGAGCTGACCCAGATGCCCTTGCGGGCCAGGGCCTCCGCGGTCGAGGCGCCGATGCCCTGCTGGAACGCGGGCTCGTCGTCCAGCGCGATGTCCTCGGTGATCATCGTGACGCCCGCGTTGGCGAGGATGTGGAACGCGTCCACATAGTCCGCTGTGGTGTCGCGAGTGGACGCATAGGCCAGCTTGGCGCCCGGCGCGAGGTCGTGGACGATCTCCATCATCGCCGTGCCCTCGTCGTCGTCATAGTCGGCGGTGCGCAGCACCTGGACGTCCGCGGGCAGCTCGCCGCGGGCGATCGACTCGGCGAGGTGGTCGACGTCGCCGGAGATCGCGCCGACCTTCTGGCCCTTGCCGGTCAGGCCGCGCTGCTGGGCCTCGGCGGCCTTGTGCAGCGTGAGGCCCTCGGCCGCGTTCGGGCCGACGTCGACGGCCGGGCGCAGGCTCGGCCGCAGCGTGGCCACCCACGGCAGGGCCGCCACCGCGTCCAGTTTGTCGTAGGGCACGACCGCGCTGACCAGGCCCGCCACCGGCATGTCGGTGTCCGGCACGGCCGCGAACCCGGACGAGCTGGTGCCCACCTTCGCGCCCAGGGCACGCAGCTGGTTCTCCTCGGTCTGGCCGACCTGGTCCAGGCCGTAGACCTGGACGCCGATCCCGCCGGCCGGGTCGATGCTCAGCACGTCCGCGGCCAGGCTCTCGGCCCGCGCGGGAGCGAGCCTGCGGTCGGCGCCCAACGACTTGCCGATCTTGTCCGCCTGCTGTCTGAGCAGGGATGGGATCTTTGATCCGGTATCCACCGGCGCGGCCGACGCGGCGGGCGCGGCCATGACAGTGAGCATCGACGCCAGCAGGGCTACGCCGGCAAGCGCCGTACGAATACGTTTCGCCACTCTGTCCCTCCTCTGAGACCCCCTGAACGGGTGTCACTCTAAGAGGGGTGATCCGTTACGGATACGGCCATAAGGCGGGACCAGTCGATCCCTCGATCGGTCGATGATCACGGATTTAACTTCGCGATGGATACCTTGCCGCCATGGCCCGTGTGGCGCTCGTCGCCCTGCTTCTTGTGATCGGAGTGACGCTTGTGGGTGAAACCACGGCTCCCGTCGTTCTCCCTGGTCCTGGCCCGGTGACCGCCCCTCTGGGCCCGTTGCGGGCGCAGGGCCGGTACTTCGCCACCCCGGACGGCCACCCGGTGCTGCTGACCGGCTCGCACACCTGGCAGAACTTCCAGGACACCGGGTTCGCCGACCCGCCCTCGCCGTTCGACTACTCGGCGTACCTGGACCTGCTGCAGCGCAACAACCACAACTTCTTCCGGCTGTGGGTGTGGGAGCAGGCGCGGTACTCGGTCGAGATCTCCTCGGACGACTACTTCACCTCCCCGTCGCCGTATGCCCGGACTGGGCCTGGGACGGCGCTGGACGGCAAGCCCCGGTTCAATCTGGATCGATTCGACCAGGCCTACTTCGACCGCCTCAGCGACCGGGTGCGGCAGGCTTCGGCGCGCGGGATGTACGTGTCGGTGATGTTGTTCGACGGCTGGAGCATCGCCGGGGTCAAGGGCGAGCAGCACCACAACAACCCCTGGAAGGGGCACCCGTTCAACGCGGCGAACAACATCAACGGCGTGAACGGCGACCCGAACCGCAACGGCAGCGGCGAGGAGACCCAGACCCTGCAGAGCCCCACGGTCACCGCGCGTCAGGAGGCGTACGTCCAGAAGGTGATCGACACCCTCGCGGACGACGACAACGTGCTGTTCGAGATCTCCAACGAGGGGCCGCCGAACTCAGTGCAGTGGCAGTACCACATGATCTCGTACATCAAGTCGCACGATCGGCTGGCCCGCCCGGTCGGCATGACCTCGACCTACCCGGACGGCGACAACCAGGACCTCTGGGACTCGCCCGCCGACTGGATCTCCCCCAACGGCGACATCGACAACCCCCCGGTGACCTCCGGCGCCAAGGTCGTCCTGTCAGATACTGACCATCTGTGTGGCCTGTGCGGTGACCGTGAGTGGCCATGGAAGTCGTTCACCCGCGGCGAGAACCCCATCTACATGGACGCCTACGACGGCGCCTACGGCATCGGCGGCGACATCGACGACCCCAACGCCATCGCCATCCGCGCCAACCTCGGCTACGTCCGCAAATACGCCACCCGCATGAACCTCGCCGAAGCCACCCCCCAACCCGGCCTCAGCTCCACCAAGTTCTGCCTCGCCGCCCCCGACGAGTACCTCTTCTTCAGCCCCAGCAACACTTTCGTCATCCACATCGACCCCCGCGGCCTGACCGGCGAGTGGTTCGAACCCCGCACCGGCGAGACCGTGCCAGCCGACATCACCGGGGATCACGTGACTGCGCCATTCCGCGGCCCCGCGGTGCTCTACCTCAAGCGTTGATCAGTCCTCGCCGACGGCCAGGATCGTCACGACGATGTCGTTGCCGGAGCCGACGAACGCGTGGCTGAAGGTGTGGTGGGTGAGGGGGTTTGAGGCGACTGCGTCGGGCAGGCCGCGGTCGTCCCATTTCTCGGCGTGGGAGAAGTCGCAGTTGCTCCACCAGGTGGCGTCCGGACCCAGGGCACTCATCACCTCGGTGAGGACGGACGTGGCCTGCTGGGCGTCCCACGGGCCGACCGGGACGTGGTAGGCCAGGTCGAGGGTGCAGGTCGCGACCAGCAGCCCGAGCAGGCGATCTTGGGGCAGCTCAACGGGTCGCAAGATCCGCACGAGGTCGTCGAGGGTCTCGGGCAGCGGCCCGGCGCCATGGCGAGGGGCCGGGAACAGTCGTTGGTCGGCCGCGAACAACATGCGGTGCAACGGTTCGGCGATGGCTGAACCGGCATCGACGGACACCAGCAGCGCGACCGGGTCGTCGCCTGCTGGACACAGTGGACTCAGCAGTTCGCGAACGCGCTCAAGACTCATGCCGTGACGGTACCGGCATCACGAGATGCGGAGGCAGACAAGGGCCGTGTCGAGCGCGCGACCATCACAGGGTCGGTAACGCCGTTGTGTTTCCGGCCAGCGATTTCGCGTCGAACATCCACGGCGCGACGCTTCCGCTGGACGGCGGGCGAATGGCCGTCTGACGTTCACCAACAGTTCACCAACCGCTGTCCCGGACGCGCGTCAAACAGAGACACATCCATGGTGGACTGTCGTTGACGACGAAAGGGGAGGCGACCGCAGGTTGAAGCGGCGGCTGTCAATCGCTTTAGCAGTACTGTTACTGATCGCGGTGGTTGTGGTGGTCGTGATCGACCGGGACGATTCCACGCCCGCCGCATCTGGGGAGACACAACAGGTTCGTGGTGTCATCGGCTCGGAGAAGGTCGCCTTCTTCCGGGACCGGCGGGTGGTGGACGCGTTCGCGCGGCACGGGGTGCGGGTCGAGGTCGACTCGGCCGGGTCGCGCCAGATCGCCACCACCGTCGACCTGGCCAAGTACGACTTCGTGTTCCCGTCCAGCTCACCCGCTGCGCAGAAGATCCAGCGGGACCGCAAGATCACCACGGCGTACACGCCGTTCCAGTCACCGATGGCGGTGGCCACGTTCGAGCCGATCGTGAACCTGCTGAGCGCCAACGGTGTCGTCCGCCAGGGCGGGCTGGATGTCGGAAAGTACCTGGACCTGGCCAGAACCGGTGTCCGCTGGGACCAGCTGCCAGGAAACACCGTTTTCCCGGCCCGCAAGAACGTCCTGGTCACCACGACCGACCCGCGCGACTCGAACTCGGCCGCGATGTACCTGGCGATCACGTCGTTCGTGGCCAACGGGAACAACGTGGTGTCCACAGAGGACGCGGAGAACCGGTTGCTGCCGGAGCTGACCAAGCTGTTCCTGGACCAAGGGTACACCGAGGGCAGCACGGACGGCCCGTTCGGCGACTACCTGGCCACCGGGATGGGCAGGACGCCGATGGTGCTGATCTACGAGTCGCAGTACCTGGACCGGCTGATCCGCGGCGACGGTTCGATCCGGCCGGACATGCGGATGCTGTACCTGTCACCGACCGTGTACTCCAAGCACACGCTGGTTCCGTTGACGCCCAAGGGTGACCAAATAGGACAGTTGCTCACCACCGATCCCGAGCTGGCCAAGCTGGCCGCCACGTTCGGGTTCCGCACCAACGACCCGCGCACGTTCAACGAGGTCGTGGCCGAGCACAAGCTGCCCGTGCCCGCGGACCTGGTCGACGTGGTGGACCCGCCGACGTTCGAGACGCTGGAACGCCTGCTGGACGCGATCGGGAAGCAGTACCGATGAGCGATTTCACCCTCACCCCACCGGATCCGGTCGAACCGATCCCGGCGAACCGCGCGGCCGGGCTGATCACGCTCGCCGAGGACGTCCGGGCGGATATCGGCACGAAGGCGGACGAGTTCACCCGGCGCCTCACCGCGCTGGACCCGCGGTCGCCCGACTTCACCACCATGCTCGACGAGGTGCTCACGGTCGGTGCAGCGGACATGCGGATCGCCGCCAGCATCGCGGGAGCGTTGCTGGACAGGTCATCCGCCGCGTTGGCTGGTGCGCGCGGCGAGAAAGCCTCGCCCCAGCAAGAGATCGCCCTGAGCCTGGCCGAGTTACGCAAGACGGTCCGCGAGCTTGACCCGTCGAAACTGCCCATCACCGGCCGGAAACTGCTGCGGATCATCCCGGTCGCCAACGAGGCCAAGAAGCTCCTCGCCCGCTACCAGGCCGCGAACGAGCCGGTGAACGCGCTCGTCGTGCACCTCCGGATGCGCCAGGACCTGTTGCACCGCGACAACTCGGCCATCAAAGGCGAGCGGGAACGCCTGTGGCAGACGATGAACAAGCTCTCCGAGTCCTCGGCGTTCGCGGCCGCGGTCGACGAAGCGGTGGAGCGCCAGGCGAACATCCTCGACCTGGCCGACCCCGCGATGGCCAAGGCGTTGCGCAGTGACGTGCTGCACCCGATCCGCCAGCGCCAGCAGGACATCCTGACCCAGCTGGCCGTGTCCGCCCAGGGCTACCTCGCGCTGGACCTGTTGCGGCGGAACAACGACGAGCTGATCCGAGGCGTCGAACGAGCCGTCTCGACCACGGTGTCCGCCCTGCGGATCGCGTTGGTCATCAGTGGCGCGCTGGCGCATCAACGAGATGTGCTGGACGAGATCGACGCGCTGAGGTCCACAACGGACGGTCTCATCCGGTCCAACGCCGAGCTGCTCACGTTGCAGTCCGAGGACATCCGGCGGGCCGGCAGCGACCCCGCGGTCGGCGTGCGGACCATCCAGGCCTCGTTCGACCAGATCTTCCAGGCGATCGACGCCATCGACGAGTTCAAGGCGAGCGCGGTGCACAACATGGCGCTGACCGTGTCGTCGCTGTCCGGCGAACTGCGGCGCGCCGAGGACTACCTGCGCCGCTCCCACGCGACTGAGAGGGCCGGATGAAGAAGCTAGCCGTTCTCGTTGCCTGCCTTGCCCTTGCCGCCTGCGATTCGTCCACACCGGACAGCGACCCGGCCCAGCCGCTGGGCCCGCCGAAGCCCGGCACCCTGCGGATCCTGGCCGGCAGCGAACTGTCCGACATGCAGCCGATCCTGGACAAGGCCGCCGAGGCCACCGGGGTGAAGGTCCAGTTCACCTTCACCGGCACGCTGGAGGGCGCCGAGTCGCTGGCCAACGGGTCGGCCGCGGGCAAGTACGACGCCCTGTGGTTCTCGTCCAACCGGTACCCGCAGTCGTTGCCGGACGCGAACAAGAAGCTCGGCAACCAGGTCAAGATCATGTCGTCGCCGGTCGTCATGGGCGTGGCCCGATCCGTCGCGCAACGCCTTGGCTGGGCGGGAAAACCGGTCAGCTGGGGCCAGATCGCCGAAGCCGCCGGCAGCAAGTCCTTCAGCTACGGCATGACCGACCCATCGGCGTCCAACTCCGGCTTCTCCGCACTGGTCGGGGTCGCGTCTGCGCTGGCGGGTTCCGGCAACGCGATCACCGTGGACCAGATCGCGGCGGTCTCCCCCGCGCTCACCAAGTTCTTCAGCGCACAGGCGTTGTCGGCGGGCTCGTCGGGCTGGTTGTCGGACGCGTACGTGAAGCGGGCCGCCGATCCGGCGCAGAAGGTCGACGGTCTGATCAACTACGAGTCGGTGCTGCTTTCGATGAACGCGGCCGGAACGTTGCCCGAGCCGTTGTCGTTGATCTATCCGAGCGATGGTGTTGTCACCGCTGACTATCCGTTGACTCTGCTGACCGAAGCCAATGACGACGCCCGATCAGCCCATCAGCGGTTGAGCGACTACCTGCGAACTCCCGATGTGCAGAAGCAGATCATGGAGACCACCCGGCGGCGCCCTGCGGTCCCCGGAGTGCAGTTGTCGTCGCAGTTCGCCGTGCGCGACCTCATCGAACTGCCGTTCCCGGCCGGCCACGAGCCGATCGACGCCCTGCTTTCCGCCTACTTCAACAAGATCCGCCGCCCTTCGCGGACGCTGTACGTGCTCGACACGTCCGGCTCGATGGAGGGTGACCGGATCGACTCCCTGCGCACGGCGCTTGTCGCGTTGACCGGCGCGGACACCACTCTCGTCGGGAAATACCGTGGCTTCCGCAGCCGTGAGGAAGTGACCCTGTTGCCGTTCAGCAGCAAACCCGGCGCCCCGCAGACGTTCGCCGTGCCGGAGAACGGCGCTCAGGCCGAGCTGGACAAGATCAAATCGTTCGCCCAGGGACTGAACGCCAGCGGCGGCACGGCGATCTACGACAGTCTCACCCGCGCCTACCAGATCCTTGGCCAGGCCTCGGCGGACAAGTTCACCTCGATCGTGCTGATGACCGACGGCGAGAACCAGAACGGCTCGCCCATCGAGGCCTTCGAGGACACCTATCGCGGCCTGCCCGAAGCCGCGCGGCACATCCCGGTGTTCACCGTGTTGTTCGGCGAGGGCAGCCCCGACGAGATGAACCGGGTGGCGACCCTGACCAACGGCAAGGTCTTCGACGCCCGGAGCACCCCGTTGCAGAAGGTCTTCCAAGAGGTCCGCGGCTACCAATGAGATACCTCGGCTCCACCAAGAACCTGGCCGGCTCGGCGGCCGGCCTGCTGGGCATCGTGCTGTACCTGTTCGGTCTCCTCGGTTCTTACTGGCCCGTCGTGGTGATCGGCCTGTACGCGGCCGGAGCCCTGCTCGCCCCAGCCGACCGGATCCGCAAGACGACGCTCGAGGACATCGCCGAACTGCGCAAGGAACTCTTCGCGTCCACTGTGGACCGGCTACCGGCACAAGCCCAGGATCACGTCGCCAGGATCCGCGCCATCCTGACCGACATGCTCGACCGCCCGACCCAGCTGGCGGCCAGCGCCGACCTCCTGCACCGGGTCACCAGGCTGACCCGCGCCGACCTGCCAATGTCCCTGCGGAGCTACGAGAACCTGCCCCAGCACGACCAAAGAGCCGCCACGGAACTGCTCACCCAGCTGGAACTCCTGGAAACCGAGGCCCACCGAATCGCGGCCGCCTTCTACGCCAACGACCTGCAGAACCAGGCCGACCACACCCGTTACCTCCGCGAACGCGGCGAATAGCCGGGACTATCGAGTCGGCGTCACGATGCCGTACTCGTGGATCTTGCGGTACAGCGTCGCCCGGGACATGCCCAGCAGGCGGGCCGCCTTGATCTTGTTGCCGTCGGTGTCCTCGAGGCTGTGCACGATGGCGTCGCGTTCCAGTGACTCCAAGCGGTTCAACGGCCGCCGCGCCACCGCTCGGTACTCGGCCGGGAGATCGCTGGGCTGGATCGCCCCAACACGGCGGCGTTGAGCGACTGTTTTCAGAACCTGGCGCAGCTGCGGCACATTCCCCGGCCACGAGGCGCGCATGAGCAGGTGCATGGCCGCGGGCGAACACGTCAGCTGCGCGCTCAACTTGCTCAGCAGCAACGGAACCAGCTCGCTGAGGTCCTCAACGTGCCTGCGTAGCGGCGGGATGTGCACGGTCCGCGGGAACAAGGCCATCAGCTCGCCGAGATCCTCGGTGTCCGACGTCAAAGTGACCGCCACCCAAGGCGGTTTGGGCGCCTTGAGAACCTCCTCGAGAACGTCGATCAGATCCCGCCGCCCGTCCGGCGTCAACTGGTCGACGTGGCGAATCACAAGGGTGTCAACGGGATCGTCGATCAGTTCACGCCGGACATCGGCCGCGTCGATGCCATGTTCGACGTCGAGGGAATGCACCCGCCCAGTGGGGTTCCGCCGTTGGTGCACACACCGCGCCAGGGTGAACTTCCCAACGCCCTTCTCCCCCGCCAAAGCGAGCCATTCACCGCGCCCATAACCGGCGTCGACCTCATGACAGCACCGCAGCCAGATAGGCGCGGAACCAACAACACCCGGCAGGAACATCGGCAAGGTGGACACTGCCGCCGCGATGTCCTCGTCCTCGGACTCGATCAGCTTCACCCGCACGACGCTGCCCGCGACGTCCTCGCCGCGCGGCCCGGGAACGGCCCGGCACTGCATCCGCACCTTGCTGCCGGTCGGCAACGCCACCGTCGCCGACATCCGCCCGTCGGCCAGTGCCTGGGAAGCGTGCCCCAGCAACACGGACTGGTCCGCGGGATCCAGCAACCGCCGCGCCCGGTCGTTCATCATCACGACGTCGTCGTTGAACGCCAGCAGAATGCCGGTCGTCCGACGACAGGCCCTTAGGTACGCCTGGAACAACGCCAGCTCGCGCACATCGCTGTTGCCCAGCAACGCCTGGCGGATCTGTTCGGCGGTCGTGCGCGCGAGCGCCACCAACAGCTGGCCCGCGTCCTTGCGCCAGCAGGTGAGGTCGACCGCGCCGATGGTCTTGCCGGCGATCGGGTCGTGGATCGGCACGCCGGCGCAGGCGAGGTTCTCCAGGTTCTCCGCGTAGTGCTCATGCCCGAACACGTGCGTCGGCCGGCCGTCTTCCAGCGCTGTACCGATTCCGTTGGTCCCGACGAACTGCTCGCCATAGCTGAAACCGGGCGCCAGCTCCACGGCCTGCAGGTGCCGGTGCAGGTCCGGGTCGCCGGTGCGCTGGGTGAGCACGACCCCGTTCCGGTCGGTCAGGATGAGGCTGATCGGCTGCCCGTCGAGCTGCTCGCCGAGCCGGGCGAGCACCGGCTCGGCGGCGCGGATCAGCGGCGTGTCGAGGTCCGTGTCGGTGACGTACGGCAGGTTGATCCGGTCCGCGGGCACGCTGCTGTGCTGGGATCTGCGCCAGGAGGCCAGGATCGAGTCCCGTACCTCCTCGGGCTTCACCGGCTCCGAGGTGAGGAACCGGACCCGGGTACGGGCAAGCCCATGCTCGTCCGCCGGCACTGGCCGTGCGGTCGGCGGTCGCCGCGCCAGCCGTGTCTCTTCCACGTGGACCTCCATACCCGCGCGATGAACACCCTCGGTCACCGGGAGCGGGTGCGCCTCAGGACACAGAGTAAGCCCGGGGGCCGCCGCCATGTGTCTCAAATTGAGACAGCCACCCGCGCCGAACAGGCGTGTCATGAGGTGATGGCCGAGGAAACGTACAACCCGTGGACCGTCGTCAACGTCGTGTTCCGCCATCTCGCCGACCAGGGGCTGCACCCCACTCTCGGCGACAACGGCCATCCAGGTGAACCGGCCGCGGCCTTGCTCAGGGCGCTGGGCATCGAACCCCGCGCCGAAGGCGACATCCGCCAGTCACAGAACATCAAGGAGCACCTCGCACAGCTGCGCGAAACGATGCTCGACGAGTCCTGACTGTCTCATATTGAGACCCGCGCCCAATCCCAACGCAGCTGTAATCGGAAACCGACGGGTAAGGGATCGACGTCCTCCCTTGGCGGGAGCCGAGGGATTCCAACCCACAACCACCACTCAGACAGCGGAGGCAGCGAGTTGAGGTTCACGGTTCACGGCCTCGCCCAGTGGCTGGAAGGCTCCCCGCGCTGTCACCGCACGCCTGGCGGCGATATTCCTGGCCGCGTTCACATCGGCATGGCAGGTGAACCCACAGGCCGTACATCGGAATTCCGCTTGGCTCTTGCGGTTCTCCGATGCGATGTGCGCGCAGGCCGAACACTGCAACGACGTGAACGCCGCCTTCACTTTCTCCACACGCCCTGGAGCCTTGTGCTCCAGGCGAGCCACCAGCAAACCCCAACCGTTCGCGAGGATGCCCCGGTTGAGCCCCGCCTTCTGCCGGACACGACGGCCGGGTCGGCCAACGGTGCCCCGGGCAGAACGGGTCATTGCACGAATTCGAAGCTCCTCCACCTTGACGAGATCGAACCGGCGGGCCAGGTCGGTGGAGGTCTTCTCCACCCAGTCCTTGCGCCTGTCCGTCCTGCGTGCAATGAGTCGGGCTATCGCCTGCCTCACGCGGTCGCCCCGATTCGACCCGTAGCTCCGTCGAGCGAACCTACGGCGCAGCCGGCGCAAACGTTGCTGTTCTCCGGTCGTAAGGCCGGGTACGCACAGCAGTTGCCCATCCGACAACGCAGCCGACACGACAACACCCCTATCGACCCCGATCACGCGCAGTGCTCCAGCAGAGCGACTTCCTGATCGGGCGTCGGCGACAACCGGTAGCGAGACACGAACCCAAGCTAGCAACCCACACCGACAAAACCGGGCATGCCGTGCCCGGCTAGCAGAACCAGTTCCGTCCGCAATATCTGAAGGCGGGGATCATCGCCGAACGGAGGATCAATGAGCCGCCAAAGTGTGGCGAGAGCACACCAGAAGATCCAGGAACTGTCCTGGGAACCGGCATACCACCAGCCCGTGTCGCACTACGGGACCGACTACACCTTCCGCAAGGCCAAGAAGAAGGACCCGCTCAAGCAGGTCCTGCGTTCCTACTTCCCGATGCAGGAAGAGAAGGACCACCGCGTGTACGGCGCCGAGGACGGCGCGATCCGCGGCAACATGTTCCGCCAGGTCCAGGAGCGGTGGCTGGAGTGGCAGAAGCTGTTCCTGAGCATCATCCCGCTGCCGGAGATCTCCGCGGCGCGGGCGATGCCGCTGTTGTTCCGCACGGTGCCCAACCCCGAGCTGCACAACGGCCAGGCGATCCAGATGATCGACGAGGTGCGGCACTCGACGATCCAGCAGAACCTCAAACGCCTATACATGAACAACTACATCGACCCGGCGGGCTTCAACTCGAGCCTGCGCAACTTCCAGAACGACTACTGCGGCACGATCGGCCGTCAGTTCGCCGAGGGCTTCATCACCGGTGACGCGATCACCGCGGCGAGCATCTACCTGACCATCGTGGCCGAGACCGCGTTCACCAACACGCTGTTCGTCGCGATGCCCGCCGAGGCCGCGGCCAACGGCGACTACCTGCTGCCCACGGTGTTCCACTCGGTGCAGTCCGACGAGTCCCGGCACATCAGCAACGGCTACGCCACACTGCTGATGGCGCTGTCCGACGAGTCCAACCACCAGCTGCTGGAACGCGACCTGCGCTACGCGTGGTGGAACAACCACCGCGTGGTCGATGCGGCCATCGGCACCTTCATCGAGTACGGCACGAAGGACCGCCGCAAGGACCGCGAGAGCTACGCGGAGATGTGGCGCCGGTGGATCTACGACGACTACTACCGCAGTTACCTTGTCCCGCTGGAGCGCTACGGTCTGGTCATCCCGCACGACCTGATCGAGGAGGCGTGGAACCAGATCTGGAACAAGGGCTACGTGCACGAGGTGGCCCAGTTCTTCGCCACCGGGTGGCTGGCCAACTACTGGCGCATCGACCCGATGACGGACAAGGACTTCGAGTGGTTCGAGTACAAGTACCCGGGCTGGTACGACCGGTACGGCAAGTGGTGGGAGAACTACAACCGCCTGTCCGTCCCCAATGGACACCACCCGATCGTGGCCGAGAACGTCGACTACGTGTACCCGCACCGCTGCTGGACCTGCATGGTGCCGTGCCTGGTCCGCGAGGACATGGTCGTGGACAAAGTGGACGGTCAGTGGCGGACCTACTGCCACGAGGCCTGCCGGTGGACCGACGCCGAGGCGTTCCGGCCGACCTTCCAGGGCCGCAACACGCCCAACATGGGCCAGCTGATCGGTGCCCGTGAGTGGGAGACGCTGTACCACGGCTGGAACTGGGCCGATGTCGTGTCCGACATGGGTTTCGTGCGCGACGACGGCAAGACCATGGTCGCGCAGCCGCACCTGGACCTGGACCCGAAGAAGATGTGGACGCTGGACCACCTGCGCCGCATGCCCGAGGTGCAGAGCCCGAACGTGCTGCTCAACCAGATGACCGACGAGCAGCGTGCGGCGTTCGTCGCCGACTACAACCGCCAGGGCCCAGCCGGCCGACCTGCTCCGCAGAGCTAACAGGTCATGGGCGAGAAGCACCACGTGCGATTCGAGCCGGTCGGCGTGGAGATCGAGGTCGACTCCGACCAGACGATCCTCCGCGCCGCCGCCGAGCAGGGCGTCATGCTGATGCACGGCTGCAAGGAGGGGCAGTGCGCCGCCTGCAAGTCGTTCATCCTCGAAGGCGACGACGTCGAGCACGACCGGTACTCCACGTTCGCGTTGCCCGACTACGAGAAGGAGGAGGGTTTCACCCTGCTGTGCCGGGCGCACGCGTACGAGGACCTGACGATCGAGCTGCTCAACTACGACGAGGAGATGATCCGCTCGGGTCTGCCCATCCAGCAGGCCCGGGTGGAGGTGGTGTCCAAGGACAACGTCACGCACGACATGCGCCACCTGGTCGTGCGGCTCCTTGAACCCACGTCGCTGAAGTTCTTCCCCGGCCAGTACGTGGACTTCTCGGTGCCCGGGACGGACGAGACACGGTCGTTCTCCATGGCCAACACGACCAGCGGGGAGAACGGGCTGCTCGAGTTCGTCATCAAGATCTACCCCGACGGCCTGTTCTCGACCTTCCTGGACACCGGAGTCGCGGTCGGTGACCAGCTGGAGATCACCGGGCCGTTCGGGGTGTTCACCTTGCGCGACAACCCCGGCGCCGATCTGGTCTTCGTCGGCGGGGGCGCGGGCATGGCACCGATCCTGGCGCTGCTGCGGTCCATGGCCGAACGGGGCATCGACCGCCGGGCCACGTTCTACTACGGGGCGCGGCGGCGCCGGGACCTGTGCTTCGACACCGAACTGACCGCCTTGGCCGAGAAGCTGCCCAACTTCTCCTATGTACCGGCCCTTTCCGAACCGGAGGAAGGGGACGGCTGGGAGGGTGAGACCGGGCTGATCACCGATGTGGTGCGACGCCTGGAGTCCGAACTGGACGGTGCGGACGCGTACGTGTGCGGCCCGCCGCCGATGGTCGAGGCGGCGATCGAGCTGCTGCCCGCACTGGGCGTCGCGGACAAGCGAATCTTCTACGACAAGTTCACCACAACCGGTGAAGCGGAGGACCGATGACATCTACCCAGGAACGCAGCGTCCCCAAGCCGGTCTTCACCGACGCCGAGGCGGGCGCGAAGGTTTTCCCCGACTCCGAGCACAGGCGCTTCAACTACTTCACACCGGCCAAGCGCAAGCAGTCGCACTACGAGGACGTGACCGTCGAGGTCCAGCCGGACCCGCGGCACTACCTCTCGCAGGGCTGGCTGTACGGCTTCTCGGACGGCAAGGGCGGCTACCCGCTCGAGTGGACGGTGCTCAAGGCGTGGGGCTCCGACCGGCCGGTGCCCGAGCGCGGCCCCGGATCCGGCGGCAAGGGCTACGACTGGCCCGCGCTGGGGTGGCACGAGTTCCGTGACCCCAACGAGGAGTGGGAGCTGACGCTCTACCGCTACAACTCCAACGTGGTCCGTCAGCTCACGCAGAACATCGAGGCCGCCAAGCAGTCCAAGGCCTTCGACCAGTGGAACCGCAACTGGGTGACGTTCGTGGCGCAGCACGTGGGCGCATGGATGCACGTGGACCACGGGCTGGGCCTGTACCTGTTCGCCAACGCCAACCGCAGGGCGCCGACGAACATGCACAACAACGCGATCTCGGTGAACAGCATGCACCGGATCCGGGCAGCGCAGGACCTTGCGCTCTACAACCTCACGCTTTCCGAGGAGCTGCAAGGCTTCGACGGCAGCGCGCACCTGGAGACCTGGAACTCCGACCCGGTCTGGCAGGGTGTGCGGGAGACCGCCGAGGAGCTGACCGGCATCTGGGACTGGTGTGAGGCGATCTTCGCGGCCAACATCGTGTTCGAGCCACTGGTCGGGGAACTGTTCCGCAGCAACCTGGTCCAGCAGGCTGCACCGTCCAATGGCGACTTCGTCACGCCGACGCTGATCGGCGCGGAGGAGTACGACTTCGCCGAGCGGGACCTGCGCTACACCAAGCCGATGTTCCAGCTCCTGATCAACGACAAGGAGTTCGGCGCGGAGAACCGCAAGATCCTGCAGCAGTGGCTGTCCACGTGGGTGCCGCGGTGCGTCAAGGCCGCCCGCACACTGCAGCCGCTGTGGTCGCAGCCGGACGCCAAGCCGCCGCGCTTCGAGGACGGCCTTGACCGCGCCAAGAGCCGGTTCTCTGCCATCCTCACCGACCTGGACCTGCAAGCACCGAAGGAGTTGAGCCAGTGACTGCCGTTGAAAGCAGGTTTCAGCGCAACAACACCGCGTCCAACATGTGCGGCTTCACGTTGATGAACAACCAGGTCGGCGCGATCGTGGCGGAGGTCATGCGGCACAAGGACAACGTCACGATCACCCCGCTGCCGTCGATGATCAGGGTCGACGCCAAGGGCCGGATGGACGTCGTCTACGCGGAGATCGACGAGGCGGCCGGCGAGGAGGAGGGCTGGTTCAACGCGGCCGAGTTCGAGGAGAGCATGTCCACCCACTACGGGCGGATGATCCACGAGGACGACCGCACGATCATGTTCGCCAACCCGGAGGACGCCGCCGAGTTCCTGGACTTCGACCTCGTTGCCCGAAGCTGAAGCCCCAGCTCACCCCTCGTGAGTGGTTTTGCTCGTTCTCATGGGCAAAACCACTCACGAGGTCCTTACCACCACGACTGGGCAAGGAGTAGCACACCGTGTACGAGAAGGATGGCGAGAAGTACTTCGTGGTCGACGCCCACACCCACTTCTGGGACGCGAGCCCGGACAACTGGGTGGCGGGCCAGGAACAGTACGCCAAGGGCTGGATCGAGTGCTTCCACGCCTACCAGGGGCTCGGGCCGGCCGAGACCCACTGGTCGATCGAGGAGTTCATGAAGTACTCCGAGGAAAGGATGATGAAGGACCTGTTCGACGCCGGTCACGTCGACATCGCCATCTTCCAGCCCACCAACCTGAAGCAGTGGTACAAGAACGGGTTCAACACGACCGAGGCCGACGGCGCGCTGGCCGAGCGGCACCCGGGCAAGTTCGTGGTGAACACGACCTTCGACCCGCGCGAGGGTGACGAGGGCATGCGCGCCTTCGAGGAACGCGTGCGGCGCTACGGTTGCAAGGGCGTCAAGCTCTACACCGCGGAGTGGCGCGGCGAGTCCCGCGGCTGGACGCTGAAGGACGCGGAGACCTACCGGTATCTGGAGAGGTGCCAGGAGCTGGGTGTCAAGAACATCCACGTGCACAAGGGCCCGACGATCTGGCCCCTGGACAAGGACGCCTTCGATGTGTCCGATGTGGACCACGCGGCGACCGACTTCCCCGAGCTGAACTTCATCGTCGAGCACGTGGGCCTGCCCCGCATCGAGGACTTCTGCTTCATGGCGACGCAGGAGCCCAACGTGTACGCGGGACTGGCCGTGGTGGTCGGCGGCCTGATGCACGCCCGGCCGCGGTTCTTCGCCAAGGTCATGGGCGAGCTGATGTTCTGGCTCGGCGAGGACCGGCTGATCTTCGGCGCTGACTACGCCATCTGGGAACCCAAGTGGCAGGTCGAGGGCTTCGTCGACTGGCAGATGCCCGACGGCGAGGAGTTCTCGGACTATGCGAAGCTGACTGTGGATCAGAAGCGCAAGATCCTCGGTCTCAACGCGGCCCGGCTGTACGGATTGGACATTCCGGCCGAGCTGCAGCCCCAGGCGGTACCGACGACCGAACCGGTCGGCGTTCCGTCATGAAAGAGCGGGGCGCGCTCAAGGACCAGACCGCTGCTGTGCCATCTTTTCTGGCGAAGGCGGTCTGGTCCGCGCTCGGCACCGTCCTCGACCCCGAGCTCGACGAGCCCCTGACAGACCTCGGGTTCGTCTCGGAGTGCACTGTGGAGGACGGGCGCGCGAGGATCCGTCTGCGGCTGCCGACGTACTTCTGTGCGCCGAACTTCGCGTTCCTGATGGTCGCGGACGCCTACGACGCGGTCAGCGCGGTGCCCGGGATCACCGGGGTGGACGTCCGGCTGCGGGACCACTTCGCGGCCGGTGCCATCAACAAGGGCGTGGCCAGGCGCGCCGGGTTCGTCGCCTCCTTCGAGGGGGAGGCCGTCAACGAGCTGGACTCGCTGCGGGCGGAGTTCCTCCGCCGGGCGGTCCTGGCGGGCACCGACCGGGTCTGCCGGTCGCTGCGCACCGATCCGGTCACCCTGGCCGGGATGACGCTCGGCGACGTGCCGCCGGGCAAAGAGCTCGACCGCCTCAAGGACCGGCGGCGGGAGCTTGGACTGTCCCATTCGGACAGTGCGCCGCTGCTGGTCGACCCGGCGACCGACGAGCCGATCAGGGCCGCCAACCTGACCAGGCACCTGGGGCTCGCCCGGGTCACCAGGGTCAGCCAGGAAGCCAACTCGGGAGTGTGCCGGGGAATGCTGGCCGCTCGCTACCACGAGTCCACAAAGGAGGACACGCCATGAAGGCCGTCCGGCTGCACGCATACCACCAGCAGCCCGTCATCGAGGACGTACCGGAGCCAACGGCCAAGAACCCCTTCGACGTGGTGGTCAAGATAGGTGGTGCCGGCGTGTGCCGCACCGACCTGCACATCATCGAAGAACAGTGGGCCGAGAAGTCCGGGGTCGCCCTTCCTTACACCATCGGCCACGAGAACGCGGGCTGGGTGCACGAAGTGGGCTCCGCTGTGTCCAATGTGGCCGTTGGCGACACGGTCATCCTGCACCCCACCCCCACCTGCGGTCTGTGCCACGCCTGCCGGGCCGGCAACGACATGCATTGTGAGAACAGCACCTTCCCGGGGATCAACACCGACGGCGGCATGGCCGAGTACCTGCTGACGTCCGCACGTGCATGCATCAAGTTGAACCCCGAGACCCGACCTGAAGACGTCGCGGCCCTGGCCGACGCCGGGATCACCGCGTACCACGCTGTTCGCAAGGCAGTGCCGTTGCTGTACCCGGGCACCGTGTGCGTCGTCAACGGTGCCGGTGGCCTTGGACACATTGGTATCCAAGCACTTGCCGCCCTGACCGCGACCACGATCATCGTGGTCGACCGCAACGAGGACGCGTTGAAGCTGGCGTCCCAGCTCGGCGCCGACCAGACCGTTGTGGCGGACGGGAAACACGTCGAGGCGGTCCTGGACCTCACCGGCGGCCACGGCGCCGAGGTGGTCCTGGACTTCGTCGCCGAGCAGGGCGCCCAGCAGGACGCGTTCGCGATGACCCGCCGCAACGGGTCGCACTTCGTGATCGGCTACGGCAGCAACATCGACATTCCCACCATCGACATCATCTCCACCGAGCGCAACGTGATCGGCAACCTGGTCGGCACGTACAACGACCTGGCCGAGCTGATGGTGCTGGCTCAGGCCGGCAAGGTCACCTTGCACACCAAGCAATACCCGCTGGACGGCGCGCTGGAAGCGTTGGCCGACCTCGACGCCGGCCGGGTCCGCGGCCGGGCGATCCTCACGCCCTGAAGGAGACAACGGCATGGCGAAGGAACTGCGCTTCGGCTCGGAAGCCCGCAACCTGCTGCTCGCGGGCGTGGACAAGCTCGCCGACGCGGTCAAGTCGACGCTGGGCCCCAAGGGCCGCAACGTGATCATCGAGAAGATCACCGGTTCGCCGGTGGTCACCAACGACGGCGTGACGATCGCCCGTGAGATCCACCTGAAGAACCAGTTCGAGAACATGGGTGCCCAGCTGGTCAAGGAAGCGGCGATCAAGACCAACGACGTCGTCGGCGACGGCACCACCACCGCCACCGTGATCGCGCAGGCCATTGTGCGCGAAGGCATGAACGCCATCGCGGGCGGCGCCAACCCGGTGCTCGTCAAGCGCGGCATCGACATCGCGGTGGGCACTCTGGTGCAGCACCTGGAAGGCATGGCCCATCCGGTCTCGTCCGAAGAGGACTTCGCCAGGGTGGCCGCGATCTCGGCGAACGACGACGACTTGGTCGGCGAGGTCATCGCCGCCGCCCTGCACACCGTCGGCGATGGTGGCGTTGTCACCGTTGAGGAGTCGCCGCGGATCGGGATGTCGGTGGACTTCGTCGAGGGCTTCGAGTTCGACAACGGCTACATCTCGCCGTACCTGGTCACCGACCCCGGCCGGCTCGAGGCCGTGATCGACGACCCGTACATCCTGATGTGCAGCGAGAAGATCACCAAGGTCCAGGAGCTGATGCCGGTCCTCGACCGGATCATGCGGGCGCCGCGGCCACTGGTGCTGATCGCCGAGAACGTCGAGGGCACAGCGCTTTCGATGCTGGTGCACAACCACGTCAACGGCAACTTCCAAGCCGTGGCCGTGCGCGCGCCCGGGTTCGGCGACCGGCGGCTGCACAAACTGGAGGACCTCGCGGCGATCGTCGGCGGCGAAGTCCTTTCGCGACAGTCCGGGTTCACCCTGCAGACCATGACGTTGGAGCAGATGGGCCGCGCCAAGCAGGTCCGGGTCACCGAGAACGCCACCACGATCATCGGCGGCTACGGCAGCGCCGAGGACGTGTCGTTCCGGGTCACCCAGCTGCGGGCCGAGCTGGAACGCGCCCAGTTCGGGGTGGACGAGGACGTGCTCACCGAGCGGATCGGCGCGCTGACCGGGAAGGTCGCGGTGATCAAGGTCGGCGCGGCCACCCCGGCTGAGCTGAAAGAGTTGCAGCACCGGGTCGAGGACGCGTTGTCCGCCACCCGGGCGGCCATGGCCGAGGGCATCGTCGCCGGTGGCGGTGCGGCGCTGCTGCACTCAGTGTCCGCTTTGGACTCGTTGGAGCTGGAGGGCGACTACGCGGTCGGCGCCGACATCGTCCGCCGGGCGCTGCCCGAGCCCGCGTTCCTGATCGCGGCCAACGCCGGTCACCAGGCGGCCGACGTGCTGGCCCAGACCCGGCAGCTGGGCGCGGACGAAGGGTTCGACGCGCTGCATTCCCGGTACGGCAACATGGTCGAGATGGGCATCGTGGACCCGCTGCGGGTCTGCCGGTCCGCCCTCCAGAATGGAGCGTCGGTCGCGGGTCTGCTGCTGACGACCAACTCCCTGATCGCCGAAGAGCAGACCCCCTGGGGCGGCAGCCCGGCCCTGATGACCGAGTTCGGCCCGCTGGACGAAGGCCTGCACCAGCCATCGCCCGACGCGAGCACACCGCAGTCCCTGGGCCTCGGCCCGTCAGTCGGCTAATCCCCCGCGTGTCCCCCTTTCCTCCACCCCGTGTCCCCCGTTCCTCCACTATGAGTTCTCCGCAGCCGGGTCGCCCGAGGGCGACACGGGGTGGAGGAAAGGGGGACACACCGGGGAGGAAAGGGGGACACGCGCCGTTGGAAAGGTGGACGCGGCGATGGCCGTTGCAGTCAGTCAGCCTCGGGTACGGACAGTGGCCCTGCTCGGGCCGGCCTTCGTGGCGGCCGTGGCCTACATCGACCCCGGCAACTTCGCGACCAACATCACCGCGGGTGCGCGGTTCGGCTACACCCTCGTCTGGGTCGTCCTGGCGGCCAACCTGGTCGCGATGCTCGTGCAGTACCTGTCGGCGAAACTGGGCATCGCGACCGGCCAGGACCTCTCCGAGCTGTGCCGCGAGCACCTGCCCCGCAAGGTCTCTTTTGGACTGTGGGTTCAGGCGGAACTCGTTGCCATGGCGACGGATCTGGCCGAGTTCGTCGGCGCCGCGCTTGGTCTGTACCTGCTGTTCGACGTTCCGTTGCCCGCCGCGGGCCTGATCACCGCTGTGGTCGCGTTCGCGCTGCTGGAGCTGAGCCGTCGCGGGTACCGGCCGTTCGAGCTGGCCATCACGGGTCTGTTCGGCATTGTGTTGCTGGGGTTCGCCTACGACCTGGTACTGGTGTCCAATAGCAACACTCCTATTCCAACAGTGTTAGAGGGCGGTTCGGAGAGCGCCCTGGTGCTCGCCGTCGGGATCATCGGCGCGACCGTGATGCCGCACGTGATCTACCTGCACTCGGCGCTTACCAAGATCCGCCCGCAGCACACCAAGGCCACGCGCCTCGACGTGTTCATCGCTCTCGGCACCGCGGGCCTGATCAACGTCGGCATGCTCATCCTCGCCGCCGCCACCCTGCGCGGCCTCGGCGGCGCCGACCCCATTCTGTTCGCACACGCCGAACTCGGCCGGCTCCTGGGCGGTGGCGCGGCTCTGGCGTTCGCGGTCGCCCTGCTCTCGTCCGGACTGTCGTCGTCGAGCGTCGGGACCTACGCGGGTCAGGTCGTGATGAACGGGTTCATCCGGCGGAGCATCCCGCTGATGGCGCGCCGCGCGATCACCATGCTGCCCGCCCTGATCGTGCTGACCTTGGGCCTGCCGGTCACCGACAGCCTGGTGATCTCCCAGGTGGTGCTCAGCTTCGGCATCCCGTTCGCGCTGATCCCGTTGGTGTGGCTGACCTCCCGCCGGGACATCATGGGCGATCACGTCAACCGCAGGACGACCACCATCGTGGCGGGAACGTGCGCTTTGATCGTCACCGTCCTGAATCTGTACTTGGCGAGCTCGGCAATCTTCTAGGACCCGCCGGAAGTCGACTACCCGCTCGACCCGGGCAGTTCGCCGACGAGCTGGTCCGCCGGGAAGGCGACCGTGTCCCCGGCCATCGCGATGGTCCCACCCAGCCCGAACACGACCGCACCCATACGCCCTACCCTGCCAGAGCCCGGGCCAGCGCGGCGGCCGGACCATCCACTGTGGAGCTGTAGAGGACCTCGACCCGGTGCACCACTCGCGGCGCCGTGACGGGGACGAAGGCCAGCTCCGGGCCGATCGGCGGGAGGATGGCCAGGCCCTTGCCCGCGGCGATGAGGGTGGTGAGGGTGTGGATGTCCGTGCCTTCGTAGCGCAGGGCGGGGTGGAAGGCGTCCGTGCCTGTGGCGGCTCTCAGCTGGGTCAGCGGGATCGCCGTGCCAGGCGCGTCGATCCAGTGGGCGTCCGCCAGGTCGCTGAGCCGCAAGCCTTTGCGCGTTGCCAGCGGGTGACTCTTCGGCAGGGCCACGGTCACTGGCTGTTCCGACACCCGCGCGGCTGTGAAGGGGCCCACGTCCGGGAGGTTGAGCGGGTCCGAGGGAGCGGTCAGGCCGTCGATCAGGCCCAGGTCCACCTTGCCCGCCGCCACTTTCGCGACCACATCCTCGCGGGTGAGGACGTGCACCGTGGCTTGCTGGAGCGCTTCGGCTGTTCGGCGGGTCATCGCCAGCGGGGACAGTCCAATGGAGACGGTCACCGGCGGCGCACTGTTGAGGCGGGCGATGTCCACCTTCGCCGCGTCGAACCTCAGCAACAACGGCCGCGCATGTTCCAGCAACCGCGCGCCCACCACCGTCAGGGCCACCGGGCGCCTCTCCAGCAGCGTCGCACCCAGCGACGCTTCCAGGGCCGCGATGTGCTGGGACACGGCCGACTGCGTGTACCCGAGCTCCCGCGCCGCGCCCGAGAACGACCCGCACTCGGCGATCGCCACGAACGTCCGCAACTGATGTACATCCACATCCATCAGTATCCCTAATACCGAGACCATGGATCATCGTTGGCGCTGAACTCGGTGAGCGAGGCAGGATGCGTCCATGCCCAGAATCGCCCTGGTCGGAGACCGTTCCGCAAGCGTCCGCGCGCACACCCGCATCCCCGCCCTGCTCGAGGGCATGGACGTCTACTGGGTTCCCACCCCGGACGGCCACGACGTGGCCGGGTTCGACGGCATCTGGCTGGTGCCCGGCAGCCCTTACGTCAGCGAGGCGGGCGCTCTCGCCGCAGTCCGCACCGCCCGCGAGAACGGCATCCCGTTCCTCGGCACCTGCGGCGGCTTCCAGCACGCTCTCCTGGAGTTCGCCAGGAACGTCTGCGGCCTGGACGTCCACCACGCCGAGACCACCCCCACCGCCCCACACCAGCTCATGGTCCCGCTCGAGTGCAGCCTGATCGGCCACGAAGGCCCCGTCACCCTCCAACCCGGCTCCCGCGCCGCCCACATCCTCGGCGCCGAACGCACAACCGAGCGCTACCACTGCGCCTACGCCACAAACCCCACCTACATCTCAACGCTGCAGTCCCATGGCCTCCACTTCACCGGCCACGACCCCCACACCCCATCCCACCCCCGCATAGCCGAACTTCCCACCCACCCCTTCTACCTCACAACCCTCTTCCAACCCGAACTCTCCCCCACCCCCCACCCCCTGATCCGCGCCTTCACGACCCATGTGACCGAGACATCCCGCCGCACAATCGGGTGAGAATTCCGGGCGCCTGCGGAAGAGACGGGAGCGCAGGCCATCCGCCGAGAGTCCTTCGGCGCGAAGCGGCACTCGATCGGGTGACCTCATGCCCGCCCCACAACGCCCAAAACGCCGCTCCGACACGAATGGGGAATGGACAGCCGTGGTACGCGCCAGGGCTTGGCGGCGACGGTGGGGAAGGAAGCGCCAGGCGAGGCGCGCAGGGCTAGATGGCCGCGAATAAACAAGCAGCGTGAAGACGGTGTGGGTGGGTGTACAGAGGGCCGCGTGGATCGGGTGAGCGCGCGGAGTTGGAGCAGGTCACCAGGCCGAAGTGCAGGATGGGGCGGGGCAGCCAGGACGCGGGGGCACGGTTGGAAGGCAGATGGCCCTGAGGGACTGCGAGGTGGTTGCGGAGAGGGGCACCCGTTAGTGGAAGGTGCGCACTGATGGGTGACGCGGGTGGGGGCAAGCGGAATCTGGGAGCGATGCTTGGTGGGCTGAAAGTGGGGGTTAGGGGGCGGAATGGAGGTCTCCGCGGTGGGCGGCGCGAGGTGGAATGCGAGCAAGTGGAAAGTGGGACATGGGTGGGGGTTTGGTGTCGGGATTCAGGTCCAGCGCTTGCTCGGACATCAGATTCCGACCACTCGTACTCGCGCACCGGATCCCTGCACGTGCTCGCCCATCGACTCCCCCCGCGCGTGCCGCGCCCAGCCCAACCCGAAGGATCCCCTGCCCCTCTTGGCGGCCTGCCCGTCCGGCGAGGACATCTCTTTCTTTCGCGACCCGCGCGAGCGGTCTCTCAAGCACCCGAGGAATATTCCACCTCCCCCACCGTTATAGTCACCAAACATGACTATCAACCCAGGTGACTGCAGGAGGCGGCCATGACCACAGTGGAGCTGACGAGGTTCAAGGTCCTGCCAGACAACACCGAACAACTCCTCAAAGCCCGCCCAGCGATGCTGAAAGACTTCGAAGCCGACCGCGAAGGCTTCCTGAACGCCCGCCTGGTCCGCCTCCCCGACAACGAGTGGCTGGACATAGTCGAGTGGCGCACCCCCGAGGACTTCGCCGCATCCCGCGCCAAGGGCGCCAACCTCCCGGGCATCAAGGCGTTCTTCGACGCCATCGACTCCCTGGTCGCCGCCGAAGAGGGAACCACGGGGGAATAGCCAACCCCCCATCCCCGTTCCACAGGATAGATGAACGTTCAACTACCCCGAGAGAGGTGAGGTCCGTGCAGTTCGGGATCTTCAGCGTGGGCGACGTTACGCAGGATCCGACCAACGGCCGGACGCCCACCGAGCACGAGCGCATCAAGAACATGGTCGAGATCGCGATCCACACCGAGCAGGCCGGGATGGACGTGTTCGCCACGGGTGAGCACCACAACCCGCCGTTCGTGCCGTCCAGCCCGACGACCACGCTCGGTTACATCGCGGCGAAGACGGATCGGCTGATCCTGTCCACCGCGACCACCCTGATCACCACGAACGACCCGGTCAAGATCGCCGAGGACTTCGCGACGCTGCAGCACCTGGCCGACGGCCGTGTCGACCTGATCCTGGGCCGCGGCAACACCGGTCCGGTGTACCCGTGGTTCGGCAAGGACATCCGGCAGGGGATCGGCCTGGCCGTGGAGAACTACGCGCTGCTGCACCAGCTGTGGCGGGAGGATGTCGTCGACTGGGAGGGCCGGTTCCGCACGCCGCTGCACGGGTTCACCTCGACGCCGCGCCCGCTGGACGGAGTTCCCCCGTTCGTGTGGCACGGGTCGATCCGCAGCCCGGAGATCGCCGAGCAGGCCGCCTACTACGGTGACGGCTTCTTCGCCAACAACATCTTCTGGCCCAAGGAGCACACCCAGGTCCTCATCAACCTGTACCGCGAACGCTTCGAGCACTACGGCCACGGCACCGCCGAGCAGGCCATCGTCGGTCTGGGCGGCCAGGTGTTCATGCGCCACAACTCGCAGGACGCCGTGCGCGAGTTCCGGCCGTACTTCGACAACGCGCCGGTGTACGGGCACGGGCCGTCCCTTGAGGACTTCACCGAGCAGACGCCGCTCACCGTCGGTTCCCCCGATCAGGTGATCGAGCGGACCCTGAAGTTCCGCGAGTACTTCGGCGACTACCAGCGCCAGCTGTTCCTCGTGGACCACGCGGGACTGCCGCAGAAGACCGTGCTGGAGCAGATCGACCTGCTCGGCGAGTACGTCATCCCGGTGTTGCGCAAGGAGTTCGCCAAGGTCCGGCCGGACACCGTGCCGGACGCGCCGACCCACGAGAGCCTGAAGGCGACCACCCTGACGGTGGCGTAGCACGCTTGCCGGGACCAGTAGGGTCCCGATCATGAGTATGCTCGCCCGCCTGGGGACACACCGCGCGGCCACCGCCGTGCTGGCAGCGATCACGGGTTTATACATGTTGCTCGTGGTGTTCGGCAACATCACGGACTTCACCACGAACAAGGACTTCGTGGTGCACGTCCTGGCCATGGACACCACGTTCAAGACACCCGGCACCATCTGGCGCGCCATCACCAGTGAGGGCCTCGCGATCACGGCTTACATCCTGATCATCATCTGGGAGGCCCTCACGGCGGTGGCGCTGATCGCCGCCACGATCGCATGGATCCGCGACCCGGGCGGCTGGGCCAAGCGGGTGACCACCATCGGCCTGCTGATGATGATCGTCCTGTTCGGCCTGGGATTCATCGTGATCGGCGGTGAGTGGTTCCAGATGTGGCAGTCCAAGAACTGGAACGGGATCGAGGCGGCGTTCCGCAACGTCGTGCTCGCGGCCGCCGCCCTGATCGTCACCCATCTGCCGGCCGGGAACGGTCAGCGCACCACCTGAACCACGTCACCCACCCGTAGCGTTCCGAAGAACTGCTGAGCGGCAGCCTGGGACAGGTGCACGCACCCGTGTGACTTCGCTTTCAGGCTGCCCTGGTGGAACGCGATGCCGCCGTTGAAGAACACCGAGTACGGCATCCGCGCGTTGTGGAACTCCTTGCTGCGGTGGTTGCGGTCCTTCCAGGTCACCTTGAACGTGCCCGGCGGGGTCTCGTACCCGCGTTTGCCGGTGGTCACCGGCACCGGGCCGTAGGTGACGTTCCCGTTGTCCATCAGCCAGGCCTGGTTGGTCGACAGGCTCAGACAGGCCCGGGCGGCCGCCCCGCAGGGTGCGCCCGCGGCCTCAGCGGCCTGGGGCAACAGCAATGCCGTGCCGGCGAACAGTCCAAGAGGGACAGTCGCCGAGACGAGCAGCTTTCGTACTCGCACAGGAAACCCCTGCCCTTCCTTGCGGTTGGTCGGTTCTTCCCACAGATTGGACTACCCCGGATTCGCGCGCGCAAACCGAGCCGCCGAAAGCGGATGGCAACAGTCCGGCGAGGCTCACAGTTCCCACGAGGCGCCCGATTGTTGGAGGATGAGCACAGTCGAAAGGCGGTGCGCATATGGGCCAGGATGTCGACCGGCGGACGTTCAGCCGGGAGGACCGGACGAGATACCGCCACAAGGTGCGGCGGTGCCTGGACGCCTTCGCCAGGATGCTGCAGGAGTCCAGGTTCGACTTCGAACGGCCGATGACCGGCCTGGAGATCGAGCTCAACCTGGTGAACAACCGTTCGGAGCCGGCGTTCCGCAACGTCGAGATCCTCAACGCGATCGCGGACCCGGACTTCGTCACCGAGCTGGGCCAGTTCAACATCGAGATCAACGTCGCGCCCCGGCGGCTGGCCGACGGCGGGATCACCCAGTTCGAGGAGCAGGTCCGGGCCAGCCTGAACGCGGCCGAGACCAAGGTGCGCGAGCGGGACACGCACATGGTCATGATCGGCATCCTGCCCACCCTGCGGGCCTCCGACCTGACCCACGACACGCTGTCGGCCAACCCCAGGTATGCCCTGCTCAACGACCAGATCTTCGCCGCCCGCGGGGAGGACCTGCACATCGCCATCGACGGCGTGGAGCGGCTGCACACGACCTGCGACTCGATCGCCCCTGAGAGCGCTTGCACGAGCGCCCAGCTGCACCTTCAGGTCTCGCCCACCCAGTTCGCGGCCTACTGGAACGCCGCCCAGGCCATCGCCGGGGTGCAGCTCGCGCTGGCCGCGAACTCGCCGTTCCTGTTCGGCAAGCACCTCTGGCAGGAGACCCGGGTACCCCTGTTCGAGCAGGCCACCGACACCCGGTCGGAGGAGCTCAAGGCACAGGGCGTGCGGCCGCGGGTGTGGTTCGGCGAGCAGTGGATCACCACCGTGTTCGACCTGTTCGAGGAGAATGTCCGGCTGTACCCGGCGCTGCTGCCGATCATGGAAGACGAGGACCCGTTCGAGGTGCTCGACCGCGGCGAGACGCCGGCCCTGGGCGAGCTGCGGCTGCACAACGGCACGATCTACCGGTGGAACCGGCCGGTCTACGACGTCGTGGGCGGCCGCCCGCACCTGCGCGTCGAGAACCGGGTCCTGCCCGCCGGGCCGACGGTCATCGACACCCTGGCGAACGCGGCGTTCTACTTCGGCGTGGTGCGGATGCTGGCCGAGGCCGATCGTCCGATTTGGTCACAGATGTCGTTCAGCGCGGCCGAGGAGAACTTCCACACCGGCGCCAAGAACGGGCTGGAGGCGCAGATCTACTGGCCAGGACTGGGTTTCGTGCCCGCCGCCGAGCTGGTCCTGCGGCGCCTGCTGCCGATGGCCCACGAAGGTCTGGACAAGTGGGGCGTCACCGCGGAGGAACGGGACCGGCTACTGGGCGTGATCGAGCAGCGGTGCCTGACCGGCCGCAACGGCGCGACCTGGCAGGTCGGCCAGGTCGCGCGCCTCGAAGCCGACGAAGGTCTGGACCGCCACGACGCCCTGCGGGCCATGCTCAAGCGTTACGTGGACTACATGCACTCCAACGAACCCGTCCACGCCTGGGCCGACTGAGCGGAGTGGGGGGGCCCCCGGGGGGCCCCACCCCCAGAACGGGCGGTGGGCCCCCCGGGGGGGCCGGCAGTTG